>PXYV01000014.1 GCA_003023745.1 Sulfobacillus acidophilus | reverse complement strand
TTGACGGGCTAGAAGGGGGGCTTGGCAATGAAGGCGCTTACCTTGCCGCGCCCTGAGACGATCGTCTATGAAGAGGTTTGTGACCCGGAGTTAGTGTATCCGACTGACGCGATTATTCGCGTTCGCGCTACGGCTATTTGTGGCTCGGACCTACATCTCTACCATGGACGTACCGGCACCCTGTCTGTACCGATGCCGATTGGCCACGAGTATGTGGGAGTGGTTGAGGCGACCGGAACATCCGTGCGCAAATTTCAGGTGGGCGCGCGCGTAACGGGGTCATTTTTTTCTTCCTGCGGAAATTGCTGGGCCTGTGCCCGCGGTTTGTTCACGCAGTGTGAGGCTTTGCAACTCTTTGGATTTGGACCCCGTTTGGGAAACTTAGCCGGCACACAAGCCGAACGGGTACGCATTCCCTATGCCGATGTGACATTAATAGCGGTGCCCGACGATGTTTCCGATGAGGCGGGACTGACTGTGGGTGATATCGCTTCAACGGCATACTTTGCGGTTGATCGCGCATGCATTCGTCCGGGTGATGTTGTTGCGGTGGTTGGACTCGGTCCGGTCGGTTTGCTCGCGGTAGAGCTTGCCTACATCTTTGGGGCTGCCCAGGTGCTGGCGCTGGACCTGGTGCCCGATCGCCTAACTCAGGCCCGGCAAAGAGGGGCGGTTCCAATTGTGGCGAATGAAAATGCGGAACATATTGTCCGGGATGTGACCCGGGGCCGCGGTGCCGATGCGGTCATTGAAGCAGTCGGAAGCGCCGACAGCTTGGCCCTGGCTATCCGCGTGGCGCGTGGATTTGCTACGATATCGAGCGCAGGCGTGTTTACTGAGGGGAAGATTCCCGTTGCCATGGCCCGTGCGTTTGCAAAGGACTTGACGTTGCGGGCGGGTATGTGTAACGTGCCGGCAGTGGCATCGGCTGTCATGAGTCTTGTGCAAAAAGGCCGCTTACATCCCGAACGCCTGTTTACGCATCACCTTACCCTAAGTGACGGGGAACGAGCCTATCAACTGTTTAGTGAGCGAAAGGCGCTAAAAGTGCTATTGCGGACGGCTAGCAGCTAAGTTCCTTTGCTATCGCCTGACTATTAGAGGGATTCCAAAGTATAGAACCCATGTAGATGTCTTAAAGCAGTGCATTTATTGGGCAAACAATTGATATGGAACATGCCGTAACTTTGGAATCGACCTACTAGTCATCGGGAGGACGTGCGTCAGCCGTCCACGGGCTTAACGCGGGGCAACTGGTCACCAAGCAGGCCAGTTGACACCAGAACAGGTGCAACGTCTCACTTCGACCTCTCCGCTGAAGTGGTCAAATTCTGCAAACGGCAATGCGATCCGGGCGAAATGCATCGTGCCAATTGATTTGAAGCGGACGTGGTCGCTTTTGGGGAACGACGTCATTTATCCACGGCTGCCTGGCATGCGGACCCCAAACACCAAAAAAGTGGCCCGCACCATCTGATCACGGTGGATGGGTGACTTTTGCACGGAAAACCTCGGATTGTCAGCGGGATTTAGGCACGTCGTTGTCGAAGACAGAAGCTGGTGAGACAAATGATAAAGCCTTTTGAAGCCCGCGGATTTCACGCGCGCATCGGACCGGTTCCATTTTTGGGTTTGGCCACCTTGTCGCAAACCGGGATGTCATTTGTTCAGCAGGGGATTGTCATTATGGGCGTGTACTTTGCTGTGCAGTACCGGTTGACATTGGCTCAAATGGGGTTGGTTACCACGGCCCTATCGCTGGGCATCATGACGTCTATGGTGATGATGGGGGCGATTGCCGATCGCGCCGGTCCGCGCCGCCTGTTGTTTGTGGGCACTGGGGCGATGACCGCGTCGGTTCTGGCGATGTTGCTGGCCTCACGGTTTGACGTCCTATTAGTGGTGTTGTATGTGCTGGGCGCCATGCTGGCGATTGTTCCTGCGGCGGGGACAAAAGCGGTATTTACGGCTTTTCGTGATCGCCCACGGGGCATGGTGATGGGGATCCGGCAGACCGGGGTACCGATTGGGGCGTTGTTGGCCGCGGCCCTGTTGCCGCGGCTCACCGCCAATATCGGACTTAGGCACGTGTTCTGGCTCTTTGCGCTGGAGCTCTTCGTGGTGGGCTGGCTGTTTAGCCGCGTGATTCCGGCTGGAGCATCCCAATCCCAGGGAGCGCGGGTACGTCTGCAGCGGGCTGTACTGGGAGGAATCTGGCGTCCTGCTTTAGTGGCCATATTGATGGTTTCCGGTCAATATCTTTTGTTGGGTTTTAGTTTGACGGATCTGCAACGGATTCACCATGTGGGGTTGGCTAGCGCAGGGTTAGTTTTGGCCGCCTCACAACTTGGCGGGGGTGTCAGTCGCGTGCTGACTGGGGTGATCAGCGACCGGCTGGGTGGGCATCGTCCACCGGTTCTAGCTGGGTGCGCCCTGATAGCTGCGCTGATGGCATGGATCGTCGCGCTGTTGCCTCGCCACGTGCCATTACTAATATTAGGCGCAATTTGGTTTGTTTTTGGCATGGGGGCGGTCGGCTGGAACGCGTTGACGATGACTTGGGCTGGAGAGTCCGTTCCACCGGCCCAATCGGGATTCGCGATGAGCAGCGTTGGCACTGCAGCCTTTATGGGATCGGCCATTTTTCCTCCACTATTCGGGGCCTTCGTGGATGCGACTCACCACTTTAATTGGGGATGGGGCCTCTTGGGCGTCATACTGGTGGCGGCAGGATTCCTATCGTGGAAATTTGGGCGTGCCGCTCCCAAAGACGTTGCGCCCATTTAACCCACGGGTGAATCTCTGAATGGCGGGTCTTTTCCTTTTGGTGCAGCTTCCTGCTGCTGGCTTTAGGCCGCGTGTCTACAAATTCAATCCACGCGGATACTTGTAGAGGGCCGTGACCGGCTTGGGCGTGTTCTTGTGGGGTCGTTGGCAGTTTCAGGATTCGCTAGGATGGCACAGGCTTTGACGATGTCAACCCGCTCTAGGTCGGGAATGGCGACAGACGGCGCATTCAGCAACTTGGGGATGTTTTACCAACTAAGGCTTCTTTGGCGCCATGGCTGACTTGGTTGGCGCTGGCGTCTGATGCCACCACCAATAGAGCGGTACGATCAGGGAAAGCGGCGGCTATGTCCCTCACGAAATCCGTTACCGGCAACAAATATTCGTATCTTTGCCTGGTTGTCTCCTTAGTGGGGTCAGCCGGTCAATGACGTTGCCTGGCCTTGGGGGTGGAAAAATTGTCAGCGGATTTCATTGATATCAAGTTTCACAATTGCTATACTGCGAGTTAAGTAATATAACGATTGCAAGGTTCGAAAAGTCGCTAACCATTGAATGCGGTTTTTGAACCCGCCTTCGTCGAGAATTTCAAGGTCAATTAGGAGGTTTTCCCATGCTTTTCGGGCGGTTCCGGAAACCTTACCGCGCGCTAGTGCTGGCAGCTATAGCGGTCGGCCTTCTCTCCACTGGATGTGGACAGCAATACGTCGTGCTGCATCCCGTTGGCCCCGTCGGGGAAAAGGAACTGCATCTCATGGAGCTAGCGGCACTTGCCATGGCGATCGTGATTGTTATTGTCTTTACGCTCTACTTTTATGCGGTCATCCGTTTTCGTGACACACCGGGGAATAGGGCCCCGTATCGTCCCGACTGGCACACCAACAAATGGTTAGAAGTGTTATGGTGGGTGTTGCCGGCCGCATTGCTGACTGTTATCGCGATCCCGACGGTTCAAGTCACTTTTGAATTGGCCCATGTTCCCAAGGCCAAGGATCCGGTTGTAATCGACGTGACGTCGTTGACCTGGAAATGGCTGTTTGAATATCCCGGACAGCACATCGCCACAGTCAATTACTTGGAAATTCCCACCAATGTCCCCGTCTTATTTGAGTTGACGGCGGATTCTCCCATGAATACCCTATGGATTCCCCAGCTCGGCGGAATGGAGTACACCATGCCGAACCGCGTCTTGCCGCTCTGGTTGCAGGCAAACAAAACTGGCGTCTATTGGGGTGACAGTGCGCAGTATTCGGGTGTGGGGTTTGAGAAAATGTTCTTTAAGGTGAAGGCCGTCCCGATGAAGGACTTTGACGCCTGGGCATCGCAAGTGCATACGACATCAACTCCTATGACATTGGCGGTCTATCACAAACTGCTCCGACATGACACCATGGGTAAGGCTTTATACAGTCGCTATCCCCGCGACACGTTTCCAACGATTGCGAGTGGTTTCACCTTAACGGGCAGTGGCATGTACATGACCATGAATGGTCAGAAGGGCCGCATCGTTTACATGCCCATGTCCCGGTCGAATTAGGTCGTAGGCGGTTTTCGTGATTAGGTTATACGCTGAAAGGTGGATTTTGCATGCCGTCGTTTTTGCCGTATTTATATCATACGCTGTTCCCGCCGACCGTCCGCTATCCAGACATCCTCCTGATTGACTTTGGGTTGATCATGGCGGGGATCGGTTTGCTCGGATTTATGACCAAGACTCGGCGGTGGGGCTGGCTGTGGCGAGAGTGGCTGACTACGGTAGACCATAAAAAGATCGCGGTGATGTACCTGATTGCCGCCATCGTGATGCTCTTCCGGGGCGGTATTGACGCCGAGATGCTGCGCGCGCAGCTGGCCTTGCCGACCACGAAGTTTATGCCTGCGGCGCAGTACGACGAGGTGTTCACGACGCATGGTACCATCATGATCTTCTTTATGGCCATGCCGTTTATCTTCGCGCTATTCAATGCCGTGGTGCCGCTTATGATTGGGGCGCGTGATGTGGCATTTCCCCGAATCAACGCCATGAGCTACTGGCTGTTCGCATTTGGCGCGATTCTCTTTAACATCTCCTTCGTGATTGGAGGTTCGCCGAATGCAGGCTGGACCGCCTATCCGCCCTATACAGGTCTGGCGTTTAATCCAGGTCCCGGTGAGAATTATTATTTTCTGGCCCTGATTATCGCCGGGATGGGGACGACCATGACAGGCGTGAACTTTTTGGTCACCACGGTACGGATGCGAGCGCCGGGGATGACGCTGATGCGCATGCCGATGTTTGTCTGGTCGACGATGATCACTTCGGCCCTGATATTGTTTGCGTTTCCACCCCTGACCGTCGCCTTAGCGATGAGCCTCTTTGACCGACTGTTTGGCTCTTCCTTCTTTACGCTGACACGTGGCGGAATGCCGATGATGTACGTCAACTTATTCTGGTTGTTTGGTCATCCCGAGGTCTATATCTTGGTAATCCCATTATTTGGCGTCTTTTCCGAAGTGGTTTCCACGTTCTCGAAAAAGCAGTTGTTCGGCTACCCAGTAATGGTTGTCTCGATGTTGGCGATTATGTTTTTGTCCTACGGGACCTGGGTGCACCACTTCTTTACGATGGGAGCGGGGCCAGCGGTTAATGCCTTCTTTGGACTGTCCACCATGTTGATTGCGATCCCGACCGGTGTGAAGATCTTTAACTGGATTTTTACCATGTGGGGTGGCCGTATTCAGCTCACGGTGGCCATGTTGTATCAGTTGGCATTTATCCCCACCTTCGTGATTGGCGGCGCTTCAGGGGTGATGCTGGCAGTGGTGCCGGCAGACTATCAATTTCACAATTCGTATTTCTTAATCGCCCATTTTCACAACGTGATTATTGGTGGCACCTTGTTCGGTCTCTTGTCAGGCCTGTATTACTGGTGGCCCAAGATGTTTGGGATGAAGTTGAACGAGAGGCAAGGCAAAGTCGCGTTTTGGCTGTTTTTCATTGGATTTTGGATTACCTTCACACCCCAGTATTTGCTGGGATTGAAAGGTATGACGCGGCGTCTATACACCTATCCGATTGGCATGGGGTGGCATGAACTCAACGTCATCTCAACGTTCGGCGCATTAATCATGGGAGCAGCCTTTGTGGCCTTGGTGTACAACATTGTGTGGAGTCTCTTGTACGGGGAAAAAGATCTGACCGGCGACCCGTGGAATGGCCGTACGTTGGAATGGGCGCTGCCGTCACCGGTTCCCGAATACAACTTTGCGCGGATTCCTGTGGTTCATGAACGGGATGCCTGGTGGGCGATGAAGCAACGAGGGCAGTCACTGGCCGACCTAAAGCCCGAGGATGTGCGTGACGTGGAAATGCCGCGCAATACGCCCATTCCCTTTCTGTTGGGGGCTTCGTTCTTTGTGGTGGGATTTGGCATGACGTTTAAATTCTGGCCGATCGCCATCATGGGATTTGTTGGTGTGATTCTCTGTATTTTGTTCTCCGGTTTTGACTATGAGGATCATCATCATCTCAAGGCTGACGTGATTCGGAGCACCGAGGCGTCGTTAGGGAGGTTGCAAGGATGAGCTTGCCATTAGCCGAAGAACAAGTGCAGAAACTGCCGTTAGAATTTGCCGACGAAAAAGAAAGCGTCAATATTACCGGCTTTTGGATGTTTCTGGTGACGGACGTGTTAGTCTTCGGAAGCCTCTTTTCCACCTACGCTGTGATGCGGCATTCGTATGCGATGGGGCCGACTGCAGACCAGTTATTCAAAATGGGTCCGGTAATGTTGGAAACGCTGTTGTTGCTCACCTCCAGCTTTACCATTGGGCTGGGTGTCTTCGCGATGCGCAAAGGCCAGACTCGAGCGTTGATGTTCTGGCTCTTGCTCACCATGCTGTTAGGAGCGGGCTTTGTCACGACGGAGATTCACGACTTTGTCAGCTTTGCCGCCATTGGTGCAACCTGGCATACCAGCGCGTTTTTGTCGGCCTTTGACATTTTAGTGGGGACGCACGGAGCGCACGTGACGTTTGGTATTTTCTGGGCGCTGACACTCTTGCTGCAACTGCGAAAGCGCGGGATCACGGCGCGCACTGCCCGAAAAATATACACGTTCTCGCTCTACTGGCACTTTTTGGACATCGTCTGGATATTCATCTTTACGTTCGTCTATTTGAACGGGAAAATCGTATGAAGCGCGGTGCAGAGGAGGTAAGCAGCGATGTCGCAAGTTGAGCAACCGTTGACAATTGACGAGGCCTATAATCAAGATAACGACCGGGCGTTAAAATTTCTACGGCCGCGGTTTCATGAGGAGAAGTTTCCGACCATCCAAATCCTCGGATATATCGGGTCGCTGATCTTGACGTTTGGCGCGTATTTCTTGGTGATGGATCATGTCCTGCCGCCCGTTTCCCTCTTGGCCGTCATTTTGGCGCTGGCGGTGATGCAAGGTGCGCTTCAGATAGGCGTGTTCATGCATGTACGCGAAGGGCGTGGCTTAGCCTGGCAAATTGTCCCCCTGTATCTAGTGTTTCTCATCGCCATGGGGATGGTGGGAATGTCGATTTGGATTATGCTGTTTAAATCGGGGGTCTCTTAATAAAAGAGCCGGGCCTGTGGTCCGGCTCTTTTTTAATACGGGGGCGTTTCCCTAACGTTGCTTACGATGCCTTGACCGTGACCGAATATTGGCGTCCCTGATAGCGGATATCGTAGGTTTGAAAAAGGTCGGGCGCATGCGACAAGGATTGTTCCACGCCCGCGAGAAAGGACCCGCCATCAGGGGTCATCAGGCTAAAGTGCACGACGACGCCCTCAAAGATGTCGTGTTTGATAATCCAATCGAGCCGCGCGGGACTGCCCGTTTCAAGGCTTCCGTGGGCGAACACATCGTCGCGCCGGGTGTCAGGTTCGCGAATAAAGGCCTCGAGCGCTTGTTGCTGCTCGGGGGTAAACGTCAGGGTGCCGGTCCAATCTGCCATTTTGCACCTCCGTAGCCCAAGGCTGATAGTTACAACAGTTGTAGTCGCGATTTAAGTTGTTGCCGATCGAACCCCACCAATGTTTTCCCCTCCCACTGAATGACCGGAATGCCTCGTTCTTTGCCACGCAATTGCCGCATTGTTTCCACGTTGTCAGGATCCGTTAATGAGTGGTCAAAATAGCCAAATCCGTGATAGCGCAGAAAATCTTTGGTGCCATTGCAAACACTGCAGGGAGGAGCTGTATAAAGCTCGATGTCGGGTAAAGGGATGCGGCGGGCGGTGGCGATGACCCGTGGTTGGATGCGATCGGGGACGGTCATCTGGTAGAGAACAAAGTGTGCGCCATTGACGCCAGACCCAAGCCACTCCTCTCGCAGGCGATCCGTGTCCCCAATCGGAGTATCGATGTCCATGACGGTGAAGCCATCGTCATAAACTTTGTGGTCAAGCACGGTGACTGGTGCTTGTTTATGTGTTGCGATAGAGGCGGGTAGCTGCACACGGTATGAGAAGGTGAGTTCTCCCGCTTGGTGCTGTTCGCGCAAGGTTTGGGCGACCTCGTCGGTTTTGGCGACAAGGACTAATCCCCGGTCACTTTCCCGCAGCCTATGGATAACCCCCGGGAAATAACTGTGTTCCATCTCGGCCAACCAGCGATTGGATTGCAACAGAACATTGACGAGAGTGCCTGTTCCATGAGCATCGGCGGGGTGGACCAACATGCCCGGTGGTTTGTCTGCCACCACATAGGATGGGCCTTCATACCAGATGTCCACCGGGCGTGTGTCGACGGCAATGAGCGGTGTTTTGTCCGTCGTAGTTCCTCCTTTCGAGTGTATCGTCCATACTCTTATTGTCGCGCTTAGGCTCCGGGACGGCAAGCGGCTCGGCCCGCGAGATTGTGAATGTCGTGGTCGTTTAACGTAATAATGCCGTCAGTGCGCTAGCACCTGGGTTGTAGGGAGGTAACGATAGGGATTTTCACCGCCGTACGTGATGACGAAAAAACTGTGCATTGCTATGGGTGCAGGCTCATTGGCCAAACCGTCCCGCCGCTGTACTAAGGTTGTCGCGAGGTCGGTGGGTTGCAGAGCAAAAACGCATGAGATACATTCAGAGTACTTTGAGCGCAGCAGAAAGTGGTTCACAACGAGCACTGGCGCGGTTAATGGTCAACGTTTCGATATCTGAGACCGCCGCGATGAGGCGGGCCCCGAAGACGTAGCGCTTACCGCGAATTGTTGGCTCCTATTGAAAACGGCGGCCCGTTGGGGCCGCCCTCTATTTACTCGCTGTCCAATGCGAACTGAGTAACCTGCTGGATCGGGATTTGCCGAGGCCGAGCCTCTTGTGCTTTCGGCAGGCGAAGTGTGAGCACACCTTCGCGCCAGCCTGCTCCGATATGCTCGGAATCGACGTCTGAACTCAACCCAATGGTTCGAATGAAGGTGCCGTACGGAGCTTCGACATGCAGCCAGGTCAAGTCATCACGTCGCGGCAGGCGCCGTTCTGCCTTGATCGCGAGCCGATGATCGCGCACTTCTACCGTTACATCCTCCCGATGAAATCCGGGAAGATAGGCCTGAACCAGCAACGCATCTGGCGTGTCGGCCATATCAAACGGAATGGGATTCACGGTACGGCCTGGCAGGCCATGAATAGGGACCGAATCAATTTGATCCATCAGCGTTTGGCTGACTTTCATGAGTTCGTTCAAGCTGTCCGCAAAAGCCATGGTAGTCACCTCCAACGATTGTTCCTCAGCCTCGCATCGAGGCTTCCTTCTTTTAGATAATCCCGGCATCACGAAAATTCAAGACCGGCCACAATCGGTTGGTGCCGATTAGGGATTTGCACGGTTGACGGCGGCCCGCGGATTGGAGTTTTCAAAATGGAACGTGACAAAGCACGCATACTTAGCCTCGGCATCGAGCCCAAGTTCTTAGCAGAACATATTGGGCAGGGGAGATTGACCTCTTCGTGCGGTCGGCCCTTGTCTTTTCACTTGTGGCCTAAAAGACCATATGGACAATCAAATCGGGAAGGCATCCGGCATCCTCGACGCGCTGCACCAATTCGGCCGTGATCACTTCGCCCGACCGCGCGATGGTCCTTTGATCGGCATCGCGAATGTCTTGCCCCACCCGTTTACCCAGGAGGAAAGCACGGACATCCAGTGCCCCGGACTCCTGGGTATCGAGGGCAGGTGCGGGTTGAGCATCGACGCGTGGAAGTGGTACTTCAGGGACTGGATCGGTCTTTGCCATTGGTCCGAGCTCGCTCCAACGGGGGGGCGGGAGGGAAGATTTAGCTGAGAGACCGGGCAACTCCTCCATTGCGGCGGGGAAAGGCAGTGAATGCGACGGATCGGTCATAGGCACACTCAGCGGAGGATTGGCTTCGCTCACGCCCGGAAGCATGAGGTCAGCCTTTGTCGACGGCTCGACCTGCTCCTTGCCGACGAACCAAGCGGGAGGCCGGAAGAGAGCGGCGTATGCGCTGGGTTCTGTTGGCTTTGTGACCCGGAATTCGGCTGCCGAGGAGGGTTCGCTTGCTAGCGGCGCGGGGTTTACGGCCTCCGTGGCCGGGTTCAACGGCGGTGTAATATCTGCCGTCAGGGGTGGTTCCGTCGGCATGGACGGTGCTTCAGGAGAGGCCGTTACGTCAGCTTCAAGGAGGAGCTGGGTAAGTATTTCCGGCTCTTCTACCGGATCTGGGTCGGGCTTGACATCGATGGGAGCTGGCGTGGGATCCACATCGACCGATGGCGGCTGCGGCATTGTGACAGGCTCTTCTGGTGCGGTTGTCAGCGAGCGTGTGTACTGGCTCAGCAAATCGTCTTCGTTCAAGAGATGAAACTCGGTGTTGACCGTGACGTTGCGCAAACGCAGTATTTGCACATCTTGCGCCGGAATAATGCCGACTTCGGGCACGACATAGGCCACAATCGCGGGCGGCGCCAGGGATAGGATGACGGAGCGCAAATAGCCGAGCCGACGCCCTGCCCGCGTGCTGACCTGAACCAGTCCCGGCCGAATGCGGCGGCTTTCTAAGAGGTCTTGTACCATGACCTGGGGTGTGTCAGGTGCAATTAAGTCCCCGATGACCGTGAGGCAAAACTGGGTCCACACAGAGTCGGCCGAATCCGAAGCCAATTGCTGGTTGGCAACCATTTGCGCGTCTTGCAAGACCCGGGTGAGGCTTTCGGTCAATTGCCATAACTTGGTCTCATAGGCTTGGGCCTCCAAGTCGGCACGGGTCGCCGAGGCCTCCAACCGGGCCACGCGCTGGCGGTGGTCCTCTTCGAGGCGGGCAATCTCCCGACGCACGCCCTCGTCCGCAAATCGCGCATTGAGCTTTTCCTGGGCTACTTGCCGTGTTAAGCGTTCGCACTCCATTTTCATGTGATCGATCAAATCGCCCAGTGTCTTATGCCGTTCTTCCAAACGGCCCAATTCAATGGCGAACCGCTGCATATCCTGTGTCCAGGCACGCGTTTTGAGCTCGTCTTGGGCGGTCAGATGCTTGAGATAGCGATTGACGGACGGGATGCGGTAGCCAAACCATCCGCGGGGCAGTTCTTGCGCGAGATCTTCCCATTCGGGGACGGGATCAGCCACTGGATTCTTCACCCGGTTTCACAGTGGACGGATGGGGTGTGGACGCCATCGTGTTCGCCGACGGTGGATTTGCGGCGGGCGGTCGTGTCATTGGTTCCGCGATGCGCTCAATCACGCCGCGGATCTCGTCAGGGACGGCGCGAATGGTGTCAGACAGGCTCTCCACGTAATGACGCCGCGCCTGCACCGCTTCTTGTACTAGGTCTTCTTGGCGGCGAAATTCGCTTGCGGCTTCCTCTAATGTCTGCTGCGAGCGCAATGTCAAGGCCGTAAGCTCACCGGACAGATGAAAATATTCAGCCTGTAACGCTTTCAGTGCGGCTTCAGCTGCTTGCACCGCTTCCATCTGGGTTTGAACATTCTTTTTGCGGTGCTCCAGCTCTGCCTCACGCTCTTGTTCTCGCGTTGCAACTTGGGCTTCGAGGTGCTCTATGAAGACATCGGTTGTCTTTTTGCGATATCCCCATAATGCTTTACCCCAGGACCTCGTCATGATCCTCTCCTCAAAAAAGCCTTCTCCTTCAGGTGGGTGCCGATGAGCGAAACTTCCACTGCGCCTGTTTCAGATGCTTCGCCTGCTGTCATTATCATAGCGCGAAACGGGCGGATGTGACAAAGAATAGTCACGTCGGGTCAGCCGGCACGTGACGAATTATGTCGAAAGGTGGCCATCAACAGCCGCGATTTTAAAAGATGTTCATAGGCCTGTTCGTGCTGACCGATGGTCATTTCCAACTGGCTCATTTCGATCAGAAGCGCTGCGGCGGCGGGATGGCGGTCAAGAAGCGATAACGCGTGATTGTACTCCTGCAATGCTAGCGATGGTTGCTCAATGCGCTCTAACGCTAGCGCCCGTGTGACGTGGATCAGAGCGGGTGCC
Organism: Sulfobacillus acidophilus; assembly: GCA_003023745.1. Lineage (GTDB taxonomy): Bacteria > Bacillota > Sulfobacillia > Sulfobacillales > Sulfobacillaceae > Sulfobacillus_B > Sulfobacillus_B acidophilus_A. The sequence goes on along the minus strand of PXYV01000014.1, from coordinate 46,408 downwards.
AGCGGGGTTGGGGCCGAGAAGAAAGGCTCAACCAGGCCGGTGTGCCAGCGTTGGTACAGCCGTAGAAACGCCTGCATGGCCTGGGAGATTTCGAAATACTGATGGGCGCGGGAACGGGCTGCGTCGCCTAAACGGCGACGCAGGTCAGGGTCTTGCGCCAAAAGCGCGATGCCCAATGCCAATTGAGCGGGGTCGCGCGAAGGAACGAGAATGCCGGTGTTGCCGAGCGCCTCCCGGGTACCGCCAACGTCGGTTGCCACCATGGGCACACCCGACATCATGGCTTCAATGACCGAGTATGGAAATGCCTCAGTCACGCTGGATTGGACGCAGATATCGGCGCTTTGGTAGGCTTCACTCATGTTGGTTGTGTGCCCCTTCAGTTCCACCACGTCCTGCAATCGCAATTGGCGAATCAGCGCCATAATTTTCTCGTGGTAAGACTCGACAGAAACCGAACCGAGGATGCGGACATGCACCTCAATATTGAAGGAGCGCACCACCTGAATCGCGCGAATCAGTGTTTCCAGGTCTTTATTTGGGTCTATTCGTGCGACCGCTAAAATTTCAATGGGAGTGCGGGACGGGCGTAAGGAGGGCGGATGGAAAACCGCGCCGTTGACCCCGTTATAGATTACGCGTATTTTAGCCGCCTCGGCACCTAACACGCGTTCCCATCGTCCATTGAAGGCACAGACCGGGACCAATTGATCGGCCAGATGCAGGTTTTCACGACTGATGGCTTTAACCAAGGCGATCAGAAAGCGTTTGGAAAAGGGGGTCATATTGCTCCGGCCAATGGCCAGATATTGTTCGCGCAAATAGACGCCGTGTTCGGTCAAAAGATAAGGGGTGTTATACTCCAGTTTGGATACCATGCCAACTATCCCGCAAAATGCAGCGGCCGAGGAATGCACCACGTCCGCGGGCGGCACGGCTGTATTCAGCACGATGAGGAAGTGATAGATCCATCCCAACCCCTGCACAGCTTCAAAAACGCTGGGCTCGCTCCAATAGCCCTGCCGGGACGCGCCTAAAAGCCAGGTTTTGTACAAATCCCAGACGCACTGGGACTTGAAGGTGGTTTGATAGTCATAGGTGCGAAAGTACCGGTACATCTGCGTGAGGGATTCACTCAACAGACCCGGGCGATCAGCCACCAGAGCATTTAAAAATTGTTGCAAGGAGGGCAGGAAAAAGTTCTCGACCTCGGATTGACCGGTACGCTGTTTTTGCAAAAATATCTCGGAATAACTCAGATCGCGTCGGTGTTCGGAGGGGTCTTGCATGCCCCATAGAGGAACGGCCAGCAATGTGCGCACGTTGGCAGGCAGATCAAATTGCACCGCCACATAGGGATTCATGGCCACTGCAAAAATGGTAAAATCTACCTCTGGCAATTGATGCACCAAGGTGTCGCACCAAACGCTGACACCACCTGGATGAAACGGATAGGTCCCTTCCGTTGCCAACAACACGTGCGCGCGGGCCATATCTTCCTCAATCTCGGTGCCAAATATCACCGGCAATATTCCCCAACCGTAACTATCAGTCTATGATAAGATCAAGGTTTTGTCGATATTGTGCGTTAAATCAAAGGAGCGGTCGATTGACGGTACAAAATGCGGCAGGCCGTGATGGAGGCTGGGAGCGCCTTAGAGCGCAGGTGCAAGAGGCCAATCCGGATCTGCAAGATGCACTCGATGTGGCTGCTGTCTTAGAGTCGTTAGGCTGGACCGATCGGCAAATGGAACGGCGCTTTGGGTTCCCTGATGTGTTTGCGGCAGCGGAAGAACTCTATGCTGGCATACGCCGTCAGGTCACTCAAACCGCGATACCGGTTCAGGTGCATGTGCCGCGCTCGGCGCTCGTGTGGTCGGTCATTCGCGACCTGGGACATGGGCTGACATTTACATTGCCGATGATTGTGTCAGTGGCCGCCATGATTACCTTGCACATTTCATTTGCGTCATATCAATACTTTTCCGTACCGAATGCCACAGCCATTGCCTTAGCGACGTTTTTCAGCTTTCTGACGACCGGGGGATTTACGCAGGCCATGACTAACATTTACTACGTGTTGACCGGTATGCAAAAAGTGTCAGAGATTGAAGCCACGGTATTTTTGGTCATGCGTTGGTCGATTGTTGTGACGCTGGCATTTGCTGCTTTGGTGATCGTGGGTGACTTTGTGTTCCCGATCATGCCCGAAAGTCTTGTGCTGTTGATGATCTTGTACATGGTGATGCTCTCGCTCTTGTGGCTCTCCTTTACCGGCCTTTATATTTTGCGTCGCGAGTATTTTCTCGCGTTTATCACCGCTTTTGCCATTGCCATCGCCTATCTTCTCCACCGCCAGGGCCTCGCCGTGCAGTGGGCGCAAATGGTCGCGATTGCTGCAGCGTCACTAACGGGTATTGTCACCTCACTGGTGATTTTTCGCCGTCGCACGCGCGGATTTGAATCCTTGCAGGGCGTGTTTCAGACGCGATTAGCCCAATTAGCGCATGGAGCCACACCGTATTTTATCTATGGGCTACTCTACTTTATTTTTGTGTACGTGGACCGGCTAGTGGCATGGTCTTCGCAGACAACCTATTTACCCTATAACATTTGGTTTCGCGGGCAATATGAACTGGGTATGGACTGGTCTTTGGTGGCCTTGTTTTTGCCGTTGAGCATCGCCGAAGTTCTGATCTCGACGGTGATGCGCCGCATTGAGAATTTAGAGCATCAACTGCACGTGCGCGAGGCTGGCGATTTGCTGCATTCGATGCAACGCACATACTTTACGCTCCTGACGATCTTTGTCGGCATCTCGGTTGTGGGGGTTTTGTTGACGCATATTGGGGTTGGACTCTTGGCGCCCTTGCGCTTATTTCGATTAAGCGTGCCTGTGCACGGGGTGGAGCCGTTTGTGTTCACCTGGTCCAGTTGGTCTTATGTATTGTTCTCGGTCGCGATATTTAACATTCTGATGCTGTTTACACTCTCGCATCCGCAGCCGGCGCTGCGCGTGCTGATCTATGGCATCGGCATTGATTTGCTCAGTGGAGTTTTAGCCACTCAGATCCTAAACGGCTACCAATATGCCGTCATCGGCTTATTTATTGGCGCGCTCTTTATTGCCGCCTATAGTACACGCATGGTGCTCAGTTTGCTGCCGCAGTTGGACTACTACTTGTACAGACTGGCGTAAGTGCGGATGCGACCGAGAGGAGGCGATCTCGCCTTTGTGGGACTCCGTCATTGGCGAACTCCACATGCTGGTGGCCGCTTTGTTAATGTTCGTCGTGTTGCCGCGATGGGCTATGCGAGGTGTAACCCCATCTGGCAATCTCATGGCCAGCTCCCTCTCCGTGGGGCTGTCGTTTTGGATTGTCATGGTCACTCTCTTGGGATATCTGGATTCCGTGCGCTATTCCGTACTCTTTGTGGTTGCCTTGTTCGGCCTCGTCGCGGGCCTCCGGCTCATGCCCGCTCGGCCTGATGGCGAGACTAAGGCCTCCTCTGGGCGGATGCGGTTGTGGGATGTGATGGAACACCCGTTTGTTGCCATTTGGGCGACGCTCACTAATCTGTGGCACCAAACTTTGCGCGTTGTACAACATTTCTTCGGGTCCTATGGATGGATAGGCAGCGCCTTGGTGTTGTCGGCGATGCTTTGGGCGTTGAGTGCCGGGGCTTTGCCATGGCTTCGGCAAGTGGGTCCGGGAACGCCAGACGGGTATACCAACTTGCTGCGGATTGCGAGCTTAGCCAGCAATGCGGGCCTGTATTCGGCGGGCGCGGCGCCGACCGGGGTGGGAGCGTTGGGCGCTGCGCTCGTCACCGCTTTCTTTCTGCCTCCCCTGAATGCCTTGCGGTTTATGTACCCGTTGGCGGACCTTTTTACCGTGCTGGCAGCCGGTATGCTGGCCTACCAAGTGACCCGTTCGAGGCGAATAGCGGCTTTAGTCATGTTTGTGGTCAGTGTTTCGTCCATTATCCATTTGGGGCTTCCGATCACCATGGAAAGCCCCTTGGCGATGCACTGGGCGGACGTTTTAGTGCTGTTGGCCTGTTCGGAAAGCATGGCCTGGAAAGATTCGCATGCGAGGGTGCACCGTGTCTTGACGGGGTTAGCATTGTTGGGAGCGTCTTTGACGAGTCCGCCCCAAGCGCTCGTAGGGGTATTCGTGATTGGGTTTGTCTGCCTTGATGGCGGCTGGTCGGCCATAATCTGGGCATTCTTGGGATGGGTTTTGGGATGCGTTCCCCTTGCCGTTGGCATGCTCCAAGGCCAGCCGTTACGGCCCGACGGATGGCTATTGGCAGGGTTCCCGGTCATTCACCCGATTTGGGCGCATCCCTGGAGCTCGCTGGATTGGCTCATTGGGGCGGGCATTGTCGTGGCCCTGATCAATTCGGTGCGCGCAGTCCCCCCTTTAAGCCGTCATTTGGCCTGGGCCATAGGTGGACTGGCACTGCTCTCGGTTTTCTTTGACCAAGACTCATTCATTGCGTCGATGCTGGTGTGGAGCGGCCTATTAAGCCTCTTGGTGCTGATCGCGGTTGCCGACACCGTGTTGGTGCCGTTATTCGATCAGTTTAGGTCGCGATTGGAACGCGAACTGTTCTTGGTGGCGGCGGCCGTCGCAGCAACATTGCTGCCGGCTCAGGCGCCCACCTTGTATGCGTACGATGTGCCGCTCGCGTCCGCGACGACCTTGCGCATCGAGCAGTCGTTTCCACCCTATGAATGGACGATTGTTTCTCCTGTTAACCAGTATAGCGAGGTTCTCACACGCGGTTGGCAAGAGGAGTTATCAACTTTTGTGCGGACGTACACGCTGAAGCAAGCGAAAAACCCGCGTTATCGCATGCGAACGGATTTGCGCCATCCCATTTTGACCCCGGACGTCTTTTTGTTTGTCGAACCGCGTTTGTACCCCTCGGACCGGCCCATTACACGCCGTGATTTAACGTTACCCATTGCTCACGGGACCGCGACCTACCGCGGGCCATCGCTAGCGGCGGTGGAGTCCCGCGCCTATTACTGGGCGATGGCCTATTTAAAGGCACATCCCCGCTCCAGTGCCATTTATGTGCACAGCCCAAACCTCATGGTATTATGGATTCGACAATAGTCGGCGGGATGCGACAACCGATGAATTCCCAGCGTAACATCACTAGTCCCGTTGACAATCGTCTGCGCAGGGGATATTGGCTGTTGCAGGGGGATCCATGGGACTGTTAAATCGCAAGTCAGCTCCGGCGGCGACGGCCACCGGAGTGGGAGCTGTGCTTGAGCGGATTAAGCCTCCCTATAAAGTAAACGACATGCTCTCGGCCGTTTTAGACCAACTGTCCCAATGGCTGTCGGCTGAGGGGTATTATGCTTATGCGGCGGACTCCGATGACAGTGTGTTGTTGCTGAAGGCGACTCGAGCGGCGGCGGGCATTGCCACCGTGGGACCGAATTATGCGGGCTTAGTGCTGGGGGGTGGCATACGGGCGGTGCCGCTCGAAATCAGTCCACTAGCTGATCCGTGGCTGCTTGTCCTCAATGCGGATGGTCTCTTGGATATTGGCTGCGGCCCCAAAGTTGTGATTCGCGTGGCGGTTGACGCCAAGTTTCGGATGACCCCGGCGTTGCGCGAGCGCCTGGTCAATTGGGTTGCCGAATGGGTGCCCCTGTTTGATATGTTGCATGCGCTACAAAGCCGATCTGACAACGGTTCTGGTCCGAATGCGTTCCCTAAATGGCAACGTTCGCAACAGGACTTGCTGTTTCAAATTCCGCATCTGATGGGGCTCTTGGCAGGATTGGGGGCTGGTGTGGTCAACAGTGCCGACGGCTATCTGGCCCTGGGGCAGGGAAATGGCGCCATCGACCTACCCTGGAGCATGGGTTTGGGCGAGAAGCTGGCGGAGCGTTTGCCGCCGCAACCATTGTACGAGGCTGCCCGCGGCTATCGATTGGCGGTTTGGGACAGCGATCAATTGCCCAAATCCGTCGCAGAGATGGGGTTTCAATCGTTTTTGGCCATTCCCGTGGCGGGCGACGCGGGTTCCTTTGGGGTTTTATGTTTGGCTACGTCTGAGCCGTTGCGGCAATCCTCGTCATTGATTGAGACCTTACGGTTTTTGTCCGATAGTCTCACTAATTCGCTGCAAAGCCGGGGAGCGTCCACCATCATGGCACAAAACTATTTGGACTCATTATTCACTGCAACCACGCTCTTAGATGAAGCTGATCCCTACAACCAAGAACACCATCAGCAAGTAGCGCGCCTGAGCGCACGGCTGGCGATGCAAGCGGGGTGGCCTGAGGCGCGTGTGCGTCAGATGGAGGTGGCTGGACGCCTGCATGACTTGGGCATGATTGCGGTGGCGCTGGATCTGACGCGGGTAACGGGAAATTTGGCCGAACAGTCGCGGGCGCTGATTCAACAGCATGCGGTGATCGGGTCCGACCTGTTATCGGGGTTGCCGGAGTCGATCTTGCCCAGCCAGGTGGCGCGTGCGGTGCGAGAGCATCATGAACGGTATGATGGCTTGGGCTATCCGGATGCACTGGCCGGGGAGCAGATCTCGGAAGAAGGCCGGGTGCTGGCCTGCGCGGAACAATTTGTGGCCCGCATTTCGGCTCGCAGCTATCGCCCTGGGATTAGTGTGGAACGGGCTTTGTATGATGTGGAACAGTTGTCGGGCAATCAACTGGATCCTGAGGTGGTCACCTGGCTGTTGCAGCTATACGCGGCGGCCGGGGTTCGTCCCCAAGCACCCGTTTAACGAGGGGGAACGGCTGTGAGTAAATGGCATGGGGGACGTCGGCTGATAGGGCGGACGTTCGTCGTGTATTACGGACACGGACCTTTGGCGGGATTAGAAGAGTTTGACCTGGCGGTGCTGGAACCCAAGGGGTGGTCGACTCCGGCCTTGCGCGCGCTTCAAGCGCATTCTGTGACTACATTGGCATACGTGAGTGTGCTGGAAGTGCCGCCGTGGCTTCAATCCGCATTGATGTTGACCCGAGAAGATTTGGTGGCGATAAACGGCGAGCCCTGGGTTAAAGAACCATACGGAAATGTTGTGGCGCGACCGGAGTCGCAGGTTTGGCGCCGCTATCTCATCCAGCAGCTGGAGACATTATATCGCGGGGGATGGGATGGGCTTTTTCTCGATACTCTGGGCGATGTTGAGGATGAGGCGCTGGCCGAGCAAAGAGGGGCGTTGGTGCCGGGGACAGCCGATTTAGTGCGCCTGGTGCGAGCTCACTTTCCCGATCGCCCGATTGTCGTCAACAACGGAATGTGGCGTGTCGTGCCGCTGATAGTCAATTATATCGACGGAGTGTGTTGGGAAGGCCCCTTAACACCTGAAGTGTTAGGACAACCGTGGGCCCAGGCATTATTGGAGTTTTTGGGACGTTTGGCGCAAGAGCGGGGTTGGACGAATTTGATGCTGACCCAGATTGCTGGCACGTCCCTCAAAGCAACGCAAAACCTCTTGCGATTTGGAGACGACGCGGATCGCTACGGATTTCTCGCTTATGCTGCGCCTGGCAATTATGTGGATCGGATTCGATTGCCCGATGGACGTATCGTGGGACCTCAGCCGTCCGCGTAGAGCATAAGGTGGAAAGGACCGGGATGTCTGGATGGCACGCACGATAGTCGTGGTGCCGGTCTATAACGAATCTCAGACCGTGCTTGAGGTCTTAGATGCGGTTCAACCATTTGTTGACGATCTGTTGGTTGTGGATGACGGTTCGCGCGATTCGACGCGCCAACTACTCATCGAATATGCTAAGACCCATGCAGCCCTCTTTTTTGTCAGTCATGTGACGAACGGCGGTATGGCAGGGGCGGTGTTGACCGCTTTTTGGCTGATCGCCGAGGCCTGTGAACGAGGCACGCTGGGGCCCGACGATATCGTGGTGACCATGGACGGTGACGGGCAGCACGCCGCCGCGGATATTCCCCGGCTGATTGAACCGCTTGGGCTCGGCGTTGCCGACCTGGTATTGGGCCGACGGTCGTGGGACGTCTATCCTTGGTGGAAGCGGGTCGGCAATCGGGGCTTGTCGTGGTGGGCCAGCTGCTGGAGTGGAGTTCACTATGACGATGCGGAATGCGGATTTCGGGCGCTTCGTGTTGCGGTTGTGGTGGATGTGCTGCCATACTTGCGCCCGACTCAGTATGCGGTGGCGCAGGAGTTGGCGGTTGTGGTCCCGCGTCGGGGTTGGCGGGTCGTCAATACGGTGGCGGTGCGGGTGGCATTATATCGCCCCGGCACTCGCTGGGTCCATGGAATCAATAATGCGTTGGCTGCGGTGCGAGCGTGGGATCGAGTCCGTCGTGACCGCCGCATTGGCCAACAGCCGACCTGGAAAAGCCTGTTAGTGGCGGGAGACAGCGGGGTGTATCAGCCGCGCCCCGACCAGAAAGGGAGTCCCCGTGTATTTTGATCAGCACCGTGACGATTGTGTGCAACGCTTGAGCCAGCGACGGACGTGGACGGATATGGTTATGGACCGCCTGGCCCTGCCCTGGATCGTGTGCGTCTCCGATGACCGAGCTCTGCGTGCGGGGCGTACTCCCTTGGACCTGGAACGGTTCTTAGCGGTATGGCCCTTGATTCAGGGTCGGCTTTTGGATGTGGGGTGCGGTGACAATTTACTGGTTCAGGCCTACGGTAATGGGATCGGAGCGGATATTGTGAATTGGGGCCAGGTGGATGTGTTGCTCCCCGGGGATGGGACACTGCCATTTGCCGACGGCAGTTTTGATACGATCACCCTACTGGCCACGCTGAATCATATCGCGCAGCGGGTGACGATGCTGCAGGAGTGCCGGCGGGTGTTGCGGCCTCAGGGGCGCCTGGTGGCCACCATGTTAACCCCGTGGGTGTCATATCTCGTCCATCATGTGCGTCATGACCTTGACCCGGATCAGACCCATCGGCCCAGCAATGGCGGGGAAGTGTGGGGGCTATGGCCGCGGAAAATGCGAAGTCTCTTGCGCAATGCGGGATTTGTCGACATTACTGCGCGATCGTTTGTGTGGGGATTGAATCGTGTCTACGTGGCACAGGTCCCTCAGGCAGGTGGCGTGGGGCTAACGCACGGGCAATCCCGTCCGCGAGAGGGGTGAGACCATCATGACGATGGCGCTTCCGGTACCGCTTATGGTGTTGACCATGGCGCAAGTGGTGGTGGGTGGGAGTATCGTGGCGGCGGTGTTGCCGACCGCGATGTTCCCGCGCCTATCAATCGAAGACCAAGACCAGTGGCTGGTGCGCCTGGGATTCATGATGACCTGGCTCATGCTAGCCGGGTATCTGTTGGCGGCTTTGCATATTTTTAGTGGAGTTGCTTTGTTGTTCCTCATGGCCATCACCGCGTGGTTGTTGCATCGGCGCGCACATAACCGCTATGTGTTAACGGGCGGGCAGCACGTTGCGGCGTCACTGTTTGACCGTTTGTCGCAGAGTCTCGACGATAGGGCGCGTGAAGGCCGTGACTGGAAGAGATGGCTGTCTTGGGTTCCGCGCCGCCCGTGGGATTACTTGTGGGCGGTCTTAGTTCTCCTGGTTCTGGCATTAGCGGCATGGATGCGCCTGGGTCCCAATTGGCAACATGCCGCGTTATTTTCGTCGGATGCCGATGAGACCTTGCAGTGGGTCAAAGGCATTGATGCGAGCTCGCTCTTCCCGACCGGCCTCTATCCGATGGGCTACTATTTGGTGATGGCTGCGCTGCAAACGCTGACGCATGCCAACGCCGTCGTGTTTGTGAAGTTCTTTTCCGCGTTGGTGGGAACGCTCTTGACCGCGTCCGTGATGTGGTCCACCTATCGGTTTGCGGGTCGGGCCGTGCCCGCGCTGGCTGCGGGGCTCGTGTACGGGATTATGCCGCACCTCTTGCCTTACGACGGAGTGCGGCAATTGGCGGCTGAGGGACAGGAGTTTGGCGATCTCTGGGTATTGCCGTTGGCGTGGCTCATTTTTCAGTCGTGGGTGACGCGGCGGCGCGGCTACGTCCTGGCGGGCGTCGCAATGCTGACAGCGGTCGCACTGACGCACCCGGTGGCGCTTATCAATGCCGTTTTGGCAGCAATTGCGGCGACATTAGCGGGATGGGTGGTGGCGGGCGTTGCGGGGCCAATCTTGAAGGACTATTTGTGGATGGTGCCGCTTGCCGCCTTGGTGTCAGTCCTGCCGTTGGCCATCGGATTTGCCTTGGGGATTCCCTTGTTGTCGACTGGCGTGAGTTTTCTTCATGCCAGCGGGGTGGGTGGACCGCCGCCCATTGGGTTGATGGCGTGGGTGGCACTGGCCGGCATTTTCGCGTTGTTTGTCACGAAACTTTTATGGTATGACGAGCTGTGGGAAATGGGCGTCCCCTTGATTGCCTTGTTGTTGTTGATGTTCGCGGAAGCCATCATGCAATTGCCCCGGGTTGGAGTTGACTCGGCCGTCTTGATGGCGCGCGGCGGCGCATTGCTGGCCTTGGTCGAGACATTTTGCGTTGGTCTGGGCGTGGCTGGAGTACAAGAAGCGGTGGAGCGGTTGGGCGTCTTTCGAACTGGCGCGGCCGCCGGGAGTTTGGTGGCGGTTTTGGCGAGTGCGGTCGTGCTGCTACGGCACATGCCGCCTCGCCCCTTTGTTGGCTACAGCATGACTAGCGATACCTTCGTCGCCGAGATGGTCCGCATTGAAACCTCGTTTCCCCGGTTTTCTTGGGATGTAGTGGCTAATGGGGCCTATGCGCTGGTGCTCAACGACGGCTATCAATACGAGCCCAGCTTTTGGCTGAGTCACATGAGTTATGCCGATCGCTGGCCCATCGTGCACGGGCTTTCACCCAAGGCCTATCCTATCAGTCAGCGCTACATCTTTTTCTTTGTGCCGCATCATCTTGCGTTGTCACGGGAGGTACCGGGCCGCGTGGCACTACTAGCCCAGGACCGCGCACAAGATCGGCTGGTGACGTTGTGGATTCGCGAATGGACGCGTCGACACGGACCCATGCCCGTATATTTTGAAAATCCCGCCCTCACCATTTATTGGATCGTCAATCCCAAGAATCCCCTCGTCTAGTCGTGTTTAGAGATCGCTTAAATGTTGATGCAACAACAACCGTGGTTGGGCTAAGAGGGCGCGTTCGGTATGGCGTTGCAACACCTGATAGGGGATGTGGCCGGACGCGACATCGAGGTAGTCGGCCAAAAGCGTTTGATTGCGGGCAAAAAAGTCGGACCAAAACCCGACCAGGGGATAGAAAAGAAGGCTCATCTTGATGGCTGCCTTCAGCGAGGGCCAGAACTCGGCATGAAAACGGCGGGCGTAGGCGGCACTGGCGGTCGGTTGGCATTTTTGCTCCACAATTGACTGGGCTGCTAAAAGGCCGGAGCGCAAGGCAGAATAGATGCCTTCTGCAGAGAAGGCGTCCATATAACCGGCGGCATCGCCTACAAAAAGGATCCGGTCCCTAACCGGGGGTTGAAAGGAGATCCGGTAGGGCAGCGCGTGTCCAAGCGCCTGGATTGGGCGATGGCCCACGATATGCTCGACAAAAGCGTAGAATTCTTGTTTTAAGGCAAAACTGTTCGGACGAAAAGAACCGACTCCTAAATTTAAAATGCCCGCTCGCGGAATAACCCAAGCATAGCCCCAAGGATATTGCCCTAGGTGAATTTCCACGCGACCCTGATAGCGCGCGAACTCGTGAGCGGAAACGGCCACTTCGGTTTCGATGGCGGCTCCTTGGCGGGGCCGGGGGAATCCTGCCAATTTCGCGGTGAGACTCGGTGCGCCATCGGCAGCAACGACCCAATCGGCTTGGTAATGGCCACTTGTTGTCACCAGGTGTACCCTATCATCTTGAATCCGAAGGGACGTCAGCGCTTCCCCTTCGTGAACCTCAGCGCCGGCGTGTCGGGCCGCTTGGGCGAGGAAGCGGTCAAAGTGCTGTCGCTCGACAATGTGGCAATAAGGCTGATCACGCGCGATGGTCACGGCCGGCGCTGTCCGACTCTGAAAAGTCCAGGAATGCGGATGTTCTTGCAAGAAAGATTCTGCGCCGGAGGGCAACAGCGTGAGAGCACGGTGCGTCAGGGCACCCCCGCAAGGCTTGACGCGTGGCATAAGGGCTTTTTCCAACAGCAAGACAGACAGGCCGCTTTGGGCGAGATGGCGGGCGGCCGTTGATCCGGCCGGACCTGCCCCAATCACCGCGACGTGATAGCGCATACACCTTCCACTTCCTTCTTGACATTAACATTATCTTACCAGACCCAGCGTGATAATTTTGTTGATTTAGCAAGGAGATCACCACTAGCTTGGATGCATGGGTTGCACCCACCAGGCCGTCAGGTCTAACGGTATCTATAGGGCAAATTTCTTGCGACAACGCTTTACAAAGACCGTCTGTCAGGCTGCGGAATGGGTTGAAAAATCACTGAAATGTGTCGAAGCGGCACGAACAGTGTATGGGACTTTTGGTTGCGTCTTCAAGGGGCTCTGTTAGACTTAAAAGAGCCGAAATGGCAAGAAATGGTTGAGGATGTGATCCGGTGGGATGCCAAGGCGTTTGGGTTTTAGATCCGGCTGGAGAGATTGTGGTGTCGGAAGTCAATACAACGGCAGAAATGGCAGCGACACTCAGTCAACGGGCGCGGGAGGCCTTCGCGAACGGCATAACCGTCGTGAACTTTGCATCGGGTCCCCACGGATGGATTAAGCTATTGCCGGTGCGCGCACCCCATTGCTCGGGTGTGGTGGCAGTGCTTGAGGATCATCAGGATGAAGTACAGTGGCGGTTAGAAGTTGAAAGTATTGCGCATGATATTAATAACCTGTTGGCCGTAACGCAGGGGCACCTCGAACTACTGCAGTCCTCGCCGCAGGGAAAATCGGCGTCACTGACAGAGGCGTTGTGGATGTTGGAGCGGGCTGTGGGACTGGTCCGCCGCTTCACCGAGGTGTCGTTGCCCCGTTCGCGGATGCCTTTGACAATGCCGACCGAGGATGTTGTGGACACTCTCGTCCATGTGTCGGCGTTCTTAAATACGGGCCGTTTTCCCATTGAGTGGGGCGTGCAAACCAAAGTGCCTCCCATAGCCGTGGCGTCGGTCGATTTCGTGGAAATATTTCACAACATCTTACAAAATGCGGCAGACGCCATGCCCGATGGCGGACCGATAACGATTCAGATTCGAGTCTTGGAAGACACCGTTGTCATTAGCGTGCGCGATTTTGGGCCGGGCATCAGCCCGAATCTGCGGGAAGATATTTTTAAGCCGTATTTTACTACCAAACAGGTGGGACGGGGGTTGGGCCTATATCGGACTCGTCAACTGGTGGAAACATACCATGGCCGAATTGATGTCGTCTCTGCACCGGATGATGGGGCGACTTTTGTCGTGACACTTCCCCGTGCTTCCACAAGGGAATCGTCGGTGGCGCTGGGTCATAGTGGCGGGTAGTGTAAGGATATACTTGGCGTTGCGAGGATCGCGCAGATTTGTTATCCTAAGTGAGGCGCAAATAAGGCCACTCCAACCTGTAGCCGACGATTCATGGGCGCCCGTAGCTCAGGGGATAGAGCAGAGGTTTCCTAAACCTTGTGTCGGTGGTTCGAGTCCTCCCGGGCGCACCAAGATTTTTTGGAGCCATTCATGACTTGGCACGAGGCTATGCAATTGGCGATGGAAGAAGCGGCGCAGGCAGCTGTAAATGGGGATGTGCCGGTGGGGGCCGTCTTGCTGGATAGTGGCGGGGCGTTAGTGGCGCAAAATCATAACCGTCGTGAGGTTAATCATGATCCCACCGCCCACGCTGAAGTTTTGGTTTTGCGGGAAGCGGCGGCCCGAGCAGGTGGCTGGCGTGTAGCCGGTGCCACCTTGGTGGTCACTTTAGAGCCGTGTGCCATGTGTGCTGGAGCAACAGTTTTGGCTCGCATTGCGCGGCTTGTCATAGGGACGTTAGACCCGAAAAGTGGAGCCGTGGTTAGTTTGTATCAATTAACGCAAGATGTGCGGTTAAATCATCAAGTGGATGTCATTACGGGGGTATTACAGAAGGAAACGTCGGAACAATTGCGAGCGTTCTTTCGGGAGCGGCGGATTAAAACAAAATAAGCGTGGAGAGGTGTCTGAGTTGGTCGAAGGAGCCCGACTCGAAATCGGGTAGGCGGTCACAAGCCCGTCTCGTGGGTTCGAATCCCACCCTCTCCGCCACGAATGAGTTTGGAGGGGTGGCCGAGCGGTTTAAGGCGCACGCCTGGAAAGCGTGTTGGTGGGCCAAATCCTGCCTCGAGGGTTCGAATCCCTCCTCCTCCGCCATTTCAAGGACGGATGAAGCCATGGAGCTGCATCGATTGGGTCCCGCGCGGACGACTCCTGTGAACCCCGTCAGGCCCGGAAGGGAGCAGCGGTAAGCAGAACGGTCGTGGCGCCGTGGGAGCGCCTGATCGGTGCAGCCCTATGGCTTGATTTTCAGGTAAAATGAAGCACGGGAGGTGCGCTGTGGCATATCAGGCATTGTACCGCATATACCGTCCGCGTTCTTTTAGCGAGGTTCAGGGCCAGGACCGAATTGTGGCAACCCTGCGTGAAGCGGTGCACCAAGGCCGACTCACCCACGCATATTTGTTCAGTGGACCCCGGGGCACCGGAAAAACCAGTGTAGCCCGAATTTTGGCCAAAGCGGTCAATTGTGAGCAGCGTTGCGAGAACGGTGATCCGTGCCTTAAGTGCCCATCATGCCAAAGTATCGAACGCGGGCAGCATTTAGACGTGATCGAAATTGACGCGGCTTCCAATCGCGGGATCGATGAAATCCGTGACATCAAGGAACGGATTACGCATCAAACGGCTGTTAGTCGCTACAAGGTTTACATCATTGACGAAGCGCACATGCTAACCACCGAAGCGTTTAACGCCTTTCTTAAGACATTGGAAGAACCGCCGGCGCATGTTCTTTTCATCTTGGCTACCACCGAAGCGCATAAGTTGCCTGTGACGGTGCTGTCGCGTTGCCAGCGTTACGAATTTAAACGCTTGACGATCCCTGTGATTCAAGCCCGTCTGCAGTTTGTGGCCGAACAAGAAGGAATCGCGGTCGAACCTGAGGCCCTGGAGTTAGTGGCTCAGGCAGCCGATGGCGCCATGCGAGATGCATTGAGCCTGTTTGACCAAGTGGTTGCCGTCGCAACGCACGCGGTCACGGTCGATGATGTAGCCCGTCAAGCCGGGATGATCGGACAACGGCAGATGGCGGAGCTCGTCGCGGCGTTGGCGCATGGTGTCGACGATGTGATCCAGGTTTTGGGCGACCTGCGCATACAAGGATTGGATGAAAAATTAATCCTGCGTGATTTGGCACGTCTCATGCGCGATGTCATGCTGTACCGCAGTGCCGGCCCGCAGTTATTTTCCGAGTATCGTCGGGAAGGATTGGAGCAAGTGGTCACGCTGTTACCCAAGAACATCGACACGAATGGGTGGATTGATGCGATTGACCAATTGGCGCAGGCGGAGGCTCGACTCAGGGGGGGATTTCCTCCGGACTTGGCGGTGGAATTGGCCTGTCTAAAATTGCAACGCAATTTGTGGGCTGAGGCGCCGGTCCGCCCAGAGGCTGTGCCGCAGTTTGTCGAACCTTCGCCGTCACGTTCGCCTGAAACGATCGTATCTGAACAACCGCCGCAAACTCGCGATTTTCAGGCAGTCTTAGATATCATTAAGCGAGACCGGCCTTCAACCCATGCCCTATTTGACAAGGCCACGGGGACGGTTGACGCCAATAACACACTGACGATATTTTTTGAGTTTCCAGCGCACCGGCAGCTCATGGATCAACCGCATAACCGGGACGTCGTGGATCGTGCAGTTAAAGCGGTCTTTGGCCCTGAGGCACAATATCGCTTTGTGGACGGCACCGCTCCTAACGGCAGGTTGAGCGAGGATTCCACAGTGTCCCCAACGGCGCTTAAGGCTGCAATCAAAGAATGGTTTGGTCCCAATGTGGAGCTGACGGGCATCGATTAAGCCCGAGAAAGGATGAGACGAGATGGGGATGAACCCGCAAAACATGCAAAAGATGATGAAACAGGTACAAAAGATGCAAGATGACATGATGCGCGTGCAAGAAGAATTGCGTGACGAAATGGTACAGGCCGAGTCCGGGGGTGTGGTGAAAGTGACATTTAATGGACATGGCGAAATCCAGTCTATTACTATCGCACCTGAGGCGGTCGATCCCAACGACGTGGAGATGTTGCAGGATCTAGTTTTGGCGGCGGTGCGCGAAGGACAAAACAAGGCGCAAGAGCTGGCCCAAGAACGGTTGGGACGGGTAACTGGAAACTTGAACCTTCCGGGGATGACGGGGATTTTCTAAGTGTTGTACCCGGAGCCGATTCAAGATTTAGTGCAGGAACTGAGTAAATTGCCCGGCGTCGGTCCGAAAACCGCGCAGCGGCTCGCCTTTTTTTTACTGAATATGCCCAAAGGCGAAGCAGAGCTCTTGGCCAGCGCGATCCTAGCGGCCCGGTCGCGCATTCGTTACTGCTCAGAATGCTTCAATTTTACCGACGCCGATCCCTGCGCGATTTGTCGCAATAGCGCTCGCGATGACGCTTGGATTATGGTTGTAGAGCATCCCAAAGACGTTGTCGCCATGGAAAAAACGCGCGAGTTTAAAGGGCGCTATCACGTGTTGCATGGAGCCATATCGCCTATGGAAGGGATAGGTCCGGACGATTTGAAGGTGCGCGAGCTCTTGGCACGCTTGCAACAAAAAACGCCGCGCGAAATTGTTCTGGCCACCAGCTCCAGCTTGGAAGGAGAAGCGACAGCATTATATTTGGCGCGTCTGCTAAAGCCGATGGGGTACAAAGTGACCCGCATTGCCCGGGGGCTGCCCATGGGCGGCGACCTCGACTACACGGATGAGATGACATTGGCCAAAGCGTTGGAAGGACGACAAGAAGCGTAAAGGCCTAGCCATCGAATTATCGGATGAGGAGCTCTGTCATACTCCCGACGCATCGGTATCAGCCGCGTCGATGATGCGATGTGCTAATCCCCACTCCAATGCGTCCATTGCCGGTGCCCACAACTTACTGCCCTTCTCCTTCCGCATGAGTGCGAGGACTTCGTCCACATTGAGCTGGCGCCGGTAAGGCCGGGCGTGAGCTAGCGCATCAAAGACGTCGGCTACTGCCACAACAAGGCCTCCTCCGGGAATGTCCGATCCGGACGAATGCTGATAGTAGCCGCTACCATCCAGCCGTTCATGATGGGATGCCGCGACGTGAGCAATACTTCGCAAGGGGGCAATCGGCTCCAAAATGTTGAAGGTTAGTTCGGGGTGGCGCTCGATAGCCTGGCGTTCTTTTGTGTCTAATGGTCCCGGCTTATCCAAAATCAGATTGCTGACGCCTACTTTTCCGAGGTCGTGAAAGAATCCAGCCAATACCGTGTCTTGTTGCTGACGTTTGTCCCAACCAAGAATCTGTGCCAATTTGCCTGCATAGTCGGCAGTGCGCACCGAATGCTGAGCGGTCCAAGATGTTTTGGAATCCACAATTTCACCAAAGATGTGGGCAACCTGTAGCAACTGCTCCATAGTGGTGAGCGAAATGCGGGAAGGGGCTGGATCTAGCTGGGCGATAGCGCGTGGACTAGTAACTAATCGCAGCTCCTGCCAAAAATTCGCGTTTCGGGAAAGGACTAAAAAAATGTCCACTAGCTGTGGATCAAACCAGGTCCCTCGTCGTTTCTCAGCGATTGCTCGAGCGGTGTTAGAGCCACTACGACCCCAAAAAAATTCCACCGTTTGCGCCAAACTGAGGATGCGCGCGAGAATTGGAATGGCCTCACCTTTTAGTCCTCGGGGATGTCCAGACCCATCCCAATGTTCGTCTAAATTTAGCACAGCGTCTGGCGCGAGGTCTGCCCATCCCAGCCGACGAACAATATCGGCCCCGCGTGTGCAACGCATTGCTACCAATTCCCGGGCTGCTTGGGGACCTCGTTTGCCAATGCTGACCATTTGTTGCATACGCACATGCCACGGTGCGCCCGGCTTGGCCTGCCCCATCGCATAGCGTGTCGCGGACCACAAATTGGACCAATTTACGGTCTTTAAGGCGTACTTGGCCGTGCGATCGTCTGTACCAAACCATGCGCTTACCTGCTGCGCATTGGCTGTGCATCCCGCATCTTTGAGCAAAAGTCCATAATACAGCTCTTTCCTCTCTGCGAGCGACAGCTCTAAGGCTTGGCCGATCTTCATGCCGATCCAACAGGCGCGCATGGCATGACCCATCGGCTCACCTTCGGTGAGATCAAGGGCACGGGATAGGGCGGCGATGAGCTCTGCTCTCGACAAGACCGCATCCGGATCCACCACGATGTCTCTCACCCCTTCCCACGTTAACACGTTAAACCCTCGGTTCCAAAACATTGTGAGCGATTTCCGCTGGCGAACCCTTTGGTTAATCCTTACAATTTCGTTGTTCCTTGCCGGGGGGTTCTCAATCGCCAAACACTCACCGCGGGCCTCATTACGGATAGACACTAAAATCCGGATCGCTGGAAGGGACATCATTGAGCCGTCTAGACATGTCCGATGGTGCATATGGTGAAGAGGAGGTGATCGCTATGAGCCCTCGCAATTTCCTGGCCATCGGATTTGGCGGAATCGTGTTGTTGGTCATTGTGCAGGTGTTTCAGTCGCCATTGCGGTGGGCTCTTAGAGTGATGGTCAATGGAGTGGTTGGCCTCGCCGCACTAGGGGTGTGGGACGTCATTTTCTCCAGCCGGGGGTGGGTGATTGGGCTGAATCCCGTGACCGGTGTGACGGTGGGGGTTTTGGGTCCCGCCGGATTTGTTCTCTTGCTGGCGGTCAAAGTGTTGATTCTGTAATGCAAGCCTCGCCTTGATTGTAGTTAAAGCGTTTTGTACACTGAGTGGGATGAAAGCAACACTAGAGGGGGATTTTTGTGGTCAGGGTGCGCTATGCCCCAAGTCCAACAGGAACATTGCACATCGGGGGCGCCCGCACGGCATTGTTTAATTATTTAGTCGCCCGCCACTTTGACGGGCAGTTTGTTTTGCGGGTGGAGGATACCGATCAGTCTCGGCAAATTCCCGGGTCCGAACAGGCTATGATGCACGGCTTGAAAAGCTTGGGAATTGAGTGGGACGAGGGCCCCGATCGCAATGATGGTCCCTACGGTCCATATCGGGTATCGGAGCGGCTAGGCCAGCACCGAGCCATGGCCGATCGCCTATTAGCGGAGCACAAGGCTTATCGTTGTTTTTGCACCCCGGAGCAACTGGCTCAGGATCGTGAAAACCGAGCCGCCCAGGGGCTTCCTCCTCGTTATAGCGGGCGCTGCCGCACACTGACGACGCAGGAGGTGCAGGCGCGTTCTGGGGAGCGTTTTGTGGTCCGTTTAAAGGTTCCGTCCGAGGGTGAGACGGTCGTGCACGATTTGATTCGGGGCGATGTGCGCTTTGACAATCGGGTATTTGACGACTTTGTCATTATGAAACCAGATTACACCCCCGTCTATAATTTTGCTGTGGCTATCGACGACTATGATATGCGCATCTCCCATGTCATTCGTGGAGAAGAACACCTGTCCAATACGCCTAAACAGATATTTGTGTTCGAGGCCCTGGGATTACCGATTCCCCAATTTGCCCATCTGCCGATGATATTGGCCCCCGACCGCTCCAAGGTGTCTAAGCGGCATGGAGCCACCGCGGTCGAGGAATATCGGGACCAAGGCATTTTGCTGCCGGCTTTGGCCAACTATCTCTTGTTGTTGGGCTGGTCATCGCCGAACGGTGAAGAAATTCTTACGTTGTCGGAGGCCATCGCGACCTTCACCCTCGATCGGGTTCAACATACGGCCGCCATTTATGACCAGAAAAAGCTGGAGTGGATGAATCATCAATATATGACGAGATTGTCCGTGCATGAGATTGCCCAAAGTGTTCGTCCATTTATCGACTATCCGCTTACGGAAGGCCCGGATTTCGAAGCAGTGGTGGATCTCTCTCGGGAGCGGGCAGTTAATTTGGTGCAACTGGCGGAACACATGCGCTTCTTTTATGAGGCCCCCAGTCGCTACGAGTCCAAGGGCGTCGCTAAGCACTTTACGGACCAAACGGCTGACTTGTTGGACGCCGTGGCTAAACGGCTCAAAACGGTAACGCCCTGGGATCACGATCATCTGGTGCAGGTTTATGATGACACGGCGGCAGCGCTAAATGTCAAGCGTGCAGCTCTGATTCATCCGACGCGATTAGCGGTCACAGGTCGAACTGTCGGGCCTGGATTGTTTGAACTGATCACATTGCTCGGTCGCGACGCCGTCGTCGAGCGCATTAATACGGCACAAAACCTTATCCGTCGCCACCAAATTCCGACAGTGGACTAACGGGATGGCCGTGTCGGCTAAGGTGCCGGTTGTCGATGCTCTGCAGGTTGCTTGGACTGGGACGCGGCCAAGATGGGCAACCAGGGGGACCAGGCCATAGCCGTCCACAGTGCAGTGGCGATGGCAAACACGAAGACGCCATAAGCCAGCCGGAGCGGGTTGGGTGCAGAGAGCAAGGTCGAGACGTGAGCTGATACCCCAACGAAGACGACGCCGGACACACCAACCCCAAGCGACACGGCGCCTAGAATGCGCCAGGCCACAGTCATCCATGACGGGATCCGCTTGCGCAGGGAAAGAGCGGCGACCAAAATTGCCGCTAGATCGGCTACGAGCCAAAGCCAAGTATAAGGGCCGACCTGGTAGGCGTCCCATTGCCGCGTTTTGATGACGACGCCGACGGTGACCCACGGCGCAAACGTGGCGGCAAGAGCCACGATGGGCACAATCACCCTGATAATCGACACCAGCCGTACCACCCCAGAAACCGTGGTCGTCCATGGTGCCCCGCAGTACGGGCAATAGCGGGGCTTGTCACCAGCCACGGGACGATGGCATGCGAGACAGATCACGTGATGTACTCCCTCCCTTTAACGAACGAACATGGTGGCTTAAACGTTAATAGCCCCCGTAACTGCTGCTTGAGCTTGAACTCGAGCTCGAACTCGCGGATGAGCTAGAACTCGACTGGGAACTTGATGCGGCTTTCAAACTAGGAGTGGCTACCCACCATTCGCCCAAAAGTCCTTCTCCATGGGTCTGGCCGGGACCTGAGTCTCCAGAATAGGTGTAAAGGGGATGTCCCTCATATTCTATCTGTCCCTTTAACAAGGAGAATTTGCCATGAACGCTGGCCACGACTGGGACCTTATGAGCCTTGGCGGCCGACCATATTTTGGCGCAAGTCTCATTCGCATCGCAAGCGGAATGGGTAGGCGTGTCTTTGGTGTAATAGTACAGGGTATAGCCCTTGTTGTTTTCCAGCACTTGGGTCTTGTGGCCCGAGATGGTGGCGGTCCCGACTTTGATGATGGATGACGCGGATGTCTTCCCGGCGTGCGCACTGGCCGCCGCGCTGGTGCCGGTCGATCCACATCCAGCACTGACGACTGCAACTAACGTACTTGTGAACACCCATGCGAATTTTTTCATCTGTTCCTCCTCTCGCTAGAAACCCTACGAACAACATCGGCATTATCGTTGAAATTTCTCTAAAGTTCAATAACATGATGCGACATCGACCGTTCGTGGCCGGTACGGATCGAATCCGTGGCGGGAAGTTTTGGTTGTTTCTTGTGGTGGTTTTTCAGTCTTCGCTGATTAGCCGCAAATCTAGGGCACAGATGCGCAGATGGCAAGCTCCGTGCCCTAGCTCATTGCAGTATATGAAGATATTGTGTACTTAAGCGGATTTAGCGGCCGCCCAGGTAACAATCTGTTGCCATAGTGGCGCATAGCCCGACCATTGGCAGAATACGTCAGGACACCAGTGCGGCCCCACATCCGAGGTCCAGGCAACCGATCGCCCATGACCGCAGGTTCCGACGACGAGCAACGGAGACTCGCCGGCCTTTGCGAGGACTGTGGCGTTTGCTTTGGGCGTCACCTGATTAACGCCGAGCAAATAGGGCCATGGCCCGGGAAGTCCTTGAAGAATTGGGTGATTGGGATCGAGCAGGGTTATGGACAAGCCTTCCGGCTCTTCGATGCGATCATCATATCGCGAAAGGGTTACCGGTAGTACGGCTTCTAGCGGCGTACCTGCATAGCCCGCAGCGGCTTGAAATCCCTGAAAGCTCAGGTAGCCTCCCGCCATAATCAACCCACCGCCTCCGCTGACGTATTCTGCCAATAGCCGCAGCCGATTGGGCTTTAGTTCTCCGCGCTCCCAAGTGTCGGGATGCAAAAGCAAAGTGTTGGCGCCAATGTCCGAGAGAATAACCGCATCGTAAGCGGAAAGATCGGTTATGGACAAGGGGAACTCTCGTGCCGCACGGTGATTTGGCAGATACGTCACCTCCGCGATCGGTGTGAGCGCCTGGATTAACGGATCCGCTCCAGAATGGTAAACAGTAGAGGAGAACTGATCAAATCCCTTGATATGCGTCGATATCGACTCCCACGATTCGCCCGCCAACAACACCTTCAACGTTGCGCGCACCTCCTGATTGGGTTCGAAATTACGAGGTTACCGTCCAGTAATTAGCGTAGGGAAAGTTTGTCACGGGATTAAAGGTTGACACAGTACCCCGCACATCTTTGTTGTGCTCGTTGAAGCCGATCATCCGTGCATAGCCTTGAGGCAGCCATGGCATCCACAACACCGGCAGGTTTTTAGCCATAAACACCTGATATGCATCCATGCGCGCTTTGATCTGCGATGGGGTTCCGGATTCGTAGGTCGACTGGATCAGATGATCCAACACTGGGCTACTGTAACCACTGTCATTTTCCGCGGCGTTGGTTGCGAACAATTCACCGCCTGTCGGATAGTAATCAACCTGATAGGTCCATCCGGCTCCTCCCCAATAGGCCATTTGCCATTTTGTGGGATCGGATTGCACTGCCGTTGCCAGAATTTCGTTAATGGGCATGGTCTGCAAAGTCGCGCTGATGCCCTCCTGGGCCCAATCTGATTTGATCAGTTCCATCACGCGGGTGGCGGTTGTGCTCCCCGCCATATATGTGACGGTAAACGCTAGTTTTTGCCCGTGTTTAGTCATCACTCCGTTTACCTCATGCCACCCATGCGCTTCTAACAATGCTTTTCCGGCGGCTGGGTCGAATGGATAAGGGGCATGGAGCAGTGCCGGATCAAAGAATGAAGTTTTGGGTTTGGGCGGAATCGGACCATCACTCACGACACCAGCTCCATGATAGAGCGTTTTAATGATTCCGGGCTGGTCGATGCCCATTTCAAGGGCTTGCCGTACATACAGTTGCGAGAAAACAGGTCCGATTCCGCCAGGGGCCTTAGGGCTCAAATTGGGGATCATAAAATTCATGCCAAAGAGATAGCTCGCTGTACGTACATCATCCGGCAACTTATTGCGGGCTCCCCACATGGACGGGGGCAGATAGCCTACACTGACGGTTCCGTTGCGCAAGCCCACAAATTCGCTTGCCGATGACGTTTCATACTGAAAGATGAGCTTTCGAATACTTGCCTTGTGGCCTCCAAAAGCTTGATTGGGTACAAGTTCCCAATAGTTGTTGGGTTGCCAGCTCTTAAACCGAAACGGACCGTCAACGACTCGATACACGGGATTGGTTGGTGAATTGGCGACCGATGCAATAAACCGCAATTCGCGAATGGGATTATGCGGGTCTTTGTTCCAGATCGATTCCGGAATGGGCGAAATTTGGCTTAGCCCATTTCGAATAAACCACTGTGGGTTAGATGGATTCTTAAGCACGATCACAACCGTGTTGGGACCTTTGGCAGTGACGCTTTTCCAGTCGTTCGGAACTCCCCCACTACCTGCAGCGCCGTATACCCACGGGGAATTCTTTAGGGTGGACGCGTCTTTGATAATGTTCCAAAAGAACACGACATCCTGGGCGGTCACCGGACGACCATTCGACCATCGATACTTATGACTCATCGTTAGGGTATAGGTGGTGCCATTGTTGGTGACGACGATGCGTTTTACCAGTGATTTCGCATAATCGACTTGATTTTGCGCGTTGAGATAGATGAGCGGGCGGTACAGCAAATACTGAATTTGTTCGTTGATTGCCGTATATGCGGTAGAACTCAAGATGGGTGGGAACCAGTTGGGCGGACTATCCGGAGCCTCGGCAATGACCACGGTACCCCCGCTATGGCTTTTGGCCACGGATGTGGTCGTGCCGCATCCCGCTAAGATTACGCTTCCTGCCAACATTAAAGTCACGACACCGATTCGCTTGATCATCACGGTCTATCCTTTCCCTCGCCTAATTTTGTCGTGTGTGCTGCTTGTCCTTGGTTCTTGCGGGACCCGGTTGGTACTGCGACGGTTGACTTATGGTCGCGGCGGACTGGTTGATTCTCGGACGATAAGCTCCGGCGCCAAGATCATGGGCGAATCGCGCAGCGTACCGCCGTGCAACACCTCCACAAGACGCTCGCTGACGACCTGACCAAATTGCTCAAACGGTTGACGAATGGTTGTAAGCGACGGGGATACCAAAGAAGACACAAAAATGTCATCAAACCCGATAATGCTTAAGAAGTTGGGGATCACGATGCCGTTTTCGGTCAATGTGCGATGAACGCCCAGTGCGACCAGGTCATTGGCACAAATGACTGCCGTGGGGCCTCTTTCTAAGTTCTCCAGAAAGCGCTGTGCCCATAGGCGGCCGGCTTCCATGGTATAACTGCCGTAGATCACTTCAGTTGCATCGGTAAGCGATCGCTCAGCTAGTGCCGTCTCAAATCCGCGCAGACGCAATTGAGTTGTTGTCAAATGCCGCGGGCCGGCGAGATAGGTTACGTGTCGGTGTCCCAAATCCAAGAGATATTTTGTGGCTTGGTATACTCCGCGTTCATGATCGACGCGGATCGTCGCGTCGGAAAAGCCGGTGACCTGTTCATCCAGCATCAAAACAGGAATCGATTTCGCGATTTGACGTAAGACGGGATCGGGTTCTGATGTTGCAGATACGTATATCATTCCGTCAACACGTCGATTGTAGTAGTCCTGCAGCATCGTGGGCTCACGGCGCGCATCATCACCTGATTGCCCAACAAAGACTTGCACACCGTGCTGGGCCAAGCGAGCTTCAATTGCCGAGAGCAGAGTCGGATAAAATGGATTCGATAAGTCCGGCACAATGACTGCAATACTTCGCGTTGTTGCGGATCTTAGTGACCGCGCCAGTAAATTGGGGTGATAGCGAAGTTCGGCAATGGCGCGGGCGATTCGCTGCGCTTTGTCGGAAGAGTCGTTCAGTTGTCCGTTTAAATATCTGGAGACGGTCGTGCGCGATACCCCGGCTTCTCGCGCGACGTCCGAAATGGTTGCCACAGACAAAACCCCTTATGGAATCGATTCCAAAATACTATTCGACAAACGGTGAGAGATTTCCTGCTGCAAATCATCGCTGGTCGCGATTAAAACGGAGGTCGTCCAATTTTCTAGCATTCAACACAAACTCATTTTATAAGCAAATGCGGGCCGAGAGGCCATGGCTGGCCTAAACCCAGCAGCGTGCGAACTTTCGGTGGTAAAAAATCGTGTGATCTTGTGATTGCATTGGGAGCACGACAAGCGAGACACTGACAAGGCGGGTGATTTGCGATCTCAGAGACACCGGTGCATGATGGGCAAAGGAGCGGATGGGTATGGAGGTTGTGACGTTAAAGCGCGGTGCGCACCGCGTGCTCAAGGGGTCGCCTTGGGTGTATCGGACCGAGTTGGAGCCATCCGATGCGCAGGCGGGCGCGATCGTGACGGTGCGCACTGCAGACGGTAAGATTCTCGGACAAGGATTGTATAACCCGCGTTCAATGATTGCCGTGCGCATGGTTGTCTGGGGAGAACGTGAGACGGTGACGTCCGACTTGTTCTATCAACGCGTTGGTGACGCGATCCGCTGGCGAAAACGCATGGGAATAGTCCAAGATGCCTATCGCGTGATCTATTCGGAGGCTGATCAAATCCCTGGACTGATTGTGGATAAGTATGGACCCATGCTGGTCGTGCAAATTACCAGCTTAGGGCTGGTGCCGTTCGTCGGTGCGATTGTGCAAGCACTTGAAGAAAATCTGAAGCCCCTGGGCATCTATGAGCAGGGTGACCTTAGCGCACGGGAGCGCGAAGGGTTACCCCGCACCAATCGCATGCTATGGGGGCAGTTAGTTTCTCCCCTGGAAATTCAAGAACACGGGGTGCGTTTACAGGTGGACCTGGTCGATGGACAAAAAACCGGGCATTTTCTCGACCAATTCGCAAATCGCGGGCGCATTGCGGACTTGGCAGCGAATTGCCGGGTGTTTGACGCCTTCTGTCACACGGGCGGCTTTGGCTTGGTAGCCGCGGTACATGGAGCGCGGTCCGTAGTCGGCATTGATATTGACGCGAAGGCCATTTCCACGGCTCGGGACAATGCGGCCCGAAATGACGTGACCGATCGCGTTCAATTTGTGAACGAAAACGCTTTTGACTGGCTTCGCCGCGAAAGCAGCGGCCAAGCTCACTACGATCTAGGCATCTTAGACCCGCCGGCGTTCACGAAATCAAAAGACGCCGTGGCCCAGGCATTGCGCGGTTACAAAGAAATTAACTTGCGAGGGCTCAAGCTGATTCGCTCCGGCGGGTTGTTGGTTACATCGAGCTGCTCCTATCACGTATCGGAGGCCGCCTTTATTGAGATTGTTCAAGCGGCAGCGCATGATGCCCACCGCTTTGTGCGCATTTTGGAAGTGCGCGGTCAAGCACCGGATCATCCCGTACTTCCGGCCTTGCCCGAGTCGCGTTATCTGAAGTGGCTATTGCTAGCAGTTACCTAACACAAAAACCCCATGAGGACCATGGGGTGAAAAGAAAACGCTCTCTTAATGGCTGCACGCAGCTGGCGCGCCTTGCTGATCCTTGGTCCTAAACGAATGACCACATCCGCATGAGGCGACGGCATTGGGATTGTTGATGGAAAACCCCCCGCCCATCAGAGAGTTGACGTAATCGACCTCTACACCTTCCAATAGGGGAGCACTGCCCGGATCGATCACAACTTTTACGGGACCGAACTCGTAGCGTTGATCATCGGCCTGAGGCTCATCTAGTGCCATGCCATAGCTAAACCCGCTGCATCCACCTTTAGAAATATAGATGCGTAGTGCTAAATCGGAGCGATCTTTGGACGCCATAAATTCTTGAACTTTTTGTACTGCATCCTCGGTCATGGTGATCATCATGCACCCTCCTTTATCGTATCTATTATAACCAAAAGTTAGGGTTCGGGAAAGGCGGGATCGGTTTCTCGACGCTCATGCTCCAAATCCTGAAAGACGCGTAGTAGCGCGGTCAATCCTTGTGTCAAATTGCTGCGCTCGTCCCGGCTGAGCCGTTCGGCGAAGCGTGTAAATTGTTCCTGACGGCGTTGGAACACTAAGTCGGCGAGTTGTCGGCCGTAGGAAGATAGTCGCACGCGGACAACTCGACGGTCGACATCATCGCGGTCGCGCCGAACCAGGTTCATGCGTAAAAGGCGGTCAACGAGACGCGTCGCGGCGCTTTCGGTGAGCCCAAGCAAGTCTGCCAGCTCCCCCATGGGAAGGTTCTTGGGCTCGTATAAGACCACGAGCGCGTTCATTTGCCCTGGGGTGACTTCCAGTCCAATTAGTTCGCGCGTAGCTTCCGCTTCTAAATAGCGCATAATTCGAGGAAATAAATGCTGTATCTCTTGGACAAAAGCAGGTATGTCGGCTTCGGGCATCGACTGCGACTCCTCTCCCTCAATTTCGTAAACTACATGATAGCATGGACCTGAAACGAAAAAAACTTGACATTGACAAATATTGTTCAACGTCGATATGCTGAGAGTGTTAGTACGACGCGAAGAGGAGGTCCCTGATGTATATCAAGCAGGTCGCTGTGATTGGCGCGGGCACGATGGGGGCGGATATCGCTTATGTTATGGCCAATGCCGGAATTCCCGTGATCGTGAAAGACGTGGACGAATCGGCGCTCACTCGGGCACAAGCCCACATTGCAGATTTGTTTCAAGCCCGGGTTGCCCGTGGCCGCATCTCGGCGGCGGATGCCCAAGGCCGCCGCGACCTTATTACCATGACCACTGCCGATGCGGCGCTGGTCGAGGCTACCTTAGCGATTGAAGCGGTGTCTGAGGATATGCGTGTGAAAAAGAGGGTTTTTCAGGACTTGGACCGGATTTTGCCGCCGTTGTCTTTGATTGTATCCAACACCTCTGCCCTCAGCATTAGCGAACTTGCGAGCGTGACAGGTCGTCCACAGCGGGTGGCCGGTTTTCATTTTTTCTTTCCAGCCCATCTGATGAAATTAGTCGAAGTGATTTCCGGTCAAAAGACCAGTGCCGATACCATCGAAACGCTCCGACGCTTAGCGGAGGAAATCCGTAAGATTCCGGTGTCCGTCAAAGAATGCCCAGGATTTGTGGTCAATCGCGTGTTGATGGCGTCCATGGCGGAGATCCTGGCGTTTCAACAAGAAACGCAAGTACCCTATAGCGAGATTGACCAGGCGGTTGTGAAATCCGGCATTGCACCCATGGGGCCCTTTATGTTGGCAGACGCCTTAGGCTTGGATGTAGCGTTAGAGGTTAACCGCACGTTGTTCCAGGCCTATGGTGATCGTTTTCGACCTGCGCCCCAATTAGAAGCGTTAGTGGAGAAAGGACACCTCGGACTGAAAACGAAACAGGGTTTTTATTCCTACTAGACGAACGAGACGGCCATTTACAGTTGCATCAGGCCACGATTTTACGGGTTTAAGCGAGTCGTGGACAGGCTGGATGACGAGGAGGATGGCGATGGATGCGAATGTGGAGCAGCAATTAATTTTGCGCTTTAGTTTAGCGACTTTTTTGGAAAGCGTACGGCTTTATGAGGAGGGCATTGCCAGTGTCGAGGACATCGACATCGCCATGCGCGCTGGCGCCGGCCTTCCCCAGGGACCTTTTCAGTGGGCTGACACCCGGGGATTGGATGTGGTGTTGCAAGACCTAGAACAGTTGGCAAAGACCTTAGGTCCCAGGTTCTCGCCGCCACAGTCGTTGCAGGATTTGGTAGCGCGTGGTTGGGTGGGAAAGGCGAGTGGTCAAGGCTATCTTAGCCATTCATGATAAATTTAGGGGTGATCCGAACGTGAGTTCAGTCAGCAGCCATTTGCACGACGGGGTGGGCTTGTGGACGCTGAATAACCCGCCCGTAAACGCTATTAGTCTTGACGTGCTCGAGCAATTAGAGGCGTTGTTGGATCAAGCCGAGGCAGACCTTGATGTGCGTGCTCTTGTCATTACCGGCCATGGTTCCGCATTTGCGGCCGGAGCAGACGTGTCAGGGTTTATGCGGATGGGGGGCGATTTGCCCCGCTTTATGCAAAAAGGGGCACAGCTTTTTAAACGATTTGTCGCGAGCCGCCTACCCCTCGTGGCGGCCGTGAATGGCATCGCCTACGGCGGTGGGTTGGAACTGGCCATGGCAGCCGATATCCGATTGGCATCGCAAACGGCGCGATTTGGACAACCAGAGGTGAATTTGGGAATTATCCCGGGATGGGGTGGTACTGTGCGGCTGCCAAAACTTGTTGGCTGGGCGCGGGCGCGCCGATTGTTCTTGACAGGTTGGCCGATTGATGCCCAGGAAGCCCATCGCATTGGTCTAGTCGACGACGTGGTTGAAACGCGCTTACTGGTGGACTCGGCCCTCAATCTGGCAGATCGGTTGGCGAGCTTGGCGCCGTTAGCTCTGGCGGAACTGAAGGGGCTTTTGGCGGAGGGTGAAGCGGCGGGTCTGGAGCGGGAGCGGCAGGCCATCGAGCGATTGATGGTGACACAGGATGCGGCGGAAGGTGTCCGGGCCTTCCTGGAAAAGCGGCGACCGCGATTTTCCGGCCGCTGACGGCTGGATTTGCCACAATCCACCGATAAGCTTTGAGCTGCACGTCAAATGAGCCAATGCAGGATGAATTGGATGGCACCCAGCGCGATAAAGGTAAGACTAGCCCACACCGGGATCATGTTAAGATGCCAAAAGCTGAGGGCAGCCAACACCGCTAAGATTGACCATACGGTCCAGATGGTTCGTCCAGAACGTCCAACGGCTAGCAGGATCGAGGCTAAGAGAGCTAAGCCGCACCACCATAAGATGCCACGACCCATTACGAGAAGTCCGACGGTGACGACCATAATGAGCAGTCGTCCCAGACCCTCGGGCTTGGCTCGGCGACGGGTGACTTTTCGATGACGGAGTTCGGGCTGTTTATGTGTCATAGAAAAACCCTCCTAGCATGTGCGTAAACGAAGACACCCGGGCTAGTTGGCCCGGGTGTCTTGATGAGACGGGGAGTGCGATCCAACGTCGCGGTGTTGACGTAACCGAACGCGCACGCTTAATCCCCCCACAGTGTTATTTTCAATCCACGCTTTTGACGGGCAACCATAGACGAGGCTGCCCCTCGGCCGACTCCAACCCTTCCCCCTGAATGGGAAGGCTGCAACTGTGAAAGCCGTGGTGAACGCTACGGAATCACTTGCACGGCTCCATCGTATGCCTGTGCGAAAAACGGCAGATTAAGACTTTGGATCATCACGCCTTTCCCGGGTTCTGTTGCCGAAATAAATTCGCCATTGCCGAGATAGATACCGACATGGTTGGCAAATACCCCTTCCGTGGTAAAGAACACCAAATCGCCAGGCTGTAATTGATCGTAGCTAACATGGGTGCCCACATTCCACTGGGTAAACGTGGTACGCGGCAGAGAAATGCCCACTTGGGCATAGACCCACTGCACAAATCCGGAACAGTCAAATCCTGTACTGGGCGTATTGCCCCCATAGACATAGGGGTATCCGAGATATTTAAGCGCCAGTCCGATGACGGCACCGGCCGTCGCCGAGACGCTGCCGCGATTGCTGAGATTAACGGGCGCCTGGGCTCGTTTCTGTGTCAGCAATCGATGGATTGCACCCCAAGTTAAAGATCCGACCAATCCGTAAGCGGGCAAGCCTTGGTCGCGCTGGAAGGTTTGTACGGCACGAAGCGTCAGTGTGCCGAAGATGCCGTCTACGCCGCCGGTTGGATAGCCAAGCACTGTCAAGTCATGCTGCAAAATACGGACAGAGGCGCCGACATCACCTTCGTGCAAGTATCCTGGCGGATACTTGGGAGGAGGGGCTTCCATCTTGGGGCTAGCAGTGGCACTGGCGACTTGTATGGAGTTTGGAACGCCTAACGCCCAGCTGTTGTGGGAGAGCCGACGTGACGACTGTGAATGCCGCATCTTTGCCCGGGTAACGGAACCGACCTGATCAGGACTCCTCACATTGTCCCCTCGGTAGTTAAGCGGCCCGTGGAGACCGTGAACCGCCGCCCGGCCGTTGAATTGCGGCGACAGAAGAAAAGGGGACGCTCCAGTCGATTTCGTCTCGGGGACACCTGCGGTCGCGCTCAGTTTGCCTGTGGCCAACAGTTTAAAAACTTCATCTTGAGCGAGTCCGTAACGATCCCCAAACGGCGTGATAGAAGGCGACAACGAAGGATGAGATCCCAAATCGAGCGAGCCATCACTACCCCGCGATCCTGACGCTTGATCTACGTTCGTATGGCCCCTGCGATGATCTGCGTGAACCAATGGATGCTGTTGGGCTTGGGCCGCTTGGGAGATCGTGGGCACACCAAACACCACCAGTGCGGCTAGTGCCGCCGACATTCTTCGATTCGGTTTTACCAATACCAATACGTCCTTCCTTCTGGTGACTGCCTCCGAGGTTAGTACCGGAACACCCGTGGTTCGAGGGAGAAGGAGCCCCCTACCGGCCTAGACGACCGGATTCACCACCTAAAGACGCGCTTTAGGATCCCCCGTACCTTGATAAAACAAGGATTCGGCAAAGACTACATAGGCTCAGTCTACGGTGGTGCGAGGGACCGGTCAAGAATTTAGGCTTATTTTGTCAGCGAAGAGATAGCCCTGGGACGCAACGAAATGCGGGAATTGACGTGAAAAGGGCGGAGGATTTCTTGATGCAAGTGGTATAATACGTGGGAAACTTTCCGAGGATGGGATAAGGGATGAGAGCAACGGATGCCGCGTATGCGGTCTTGAAGTCGCAGGGTCAGCCGATGGATGTACAAGACTTGCTCGATGAAGCGTTGACGCAATTGGGGGTTGATCGAGAAGCGCGCATCGCCGCACGACTGTACACGGACATAAATTTGGATTCGCGTTTTCAATATCGGGGAGGGTCCACCTGGGGCCTCAAAGAATGGCAACCGAAGTCATCGGGACGCAATACGTCAAGTAGAGACCGCGGCGGGTACGAAGATGACGACGGTGAAGACTTGGAGGAGGACGACGGCTAACCCCCGCTCGGACTCCTTCTTCACTATTGGGGCAATGTACAGATTTACACATTATTGCGGGAGGACCAATTATGGCAAAGTACGTGTTTGTCACGGGTGGCGTGGTGTCTTCCTTGGGCAAGGGAATTACAGCAGCTTCTTTGGGACGGATCCTAAAAACGCGTGGATTAAGGGTCACGGCCCTGAAGCTCGATCCCTATATTAATGTCGATCCGGGAACAATGTCTCCGTTACAACACGGTGAAGTCTTTGTGACGCAAGACGGCGCCGAGACCGATTTGGACTTGGGTCACTACGAGCGGTTCATGGATATCAATTTGTCGCAGGCCAACAATGTAACGACTGGGCGAATCTACTGGTCCACCATTTCTAAGGAGCGACGCGGCGATTTTTTGGGAGGAACCGTGCAAGTGATCCCGCACATTACCAATGCCATTAAAGAGCGGATTCACCGAGTGGCGGAAGCCAGTGGCGCAGACGTCGTGATTGTCGAAATTGGAGGAACCGTGGGCGACATCGAGAGCTTGCCTTTTTTGGAAGCCATTCGGCAAATGCGCAGTGACATTGGGCGCGAGTCGGTTATGTACGTGCATGTCACCCTGGTGCCGTTTTTGAATGCGACCGGTGAAGCCAAGACGAAGCCCACCCAGCACTCGGTCAAGGAGTTGCGGTCAATTGGGATACAGCCGGATGTGATTGTGTGTCGCACTCAGCGGCCGCTCTCGCCCGACATGCGCGACAAGATTGCGCTGATGTGTGATGTTGACCGGGCGGCCGTCATTCAAAACGTGGATGCCGACTCTATTTATCGGTTGCCGCTGATGCTGGCGGATGAAGGGTTGGATGATATTGTCGTAGGACGTTTGGGATTGTCGGCTGGACCCAAAAAACTGGACGAATGGGCGCATATGGTGCACGACGCGACAAATGCCAAAGGCCAGGTTACCATTGCGATCGTCGGCAAGTACGTCGATTTGCACGACGCTTATTTAAGTGTGGTCGAGGCGTTAACCCATGCGGGGATTGCCAATCAAGTGCACGTTACAATTCGTTGGGTAGACTCAGAGTGGTTGGAACGCGATGACGCGGCGTTGCATCTGAACGGGGTCAACGGTATTTTAATTCCGGGCGGTTTTGGGTATCGTGGGGTTGAAGGCAAGATTGTGGCCGCGGAATTCGCCCGGACCCAGGGCGTACCGTTTTTTGGGATCTGCATGGGGATGCAGGCGGCGGTTATTGAATTGGCGAGACATCGAGCCGGGCTGGGTGATGCGAATTCGACCGAATTTCGAGCGGATTGCGCGCATCCCGTGATTGACTTGATGCCGGAACAGCAGACAGTGGAGGATCTCGGGGGCACTATGCGGTTGGGCAGCTATCCGTGCCAGGTGGTGCCTGGCACGAAGACGCGAGAACTGTATGGGCAATCGCTAATTTTTGAGCGGCATCGGCACCGGTTTGAATTCAATAATGCGTATCGGCGTCGATTGGAAGAGGTTGGTCTGGTGCTGTCCGGCCTATCGCCCGATAATCGCTTGGTCGAAATTGTCGAGCTGAGTGGCCATCCTTGGTATTTCGGAACGCAATTTCATCCGGAATTTCAGTCGCGGCCCAATCGCCCCCATCCCTTGTTTCGGGATTTTGTCCAGGCCGCCAGGCAACATGACCCGGCTGTTGAAGGGCGTGTCTTATTCTCCGAAGGAAAATAGACCGGCGCGGAAGAAAGTCTTCCGCGCGGGCTTAAGGAGCATAACTTTGGCACAGCGCTCCTGCAGCCAAGGCTTCAGGGTGGCTGTGGGCATAGTCGAGGTACGCATCAAATTCGCCGGCATAGCCATACAGCCATGGTTGATCGGCCAGGCGGGAGGTCCCTTGTAGGGTTTCGGGGATGACCGCCCAAAATCCCGGGACGATGGCAACCTGATCCAGCGAGCATTGCCGTTGGTCATTGTGGCGGCACTCGGTGACATCGCACAGTATGAAGGCCATACCCTCACCTCCCGTGATAGTGTGGCCGGAACACAATCGTTTTTGACAAGGTTTTTTGTGGGGGAATATACTGAACAAGAGAGAGGAGGCTTCTCATGGGACTGATGGCGCGCGTTTCCACAATTTTTAAGTCGAAAGTCAATACCGTGCTCGACAAGGCGGAGGATCCGCGAGAAACTCTTGAGTATTCGTACCAAAAACAGGTGGAACAGCTGCAAAATATTCGTCGCGGCATTGCTGAAGTCGTGACATCCAAGAAGCGGTTGGAGTTGCAAATGTCTAGGTTGCAGCAATCGGCGGCCCAGCAAGATGAGAACGCCCGCGACGCTGTCCGTGCGAACCGAGATGACCTGGCGCAAGAGGCGTTAGCGCGCAAGCAAGGACTAGAAAGCCAGATGGCAGGGTTACAAACCCAGATTGACGATTTGGCTCGTGAAGAGGCTCGGCTGACCGATTTGCAACAAAAATTGCAAACCAAGGTGGAATCTTTCCGCACCCAAAAGGAAGTTATCAAAGCCCAGTATTCGGCCGCGCAAGCCCAGGTCAAGATTGGCGAGGCCTTTACCGGCTTGGGCGAAGACATGACGGACGTCAATATGGCATTGCAGCGAGCTCAAGACAAGACCGAGAGCCTCAAGGCACGCGCTGCGGCGGTTGACGCTCTATCCGAGAATCCGGCTTTTCAAAATGATGCGTTGCCGAGCAGTGGTGATTCAATTCGCGACGAGTTGAACAAGCTCAAGGCGTCATCGAGCGTCTCTGACGAGTTGGCCAAACTCAAGGCAGAACTTGGCCAAGGAGACAACGCATGATAGTACGGATTTTGTCAGAAGGGCAGTATCAGGTTGAGGGAAAGACACTGGAGGAAATTACCGAGTTAGACGAAGAGTTGATGGAGGCGCTGACCCACGATCAACCGGATCGATTTCACGAATTGCTCAATCGCATTGCGGGATTGGTACGCAGTGGGGTTGCACTGGATATTAGCAATTTGCAAGAGTCCGACTTGATTTTGCCAGCGGTCGATACCACGTTGGAAGAGGCAAAAAAACTTTTTGCTGACCCCGCATGAATCTTGGCTGAGGATAATTTGAGGCACGTAGGATTGAAGCGTCACCCGATGATGGCGGTGACACTCCCTCTTGGAGCACTAGACTCGTAGACTTGGGAGAGGGAAACCTCTTCCAAGTGTAATAATAGAAGACGGGTTGCGCGGATGACTTTGACACGACTCAACGATGGCCCGTAATGCGCTAAATGGGAGGATCCCACAACGGATACCACCGCTCGGGATCCTTTTCCATGGGTAGCGCGCTGACCAAGGTTTGACGAATGCGAAATTCGCGACTGTCATTGCGGCTGGAATGACCCGTCGGGACAAACGGATAGAACGTGGCGCGCCGATAGCTGTAAATCAGGTACCAGGCGCCGAAGCGAAACATGGCCGCTAAGAGGCTGTCGGCGAAGCCGGCTTGTTTGATGAGATCGGCGGTCATGTGCAATCCGTTAATGGCATCTTCCAGGTCAGGGCCTTCAAAGATAATCCAGTGAAACCCCATGGCATCGTCATGCGACCGAACTGTGGCCTGGAAGTCTTTTCCCCCCACCGCTAACAAGTCGTGAATTTCTTTGTTAATGGCGTCGTACGAAGAATTATCCACGGCTCTGAGCACGATGGCGGCATGTGCCCCATAGGTGCTGTCTAACTTCGTTTCAATATCCAACGCCGCTGTCGATAGGGCGAACAGCGCATCGGTTTTGCCTGGCGGAAGTTTGGTGCGTCCAAACAACGAGTCAAAAAGTCCCATGACTCCTCCCCAAAATCTATTTCTTTTCCATTTGTTGCTGCAACTTTTCCAATCGGTTCAAGCGATGTTCCAGCGTTGGGTGCGTCGAAAAGATTTCCATCGCACTGTTTTTGCGCACGGCGGGAAAGATAAAGAATGCGTTCATGGATTCCGCTTGACGCAGATCACGCGTTGGCGTCATGCGCATGCCGGACTGAATTTTCTCCAACGCACTCGCTAAATAGCCAGGGTGTCCGGTAAGAATGGCCGATCCCCGATCGGCAGCATACTCCCGATAGCGTGACAAGGTGCGGATTAGCACATAGCTGACAGCCCACACAATTAATGACGCCAGCCACACGATAATGATGGCTTGCCCGCCCCCTCCGCTGCGGCTGTTGCGACGATCGCCTTCCATGGCAAAACCAAAAAAGAAGAAGCGTTGCACGATAAAGGCGGCCACCATGGCAAAGAAACTGGCCAAGCTCATCACCGTGACGTCGCGATTTTTAATGTGCGTCAATTCGTGAGCGAGAACGGCTTCCATTTCGGTAGAGTTGAGCCGTTCAACCAATCCCCGCGTAACGGCAATCACGGCGGTTTTAGGGTTCTTGCCGATGGCAAAGGCATTGGGTAGACGCGTATTGATCCAGGCTAACTGGGGGGTGGGTAAATCCGCGAGTTGCGCTAAACGTGTAACGATTTGATGCAACTCCGGTTGCTCCTGCGGACCCATCAATCGCGCACCGCTGGACCACAACACAATTTTGTCCGATAAAAACAATTGCGACAGGGCCACGATGACCATGACGATGATCAGAATTGCCCAGGGCACACGTACAGCCCACAAGATCAGGATGAACGCCGCGTATAGGGCGAACAACAAGAACATGGTCAATCCCATCCGAAACGATAACCCGAAGTCACGACCATACCACGGCCGGGATGATTTTGCCATTGCTGTCAATCTCCCTTCTCTCACTATAGTCTACGTTCTCCGAGCGTTTCACTCAAGTCCCGGTTTCGGGTCTCATGGTCTCGGATGGGTGGCTTAGCCAACATCTTGCGTCGAGCATGTAAAGCGCGTATAATCAAATGTGCTTGTTGGGGGATGATGTAGCGGTAGCATAGGTGACTCTGGATCATCTCGCCCAGGTTCGAATCCTGGTCCCCCAGCCAGGGCCCCATAGTCTAGAGGCCTAGGACGCCGGACCCTCATTCCGGAAACAGCGGTTCGAATCCGCTTGGGGCTACCATGTTAGACCATACCGCCAGAACCGGCGGTCTTTTTGTTATGATGGTGAAGGCATAAGAACGGGGGACGGGAGGGTGCAGGTGGGCGTGGGATCAGAGTGGCATAGCCGGGTACGGTGGGCAGAATGTGATGCCGCGGGCATTATTTATCATGCCCGGGTATTTGACTGGTTCTCGGAAGGGCGCATTGTATGGCTTGTGGACCACGATCTCGATTACTATGAGGTGCTGCGTCCGCAGGGGATTGAACTTTTGGTGAAGTCGGCGACGGCGTCTTTTCATCACACGTTACATCCTGGCGATCCGGTACGGCTAGTCGTGGAGTCCGAGACCGTCACCCCCACTCGAGTCAGCTTTCGCTATCGCGTCTTAGCGCCACACCAGACCAACGTGGTGGCGCTTGAGGGATTGACAGAACACGCATTTGTGGTCGAGGGTCGGGCGCGGCGGCTCGACCGGTTCGCCCCAGACATATATGCCCGGTTTGCGCGCAGCCGATAATTGATATGCTAAGTGCTACGGTGCAAATTTGTCTAAACAGAGAAAGGTGGCGGGTTGGATGTCTGTTCTGCCATACCACAATGAGCCTCTTACCGACTTTTCACAGGAATCTAACCGGCGGTTGATGAGCGCGGGCTTGACGGAGGTCAAGGGGCGGTTGGATCGCTTGTACAGCATGGTGATTGGCCCCTCAAAAGTTTTGAGTGAAGCGGAACTGGTGTCAACCAATCCAGGAAATCCTGCCCAAGTGATTGGGCGTGTGGCGAAGGCGAACCAGACCCACATTGATGAGGCACTTCGGGTTGCCTGGCAGGCGTTTGAACGTTGGAAGCGGGTACCGGGTGCGGCGCGCGCACGCTATTTGTACAAAGCGGCGGCGATTATGCGTCGGCGCAAGTTTGAGTTGGCGGCTTGGGAGATACTGGAGGCGGGCAAAACCTGGGCCGAAGCCGATGGGGATGTCGCCGAGGCGATAGATTTCCTTGAATACTATGGCCGCCAACTCGAACGGTTGTCGCAAGGGGTGCCATTGGTCCCGCTGCCTGGAGAAGACGATACCGCTTTTTACCAGCCATTAGGCGTTGGTGCCATCATTCCGCCGTGGAATTTCCCCTTGGCGATTTTGACGGGAATGACGAGCGCCGCGATTGTCGCCGGCAATGCCGTGTTATTAAAGCCAGCCAGCGCCACCCCCATTATCGCCGCCCAGTTTGTCGAGATTATGGAAGAAGCAGGCCTTCCGGCGGGGGTTTTGAATTTTGTGCCCGGCGATGGCGGGGTGATTGGGGATCACTTGGTGACCCATCCTTTGACGCGTTTCATCAGCTTTACCGGCTCTCGGGAGGTTGGGCTGCGCATTAATCGATTAGCGGCCGAACATCAACCGGGTCAGCGTTGGATCAAACGGGTCGTGGCCGAAATGGGCGGCAAAGATGCCATCGTCGTAGATGAAACGGCAGATTTGGAAGCAGCGTGCCAGGGTATTGTGCAATCCGCGTTCGGATTTCAAGGACAGAAATGCTCAGCCTGTTCTCGCGCGATCGTGGTCGACAGCGTCTATGAGATGGTGCTCGAGCGGGTGGTGGAACTGACGCGCGATCTCAAGGTAGGTTCAGCCGAAACGTATGAACATCAGATGGGCCCGGTGATCGATGCCCAGGCGTTTTCCAAGATTGCAAGCTATATCGATTGGGGCCGTGAACACGCCCGGCTTGTGTATGGCGGCGAGCGCGAGACGAATCCGAACCAGAATGGATATTTTATTGCACCGACGGTGGTAGCCGATGTAGAGCCGGGGTCCAAGCTTGAGCAAGAAGAGATATTTGGCCCGGTATTGGCTTTTGTGCGGGCCAAAGACTTTACGCATGCCCTGCAGATCGCCAATGACACCGAATACGGGTTGACCGGGTCCGTCTACAGCAAGCGCCGTGACCGTATTGAGCAGGCGCGTGAGGAATTTTACGTCGGCAATCTGTACATTAACCGTAAGTGCACGGGAGCGGTGGTGGGGGCCCATCCCTTTGGCGGATTTAATATGTCAGGAACCGACTCCAAGACTGGAAGCCCCAACTATGTGCTGCAGTTCATGCAAATGAAGGCGGTGGCGGAGCAGTATTCATAGCGGGTAAGCATGATAGACTGTACGGGATTGAAGGAGCGTGTCGGGTACGAATCGATTCACACATTGGGAAAGTCACGCGACGTGGCAAAAACGACAGGGAGGCGAATATGATGGATGAGAAGAACCAACATAACCCTATGGATAGTTCCGCGGCGATTGCGATTTATGATACGCACGAGCTCGCGGATCATGCGGTCAAAGAACTGCAGCGGGCCGGTTTTGATATGAAAAAACTGTCAATTGTGGGCAAGGGGTATCACTCCGAGGAGCATCCGGTGGGCTACTATACAGTGGGGGATAAGATGCGGGTCTGGGGCGGACTGGGGGCCACCTGGGGTGCTATTTGGGGCGGATTTTGGGGACTTCTTTTCGGCACCGGCTTCTTCCTGATTCCCGGTCTTGGGCCTATTTTGGCGGCCGGTCCGTTGGTGGCTATTTTGGTGGGAGCCCTCGAAGGCGGTGTGGTGGTCGGCGGATTAAGCGCCTTAGGAGTTGCGCTCGTCAATCTGGGCGTGCCCAAACAACAAGTGATTCGTTATGAAGAGGCGCTCAAGGCAGATAAATATGTGTTGATTGTGCACGGATCGCCCGAGGAAGTTCAACGTGCCAAACTGTTAATCGACCAGGAGCAGGCAACCACTAGCGACATTTTTGCGACTTCCTGAGGTGACGACAAAAAGTAGAATGTTGGAAGAAAAGCCGCATGTCTTCTCACAAGGGTTGTCCAGCGCATGCCCGTACCGGGGGGCGAGTGTCCTAAAGACAGCAGCCGCACTTTAACCCGGCAGCTGTCGCACAATATTGCAGTAGAATCGTCAATAAGAGGGGGGCTCCTCGATGGGCGTCAATCGGCCCCTGAAAAGCGCGGTGGTGGTGGTTGACGCGCAAGTGGGTGTCTTAAGTCAGTGCTGGAATTTTGCAGAGGTCACTGAGAATATTGCCTGCCTGGTGGAGCGAGCGCGTCATCAAGGCGTACCGGTGGTCTGGGTTCAGCATGCGAGTGACGCCTTGGTGTTGCAAAGCCCGGACTGGCAGTTGATGGCCCCGTTGGTTCCTGATGAGGGTGAAGTCATGATTCAAAAGCGCTTTAATTCGGCGTTTGAAAAGACAGGCCTCAATGATGCGCTTATGCATTTAGGGGTTGACCATATCGTCCTGGCCGGTGCTCAGACGAACTGGTGCATCAGGTCTACCGCCTATGCCGCACTCGAGCGCGGTTATAACTTGACATTGATCGAGAACGCCCATACCACCGAGCCTATCAAACTAGGTGAGGGACGCACGATTGATGCTGAACAGATCGTGCAGGAACTCAATGTTGTCGTGGCGTACCTGAGTTACCCGGATCGGGCCAGCGCGACCGCGCGTGCGGAACGTGTTGACTTTGCCGGTGTTAGCTAATCGCCAGCAAAGGTCGGGATGTCGCGGGGATGGGCGGATTTGACCCTATTAATAGTGGAAGGTTTCGTCCAAGCGCACGCGGCGACGAAAAACCCAATAGCTCCAGGCTTGATAGGCGAGCACCAAGGGAATCAAGAACAGCGCGAGAATGCTCATGACCTTGAGACTGTAAGGATTAGACGAAGCGTTGTAGATGGTCAAATTCCAGCGCGGATTGAGGGATGAGATCATCACATTCGGGAATAGCACTAAAAAGGCGCTAATGGCAGACAGCGCAATCGTAAGGGCGGTGGCGGCAAATGCCCAGCCGTAGCGCTTGCCGGGCAAGAGAAAGCGAACCGCTATCATGCTGACACCGGCCAAAATGGGAATGGGCCCGGGATTCACCCCCAGTTTGTGCGCAAATCTGCTGTAGACATAACTAAGTGCGACGAATCCGAAATAGAAGATGGTAGCCCATAGTCCCACGCGGTACGCGAGAGACTGAGCACGGTTTCCCAAGGGTTCGGGGGCCTTTAGACCCAGGTACAAGGCTCCGTGCAAGGTAAAGAGCAAGGCGGTCGACACAGCGCCAACCAGGGCGTAAGGATTCAAGAGGGTTCCGAACGAACCCACGTAGTTCATCTGCGCATCGATGGGGACACCGTGGAGCAGGTTGCCCAATATTAATCCCCAAACCAGAGGCGGAATGAGACTACCGATAAAGATTAAGATATCCAGCGTTCGGCGCCACTGGGGCCGCATGTCCTTGCTGCGAAACTCGATGGCGACGCCACGAAACACCAAGGACACAATCAATAAAAACAATATGAGATAAAAACCGCTAAACAATGTAGCATACCAGTTGGGAAATGCCGCAAACATAGCTCCGGCAGCCGTGATTAACTAGACTTCGTTAGCGTCCCACACCGGTCCAATCGTGGCCAACACCGCGCGGCGTTCTATATCTGTCTTAGCCACCCAGGGTAAGAGAATGCCGACGCCGTAGTCGAACCCTTCCAAAATGAAATAGCCAACAAACAAAACCGCGACCAACACGAACCATACGATGGGTAAAACCACGAAAACTAACCTCCTTTGGGTTTGGACGAGGACCTTAGGTTAGGTTTTGCAAAAGCGAAAGATCGGGATTTTCAGGTTCGGGCTCTTCGGCCTCAGGTCCTAGGCGCACAAATTTGATCAGTAACGACACTTCCACAATGCCCATAATGGTGTACAGAATGAAAAAGCCAATGAGCGTGATCCACACTTGTGTTGCCGAAACCGACGGTGAAATACCATCGACGGTGCGCTGTAGTCCGAACACGATCCAAGGCTGTCGACCTACTTCCGTCATGACCCATCCCATAATATTGGCAAGGCTGGGCAGAGCAATGGCCCATACCATCATTCGTAAATAGCGGGATGCGGCAACAGCTTGCCTTTATGCATCAGCCAGACACCCCAAATGGTCACGGCAGCCATGAGAAATCCAATGAAGATCATGATGCGGAAACTCCAAAATGTTACAAGAACCGGAGGCACATAAAATCCCGGACCATAGCGGTGTACATACAGATGTTGTAACTCTGTGATGCCCAGTACGCGACCTGAAAATCGATTGTAGGCCAAGATGGACAGTAAATCCGGTATCTTGATCGCAAACCAGGCGTGGCCGGTTACTGGGTTGAAAATGGGAAAGA
This sequence comes from Sulfobacillus acidophilus, assembly GCA_003023745.1. Lineage (GTDB taxonomy): Bacteria > Bacillota > Sulfobacillia > Sulfobacillales > Sulfobacillaceae > Sulfobacillus_B > Sulfobacillus_B acidophilus_A. The sequence continues at coordinate 3,675 of PXYV01000014.1, read as the reverse complement.
GTGTCCACGGTGCGTGCAGCGGACTGGTCTTCCACAACGCTTCCGCTGCGGCCATCTTCATTGGCTGAGCGACGATTAAATGAGACGCTTGCTCACTGCCGATCACGATCACCAGCACACTAGCGATTGCAGCCACAATGAGGCCAATTTTTAGCGGAGCTTCAAACCATTCGACGTATTGGCGGCGTGACAAAAAGTAGGCGCTGATACCTATCAAGAAAAAGGCACCGGTGGCTAGCGCTGCAATTTCGGTATGCGGAAATTCGCGCAAAAGTTGTGGATTGGTCACAATGGCCCAAAAATTTGTCATTTCCGCTCGACCATGAACAATTTTATAGCCGACAGGTTCTTGCATCCAGGCGTTAGCTGCCAAAATCCAAAAGGCCGACATGCTCGATCCGATGGCTACGAGCCACATCGACCACACATGAATGCGCGGGGAGACGCGATCCCACCCAAAGATCCAGACACCCAGAAAAGTGGATTCGAGAAAGAAGGCGGCTAACGCTTCCACTGCCAATGGCGCGCCAAAGATATCCCCCACAAAACGGGAGTAATTAGACCAGTTCATCCCAAATTGAAACTGTTGAAAGATCCCCGTCACGACCCCGACGGCGAAGTTAATCAAGAACAGCCGACCAAAGAAGTTGAGGGTTTGTCGGCCTTGTGGAGTCGGGTTCTTCCAATAGCGCGTTTCCAAAACGGCCAGCAAGAGGTCCAGTCCGATTGTAATCGGCACAAATTGTAATCGGCACAAACAGAAAATGATAAATAGTCACCCCACCAAATTGGATGCGAGCAAGTGCGACTTGGCTCATTCACGGTACCTCCTGAACACCCCGACGGGTATCATTGTCGGATCGGTCTACGTCTCCTGACTGCAGTGCGAGGCGGTTATCGAAGCGCGAATAATATCATTTAATACCTTGATTATAGTCATTAATCGGCTAAGATCGAGAGGTTTTGGGATAAATTGACGAAGATTCCTCTAGTTTGACAGCAATTGTGGCCGCACTGGTGCAAAGACTGTGGGTAAAGTGCGTGAAAATCGATGAATTCCTATTGCTACCAATGATACCCCAGTACCTATCAAGTGTTCAGGGGTTGAGCACGATCGATGCGGTAAGGCGTACGTTCGAAGTAAAACGCATCGCCCAGGGACCACCAAGTGTGGGTGCTGACTTTTTCTAAAAAAGCGCGGTCGTGGCTGGCGATGATTAACAGGCCGGGGTAATCGACCAACAGGCGCTCCAACGCTTCTCGCATGCGCACGTCCAAGTGATTGGTTGGTTCATCCAAGATGAGCGCTTGTGCTGGGGTCATAAGCGTTTCAAGAAGTTTTAAACGAGCTCGTTCGCCGCCCGACCAGGTGATAAGGGGTTGGTCCCATAAATTGGCGCCAATGCCAAATCGCGCTCCCAAGTAATAGATCTGTTCGCGATCCCAGCCCAGGTCGTAGGCGTAGTCTATCGCGATAACGTCGCGGGGCAGTTCTTGCACAGCGGTTTGTGGGAGGTAGGCACAGGTGACATCGGGGTTCCAGCGAACGGCGGGCTCGGTTAAAAGCGCTTCCAGCAGTGACGTCTTTCCCGTGCCGTTGGGCCCGACCAAGGCAACGCGGGCATTTAATGGAAGAGAAAGATTGTCAATAGGTTGCCAGACGCGATTTGGCCGTCGTACTTCTAGATGGTCAATGCGCGCAGCCGGGAGGTGGCCGATGGATTCTTGCCCCTGGTGGGTTAGAGTGAATGCCGTCCGATCTAACGTGGTGTGCGGAGTTGGACGGTTCGCTTCTACACGCTGGAGGCGTTTTATGCGACTTTGGGCTTGCCGGGCGCGTGTACCAGAACGCCAGCGATCGATATAGGCCTTGAGGCGGCGTTCTTCTTCTTGTTGGCGTTGCCAGAGCGTGGCTTGCAGGCGTAAGCGTTCTTCGCGCTGACGCTGATAGTGTGCCCACGATCCGTTGGCAATCCAAAACGAACCGTCCTCCCAACTCATGGTCCGAGTTGCCACGCGATTTACAAAGGCGCGGTCGTGCGACACAATTATCATGGCCGCAGATGCGCCTTTGAGAGTGTCCTCCAGCCAAGCGATGGCTTGAATATCCAGATGGTTTGTGGGTTCGTCGAGAAGCCACACGTCTGTGCCGGAAAGAATGACCGCAAGAAGCGCGAGCCGATGTGCCTCGCCGCCTGATAGCTGATTAGGACTGTCATTCCAGCGTTCAGGTAGGAATCCCAGCTTTTGCAGCCCGGTCTTTACCCGCGATTCCCATTCGTAACCGCCCAGAGCCTGATACTGTTCCGATAGGGTGCCCCATTGCGCGACCATTGTATCCAAGTTGTCGGCGTGTTGCGGATCGGCCATTTGTCGCTCTAGGTGACGGAGTTGTTGTTCAATGGCGCCGAGGGTGGGATTGGCCTGGTTGGCGACATCGTAGATGGTTGCGTGAGGGCTGGATTGCCATTGCTCTAATCGCGCCACTGAGATTGTGGGTGCACGCTGTACGGATCCGCTCTCGGCCTCGAGTTCACCGCTTACTACTTTGAGAAAGGTAGTTTTGCCCATGCCGTTTGGGCCGACCAGGGCGATTCGATCTCCAGGTGACAACGTAAATGTTACTTGGTCAACAATGAGTGAGCCAGCGAGGCTGATGCGCACGTTATGGGTGGATATCGAGGCCATGGTGTTGTTCGGTCCCTTCTCTATGATCCTGTGTCCTATCATAGCTCATGAGAGGGTCACTGATCTCGGCGCAGAGGCTTTCCGAAATGCAAGAGACGGTTGAGGCCTATCGCCAGGGGTGCAATTGGGTTTTTGAGATTGTTGCAGCCACCCATTGGCTCCAGCAAGCCGTCTTGCCAAACAGCCACGTACTGCTTCTTGCGATCCCAAACGGCCCAATCCGTGATCAAGGTCGTCATTGCTCGCTACAAGAGCGTGCTAGCCCAGGGCCATCCGTGGACCCGGGGTGCAGTTTACGAAACCCGCCTTGGATTTCGTCTGGAACCGGGATTATTCCCTGACAGTCGGCAGATGAAAAAACGCAGGACAGCACCGGATCACAGTGTTCCCATATCACACATCACAACTTTGCAGTGGCGGTTGTAAACCTTTGGTAATAAAAGGTCTCTCGATGCCTATTAACCAGTGTCTGACAAGCGGACGCGAGGCTGCGCAGGATGTCAATGCCGCGGTCAAAATTCTGCAGCGTGGGGTGAAAACACTACAACAAGTCTACTAACTGGTCTGTACCCTATAGCCATGAAAGGTGCCGCATTCACGCGTGGAGAGATTGTGTAAAACCTGCGATAGTCGGCCATGGTCGATGTAACAAGAAGCTTGTGTCTTTCAGTGAAGCGAAGGCGGGATCAGTCCACTGAAAAAGGTTTGCCATTATGCTTGCAAAGCATGAGAAACGGTGTTATCATAACGCTTGCTGCTTCGGCAGTGAGCAATTGGTGAGGGTACTGAACACCGCTTGACAGCAAGTTGAGCGGGGGGTACAATCGGCAATTGCGACCCGGTCCTTGAAAACTATATCATCATGCCACATGAACGCCAAGATGAGAGCAGTAAAGTAGCGGACGAGTCATGGAGAGTTTGATCCTGGCTCAGGACGAACGCTGGCGGCGTGCTTAATACATGCAAGTCGAGCGGCTCGCAAGAGCA
>PXYV01000013.1 GCA_003023745.1 Sulfobacillus acidophilus | reverse complement strand
TACGTCACTGGCACAACTCTAGTCGTTGACGGCGGCTGGCTGGCGCGTTGATCGCCCCACAATCCGCTCCACGCTGTCCTGGCCGCACAAGGCAGTGCTTCTTCAAATTCGATCACCCCGCAAGAGCGCACCACCATTGCGCAATGCTGCCGCAAGCTAGTGTTGACGCAAACGGCCGTGAACTTGTGTGAAGGCGCAACGCCCCGTCAGGCAGAGTTTTTGCTTGCAGTCCCTAGGCGGAACTAGCCCAGCGGGATGTCAACCGGCGGGTCCGTCTGGTGGCTCGTACGGGGTTCCCGGCGTACAATACCCTGGAGGGCTTCGAGCGTCAGGGCGTTAAACTCCCGTCCACGCTCACCTGGGCTGATCTGGAATCCGGCCGGTTTATCATGGACCGCCGTAATCTAGTTCTCTATGGCCCCGTCGGGACCAGCAATTATGTAGTGCGCCCAGTTATGTGAAGTCACCAGCTTTCCTACCCATCAATTCAGGCTTCGTGCGTGAATCCCTCCCCATAACAGGTCACACTGGAGTCGAGCCGTTCGGCTCATTCACCTTCTAAGGAAGCGTTTTCATGGCCGAAACCATCCCGATTTCCACATTGCCATCTACGCACCGATAAGCGGTTCGTGGGGTCAAATGCGTGAACCCAGCACGCTTGAGCAAGGGCATCACCGCGGGGCGGAGCACTCGTGTCAGTGTTTCGGCGGGGACGGACGGAGCATGGGGATAATGTCGTGGGCGATTGGTACGCCACCATTCGTTGAATTCATCAATCCGGGCAATCTGTCGCTCGCGATCATCGACCGGTTCCTGTCGCCCCAGGCTTGCCGTGAGGGCTCGGCGGATGGCATAATGCCGCCGATAGGCAAAACTGGTAGCCCGAAAACTGTTTCGAGCCTGCCACGGCTCCAAGCAGCGCCTCAATCGGATTGACAGGGGCCCGGGAATGTTTTAACAGAAAGTCCGCCAAATCTAATTCTTCCGGGCTCGTGGTGCTGGGTCCGGCAATGGCCAGGTTCAGGCTCTCTTGCAAGTGTATGTCCGCCTCGTCAAAGTGGTTGTCGAGCTCCCCAATAACGACTAGTACAGCCATTCCTAAATCATGAACGTTAACCGGAAGAAAAAACAAGATTAGCAGTTCGTCATATTGTTTAACTCTGTGCCTTGAATTGAGGAATCCATCTACTAGAGCGTCATGCATCATGAGACTCAACAGGAGTACACCCCCCAGCGATTGCTACGGGACGCCGACTACGCCGTGTCGACCCGCACGGTGCTCGCTGATTTAGAGCGAGTGCAAGCCGTGCCGCTGACAATCAACAACCAAACCTATCTGTGTCGGACGCCCTTTGTGGGCCACAGTGCGACGGCGTTCCGCATTGCACATGTGGCAGTGCCACCCACGATCGCCTTGCGCCCCCACTAGTGCCATGTCGACAATGATCTGCAAGAGCACGCCTTTTGTGCCGCCTTCGTGTCAAACTCAAGCCTGGAGTGTGGGGGACCCATCGATGCGGTTAGACGTCCATCGGCGACCGGCGATATTTCACGCTGAATCCTCCAATGGCCCCGACAATGAGGCCGATGACCACATACCCGATGATCGCGGCCAGCCAGCTGCGTAGGTGATGGACCTCCCGTTGGGCAAAGGGCAGACCGAGGAAGGACTCGGCCCATAACACCACCGATCCAGCACCCACATAAATTGCGCCGACAATCGCCCCGACTCGCCAAGGTCTAGCTCCCTGTGGCTTGGCGATGCGCCCCGCCATAAAAGCGATAGCCAGCAGGATCAGATCGATTATGAGGCTCAAAATGGTGTCGCGGCTCGACGTCTTGCCGGCGATGACGAGAGTAGCCGTGGTAACGCCCACCATGCCCCAAACAGCAGCCACTCCATACACGTGAGGGATTTTCATACGCTTCAACCCAACATTCCTCCACAAGAAATTCGCGTCGCACCCCATCAGGCAGTGTTCGTCGAGTGAATTCCTGCACAACAAATCGACGGTCAGAATTGCCCTGGGACAGACCAACCTGACGACGAAGACCCGCACCCTCTAATCGCCGTGATGGCCAAAATGGTCTCCGTGGCTATGCGCTTTAAATCCTGGCTCGCTGATACGGCAACGACTATTGTTTTCTGTCATTTCATTGTGTGGCTGAGCAACGACGCCCAGGACAAGACGCCCTCTGCAGGTTCGCTCTGAAACGTCCCGCTGTTAGTCACCCGCCACTAATTCCGCTAAGATCTCCGGCACGTGCAGGATCGCGGTGGCCACGTGACCCTCTTGGGGATAGATGCGGAGTTGCGCCTGAGGCAGCCGCTCCGCGAGCCAGTGGGCATGGGCCGCGGGAACCATCTCGTCGGCATCGCCGGTCACGACCGTGACCGGAACAGCCACCTCGGCGAGACTAAATCCCCAAGGGTGGAGCAATGCCCGCGCATCATCCGCCCATCCCTCAACGCCAGAAGCTAATACGTGCCGTGCGTGTTCCATCGACCACACTGCGTCTTCCATAATCTGGTCGCGATGAGTCTCAAGTAATGACGGATCAAGCGAACGCATCAGATCTTCAGGCGTCATTTGACTCATGCCCGCCCACATTTCTCGCAAAAACGTTGCGAACGCATCCGGGTCGGCGAGCGCCATTTGCATGCTCTGCACATTATGCGGTGACATTCCCGCCCAATAGTCCAAATTGTCTGCCGGATATGGGGCGAGGCTCGAAAAGACGGCCGCGCGGTGGACACGATCCGGCATCTTTGCTGCACATGCCAGGGCATACGGCCCGCCGCCCGAGCCGCCCATGGTGGCAAAGCGCCCTATCCCGAGCGCTTCGCACAGGACCAAAACATCAGCAACCGCATCCACCACGCGGTATCCGGGCTTTCGCGTCGAGGCGCCGTATCCCGGTCGCGAATAGCCAATGAGCCAAATGGGGTGCTGCTGCACCCACTTCACGATGGACGGCGGAAAACCCGCCCCTTGAGGTGTCCCACTATGCCACACCACCGGAACCCCCACAGGATCTCCCACACACACGTAGGCCAACTGCCGACCGTCCGGCAGGGTCAATACCTCATCATTATTTGGATTGATGATCCTCACCTCTCTGGGACACAGGCAGGAGACCACCCAACCCGCCGTGTTCACCGCCTGATCCCGGAACGTTTCCTAGCACGTGCTCGCCGTGCGCTTTCATCTCCGCCATCGCAGCCTGGCGACCCGGTAATGGCACAATGACCCTGATCGCGCTCCCTTCATTCCCCAATCTCTTCGCTAGATCCATTGCGGCTTACCCCGCCCTCTCAGCGCAAAACCGCGCCACGATCAATAGCCGTCAGCAGGGTCGACCCGTTCCGGCAAAGGCAATGCATCCCCGGTCATGCACAGCAGGCGGCATCGTCTCGCCGAAACCTAACCCGATTATAGAAACGGCACCCGGCACTGTCTATGGGGCTCATCGCCGCAAAACCCTATTTGGGACAATCATGAGACAGATGAGATAACATTGCGACACGACGCATCTCCCGACTTGGTCCCGATTGCCGACTACACCAACACGAGCGCGTACGCGCCCGAGGATAGCTTGATAGCGCGCGTGCGGAGGGTACAGGTCCGTTTCGTGACGAAAGACGAAATGCCGCGTTGGATTGACCTCATGGCACAGCATCATTACTTAGGTCGGCCGGACATGGTCGGTCAAGTCTCTTGCGACATCGTAACGGTCGACGACGAGTGGGTCGCGCTCCTCGGGTGGGCGAGCGCGGCGTTGCCAGTGAAGGCCCGCGATCGATGTCGATGTGGCAAATTTTTTGTCGTAATTGTACTCCAGCATCCCCCAACGCCTTCATCGGGCCCACTTCGGGGGCGCAACCCCACGCCCGGATAGTCCACACCGGAGTCTCATGGCCTCGGCACCCCGTGCCAACGATGGCACCCGATGTGGCACCCGATCCAGACGCGAGTGCCCCTCACGACGTGGACTGGTCGTTAGTCGGTGGGACAGCTTTATAATGATCTGCCCATTCCCTCTCCCGCACCGCCCAGGGCTTCGTCAGGCGCCGACGAATCCACTCCTCCGCGGACATCGCGCCCACGCGCCCCACCGGCACCCGCAGCGGTGGCTGCGCCTGGGCCACCACGTCGTCAATCACGCGCGCCACCTCGCCCGGATCGTCTGTCACGGTCTCGTAATCGTGCAGAAATGCCGCGATGTTGTCCATCACCATCGGATACCATGCCTTAGACTTGTCCACCGGATGCCAGTCGGACGGGTACTCATGCTGAACAATGTCCGTGGAGGGATGCGCGTGGCGATCGAAAAATCGTTCACGGTCTCCTTGCCGAATGATCTAGCGGACGCCGTCCAACGGCTGTGCTGAAAAACCCGGGGGGGCATCATCGAGGCTGTCCGTCATGAAATCCAACGGCGAGATCAGTTAACTGCGATTCGAGAAGCTGCTGGGGTCTGGAAGGATCACGATGAAATTCCGGACACGGTGGAGGAGCTTGTAGAGTTCATGCGGCGCCTTCGAGCGAACGAGGAACGGTTCCCGCAATGACCCGATTCAAGGGCGATACCGACGTCTTGGCCTGGGTGTTGCCCAACAAGGCCGCCCGTATCCTGTTCCGCATGTCCGGTGGTTGTTTCTCAAGAAACTTGTGAGCCTAGCGACTGAACCGCAGTGTAAACATCACCGCTCGGAAATATGTCGTCGAAGGAAAGGGGCTTGCCGCGCCGCATCTCATCCGTCGGTACTCGGCCAGCTTCTTCCGCACCCACGGGCTCGTCATCTTCATCGATCAATGTGTGGATGAGGTCGGCCAGGGCCGCCAACTTATCTGTCGGCAGATCGTCGTCACCCGATGCAATGGTTCCCGCGACAGAGTCACGTGCATCATCTCTGCCACATTTTATCACGGCATTGTGATCCCACTCGCGACCGCTATGGACGTTAGAAGAATTTTCTGCAAAATAACTAACGGGCCCAAGGGACGTGCATTAAGAATCCTCAAACCCAGGCGGTAGTCCAATCGTATTTTGCACAAGACAGGGGAGTATTCCAAAGGCCCAATCCACCACGCTTTGCACAAAACAGGGCACCTCCATCAGGATGAAGCAGAACACCATGCAACTATAGATTGCAAATAGCCGATTACGTTAACATATGATTAAGAATCAATTATACTTATTGCAATATTCGGGAAGGGGTGCTCTTGATGGACGAACATGGCGCCACGATGCCCTCGGCGGGAGTCGCGTTCGCCGATTTGCCAACCAGTGGATTTATTCGCCGATTGACCTTCTTGTCGGCCATGGGTTTGTTTTTAGACGGTTATGACCTAACGATCATTTCCGTCGCATTACTCTTCATCAAATCTGATTTTCATCCCTCCGCCGCCTTGGTGGGTCTTGTCGGCGCTGCCGCCACCGGCGGAATGTTGTTAGGGTCTTTGATCTTCGGCAATCTTACCGACCGGTTTGGTCGGCGCACCATGTACCTGCTTGACCTCTTGTTTTTTGTTGTCTTCACGCTATTAGCCGCGCTGTCCCAAAACATGGTAGAACTCATTATTTTCCGCTTTCTGCTAGGGATTGGGTTAGGCGCAGATTATCCCATTTCCTCAACGTTGACGGCCGAATTCGCGCCCACCCGACGCCGCGGCATGCTACTGGTCATGACCATTGCGTTTTGGCAAGTCGGCGCCGTGGTTTCGTATTTGGTGAGTCTGGCCTTGCTGCACACTGGGCCCGAGGCCTGGCGGTGGATGTTAGCAACCGGGGCCATTCCGGCCATTTTGGTGATGTGGGGTCGTCGCTCCATTCCGGAATCTCCGCGGTGGCTGATGGCCAAAGGACGGTCAGACCAAGCCATGCAAGTGGCGACCAAAGTCGCCCAATCTGCAGGCGTCACGTTGTCGACCGTGGACAATGCCGGACTTTCTGGGAGTGGCACTCCACCCCGCCTCGCCAATTTCGGACGCCTCTTTCAAAAAAACCTTATTCGCGTGACCATTTTTGCGGCACTGGGTTGGTTTTTCTTCGATGTTGGCAACTATGCCACGGTCGTGTTCACGCCAACCATCCTAGATCACTTAAAAGGGGCTACGCTAGCCTCATCCGTGGAAGCCTCATTGGCCCTTGCATCGTTTGCCCTGGTCGGACTCATTATCGTCTTTTTGATCGTCGACCGCGTCGGGCGCAAATGGCTGCAAGCAATCGGCTTTTTAGGTCTGGGGCTTGTGTTCATCACCATGGGCCTTTTGGTCCACCCGGCATTTGGTCTATTTCTCGGGCTTTTCTTCATCCTCACGCTGGCTGACCAAGGGCCTGGATCTCTGACGTACGTCTATGCGGGCGAAGTCTTTCCGACTTCCGTCCGGGCCACCGGTCATGGTTTTGCCACTGCAGTCTCTCGAGTCGGCGCGCTCTTAGGCATTTTTGTGCTGCCGGTTTTAATGGCAACGCTTGGGTTGTCAGCCGGCCTTATCCTCTTCGGCATTTGCGATTTGGTCGGGTTCGGCTTAACCGTGTGGCTCGCACCGGAGCCCAAAGGGCAAGCACTGGCAAATGGCTAGGGTTTGAACTCCGCTAGCGCGGCAGGCAGGATCACTCACAATTGATCGCGCCTGCCGCGGTTTTGTGTGTCGTCCACCACAAACGCCCCGCATGAAGCATTCGTGGATGCCCATCAAGGCTTATCTCAACCGCAGGTATCACGTTTGCATCGGGTTTGACACAGGTTAGGTCTTGCTTGGTGATCTACCGAATCAGCCTGAATTGTGGTCATCCAAAATTAGATACCCTTTCGCCTGCTTACACCACGTCGGGTCTGGGCGAATGGGGCAAGTTTGCGGGGCGCTGTTCGGGCAAGGATCTGAAGACTCGACATCGCACGTCGACGTCGGGGTGATATAGGTGTTAAGCAATACTCAGCAAGACCTCGATGTGAAAAGGGTTAGTCCGTCAATATAGCTTCGAGCGCCTTGGGCCTTCCGCACGATGACGACACGTCCCTAGCGAATGAGTCGCCGACGCTGTTCTCGATTCATTCCAACAGTAAGTTTCTTCACGAGTTCTTCCCAGTCATCCCGAAACATTTGAAACGTCGCAGGGTACGACTTCTTGATTCGACCCACACTTTCAACATAGGCTTCGCGACTGTCGAGGCTGATTAGGCTATCCCCGTAAAGTCCGTCCCCTGGCTCGTCCCACTCCATTTTTGTTGCCAATAAGTTCCAAGCATCCTGAACAACGAGCGGATACACGCGGCGGTCGTTCAAAAGACGGGACAATTCCGCTTGGACGGCCATGGCTTCTTGCAGATCCCAGGCCCGTAACTTCGCATCCTTGTCGCTGCGGTCCAACCGCATCACAAAGTCCGCCATGAAGTACGCCACGCGCAAATTCTCGTTCTCTAAAGCTGCCTCCAATAGGTCCTCAGCCGATTCCTTCATGTCCATCAGGTCTTGCGGGCTTGCCTGGCGTGCGATGCGCAAACCCAGGGTTCGATATTGCGCTGCGGCACCACTAAGATCATTATCGGCTAAATATCCCATCCACTCTATCAAGACGTCACATTTCTCCGGATCGTAAGAATCATCGGGACCGGGAAGCAACGGTTGCATCATCGGGATTAACTCCGCTTGCCGTCCCAGCCCGTGCAACATATCGCCATAATCCGACCAAATTTCCACCCAAACCGCGGGATCTTGACGATATCGATCATAGATGGCCAAGGCCTCTTCCACCCGCGGCGGCTTCAGGTCCTCCACATACATCCGCTTAAAGTCACGCAACGTGAAGGCGAGCAATTGCGGTGAATCCCTGTATATCAGTTTCAGGGCGCGATCACGGGCGCGCACATGAGAGTCCCACCGCTCTTGATTGAGGTATACCACGGCTCGCACGAGCGACCGGACTGGCTCCGGTTTGTCTTTAATCATGGACAGAATCCGTTTCCACTGACCATCCTTCAGCAGTTGAACGATTTCAGTATCGAAGGCCTGCCATTCCTCCTGGCTTTGACTGGCCACCGTATTCGGGTGAGTCGGAGTCGGCGACGTTAGCGCCTCGTACGCGCTACGAATGGCTTCAAACTCCTCGGGATGCGTTTCGGGCGGATTCTCGCGCACTCGCGCTAAGTATTGCCGTCGAATCTCGTCCCGCGACGATTGCGGATCCACGCCTAGAATTTGATACGGCGACCGACTAGTCATCGCGACTCTCCTCCAGTTCCAAGAGCCACTCGTAGGCCCGATTGGTAACCTCGGTCAACCGATCGATATCTTCGTCTGCCACTGCTTCGCTGAGTTCACTCAGAAATGCGTCTAATTCCGCCAACGCCGTCTTGGGCACAACTCGCCTCAACCGTCGCCGCAATTGACGCGCCTGCGCCAATAGTTCCTCGACAGAAGCCGTGACCTCGATCTCTTGCTCTTCCCCTTCTTTTGTATCCTCGTCGAAATCAAAGGCAGCCTGACTACGGCTGATGCGATCGCGACTTTGTTGCAGGCGTTCCTGGCTGGATCGGTCGAGCGCGTCGTTAAGCCGCAATGTAGCTACCGCGCCCGTGGACGGGGCGCGCGCCTGCACATCCAGCATGCCATTGAGCGTATAGCGAAAGGTCACGTCAATCGACTCCTGCCCCGCAGGCTTTCTCGCAAGTCCGCTCACGGTGACCGAACCCAAGCGCAAATTTTGGGCCACCCACTCCTTTTCCCCTTGATATACCTCGACATCAATCGACTCCTGGTTGTCCACGACCGTGTAGAACGACCGTGTCCGGGTTGTAGGCACGGTCGTGTTCTTGACGATGATCGGCGCGAAACCGCCGGGTACCCATCCCCCATGGGCGCTTTCCTTTAACACGGCAATCCCCATACTAAAAGGCGCAACATCCGTCACGATGAAGTCTTGTTGGCCAAGCGCCCCGCTTTTGATGCCCGCTTGTATGGCAGCCCCCAGGGCCACAGCTCGATCCGGATCGACCTCGGTGTGGGGCGCGCGTTGAAAAAACTCTTCAATCATTTGCCGCACACGTACAATGCGCGTAGACCCTCCTACCAGTAAAACATTCGAAATCTGCTCGGGCTTTAAGTCGGCCGCCTTTAGCGTGTCACGTGTGATATCCATGGTTTTTCTCAATAATGGCTCGATCATCGCGTCAAAGGCACGACGGGTTAAGGTCGTGGAGAAACTAATCGGCGTGCCGGTGCCGGTCAAGGCCACCACCGGAATCTCTACAAAGACAGACTCCTGAGTCGATAGCTGCATTTTGGCCAGTTCCGCTTCCCGGCGCAAAAGGGCTAAGGCATGGAGGTTCTTCTTAGCATTAAACTGCGATACCTCCGCTAATTCCCGGCACCAGGCATCCACAATTAGTTGATCAAAGTCATTGCCCCCCAGTGCCCGGTGGCCATCCGACGCCATCACTTCAAGAATGCCATCCTCCATCTGCACGACAGAGATATCAAAAGTCCCGCCTCCCAAGTCATAGACCACCAGCTTATCCTGGGCATCCCGATGTTCCAAGCCAAAGGCCATGGCCGCGGCCGTGGGTTCATTGATAATGCGCTCAACGACGAAACCGGCAATGCGACCTGCCTCTTGCGTATCGCGTCTTTGCCGATCATTGAAATAGGCTGGAACGGTGATCACGGCTTCTTTCGGCCCCTCGCCATACACCTCGTCCGTCGCCTGCTTTAATCGTTTCAAAATCATGGCGGAGATTTCAACCGGCGTGAATTCTTCCCCGGCCATCCGCACGAGCTTGTCCGTTCCCATCAAACGCTTGATCGACGCCACCGAACGATCGGGCATGGCAATCAGCGCAGCCTTAGCGTCCTCACCAACCAAGATCGAGCCGTCTGGTGCTCGATGCACCACTGAGGGCAAGAGCACTTGGCCATCAATGGGCACCACTTCCGGCACCCCATTGCGAATAATGGCCAAGAGACTATTGGTCGTGCCTAAGTCAATCCCGACCACTGGGCGAAATTTATCTTCTTCACTCAACTAAATTTCTTCTCCCTTCTCGGTAAGCGGCGCGACAGTAATGACAGCGGCACGGCGCCAAAGTTGATCCGCCCTCAGATAGCCCCTTTCGACGACCTCAACCACCACATACGGGGGGTGTTCGGTGTCAACAACAGTTCCTACCGCCTGGGCTACCTTCGGATCGAAAAGTTTTCCGAGCACCGGAATCTCTATAAACCCCATTTTCTCTAATGCTGCTGTTGCCTGCTTGAGCCACACGTGATGGGTGTCGCTCCACAAGTCGGATTGGTTCTGATGCATCACGGCACGGGAAAGTTCATCCACCCAACGCATCAAATATTCCGCCGTTTGATTCAGAATGAGCTCTCTCGCTTGATCGCTCGCCTCATGTGCACTTTTGTCACTCTCCGCCTGGGCCAGCAGATCGTCCAGCACTCCGGAAGACTTCACGACTATCCGGGCAATTTTCGGCACCTGCTCTAGAATCGTCGTCTGATGAGAAATTTCGGTATACAGGGCGTCGACTCGCTGATTGAGGCGTTCAATTCGTTGATCATATTCTGCTTGCTGTGCGGTTCGGTAGTCACTCCGCTGCCAAGGCCATTGCATCGCTTTCCTCGCCATCATTCAGATTGGGCTTACATCAAAAAGGTGCTCGACACGAAATGCGTCGAACAAATTTTCCTATGCGCGACAAACCACATCATAACATGTGCCTCATGCCTATTTAATCTCAAACACTGCCCCTTGGGAAGCCCAACCGTGTCTTTCACCCCAAAAATCCCCCGATTCGCCTCCGCGCACTTGGCCTAAGGTAAAACGATCGGCCTCGATACCATGGCCAGGAGGGGAAGGCACTACACGGAAATCCACGTCGCGCCTCCATCGGTTGTGTGATAGAGTCCGCTGGATGTGGTCAGCCAGCCATCTTGCGCCGTGACAAAGTCGGCCCCCTCAATATAGGCAATAGGGTGGGTAGTTTCGACATCCCAGGTGTGTCCGCCGTTATGGGTCACATAGAGGCTAGATGCCGTCCAAAACCATCCCCACTGGGTATTGCGAAAGGTAATCCCACCAATCACGCTCTCAAAGGCGTGATCCGGCAGACGATACGTTTCCCACGCCAGGCCGCCATCACTACTGTGATAGAGGGCGAGGGGGATGGTATCGTTTGCTGTCGATCCGGCGATCCAGATATCGCTGGGCGTAGGAGCCGCGATCGCCTGCGCCGGAAAGGACAACGCCCGTTTTTCCCAGTGGCGTCCATTGCTGGCTGTATAGAACAGATCGGATAGGCCGAGGGTAGACGATTCGCTGAGCACCCAGCCTCGACCGGACGACGTCATGGCGGTGCCCAGTATCCATCCGCGGGTTGGAACTACTACTCGCCGCCAAGGTCCACCACCGCGACTGACGTAGAGCCACTGGTTGCTGCCATTGCCGACTATTCCGGTGGCCCAGACGGTGGTGGGCGTAGTCATCTGCACGGTGTTCCAAAAGCTCTGCGGGGGCCCGGTCGGCACCCAGCGGGCTCCGCCATCAACCGTTTTCATCAGCGCACTCCCGCCGACCAAGGTCGAGGTGTAGCCATCGCGAACTGATGCGAAACTAATCGAACCGGTGGGAATAGGAGACGGGGCCAGAGGATCCCACGAGGTCCCCCCATGGCTGGTTCGCCAGAGCGTGCCCGCAACCACGGCAAAGCCGGTATGGCTTGTGACAAAGGACATCCCGGACAGCGGTTCTTCAGCCTGAGGGGCAAACGGAAAGGCTGTCACCCGTATCCAGTGGCGCCCCCCATCTTGCGTGCGAAACACCGATCCGCGTGCGAAGGAGAGGTACCCCACGGCAGGACTGACAAACGACATAAGGCTGGCATAGCCGCCGCCCGAAAGGGAATTATTGGTGCTGGACGCCACCAGATGCCAATCCCGGCCGCCGTTAGTCGTCTGATACAACCACTTTTCTTGAAACCCTGCACTGGGTTCTCCGGAACAAAGCATCCAGCCTATGCTAGGAGAAATGAACTCGATGATGGGAGCGATGGTATTCTCGACGGGGCGCGGCATTGCCAGCGGGGTCCAGGTAGTGCCGCCGTTTTTGGTCCCCTCGAGCGACCACACGGGAAGACCGTTCGGGCCGGTGCCTTGCAATTCGACCCACCCCAGCCGGTTGCTCAGAAAGTCCATCGCCGTGATGGATCGGCCCCGGGGCCAAGATGCCAGTGGCCGTTGCCAAAGCCGACCGCCATCACGGGTGAATTCGAGCTGGGTTGCGGGTTGCCCCGGGTTATGCGCGAGAAGCACCCATCCGGACTTCAGGGACACCATGTCGACCGCTTCGAGACCTGGCGGCGTAGGGACCGGGTGCCACTTGACGCCGACGTCATTGGTTGCCAACAAGCCAAGCTCGTGTCTGCGGCGGGCCAGCACAAATCCGTCTCTGGACGAGAGAAACTGAACCCACCCTGAAAGAACAAGACCAGTCCCCGCTGGTGGCAGGTGTAGAGCACTTCGATGCGCAATCGTGAGAAAGGACGCTTGAAAAGAAGAGACCCTCGAGTGTGCTGCGCGCACAACTGGTTTTGCCGCCGCCACAATACAAAACCCAAGTGTGATTGCGCCGGTAACAAGAGCCAGGACACGCGTCTTCATAGCGTTAGCCACTCCCCTCATGAACAACAAAACGCCACAGCCGTGCCCAATGTTACCAACAGCGGCAGTCGCGCATGTTTGGTTCTTAGTCCCAGCCCCAGAGAGAGGTAGTTCTGTAATTTTGTCCTGCGGCTGAGTGCGTTCATGCACACGCACACCGATATGATGGCGAATTCGTGGCGCACATTGTGAAAGCTCCAATCGACACCGTGGCGGCAGACTTGAGCCACAGAGTGGGGTGGCCACGAAGGCACCGATGAAGCGGCGACCGCCAATCTTCTAGCGGGGGGCTCCCATTCATCCCCATGATTTGCTTCAAATCGCAAACATGCCGGACTTCGTGATGTGCGGTGGTAATGGCCTGGTGGACCATTTCGTTCGATTAGTGAAAACTGTAGTCTGTTCCCTCGGACGGATTTACCTAGACTGACCCATGGTCTGAGATTTGGTCAATCTCGGGTGAGGATTTAGAGCTCGGGACCGCCTCGCCAAGATTGTCCAAATCCCACCAGCTTGATCTTATATTGAAGCGCCAGACGTCGGATTTTACCCACGTCAATTTGCCGCCCCTTCTCCCGGAGCTAGTCAAGCACGGCCGCTTTACCGTATCATAGGGCACAACCAGGTTGATGAGGAGAAGCCATGTCGGAGTGGACGTTTCTCACAAATCATGCCCAAGTCTTACTGTGTGTAAGGCGCAACGGCGGTCGCATGACTGCCCGGGAGATCGCGGTGACGGTTGGCATTACCGAGCGAGCCGTGCAGCGTATTTTAGATGATCTAGAGGACGCTGGATATATTAGCCGCTTTCGCGATGGGCGGCAAAACCGCTATGAAATTCATTCGGATATACCCATGCGCCACCCCCTACAGCGGGGCCGCGCAATCCGTGACTTGTTAGATCTGCTCACTTTGCCCGACCGGGATTAATTTGGAGGGCGGTTTCCACAATCAAAATGTGGTGATGTCGTCGCTTGACATCTGCTAATTTTGTCGCGATACTTGTTTCGTTAATAGGCAGTGGGAGGTGACCGTGACATCTATCCATCAATACATCGCTCGCCGTCCGTGTACCGCTATAAGGTGGGGTGTCCCACCCCACGGCGCGAACGGCCATTTGACGTGCACTCACCCGGTCATAATACCAGGCTGAGTCAGCAGCTGGCTAAGACAGGGCGGGTGCATCACTTCCTAAAACGGTATGCGTTTCAAAAGGCTGGTGGTTCAATTGTCGAAACGCGACTTGACCCAGCGCCGATCGGCCCTGGCGACAGGCTAAACCATAGTCTACTGTTGAAAACCCTTAGCCTGGCACCATGAGCGGCCAAGGACGACCCCCCAGGTCTTCGTGCGCTCCCCAAGAAGGGGAAATGGCTCATCTGCAATTTGCACGATGCGCCTTGTCCGGAAATGGCCACTGGATACCGTCCGGGCAAATCGGCCATAGAAAAGACAGACAGAAGAGGAGACGAGAGCCGGTTATACATCGACGAGGAGGTCAAAGACATGGATTGTGAAACTTGCAACGGCAATGGCGAGATTACGTGTCCAGGGGAAGCCCTGCATCAAGCGAAGCCAACCCCGGACGAGCAAAAGTCTTGCCCAATTTGTCACGGGAGCGGATGGATCACGTGCCCGACCTGTGGCGGCCTCGGACGCCTGGATTAGCATGCACACGACAAGGGGGAATTGAGGGATGGCAGCACCAACTCCAATCACCGTCGCCTATGGCGACGGCATCGGTCCGGAAATTATGGAAGCGACACTACGGATTATTCAAAGCGCCGGAGCCAACATCGCCATTGAGACCATAGAGATCGGTGAAAAAGTATATCTACGCGGCGTGGACACGGGCATGGATCCGGGGGCCTGGGAATCACTGCGTCGCACTCGGGTATTTCTTAAGGCGCCCATTACAACGCCGCAAGGCGGCGGGTATAAGAGCCTGAACGTCACCACACGCAAAGCATTAGGGCTTTATGCCAACGTGCGGCCCAGTGTTTCCTACGCACCGTTTGTCCACACCTTGCATCCGACCATGAACGTCGTCATCATCCGCGAAAACGAAGAGGACTTGTACGCCGGCATTGAACACCGGCAAACCGCCCAAGTCTATCAATGCCTAAAACTCATTACACGGCCTGGTTCGGAAAAAGTCATCCGATATGCCTTTGAGTACGCCCGCGCACATCAACGCAAAAAGGTTACCTGTTTTGTCAAAGACAATATTATGAAAATGACCGACGGCTTATTTCATAAGATCTTTGATGAAATTGCCACGGAATATCCGGACCTTGAACACGAAACCTGGATTGTGGACATTGGGGCCGCCAAGCTCGCTGATACCCCAGAAATGTTTGATGTCATTGTCATGCCAAATTTGTATGGCGACGTGCTCTCCGATGTCGCTGCGCAAATCGCAGGGTCTGTAGGACTGGCGGGGTCTGCCAATATCGGCGATCAATGCGCCATGTTCGAGGCGATTCACGGATCTGCCCCGCGAGTCGCAGGGCAAAACCGTGCCAACCCTTCGGGACTGTTGCTGGCAGCTGTTATGATGTTGGTTCACCTGCAACAGTTTGCGGTGGCCACGCAAGTCCACAACGCCTGGCTGAAGACTATTGAAGACGGTGTCCATACCTATGACATTTTTACTGACGGTGTAAGCCGCCAAAAAGTCGGCACCGCCGAATTTGCGACCGCAGTCATTGACCGACTCGGGGAAACACCCAAGGTGTTGACGCCGGTTTCCTACGACTTAGCGCAACCTATGACCTTATGGCACCAACAGGTCCAGACCAAACCTGATAAGCGACTGGTTGGCGTCGATGTATTTTTGGATTGGGATGCCGGAAGTCCCAATGACTTGGGCGACGCTTTGAGCCGGGTGACCTACGGGTCTCTCCGCCTGCGGGTCATTACCAATCGCGGAATCAAAGTGTGGCCGGATGGATTGCCTGAAACTTTTTGCACCGATCATTGGCGGTGTCGATTTATGGGCGACAACAACGAACCCATCCCGCCATCGCACGTGGTGTCTTTGCTCCAGGAGATCACCCAAGCCGGATTTGAACCCATCAAAACCGAAAACCTCTACTTCTTTGATGGCGTTCCCGGCTTTTCGGCTGTGCATGGATAGGTCATACGGCAAGAATCAATCCCATCACCAATCCCAAGCAACCATGGCGGCCGTTTGGCCGCCTTGCTGTTAGGCACACTATAGCAAATCTTATTATGGTCCAATGCCTCATCCGATGGAGCCACAAAAGTGACCCGTTCCTCGTTCCAAAATACTTCTTCCACAGCAAACGTGTCCTCAACATCGCGGTCAACCACATAATACTCACGGTAAGACTGAGGTCACAAATACGCCCATAGAGGCTCTAAATGACTTACGATATCACGGTATTGGTCGTAGATTTCACGATATTGCCGGACATTGCGCGCTTGTGGAACGACCTCACTCACTACATGTCGCGGATATTGTGTCCACTCATTCTCAAAAGCACAACGTGCCAACCAAGCCGCCCCTGCAGCAGCTCCGTCATCCGTTATTATCATTATCGGCATATTCAGGACATCCGCAACAATTTGATTCCAGATAGAACTCTTGCTACCCCCACCTGTCAATACAATCTGTTGCGGCACTATAGTTTCTTCACTATTCATGGCATCCCAACAGTGCTTTAAACTGAATGTTACCCCTTCCATCACAGCCCTGGCTAATACCTGCCGTCCATGGGAGGCAGTCAATCCAACAAAGCCGCTCCAAGCCTTCGGTTCCAAAATTGGTGACCGCTCTCCGGATAAATACGGCCAAAAAATAACTCCTTCAGCTCCGAGTGCAACACGCGCTACATCTGCATCAACATCCTGATATGTCGAGTTAGGATAAAATTGCTCTTGCATCCACTTATAGGCTGTAGCTGCGCTTTGAGTTACGGTCATCCAGTGCCACATCCCATTCAATGCATGACAAAACACATGCACCGAGTTGTTCTTAGGAATTGAGAAAGGATTGATCAACCAAAACAGAACGCCACTACTACCTAACGACAATCCGAGTTCTCCAGTACTAAGTCCTGTACCGACGGCACTAGCAGCCTGATCTCCAGCTCCCACAACCACTGGAAGGCCCCGCAACTTCTCAGGTCCGCGTATTAAAACCCCTCCCCATTCGTGGGAATTTCTTAAGGATCCCCACCATGACAGATCCACCTCTAGATCACGCGCCAAGTCCGTCGACCACGTCCTATTCTCAACATCTAGTAAATAGGTCCCTGATGCATCAGTCGGATCAATGTTCCATTCGCCCGTCAGCCACCAGCGAATCCAGTCCTTAGCTATCGCCACATGGCGAATCTCCCTATATCGTTCGCTTTCGTATTGTCGCACCCACAAAAGATGCATTAATGAAAAATTGGTCAACGGCACATTCCCGACCAACGATCGCAAATAGTCGACCCCAAACTTCTTCTTCACATCATTGACCACTTGATCGCTCCGTCGATCGGACCATAAAATTGCGTTTCGCAATGCTTGCCCTTCGCCGTTACACATCACCGTCGTATGCATTTGTCCAGAGATTCCCAGTGCGCGCCATTTATATGGTAAAGATGCGGCGTGAGCGAGGACTTGATTGACCGCATCTTGCCAATCGCCTGGACTTTGTTCCTCCCACCCTTCATGAAGGTATTGAGTGGGGTAGGCGACCCGAGTTCGCCACAAAACGCGGCCATCGTCGGTTATCGCAAGTGCTTTCAGCCCCTGTGTTCCCAAATCAAGACCCAGATACGCGTCTATAGTAGCCATCTGTCCCTACCCCTCACCTACATAACGAATCTGTAACGCTTACCTTGCTAAAGGTTGCCATGCACTACCGAAACGAGTTCTCTCATAAAATCTCGAGCTTCCGGCATCGGCCGCTGCCATACCTTACGACCAATAGCTACGCCTTTAACACCGATGCTCATCGATTGTTTCACGAAATGGAGAACCGCCTCGTCACTACCCGCATCGGGACCTCCGAGTAAGACCAGCGGAACCTTAAACGACTCCACCCACTGTCCCAATACTTCCAAAGAACCCGGATACGGAATTTTTAATATGTCAGCACCCAACTCGAAGGCTACCCGTACACAATCCGATAGACTTTTTCCCACTGGATGTGACTCACGTAAAAAGGTGGGTTCAACAATAATGGGAATCTGCCATTGTCGACTTTCATCGATCAGTTCCGACACCAACCGACAGCTATCCATCCTTTCTCGAATTGTCCCGTCCCATGGCAATAGAGTCTTTACGGCATCATACCCTTCAACGACAGCTGCTTGGATTGATGCAATCGACTCATGAACTAAAGAGTCGTCATTCAAAAACACATTGTCGACATTCAAAATACGCGCCGGCGCTCTGAGATGATTCAGAGATTTCCCCGCAACGCGCGCCAATCCTCGGTTGAGTAAGATTGCATCTGGCGAACTCATCAATAAGTTTTCGACCGTGCTGGCAGGATCTTGTAGACCGACGACATGCCCAAGCGTAACACCATGGTCGACTGGTAGGATCACTGTCCTCCCGTCACTTTGAAAAATTCTACCCATTCGATATTCCCATCCGCTCATAATCTGCCTCCTAAGTGATTGGACTTGTCGTGTTACGCCTTAGTTCGCATCTCGTGGCCCACGATATATGTCACAGTAACTCCGCCATGTTTCAAAAGCTGGGTGTGGCCTATGCCTTTCCCACCCATGTTCAACGCGGAAAACCACCTCCTCCCAAGTTCGAATTCCGCTGGTTGCATCCACTGCCTCTACACTATGGGCACCCACTCCAACGCTATACTTAACGCAACCCTCAGGTTCGAGCCCGCGAAGGATCCCGTATAGCAGGCCGCCAATGGTCGCATCCCCTGCTCCTGTAGTACCTACCTCGCGCACTCGAAAGCATGGAGTATAGAGTTCTCTATTGGCCCACGAAGGAGCGTTGAGACCACGGCCAGTTCTTACATAGAGGCCCTCTGCCCCAAGCTTAATCAAAACCACCCCAGCTCCCATTTGTAATAGGGATTCGGCGGTCTCCACCAAGTCGGCCTCTGTAATGGACATTGCTAGAGGTCTTGAGCCTTCGCCTAATTGCCGATATCGGTGCGGAGCTACCATAAGCATTACTTCCTCTAAACTGGGAGCAAATATGTCGACAAATGGTAACACGGTTCGCAAGAACTGCAACCAATCCACATCAGAATCTTTCCCTGGCATACACATGTCCAACGAAGTAATAACATGATTTTGTTGAAGAGACCGAAATAGACATGCTAATGAGTGGCCTCCATCCTGATAGACTCGTTCAAGCAAAGGAGGGTATCCAAAGTGAAAGACTTTGGCGTGATTTGCTTCATCCATAGGAATATCAGTAACGTCAAAAGTCTTGTTCGTACCTGGATACGCCAGGAACATTCGGTCATCGCCTTGAGGGCTAACCACGATAGTGAACGAGGTACTTGAGACGGAATCTTCGCGAACAAACACTGCGGATGGGTTCTCATCGCGCAACTGGATTAAGTCGGCGAGGCTTTCCTGAAAAATTCGTCCAAAGAGGTCGGTGCCTATCTTTACGACCATACAAACACTTTCACCCAAACGGTCTAGCGTTAAACCCGTGTTAATCACGGACCCTCCCGGAACGATGTGATATCCGTCCACCACGATCAGTCCGCCGGGGCGAAACGATTCAAATCCTTGCGATTTCGTCGCAATTTCCGGCATGATATCTAGACTCACATGTCCCGCTAGCATTACAGTAGGCGAATTGCGCTGCATCGGTCGAGTCATCGAAGTATACTCTCCGATGTCGAGACACCGACCTTAATAAGATCGACTCCAAGTGCCGATAATTTCTCGCAGACATCGTCCGGTAGACGGTCGTCTGTTATGAACGTGTCGATTTCGTCCCAGCCAGCCACGACATGATACGCTTGATTTTGAAACTTGCTTGTGTCAGATACTAACACCACCTTGTTGCAGCGTCCCATCATGAGACGCTTGACCTCAGATTCATCCAGATTAGAATTCATGATGCCACGTTCTAAAGAGAGCCCAGATGCAGCTAAGAATACTGTATTGACAACGATATCCGACAAAAATGCGGTGGCCTTGGACCCGACTGCAGAAAGTGAGCTTCCCCGGATTTGACCTCCAATCATGAGTAAACTAGGACCACCTCCGGCCAACTCCCACGCAACCGGAAGCGAATTTGTAATTACCACGAGTCCTCGCCAATCCTTCAGCCTCTTGGCTATTTCCAGAGTCGTTGTGCCCGCATCCAGTATAATGACGTCGTTAGGTTCGATTAACTGAACAGCCCTTTCGGCTATCGCCTGCTTTTCGGGCAACTTATCTACACTGCGAACATGGATCGGAACATCATGAATCTCAGCATACAAGGCTTCTTCTACGACGGCTCCCCCATACACTCGTCGGAGAACTCCGCGCTTCTCCAACGCCTCCAGATCTCTTCGAATGGTCATTTCCGATACCGAAAACATTTCAGCGAGAGCCGAAACATAGACCATTCTGGTTGTTGTTAGCAACTCCTTAATTGTTTGCTGCCGCTCCGCGCTCATCATCTAGCAACATCCCCACTTCATTACCACTATTTCGCGTACCGTTGTTACGGGAAAGTACCTGCCACTGAGCTTTTCTCAAATAGCCGAAAATAGGATACAACCGTCTATATCTTTGTATCCTAAGATCAAGAGGTTCCACACCCTCCATCTCGATGGAATCGGATGAATGCGTTGAGACCAGTTCATCGTTGCCTCTCGTCCCATGAGCCGCGACGCGAGCTGCCCCTTGGGCACTCGGCGCCACAAGCCTCGGCATCAAAATCGGTTGACCGAGCACCGCAGCAATGTCGTTTTTGAGAAAATCGCCAAATTGTTGGGAAGAAATCAAAAATACCCTTTGATTCCTGAGGTGTCCTTGAACAAGGAAGTCATATGCCTCACGAATAGACATCGCCACTCCTTCAATCACGGCTTGACCAAGATCCTCACTCCGATGTCCCATGCGTAATCCATAGAATCCACCGCTAGCCAATGGATGGGGATTCCATCCTCTTTCACCTGAGATGTAGGGCAGGAAGACGATAGGCGGTTCTGCATGGCTCGGCTCAAAATCGAAGAACTTCGTTCCGACAATAGTAGACCACCATTTTGTCACCATTCCTATGGCTAACAACGGAATTAACTGCAACTCTTGTTGTCCTTGCAGATCAGCAAATCGGGAAACGGATTGGCGTTTTAAAGGCTTTCCCCACATCCCCACTTGACCGGATGTTCCCAAATTGATAAACACATCGCCCTCGTTCAGGTCTAAGCAACCAACAGCCGCACTTAAGTCTCCACTTCCTACAAATAGTGTGCAACCCAACGGAATACCAATCAAGTCGGCCATCTGTTTAGAAATTTCACCATCTGCAACCCCAGACGAAACTATACGGGGAAGCATGTTCACCTCAAGTCCCGCCAGCGCAACAAGCGACCTGTCCCAATCTTTCTTCTCCAAATCAAACATTTGAGTTCCTGATGCCTCTGAAAAGTCCGTCAGAACCGATCCGCCGAACTGGATTCTTACCCAATCCTTCACTCCTACAATAAACCGCGCTCGCGCCCAATTGATAGCTGCATTCCTTCGCAACCATATAATTTTCGCGAGAGGTAACGTTGGATCCACTGCGACACCGTTCGGCCCCACCACCTCAAGTTCTCTAGCTAGCATATCAGCCCGATGATCAAACCAGAGCAAGGCATTATTCAAAGGGACGCCATTCTCATCAACGACGACTACTCCGTGCATCTGCCCCGTGAAGCCGATTCCACGCACACGTTGCCGCAAGTTCCAATCAATGTGACGTATCGCCGAAACGGCAGCGTCAACCCAAATTTGAGGAGGTTGTTCTGCCCACCCCTTATAGGGCGCATTAAAACCGTAACTTTGTTCGCGCCACGCGAGAACATGTAGATTATGGTCGACCACGACAACCTTCAGCCCGGATGTCCCAACATCAATACCCATAAAAACCTCGTGCGACACTACATGAGCCCCCTCACAGCTTCACTAGAAAGTTACGATGCCGTGTCCTTGCGGGTTGCACCAGAAGATTCCGGGCCTGCGTCCTTGCGCAATGATTTCTGGAGTAATGCCATCCATTTAGGAGTTCGACCCTGCCTGGTAGACCTCAACGTATCCACACTCACAGCAATCAGGATCACCAACCCGATCACCAGGGGCTGCCAGTAGCTATTAACGTTTAAGACGTTCATGCCGTCAGACAGCGTTCCAATAATCAAAGCTCCCACAAATGCCCCAGGAATCGAACCGATTCCGCCGAATAGACTTACGCCACCAACGACTGCAGCAGAAATGGCTTCAAACAGCGAATTGCCAGCGCCCGCGGTAGGATAGCCGGAAGCCAAGCGGGATGCCTCGATCACACCGCTCAATCCCGCCAGCGTTCCGCTGACCACGTACACCAAAATCTGTACACGAGTAGTGTTAATTCCAGATAATCGGGAAGACTCGCTATTTCCTCCAAACGCATACACATGTGTTCCAAAGACAGTTCGCGAGAGAATAATGTGTGCTACTATAGCTACCGCCACAAAAATCACTACAGCAAAAGGCACAACACCAAAGACAAATCCCTGCCCTAAAAACGAGAAGCTATTGTTAATAATCGGAATAGGATTCGCATCGGTCAGAATTAACGGTATGCTAGATGCAACGCCCATTGCAGCAAATGTTGCGATGAATGGGGGAACCTTGGTGTACCGTACTACTATACCATTGAATAACCCAACCAACAGGCCAGAAGTGATTCCACCGAGCGACGCGATCACCCAACCAACATGTGCATTAAATAACACCGCCGTCAACACCCCGGAGAGCGCCAGAACCGCGCCAACCGATAAATCTATTCCGCCCGTCAAAAGAACAAATGTCTCCCCAAGACCTAAGAGCCCGATATTCACCGTATTCAACAGTAGCGTGAATACGTTAGACGTCGTAAAGAACATCGGAGATATTAAGGACAAAACGAGACCAATAATCAACAAAACCACTGTAATTCCGAATTCACTTGGCAACTGTCTAGTCATCTTTGTCCCCCCACCAACGACTCCTCAATTAACGTCCGTTCGACTATCTCCGCACCGCATAAAACAGCCCGAATCATACCGTTTGCCATAACAGCTACGCGATCTGAAACTACAGCAATCTCCTCTACCTCAGACGAGACAACCAAGACTGCATATCCCTCGTCCGCTAGGGCCCGAATAATGGTGTGAATTTGGGCCTTTACCCCGATGTCAACACCTTTAGTAGGCTCATCTAACATTAGCAATATTCCCCGAGGAATTAGCCACCGCGCTATTAACACTTTTTGCTGATTACCACCACTAAGGTGACTAATAGGTCCTTCAATATTTCCTTGAATGGTTAACTTTTGGACATATTCCTGCACCTTCATATTTACTCCACCGCGACGAACAAACCCCCAACGTTGAAAATCGTGGAGGCTAGCTAAAACCATATTGGTCTTCGCACTCATCTGAGGGACAATTCCCGTTCGCTTACGGTCTTCAGACAACAAAAACACACCCGCCTGCACAGCGTCAACCGGTGAATGCGGTCGATATTCCTTACCCTCCAGTAGCATGGTCCCGGACGAAAACTTGCGAGCGCCAAATATTGTCTCTAATAGTTCAGTGCGGCCGGATCCAACTAGCCCATAAAGCCCCAAAACACTGCCTCGCTCAACCACCATTTTGCTAACATTAAGCACATCTGACCTTAAATTCTGAACTGTCAATACGACCTGGCCACCCGGTTCACCACTCACCAACTCGCGACGTCTATCCGTTTCGATCACGGTACTTCCAACAACATGTTGTAAGACCTGTTTTTGGCTGACCTGGCTTATCGGACCTGAAGATACCGTTATGCCGTTTCGCAAAATCGTCACATGACTACATACGGAAAACGCCTCCGCAATCTTATGAGTTATAAATATGAATGCTACGCCTTGATCGGCCAGCTTCCGCACAGTCTCAAGTAATGTATTAACTTCGGAGATCTGCAAGGCGGTTGTGGGCTCATCTAGAATCAACAACTTTGGTTTTCCATTCATTGCGCTTACGATTTCAATCAATTGCTTTTCTGCATGGGACAGATC
Organism: Sulfobacillus acidophilus; assembly: GCA_003023745.1. Taxonomy (GTDB): domain Bacteria; phylum Bacillota; class Sulfobacillia; order Sulfobacillales; family Sulfobacillaceae; genus Sulfobacillus_B; species Sulfobacillus_B acidophilus_A. The sequence continues at coordinate 48,626 of PXYV01000013.1, read as the reverse complement.
TCGAACTTTTTGACGGACATCCAAATGGGACAACCCGTACGATTTTAAAAGATCATGTGCCTGTCGATCCATTTCACGCGATAAAACGAAACCCTTATTGTTTAATTCACCTCCCAGAAAAATATTTTGACTGATAGTCATTTGGTCGATAACCCGTAGCTCCTGAAATACTGTATAAATCCCAAAATCGCGCGCGATTCTAGGAGATGACATGACGGCAGGGTGACCACCCACAAAAAATCCACCTGACGTTGGTTGTTCCGATCCGGACAAGAGCCGAACCACGGTGGATTTCCCCGCGCCATTATGTCCAATCAAAGCATGCACTTCGCCGGCGTTCACCGTAAGAGAAAAGTCTCGCAAAACCTGGACTCCGCTATACTCTTTATTAAGATGCGCCACTCTTAAGATCTCAGACATCGCACCCTCCCTCAGACACTTCAGTATGGCTGAAAACAGACACGTTCAGCGCCTCTCACTTTGCGCGCCCGAAATCCTATTTGTCACCATCTAGCGATCCCTTGATTAAAAACCCCTTCGTACCGCGCCTTTTCTTTCACAACCGTCCGTCTTTCGCTGAAAGTTCAGAGCCCGGCAATCCTCAAGTCCATTATCGTGGATTGCCGGGCACACGCAATTGCACGTGGTGATTCCTACACTCTAGACATGAGTCGTTCTAACGCCCTTACTAGTCACACCTAACGACAATGGCTTAATGATAGGCAATCGGTAAATACTTAGCCGCATCCTGCTTATCAATCTTAAAGACCGGTGTCAAAATCTTGGCAGGAACGGACTTCCCGTGTAGATACTTAACAATATTGCCCATCTCGATTTTGGCTTCGAGAGTCGGTTCTTGCATGACTCCATACTTGAAAACTGTATTTTTCTTGACGGCTTCAACTGCTTGTCGACTGCCCGAAAATCCAATAACGGCAACCTTCCCCACCTTGTGGGCTGCTTCGATTGCCTGAACTGCGCCTAACCCACTGGGGGCATTGATGTCATATATTGCCTTGATATCTGGGTTTGCAGAGAGCATTTCCGAGGCAGCCTCTAGTCCTCCAGGTGTACTTCCCTCCCCATTGAGGTCCGACACCACCTTGATCCCGTGATATTTGTCGATGACACTGTAGAAACCTGCATCACGCGTCAACACAGATTGTGCTAGTTTGTAATCGACAATGCCAATATCACCATGCCCATGGAGATACTGGACCATTTCTTGGCCAACGATGACTCCACCCTTGTAATTGTTCGACTGAACAAATTCAACAATTTTTCCACCCATCTTCTTGAGAACGCTCATGTCAACATTAGTATCAATTGTGAAAACCGGAATTTTTGCCTTATTTAATGCAACTACAGCACTAGGCGCTGCACTAGCATCAGGAGGAGCCATGACGACCGCCGCTACATGTTGCTCGATAAACGAATCGACTTGTTGTAGCATTTGGCTTTCACTCATATTAGCTCCATCCACAACAACCTTGTATCCGGCCTGGGCACCGTACTTCTGTAATGCCGCTCCCATGGTACTAAAGTATGGATTCGTCAAGGTCATTAAGGTTACACCTATTACTTTCTTGCTAGAAGTCGAACTTGAACTATGGGAGGCAGCATTAACCATCGGGCCATAGCCAGCCAACGCCATTATACCGATACCCGAAGCAAGAAAATAGGCAGTAAAACGCTTCTTTTTCATCGAATTCTTCCTCCTTGAATCTTCGTAATATTTTATTTCTATCACTTCTAATGTGTGATGTCAAGCTATTTATAGTAAGTTGTAGTTTCTTTCTGTTGTTTTATGAGTGTTTATAGAAGATTAGGTCGGCATTTAGAACGTAGAATGCAGGAGCAGATACGTTTGGAATATGTGTTAGACCTTACCGAAACCATGTATTATGCCGCTTATAGTCTTGTCACCTTTATGAATGAACAGGAATCTCGCAAATTACAGAGCTCAGAAAGATTTCGCGTTTTCGCGTTCCGACTCGCTTAGCAAGTCACTAGAAGGCGGAAACTTTTACACCATGTGACAGGACATGATCCTGGGAGGCGCTTTGACAATCTGATCCGCGATGTTCCGGTCATCAATCCAACGCGATAAGGAGCTACTCGCACACATTTAGACACCCTCCTCCTACCCCCTAAGCGTTGACGGGTCTGTTACCACTTTGTTCTTCTTCCCAAGCGCCAGTGCCGGACCGTATTTATCCATCAGACACCATTCTGATACTCCTGTTATATAACGGGGGTTTGCCGCACATGGTGGTCACAAGGGAGCAGTCGTCAATTTTTGATGATTCTGATAAAGACAAGGCTCATCAGTCGTTACCCGGGCAAGCCAGTCGAAGGACGATAGAGATGCTCTACGCCAAAAAGCCATCGTTACGCACGAAATCTGTTCCCCCATCGAGAACTTTTTAGGGTGTCCAAAACAACCGGGGTCCGGACCATGGTTTTCGACCAAATCTCAACGGGTCCCCCCGCATGAAAATAAAGAGCGAGTCCATTACGTTCCCATGGCCTCCAACTGGACCAGACGAAGAAGCCATATGCCCCCGATTCAGTACGTCCTTGCTTTCACTGCCCACCAATCTTCCCTACAAAATTTCCTTGTCCCAAAAGAGGATTCTGAGGATAGCCGACAAAGTTGTCTATAGATATTCGAGAACTGACACGGGGGGATCTGAATGGGTTACAGGCTTTGGTCCGCTTTGCAGCCCATCGTCAACTTACAAACAGGCTCAGTGCTAGCTCATGAAGCGCTCTTGCGGGGAGCACCCGGCAGTGCCTGGGAGTCACCCGATGTCTTATTCGCCAAAGCTACCGCATTGGGTCAGCGGGTAACCCTTGAGGTAATGGCTCGACAATTAAGCCTAAAACGTTTATCCGACCTCGCACCGACGCAAAAACTTTTTATGAATGTTGACGCCCACTTCCCGGAGATCCCCATTGCCTCGCGGCAAGCACGAATTGACCCGAAACGGGTCGTCCTGGAAATTTCGGAGCAGCAACCCATCTTGACTAATCCTACACTCTTACGACAAGTACAATACTGGCGGAGTGCAGGCCATGCCATTGCACTGGATGATTACGGAGCCGGTTACATGGGGATCGGTGCGTTGCTGACATTAAAGCCGGATCTCTTAAAACTGGACCGGGTCATCATCGCCGACTTAAATGCCGACAGCATGCGACAAACAATTGTTAGCCATATTGTCAGCATGTGCCACGATCTGGGAATCACGCTGGTAGCGGAAGGCATCGAGACATCAGCGGAGTTGCACGTATTGCAGGAGTTGGGTGTCACCTTAGGCCAGGGCTATCTATTGGGCCGCCCTCATATGCAGCCCCTCACTACGGTAAAGCTTCCTATTAAGATGTTGGCTACGCAATTATGACACGATTTCGTGTCATTCCATCTGACCAATTTCCTGTCATGAAACATCCGCAGGAGAAACACTTGCCCTCTTGAAAGAGACGACTTTCATGAGCGGCCGTCCCGTTGCACTATATTTTAAGGACCCTTTTTGTGGTTTCCAAACAGTATCCCCCAGGGCGGCAGGCAAATCGATTTAAATTTAGCTTGAATTTTAACACGGGACATACACTAACCCCTCGAAGCTCAGACCTTCACGTGCGGTATAATCGATGCTCTTTTAGCCGACAGTTGTTGAACCAGCTGACAAAATATCTCGTACGTCGTCCATGCTAGGCACCTTAGGATTGACACTATAGTCCGGCAACGCAAACGTATCCTTCACAATTGCAGCCAAAATGTCCGAATCGATACCTAGCTTATCTACGGTATCAGCCAATCCAATTTGTGCGAGGAAATCTTCAACCAAATCCACTGCTCGGCTTGCCTGCTCCGGATCACCATCTGCTAATACTGGACTGTTGCGAAGAATTTGATATAGGTGCGAAAATTGCGTGATCGCATCTGCCCATGTAAATCGCATAACAGCAGGATACACTGCCGCCAATGCGGCACCATGCATCACTCGCGGCGCATGACCACCTATGGCCATGGCAATCCCATGTGGCAGCGTAGTACCAGCATTGGTAATACAAATACCGGCCAACGTGTCCGCCTCCGCCATGGCGATACGGGCCTCAACATCATTGCCGTCTTGTACAGCCCGAGGAAGAAACTGTGCCACCAAACGCAACGCCCGTTCCGCTGCCAAATTTACGAAGGGTGATGCGTTCGGGTGAAGGGTGCTCTCAAACGCATGCGCAAATACATCAAACCCGGTAGCGGCCGTCACATGAGGCGGAACCGATAAGGTCAGTTCAGGGTCCACAATAGCCCATACGGGACTAAGGCGATAATCTACAATCGCAAATTTGCTATTCAAATCACTATTGGTAAGTACCGACACGGGCGACACATGCGAACCGGTACCGGCCGTAGTTCCCACCGTCACCACGGGCAGAACCCGATTTGAGATTTTACGTTCCCCAAATAAGCGATAGTCCCACGTTGATCCCGGGTTCGTTGCTCCTAAGGCGACCGCCTTCGCCGCATCCATGGCTGAACCGCCACCGACACCCAAAATGACATCTGCGCGAAAACTCTGGGCAACGGCGGCACCACTATCCATCATATCAACTGTCGGGTTAGGCTTTACGCCATCGTAAACGGTTGATAAAACATGCGATTCATGCAGCCTTCGTTGCATGGCCTCAATCATCGGGGTGTTTTGATGCAACCGCTCAGTCGTCACAATTACACATCGGCTACCAAATTGCGCCACGGCGGTCCCCACACTATCGCGACGACCCCATCCGAAGTCAATGACCGGAGGGACCCGGAACAGAAAATTTCCCACATAGCACCTCCTAACGCCAATCAAGCGAGTCATCAATAGTCTGAACGTTATTGAATTTGGACACCTCACAAATTCAAACTATCGTACTGCGTTTAATCGACCACGGTCTGACCCGTCATTTCCCTCATCACTAATACCCACAGTTTGGCCACTGACGCGCACCAAACACGGAGACACCGAAGAGTGAAGTCAACGAACGCGGCGAGCCATATTGCTGTATTGGAGTCTTTAGTACGACACGGGTAAGCGCCTTATCATAGAAAAACAATTTGCCCGATCTCCCACGGCCGTAACTCGGACCGTAATTGTCCACTGAGGTCAGTTAATTTCACACGATATTCCGTATCGTCAATGAATGGCGTTGCGACTGAATGCGAACCACAATTCACCACGCGGAACACTGTACTACCGTTCTTTTCGCGCCCCGCAAATGTGCACACTAAATCGTCGCATAGTTCAAGCGAATGATAAGGTTGTATTTGTTGTAACTCTGATTCATGACGGAGTCCAACGACGTGGTCAACCAACCGCAATCCTTGGCCCGTTCGCATTAGCGCTGACCACGAGCTCTGAACAACCGGCACCCAGATAAAACGATCGTGGAACGTTCCGTTTAATCCCAAATCGAACTGATTGGCATCCATGAATCGCACCGCCATTCGATTCGTAAATGTTCTAGATCCCCATGCCAGCACTGATTCGAGGTCTCCAGTCGATCGGTACAAATATTTAGGATGGCCGAAATGAATGCACTGTACACCAACACCCGACGGCTGTGTCACCGCTACCCAGCTTGTCGCATGAAGCGGCCGATCTTTATACGCTTCTGTCACACCAAAAGGAATGTCGTGATATACACGCGAACCCTTTGGCGTCTGCCACCGAACATTGAATTTCGTCGTATCGTCCCACATGACCCCAATGTAATCGGATACAAATGTGTAATGATAATCAACTATTAAAACGGTTCCCTCTTTAGACGATAAGTGCGTGAGCTCAATTACCACGGTAATTCCGTCCATTTCCCCGCCAAACCTGTAATAGTCGCCATTTGGAATACATCGATGAATGTCTAATCGCGTCACATCTCGGCTACGAAACCGATGACCGTCTGGCCGCGTAAAGTGTAGTTCCCCGCTGGACCTCTCCAGCAAGGCCTTCCCCGACTCATCCACCCAGTCAAAGGTCCCCGCCTCATCAACTCTTATTTGATGAAACTCACTGCGACTCCGATTAGCTGATGGTTCATTGGCGGGAAAGGAGATTCCCGTCCAGTTCAAAGGGAGTAATTTTACTAATGCAGGAATCTCACCTGCCTCCGGCTGCTCAATGGCGTTCTCCATGCTGACCAAACTCGGAACCTTGTATGGAAATGGATTCCATGCAACCTTTTGTGCTCGGGTTCCATCTGCTTCATCTCCCCGCACACTGGACTCAATCCATAAACGAACAGTCCCCTGTATTTCGTGCAATGTCTGGATTGCCTGTCGTTTCAGATCTGTTGTCTCGACCCACATGACATCATGATGCTGCGTAGATAATAATTGTTTCCACAGATGAGGGAATGGCAACGCTGTGCCGGCCCGCGCCTGTCCGAATGCGGCTAACGCTTCAGCCTCCACCAGTAGTGTTTCGGCCCGCGTGATTTCTTGAACTAAGGCTTCATCCCACATCCCCTCAATATAAGACCAGTAAGACGACAACCGTATCTGGGACCAAGTCTTGGATTCAGAGGGGAATCCCGCCATTATATCCGCCATTCCGTCCGATAGCGTTACAAACGATCCTTTATCGTGCATCCAACGATACTCGTCCGCTCGCAATTCTTCCATGTCGGGGCATTTTATCCACAGACGCGCTGCTTGCATGAGTCCACGCTGTTCACTTCGCATTAGGTCAGCAGGAGTCACTCGTAATTGGCTTTGCAGATACACTGGTATCTCGGTTCCATCTAGAGCCACCCACGTACATATAATTTGGTCCTGCGGCAATAAGTAGGTTTGCTCATAACGACCATCTGGCCAACTGAAAAAATGAAACTGTCCCGCGATCACCTGTGCGTGCCATGGAAAAGCGGGCGCAATTGCCGTCTCCACATTTAGTGCCCTAAGTATTTGCGGTAATTGCGGATGTACCCCAGTCTCTTGGTGGAAGAAAACCGTAGGCATCTTTCCTAAAATAGCACGAAATACCTCTGCGCCCTCATAACACTGCCTCAAGCCAGATTCTGATCCAAGCACATGCAAGTGGGCTTGCGCATAGTCCCCTCCAACAAATTCGAGTTGACCTCGATGAATTGCATTCCGAAATCTCTCAATAATATCGGGTCTCCTGACGGATAGTGCCTCCAGTTCCATACCCGAAAATTCGTAGTTCAACCGTAAATCCGGATACTGGTCCAATGCGTTCAAGTTGCGCTCAATACGCGCAATATAGGTGTCCGCATCTGGAGCCCCCCATGGCAACTGCCGTTCCAGAATTGGAGGATCCCCACGATCCTGATCGACCAAGAGGTACATGGGATGATACGTGATTGCAAACAAGTACTCCGACATTTCGTAACCCCCTATGGTATTCGACACCGGCTAGCGACGGACTCCTGCCGTTGACAAACCTCCGATAAGCCATTTATCAACGGACACCAAAAAAGGTTCACTACTCGGTGAACGTTAACCAACACCAGTGTTTCCATGATTATTACGGGGTCTTGGGCCCCAGATTAGGTATCAGAAATCTTTTCCCGCCCCTGGGATCCATTAGCAGAGCTAATCATACAGTTCTCCTGATGTTCCATCCTTTTTTCCGAGGATTCAGGCGGCAGGACATTTTTTATCAAACCTTTTTGAGACACGACAACAATCCCACCAATCAAACAGCCCAACGAAGATCGGTTTCGCCGACAAACTTCGAAAAGACAGAAAGTAAAACCGAAGTAGTTCTTGTCCAGCCTGGCATAACTGTTTGTGCACCTGCCGACTGTCGAGTTTCCAGTAAACATTAGACGCAACAGCATAGGGCCATACGCCTGCCTGGCCACACTCCAACACCCGCTTATTGACGGTAGTGTAAGGAACCACCCACATGGACCACCGTTTTGGTGTCCGACCTCTTCCCTTCAACGTCGAGCACGATAGAACACAACTCACTAAATATCACTCTTTCCAGTAACCAATCCAGCAATCGTGTGGGGGTAGTAGGACACGTTCGCGGACTTGTCCGTGCAGATCTGTGACACAGGTATCTTTTGCCGGCAATAACGTTACAGACTCGGTGCCATGATTCATGGCTAGGACGTGCCCGCTTTCGAAGATGGCAGCCTGTGCCCCGACTCCTTGCAATTCCACCCGCAGCCTAGGTCCTACTTCTGAGAGATACTGGTGATAGAGTAATTCCAGACCAGTAATAGGACCCTCGGCCGCCTCAATACCTATCGAATTGACTGTAATCGTCCCTTTCCCCCAGGCGTATCGAAAGATGCGATGTTGACCTTGGTCGTCCGTCGCGCATTCGCTAGCACCCCGCGCGGATAATGTGACGGTCGGCAACAAACCGCTGGCGGTTAACTTGATTAGAGCATTACTCTTCTGCCATTTCAGAGTCATCTTCTCAACTACGTGCTCTTTAACGTTATAAAACCCGGAGCGTTCTACCCCCAGAATTTCAGGTAAATCAGGAAACCAAAAATTCCACGAATACGCTAGGTAAAGATTTCCGCCTTCCCGCACCCATTGCCACAACCGCTCTCTTAATGGCTCGCCGAGCCGTGGCGCGACCACGAATATTGTATCCACGTATTCTAATTCCGGGAAATCGCCTATATTTACTGACAACGCGGGACCAACATGTGGCGGTTCGTGAATTACGATAGGGTTGTAGCCCAGCTGAGCCAGCGTCCTTAACATGCGACCAGCAACTCGGGTCATCAGCGTGCCTTCCGGGCCGCGCGTGAACGGAATCATCCCGCTTTGCAAAGCTGGCACGACGACGCCAATCGGATCATGCGTCACCGGGCCGAGAGTGCCACACGCTTCTTGCAACTCCTTAACGACCGAAGCTGTCGCCTTTTCCTTTCCGTTGGTGGAGAACAGCCCAAAGCGCAGTTCGAATGGATGATGCGCATAAGGAATTGTTGTCCGTAAATCAAAGTCGCATAGGCACCATGCCCATGCTCCTATGGCACCCGCCATAATTGCACCTGCTATCTGCGAACGATAGAATACCGCTTGTTCCGTTTCGCTCCCAAATGCATCGCTGCATCCAAACTCCTCTAATAAGACAGGGCGTTTCCCGTGCGCCAATTGGCAGTGCACATAAGAGGCCATAGCAACTTCGAGTAACTCTTCCCCTTCAGGGTAGACGTGCGGACCCACAATGTCCGTCAATGTATGGAGGTCGGAGAGTGTAAACCCGTTATTTACTCCCATGGCATTCCAAGCACCATCCCCTAAAGAGAGCGGGCGATGCTTGCCATCCGATTCAAATACGGCCTGAACCATTCGACTCAGCCACACCCGAAACACTCCGGGACTCGTCGGCCCAGCGTATAATGGCCATTCATTCGTCAATATCCATCCACCAATGGTCGGCATATCCCGCAAACGACTCACTGATCTACGAATATATGCTTCGGTATGCTGCACCATCACCGGATCGGTCCATAAATCCCGGCCATCTCGCCAGGGGGGATCCCAATTTTGACCCGACATGTGCCCTACTAAAAGGGTAGGATAGGTTGTCAGGTGTTCACGTGCCGCCATCTCTAAAAACTGAGCCACATGCTCCCATGGCTCGGTCGCATCCACGCCCGGCTGCGGTTCCATGTCCGGCCAGTACAAAAACCACCGCAATGTATCTATTCCTATGCGACGAGCCCATGCCAGCTCTTCCTTCACCGCTGCACTATCAAAGTCAGTCCACATACGTGGACCACCATGCCGACTCCAGTAGTTTGCCCCAAACGAAAACATCTGGTTCATCTTCCTTTCCTAATGACGGTCCTTAGAGGCTTGTATCCCTTGACCCTTAAGCCTCGCGTCACACTGCAAGGCATGCCAATTATTGGGGTGTCATGCCGTTTGTCGTCGCGCATGCAATAATGAAAAAATTGTCCCTCCAATATCGTTCTGGCCGACAGGAGCGCGGGACACCATTACTGTTATGCAGCCCTTGCTCGGTAAAAGTTATGGTTGCGTTGAGTTCCTTTCACACACCGTAACATTATTTGCCTGCACCTCTAAAGACTCAACAGCTGTAGCAAATGCAGCGAAGTCACCGACCTGTTCTCCGAAAGAACTGCTAACTATTCGACATGCCCTATAGTTCTCTGGCAATGCTTCGACCTCTAATATCCGGTGCATCGGACCCTCCAGCAAGCGACGTTGACGTGCAAAAATACTTCCGATCACAATGACCTCAGGATTCAACAGATCAATCAGTATTGAAATCCCTCGTCCCAGCCATTCACCAACTTCTTTCAGAAGCTGTATCGCTAACTCATCCCCTTGGCTGGCGATTTGCCCTACAGCCTCGGCCGTAAGACTGCTCGGATTTCGCCACCACTGTGTCCAGACAGGCGATAGGGATAAGCCTTGTTTAACCGTATCGGCTAGACGCTGCAACGCAAGTTGTGCAATACCACCACCACTACAAAACCCCTCAAATGATCCCGCCTTTCCATACCCCATCGGTCCATTTGTTGCCAAACGGATGTGCCCGATCTCTCCGGCTCCTGCCGTTGCACCTCGTACAATCTGACCATTAACAATCAACCCTGCCCCCATGCCAGTACCAAACGTCAAAAAAACCAGGTCCTTGACGTGTCCATAGGCTCCCCAACGCAATTCAGCGACCGCTCCCGCATTTGCGTCATTTTCTAGAGCTGTAGGTACACGATAACGAGTTAAAAAGTAATCTACGATAGGCACGTCATTCCACCCCGGCAGATTCGGCGGACTCAAAATCATCCCACGATATGGATCTAACGGACCTCCGGAACTAATACCGATTGCCTCAGGATAAGAACCCGTGGTCCTTATCAAGTATTTTAGCCTGGCATCCAGATCCTCAAGCGCAGACGACCATACCGACGGCGTCTCAATTTGATCACGTGCCTTAATTTGGATACGCCCCTGCACATACTCCGCCATAGCCACGGCGCACTTGGTTCCCCCGATATCAATGCCTGCCAGCCATGTCATATCCCATACATCACCTCCTCTATGTAAAGGCAGAGTGCATGATAAATAGGTAAATGCCGCTCTTGGATTGTCTGAGTAGACGTGTACGGCACTCGCACCAAAACGTCGCAATATGCGCTCATTCGTCCCCCTGGATCGCCCGTTAACCCTACTGTCTGCATTTCTAAGGCCCGGGCCACTTGTAGTGCCACCACAATGTTCGTAGAATTGCCCGATGTGCTTAACGCCCACAATGTATCTCCCGGTTTTCCGTATCCTATTACCTGCTGAGCAAACATTAGGTCGGCACCTTGATCGTTGATTATGGCCGTAGATAGACTTGCATGACTTGCCAGTGCAATTGTTGGCAATCCTCGTTGCAGGCGTTGCGCTACAGTACCCAGACCCATTGCGTTAAGACGCTCAACGAGTAATCGAGATAGGGGCCTAGGACGTGCACAAGCCTTCACTAGTTCTCCTACAATATGATCCGCATCTGATGCACTGCCCCCATTTCCTGCCACTAGTAACATATGACCTGTTTGAAATGTTTTGAGTAGTAGTTCAGCCGCCGCCTCCACTGATGATTGACATGGCGTTAAATCAGGATATTCATCGAATAGTCTTGTCAACGCAGTACGCATATGGTGCACTCCTTCTGACTCATGTAGCTATTTGATAGCTCCCGCACTCAAACCGCGGACAAAATATCGTTGTAGCACCATAAATCCTACAACAACAGGAACACTTACCGTCAATGCCGCAGCCATCAACTGATTCCAATAAATAACTAATCCTTTAGCGCTTTCATAGAGTTGCAATCCGATTGGCAAGGTCCGCGTCGCTCCGTCTGTTAACACTGATGCAAACAACACTTCGCCCCACGCTGTCATAAAAGTAAATACACCTACGGCAACAATGCTGGGAGTAGCCATACGAATCGTCATGCTAATAAACGCCCTCATTCGACTCGCTCCATCTACTCGAGCAGCTTCTTCAATATCCGGAGGAACAGCCGCCAAATAACCAGTTAGCATCCAAATGGAAAACGGCAACGCAAAGGTCAAATACGTGACAATAAGTCCTAAATAGGTGCCGTCCAACGGAATCCCCAACGTGTGTTCGATGCTGATATAGATCACAAACAGCGGCAATAAGAAAAGAACACCTGGAAAAGCTTGTGTAGCCAAAACTACACGCAGGACCACACCTCGACCGCGCAGACGATGTCGAGTTAACGCATACGCCGCCAAGAGCGCTATCGGCAACGAAACCACCGCCGAACTACTAGAAACAATCGCGCTGTTCTTAAGATATAATAGTAAAGGCGCTGTGTGCCACATGGCCACATAGGGATGCAGAGTGAGGAACTCAGGAATCCAGCGGAATGGTGCCCCCGCCTCGGTCGCCGTAGATAGAGAAATGGTGATTAGTGTCCATAGAGGGTATAACGTAAAAGCCGCCAAAAAAAGCAGAACCAACACTCGAACAACCCGGTACGAGAATGATTCAGCCATTGGGCACCTCCCCGACGTTTAGCCGTAATAGACGAATGTAGAGCAGCGCAATTATCACGAGAATTGCAATCATAATCACTGCCATAGCCGCCCCTAGGCCAAAGTTTAGATCGACAAATGAATTAATGTATATTTGTAGCGACACCAGGTTCGTACTGGCTGGCGGCGCGTTTCCAAACATCACATACGGCGTGGTAAAGTTATTAAAAGTCCATAGTCCGGTAATCAGCACGAGAACTCGGCTTACGTCGCGTGTCACCGGGAGGGTAATGTCACGAAATTCAGTCCACCTAGTTGCCCCATCGACCCGGGCTGCTTCGTACAATTCGCCAGGCACACCTTGAATTCCCGCCAACAACATTAAAAACGCAAACGGCCACATTTGCCAGACACCCGCCACCAAAATTGCTCCAAACGCCTTGGCGCCGGACAACCAAAAGGTTTGAGAAGATAGTAAATGAAGGTCACGTCCCAACAACGTGTTAATGGCGCCGTTTGATTGGAACATAAACGTCCAGATCATAACCCCCGCATACGCCGGAATGGCGTAAGGAAGAATGAACAGTGACCGCAACAGGCCACGACCGCGAAATTGGTCGCTCAAAAACACGGCCCCTGCCATACCGAACACCCACGCAATCCCAACCACTAGAACCGTATATAGTGCAGTTAATCCCATGGATCCCCAAAACTCCCGGCCAATGGGCTCAGTAGGATTTACCGCTAACGTTATGTTTTGCAATCCTGCAAATGGAGCTTCCAACCAATTTCCAATCGTAAACTGGGTCAAGCGAAAAAACGCCATGACTACCCCGACCAGCATAGGCCCGATTTGTACCAAAGTCATAGCAATTAGTGCCGGTAACAGAGCCAAAATCGGCTCAGCACCGCCTCTAGTGCGATGCCGCCTCGGTAAACGCAACCCCGGCTGTCCATTACCTGCGATACTAGGTCGCGTGTTCACTTTCTTGGATACCACCGGTCCCACTCCCCTTCACCAGCGCGTCACCCAGACAACGCGCGATCTGATGTGCCTTACGAACTGGGCGCGACAGAAGGTCCTCAGTCCGTTTGTCGCGCCCAATCCAAAGGATAAGCTTGCCCTAGCTTCCAGATTCAGCCTCAATCGTTTGTTGAACGGAATTTAGTGCCGACCGTACTTGAGATACCGAAATATTATGGTTGCTGAGGTCGTCACGCATCAAGGTGATAGTCGCTGCACCGACATCATTAAATAGCGTCGCACTCGAGGCCTCGGTCGGCATGGGCGCCGCGTATTTAGCCAGAATTTGACCGAAGATTTTCTCTGCTGGAGTTTGGAAATACGCGGTCTTTAATCCTGCCTTGGTTACAGGCAATTCGAACATATTTTTATTAATCAACTCTTGTTCTTGGGGACTCGTCAGAAACTTAATGAACTCGAGGTCTTCACTAAGATGCTTGCTGTTTTTAAAGATCACGAGATTCTCACCCGCAACATGCGACATAATGGCAGCACCGCCATGAGGCATCTTGGCCGGAAGAGGTACGTATCCAATACCGTACTTCGCCGGATGTTCCACTGCCATCTGAGGTGCCTGTGTGAAAAACATCGCGGCCTGGCCCCGCTCGAACTCCGTTGTGCCCAACGTGCCGGTGCTATCACCCACCAACGCCGGATTGACAATACGATCCGGGTAAACCCACTTGATGAAGTTAGTCAGTGTAGAGACATTGGCATTTAACGTTAGCGATGGTTTTCCGTGCTCATAGTAGTTTCCTCCCTCTTGTCGAAACATAATCCAATCCCAGGTTTGGAGAGCGCTGTTGACTGCGATTGGCACGTCAACTCCGTAGATCCCTTTAGCTGGATTACTTAACTTTTTGGCGTCAGCCATAAATTGCGTCCATGTCCTGGGAGGCGCGGTAATACCCGCTTTTTTAAACAGCGCCTTATTGTACTCCAGAACCCAGGTTTGCCCTAAAAACGGCACTGAAATTATCGGTTTGCCTGGTGCCGTGGTTACCTCCATGCTAGTCTTTAGGAACTTGTTTTCACCACCAATGGCTTGAAACATTTTTGGCGTCCACGGAACAAACCCACCCGAATCCGCAAACGTTGGAGCCCAAGTGTTGCCAATCTCAATGACGTCAGGACCAACGCCACTAGTAATCGCCGTAGTAATCTTTGTGAGATAGATTGACCATGGAAACTTTCCACATGAACCGGAATGCCGGTTGCCTTGGTAAAGCGTCTGGCGGCCGCATGCAATGTGCCAGGAATAGGGCTTGGCGACGGAATCCACCACGTGATCGGTGCATGTGAGATTCGCGATGCGGCTTGAGCAGCAGGAGACATTGTTCCAAGCCCTGCGAATAACAACGCCGAGGAAAACGCGAGACTAGTTGCCGCAATCATCTGTTTTTTCACTGTCTATATCCTCCTTCACCTAGACTGGTTCATCTCTATCGATACTGTGTCATAAGTAGCTGTTTCGTCACACCGGGCCCTATGGTTATTAAGTAGTTCCGGCCCCACCCCCCTTTACTGCGTTGACAAAGCTCGCGACCATGCAGCCATAAACTCTCGATAGTCACCCTCCCCTAGGATTCGGGGCAACCAAGCACGATAGCGCAAAAGATCAATCGGTGGATGATCCGTAATGTAGTGGTTAGTACAGGCCCCAGCCTCTTTGGTCGGCGAGAACCACCGCAATATCATGAGGTGCGGCGCGGCTTTCACGGGCACCGTGGTAACACCGCAAAGTTCACCAGCTGGCGCTCTAACCTCTCCACGCCAGATAGGAGTGTCCGCATTATCGGAGTCGCCATCGACGATTTCGACAATGCCGTTCCATTCAATTCCTCCTTGATTTGACATCCATATGGGATATTCGGACTTACCATTTACCGGCTCGCCCGCCAAAGCCAGAACCACTCGTTGAGAACGCGCGATATAGTAGTAAGCGAGTTTTTTCTGCAAATAATAGTCCAATACTGCGTCGGACGTCGGCTGAGGCCATCCGTCAAACAAGCTCCACCACACTATTCCACGTTTTCTACTTTGCCGCGCCCACTCAATTGCAAACTTGTATCCTTCCGCTTGAACGATTTGGGAGGCAAGAATTACATCGTTCTGCCTGTCTGGCAGTGGGCTGAAGTATTCTCGCACTCGATCAAATGTTTTTTGAGCTCTAGTCCAATACATCGATGTCCGGTCAACTGTCGGATCCGTAGCATGTACCAACCATTCGTCGTTCGTCGGAGGCCACAACGCATCTGCGCTTAAAAAACGCTCCATGCTCGATAAAAATGTGAGACCCATAAATCCAATTTCACTAACAAAGGCGCCTCGATAGGTAGTGTAGAAGTTGCTCTTAAAGTAGTCCCGAGGCCCCCACAAATGCTGCTCCGGGGTCTCCTCCAACGTTCCGCGCTCTTCGATCCGCTGGCTGATATACGGGGAACTAGGCACAAATGGCCGATAAGGATCATTTTGGCGGAGAAAAGATGGTATAACCTCTCGGGTAAGCCGATTTACACTGGGCGGTATGCCTATTTTCCACGCATATTCATCTACTTCATTGTCCCCACACCACAAAATCAGCGACGGATGGTTGGCTAGCCTTTGCGTAACCGCTTCTACCTCCAATCTCATCATTTCTTCAAACACAGACGACTGGGGATACAACGCACAAGCCATCGCGAAATCTTGCCAGACCATGATGCCGTTTGTATCGCAAAAATCGTAAAGGATTGTATCTGGATAGACCCCACCGCCCCAGATGCGTACCAAATTGCAGCCAATATCGCGAAGAGTTTGCAAGCGATCCGTGTACCCCTGAGAGTCGCGGCTGTGAAACGCATCGATCGGCCCCCAGTTTGCTCCTCGCACGGGTATCGACACGTCGTTGATGACGATGCCGAAATCTCCACCGGTGTCAGTTGCAGGATCGGCATACACAACTTTCGCAGTCCGAATCCCAAGATTCCCATGGCGTTCGTCGAATACCAATCCCCGATTGACCAGCTCCGCTTTCCACTGATAAAGAATTGGATCTCCGAACCCAACCGGCCACCACAACTGGGGGTGCGGAATTGCAAGGGACATCATCCCACTCGGGAAAGTAACTTGTCGCACCAACCGCACTACTTCGACGCCATCAGGAGACTGTATAGAGATCCGTATTGCAAGCTCCTCGCTATTGGGCCGCAAGGGATACGGCACGTCCAAAGCGTAAGTCAGTAATATGAAAGCTTCCGCGCTGGTAATGGCTCGGGTTGCCACATAAATATGACGGATCCGGTATTTCGGCACCGATTCTAGCCAAACTGAGCGCCATAAACCTGCCGACACGGCCCGCGGCATGATATCCCATCCATATGTATGCGGCGCTTTGCGCACCCAATGACTCTCTTCCGTACCTACTTGGCCCCCACTCCACAAGGGGGCAATCCGTTGATTCCAACTGAACTCTCGGCACGGTCGCAAGTGTACCGCAATCCGATTCGCACCCGTTATGAGTAATGGCGTGACATCGAATTCATGGTCGATCAGCGCATTGCTACTGTGACCAAGGCACTGACCGTTCAACCAATACTCGGCAATAGTGTCAACCCCTTCAAATCGCACGAGCCACTTAGGCGAAAATGACACTTCGTCGTGAGACAGAATAAAATCACGAACGTACCACCATGCAAAATCTTCAAATTGCCGAACTTTCAATATGTTGGCCCCGTGATATAAATCATGGGGCAACACACCTGCTTTTGACAGGTCAAGTTCAACGTTTCCCGGAACCTCAGCGGAAATCTGTGACAAACGACTAGACTCTAGCTCTTCGGGGCGGTCCACATCCTCTATCACCGGTGCAAAATAGAGTAGCCATTCTCCGTCTAATGGTACACGCACGCTATCGCCCCCTCCATTGAATCGTTGAAGACACTTAATCTCGCCCTAAAATATCGCTATCAATTGGTTGATATCCTCTTGAAAGCCATCTAAAATTGTCATCACATAGATTCACGCCGCCAAACCGGGTCGTTTGGACACATCTCACACTCTGAAACTGGCTTCCAACAGTTGCATCAGTTCACTGTGAGTCGGAACGCGAGGATTATTACGATAGTCCGGTAATTGGAACGTACCACGAACAATTGGGTCTATTAGATCTTCAGAAAGGCCCAGTTGTGACAATCGGTCGGGTAATCCGATCCGTTGAAGAAAGAGTTCAATGAGATCAGGGCAGCGACGCGCTTTGTCTACCGCACTCAACAGGGTGTCCTTCAGTGGTAGAGACAGCGCTGCTTCTAGGATTTCATAAAGCCGGGCCAAGGGTTCTACAACAGCTGAACATGAGTAACGCAAGACCGCCGGATACACTGCCGCAAGCGCTTCACCGTGCATTACAGTGGAAACTTGGCCCCCGACGGCCATTGCAATCCCGTGCGGTAAGACGGTGCCAACATTAGTGATACAAATCCCTGCCCATGTATCCGCAATGGCCATCGCCTCACGTGCCGCCTGGTCATCACCTTGCGCCACTGCCCGCGGCAGATATTGGGCTACCAGCCCCAAGGTATCCCACGCCAAGCGGTCCACTAATGGAGAATGATTCACGTGAATAATGCTCTCGAACGCGTGCGCGAATACATCAAATCCAGTCGCGGCCGTTACTCGAGGCGGCACAGATAGTGTTAGTGCCGGGTCTATCACTCCGAAGGCGGGACACAACTTGCGGTCAACGATAGCCATCTTGGAGTGTGTATCTTCATTAGTAAACACTGCGACTGGAGACACTTGGGAACCTGTCCCGGCGGTGGTGTTTACGGTAACAACTGGCAACATCGATCCGTTTACGGAACGCGAACCGCCGATGCGATAATCCCACAGAGGGCCGCCATGAGTTACGCCCAACGAAACAGCTTTGGCGGTATCAAGGCTCGACCCACCACCCACACCGAGAATCACATCGGCACCGAAGTCCAATGCCATCGTTCGGGCTTCCTCCATCTCGGAAACGGTAGGGTTTGGCGTTACGCGATCAAACACACTACATGCACACCCCACGAGCTCCAGCTCATCCATTAGGCCTCTGAGTAAATTGGTACGATGCGTAGTTCCAGCAGTAGTTACAATAAAACATCGGGTCCCCAAGTCCTGAACCAGGGAAGCTGTCCGCCCCGATGCTCCCCATCCAAACAGAAGATGAGTCGAGACCAAAAAATCTTGGGCTACATCCGACATCTTGTGAGCCTCCCGTAAGCCTCCGACGTTACCTTGTAGTGTTGTCTGCTAAATCGGTAAAACAGTCGCCGTGTCCTTCAGCTTCCGCATTTCAGCGTGCGCCGCAAGGCTTACCAAACATAATTCACACAACCTGTGCAAACGTCAAACCTCCTGAAAAACACGCAAAAACGCAGGACGACGCACGGTGTTCCCCACGACAAGTGTCGGAGAAATATTAATGGCGTTCACACCCAGCGGTTGCCCCGACAACAATCCGATCAAGCTGTTCGCCGCTGTATAACCCTGTTGAAATGCGTGCTGATCAACTGTCGTCAAATGGACTAACGACATGGGGGGTAATTGACTGGTCCCGTCATAGCCGACCACGGAAAGCTCATCCGGAACGCTCACACCTTGACTTTGGCAATACTCAAGAATACCCCAAGCCATAAAGTCATTAAACGCCATGACTGCGGTTGGCTTGGAATCAAGCGCCCACAAACTGGCACACGCCGCATAGCCATCCTGAAACGAGGATCCAGCCGTCGTCACTACCCAATCTGGATTGGAGAGTTCTACTCGATACTTCTCTAGTGCACTAAGATATCCTTCGTATCGAGCCCTTGCGGAGTACGTATTGCGAGGACCTACATATGCCACCGATCGGTGTCCAAACACCAAAACATGTTCGGTAGCCATCATCATGCCCGCCTTATTGTCACTTACGATGGACATCTGCTCCTTGTCACCCATGCTGTCTATGACAACCGCCGGGATTTCCGAAACCTGAGCGACATCAAAATGCACGTCATCCGGGCTAATAATAACGGCCCCGTGAACATCCTTTTGTACCGATTCAAAGGTCGCAAAGTCGTCAAGGCCTAGCCGCATCTGCGGAAACTCGCGAAACACAGCATAAATACCACGGACAATCTCGGTAAAGTAGGGGTTGCGCAACGCGTAGCCCACGGGGTCCGGCATCACAATCGAGATTATTTGGCAAGACTTTGACAAATTTTGTTGTCCATATCCCAAATCCTTCGCAACTTTTTGCACGAAATCTTGGGTTTCTCTAGAAACGACCGGATCACCATTTAGGGCACGAGATACAGTGCTCACACTTAACTTCGTCGCATCGGCGATATCTTTCAGGGTCATCTTTCGCATTATTTTGCGATTCATCAACGATTCCTCCACAATAAATTATAATGAATATAGTCTGTAATTGATAACTTGTCAACAAACTTGTATGATAATTATATCAACTATTTGCGGTTGCCCTCTTTTGATTACCGTGCATAGCACTCAGGAAGGAGAATGAATATCTTGAAAGCTGCAGTTTTGCATCATCCTCACGATTTACGCATTGACGACCGCCCTGTGCCCACCAACCCTGGACCGCGCGACGTGGTTGTCGCGATTCGTGCCGTCGGGTTATGCGGTTCTGAGGTGCACTATTACGAGGAAGGGCGGATTGGCGAACATGTTTTGAATGCCCCGATGGTGATCGGACACGAGCTCGGCGGTGTGATAGCCGAGGTTGGATCAGAAGTCGACCCGGGGCGAGTAGGCGAAGTCGTGGCATTGGAACCGGGAATCCCTTGCGGTCAGTGCCTGTACTGCAAACGCGGCGACTATAATTTCTGTCCGGACATCCGCTTTTTTGCCACCCCGCCCATTGACGGCGCATTGCAAGAGCGCGTAATCCATCCGGATCGCTGGACGTTTCCCGCGTATGACCTCACTCCGGCACAAGCGGCTCTAGCCGAGCCTTTGTCCGTCGGCGTGTATGCCGCGCGCACAGTAAACATAGCTGCCGATGATACCGTACTTGTCATCGGTGCTGGCGCGGTAGGCCTATTAACGGCTTTAGCCTGTATATCTCGTAACGCCACCGTTACCGTGGCAGAGATCAATGAATCACGGATTTCTGCCGGACAAAAAATGGAGCTGAACGTGACAACGCCAGCTCTGGTGAAAAACGATACGTTCTCAGTCGTCATGGAATGTAGCGGTAGCGCCGAAGGGATTCAACTCGCGCATAAATGCGTCAGCCCACATGGCCATATCGCATTAATTGGTTTAGGCAGTGAAACCGCAATGCAACTTGATGGATTGCGATTAAGTCAGGCAGGTATTACTGTTCATGGCATTTTCCGTTATGCCCACACCTTTCCTGAGGCGATTGATATTCTGCGTAAATATCGCGCCCGCTTGAAACCTCTGTTAGAATTTACAATACCGATGCAAGCGCTCCCCGAGCTCATGCAATCGCATGAATACCTTGCCCATGTCAAGACCATGGTCGTGCTATAGGCCCCAAAGAAAAAACTCGTGAGGTGTGAGGATGTTATACGGTGCATTAGAAGCGGGTGGCACAAAATGTCTTTGTGCCGTGGGCGACGCCCCGCAACATCTACAGGATATTACGGCAATCCCCACAACGTCCCCTGCTAGGACCCTAGCAGCGATTTCGGAGTATTTCGCACGGTATCCAATCGACGGGATAGGTGTGGCCTCCTTTGGACCCGTGGATCTCGACCCTCACAGTTCGGACTACGGCATGATCACACGGAGCCCTAAGCAGGAGTGGCAGGGCGCAAATTTCCGACAATATTTGCAAGGCAAATTAGGCGTGCCCGTTGCCATTGACACCGACGTAACGGCTGCTCTGCTTGCAGAGCAGAGTCTGGGGGCGGCCTTGGGGACTACGCGCTGCGTGTACCTCACGATTGGCACAGGCATCGGAGGATCCTTTTGGACCGGTGAGGGGGTCTACCACGGCCTATGGCATCCGGAAATAGGGCATATTCGTATTCCAAGAGTGGACGACGATCATTTTATCGGCTGCTGTCCCTTTCACGGCGACTGTCTGGAAGGGCTGGCCTCGGGAGAAGCCATCCGGCAACGCTGGAACCAAAATCCCGACACCCTGCCGTTGACTCATCGTGCCTGGTCCATGGAAGCAGAATATCTAGCCCTTGGCCTAGTCGCGCTCTTTTATATTCTTGTGCCCCAGCGCATCGTCTTGGGCGGCGGTGTCATGCAGCAATCCCAATTGTTTCCGATGATCCGCGCCAACGTGTCAACGTTGCTCAATGGTTATTTAAAACCATTTGCTGAAAGTAAGGTCCTCGATGATGTCATCGTTCCTCCTCACTTTCGCAATACCGCTGGATTAGTGGGGGCCATGCAGTTGGCAATATCCCTCACAAAAGGTCGCCGCACGGATTCACCGTAAGTCAGCATTTTCTTGCCTCGTTTGCGCTTCACAATCTCTGTGCGGCCATCGCCACGAGAACCCGCCAAGCCCTATCCTGGCATGAATTGAGACTGCATCCATAATATTCTCTGCCATCGGTGCAATCGCTCACGCCAAATCCGGTCCTATCCTCATATTCCGCCATCTCGACCTCAAACCAACAAGGTCAAAGCCGCGATACCGTTAAAAATCACCCCAAAAACATGCGCCCATTTCCGATAATGTCTTGGCCTCCCTGCACCACCGCCATTTCACCGACCATCTCCTATCGCTCATCCCTCATCAACCGCCCTCTGCGGAGGCGTGATCATGATATTACTTCGAATGCACCATGAGACCATTCTTAAGACTGTGGCATCGCACCAGGGTGCCTACACTAAATCTAGGCTAAAATCAGGAGGAAATACTATGAAGAATTATTTAACATTGGGCACGGTGGCGGCCGCAACCTTGGGCCTGACCTTAATGGTCGCAACGCCCGCGTTTGCTCACAGCACTCCGGGACAATTTTCCCTTGGAAGTAGCACAACCAATTCTGGACCCAATGGGACCTCGCCCGGGTCCGGTAACAACAACTCCGGTTCCGGCAACCAGTCCGGCAATAGCAATCCCGGTCCCGGTAACAACAACTCCGGTTCCGGCAACCAGTCCGGCAATAGCAATCCCGGTCCCGATAACAGTTGCCCGACAACCCCGTCCGATTCGCTGGCCATTGACTATGTGGGTACGACATCGGGGCCCCCGCCGACAGTCACTATTAAAGTATCGGGATTAGAGACTTCGTCGCAGCCGCCTTCCAACTACACGGTGCGATTTTTTGAAGCTCCAATAGGGACCTCCAGCACACCCGGAACTAGTGCTGCGTGGACACCCGTCGGCCCGCCTAAAGCTGTTAGCAGTAGCACACAAGTATTTACGATGCCATATTCCGTGAGTACACCCGGCCAGCTCTTGGGGGTTGCCGAATATTCGGGGTCAGGTCCGAGTAAGTGTCTAGTGGCCACCGATTCGCCCAGTAACTTCGTGAATTTGAACAACCTGCCTTACGGACAGTTACCCGAAGTGCCGTTCGCCGTCGGCCTTCCACTTATTGGTTTGGGCGCGGCTGCCTTGATTTTGAAGCGGCGCACAGCCTAGTCGCCATATTAGTAACGAGAGCCTCCGCGATAAACGGAGGCATCCTTATTTGATTCCCGTTTGGTGGTAAGCCAACGCATGCCGCCAAACGGTTGATCGCTAGGCCACGGTACCTCACGCGCTATCCGCCATATCGGGGAGTGGCTTTTGATTGGGTTCAATGCGAAAAAGCCACGTACTGAGCACGCCCAAGAAAGACACCACCCCGGTGGCAACCAGCACCGCCGGAAACCCGCCGTGCCCTTCAAAGTAACCAAGGGCAAAGACGCCTACGACTGCCCCGATACGGCTGAAGGCCGTTGCCGAGCCCTGCCCGGTTGCCCGCCACGTCGTCGGAAAAATCTCGGCCGGAACAATCCCGGCTGTCAGGCCAGGTCCTACCCCATACAAAAAGTTCACCACCATAATGCCACTAATAAGCACAAGGAAGAGACGGACACCTGACCCAATCAACGCGGCTAATAGCAAAAGCCCCACACCGCCTAGCAAGAATCCCCAAATTTGTAAGCGCATGCGTCCGACGCGATCCAGGCGAAATAACGCCCACAAAGACCCAAGACCACCGAACAACGCCGCCAGGCCGGTCCCCAAGATAGCCCCCGAACTAGAGCTAAAGCCATTGGACTTTAACAGCACCGGCAACAACAACCCCAACCCGTATGTAGCCAGATCCATGAAAAACCATGGCAGTAGCGCCAATGCCCAAGTACGGGCCGACCCAGACTTCACTTTGGGGCGTCGAGGTCTCACGGTCTGCCGATGCGCTAGCCAATATGGCGATTCGGGCAATCGGGCCCGCATCATCAACCCCACCAACGCCGGAATAACGCCCACAGCAAACAAAACACGCCAACTTAAAGCGGTTGGCAACCACGCTACCAACCCAGCGCCCAAGGCATAGCTCACCACCGCCCCAACCGTCCACGCCAGCCACATATAACCCATTTGATACCCACGCGTTTGCCGGGGAGAAAACTCCGCCAAATACGTCGGTGAAATGGCATAGTCCGCCCCCACAGCCAGTCCCACCACAAGCCGGGCAATAATCAGCCAAAGATAATGGGTCACCAGCGCTGAAACCAGGGAAAACACAATGAATACCACCAAATCCGTGACCAACAGCGTTTTGCGTCCCCATCGGTCGGCCAATACTCCGGCACTGAGTCCGCCAATAATGGACCCAATCAGCATCACCGACGCCAAGAGGCTGGTTGAGGTAGAGCCTAAATGATACTGAACCAGAAGCGGTATTAGCGCCACCGCAATGATGGTGAGATTGTATCCGTCCAACAACACGCCCAGACTGGACACCGTGCGAATGCGCCTTAAGACCACCTGATCTGCACTCGTTGACATGCTTTTTAACTCCTCGCTAAGAATATTCTTAACCGAACGCATCGTCTGTTGAATTAATTTGAACTCATTTTTTCGGGTGCCACCGCCGCTATGATTTTTCTACGGCACTCATGAATATCGCGAGCCAATAGGCCAGCCCTTGGACCGCTTCGCGCAGGCGGCGAAAATAGCTGGCCCGGCTCAAATTCAACGCCAGGCACGCCTGCACGCTATTGACGTCCTCAAGGTACGTCATGCGCAAAAGCTCCAGATGTTCCTGGCTCATATAACTCAAGACCGTAGGATCTCGTCCTGTCAGCGCTCGCGTCAATACGACCCGGAACTCCTCAATGTCCCATGGCACCTTTTGCGTTAAGGCTGTGCGCTGAAATTGGCCGGGGCGCGTTAGCGCCGAAAGAACTGCCCTAAGCTCCCGCACTTCCACGCTTTGCGTGGCTTTGGCTGGCATAAAAGCCTCTAACGGGTTTTCAGGACTCTCGACCCTCTGCAACAAATACTCAATCCAATCCGCATAACGACCTCCGGACAGGTCCAAGGTACAAACCTCCGCCCGCAAATCATCCACGTCGCAGTTGCGGGTTTTGGTCGCCGTGATGGAAAAGCCCAAGGCCGCCAATAGTTGCTTAAGCCCGGGATTGGTCGCCACCAGTGTCACCCGGGTGCCGTTGCCTAACAGCCCTAAGCCACTGCGTATCAGCAAACCTGTGAGATCCACGACCGGAATACCCGGATTGCGCATGTCCACACACACCAAGATGGCATAATAGGTGCTAGCTTGCTCCGGCTCCCGTTGGAGCTCCGCAGGCGTCAGGCACTCCCGGGTTTCGTCGGGAAAATAGCGCGTCAATAGCTCTCCCGTGGCACGGTGTACCAAACAGAAAAATGACGCGGCAACTGCCACATTGGCCGTGTTGCGAATGACGCGAATGTCTTGGGGGAAACGTTCGGCAAACTCGGTGAGGAAATCCTGGTACAGTTGCCGCTGGCGCGGCAATACATACGCTTTCGCCCAGTCTTCAAGCATCAATTGCAACTGCGGTAAATCACTTGCCTGATAAGGCGAAAACGCATAGGGGAAAACGTTAGTCGAGAGATCGGCATAATTTTGCGGCATGGGCAGGGCGTCCAGCACCACGGTCAGCAAGCGACTCGCCGCTGCCAGACGCTGTGCCCCAGTGCCGGTGCGCAAAATCTCCAGCAAGTGGCTGGCCAACCGCCGCCTCAACATCTCAATATGGCCAGGGCGCCGCCTTTGCAGGTCGCGAAGCAAATAGGTACGCGCAACATCATGCAGCGCCATCCCATCTTCTACCTGTTGCACAAAGGACAGTTGTGCCAGTTCCGCAAAGTCCTGCGGCGACAGCGTATATCCCACACCCGCTGAAATGGTTTCTTCATTCGCCGAGTCCAAGAGCGCTAAGACTTCGATTGCCGGATACAGCGCCTCATTAACCAACTCGCGCAACCACTGCAGCGTAATTTGGTGGTAAAATTCAGGATCCCTCAGAGTCAGCGCCGCCGGCGTGTCTTGGCCCTCGCGCACCAAATCCAACAATAGGGTGAGCGCTAGCGGGTGACCCCCCGTATTATCGACCATTTGCCGCCGCATGTCCGGCTCTAACCCAGGCAATACCTGGTCGACCAGTTGATAGGCGTCGTTCGCGTCCAAGACATCCAGTTTCACCGGCACAACCCGCAGCCCCGGTTGGTTAAGGGCCGACCAGCTGCGCATCGAAAACGTACGGGCAGCCACTACCCAAAGCAAGTTCTCCTCCGGCGAATTCCCCCACAGGACATGACTGAGCCATTCCTCAATCGCCGAGAGGGACTCAAAATTGTCGATAAAAACACAAACCCGGCGCTCCTGCAGTACCCGCACTACGGCATGCCAGGCAGAGGGCTCTTCCCCCACCGAAATTCCCGCCAATACACCGGCTGTCGACAAATGATCTAAGAAACCCTGCGGGGTACGCACACCCGCGCGCCCGTCAATCCACAGCGCGACAGCACCTTGGGTGCGTACACTTTGATACCAATACCGCAACAGCGCAGTTTTGCCGATGCCACCCAAGCCCGAAACCGCAAGTAGCGTAGTTGGAGCACGCCCCTCAGCGATCCATTCTTTCATTAAGTGTTTCTCGTTGTCACGCCCTACAAAGACGGGTGGCAAAATCGTCCTGACCGGACTCGACGATTGCCTCGGTTCTCCTGTCAATCCGACTCCCCTCGCCGCACGCACTCCCCCGATGTTGCCGCAATGAACACTCGAGCGCGCCGAAACGTCCGCACCTCATCAACCTTCCCACTGTAACAACCTCAGCATAAACGAAAAGTGCCGACTAAGAAAAGGTTATAAGTATGTAAATCGTCACGATCTTGTAAAATGCGCGTTCGGATTTCGCGATTGGAAAAAAATGTGTTAACTCTGATTGAAACAATAGAGATTGTGCGGTCAAAAGGCGTGTTATGACTAAAACTGTCACATCGCGGTAATTCTCGAAATCAACGCAGGCAAGTTGTATTCTCGACATGACCGTGCATATTTTTACAAAATATCCCAGATAATGCGTCAATCCGAACTAGCCACCCGAACGCTAAACCCGTGTCAATGCGTCTCTCGCGGCGCAAGGCGTTCTACGCCAGTCCGGTGTTTGAAAGGTTGTTATGGATGTCGGACGACGCTCAGGTGTCGCGGATGACCTCAGGACTGCAAGCTCGCAAGTAACGTTCGAATCCGCCGTCAATTTGATTGCCGTGTATGATTTCGGCCAGTTGCCGTCAATAGCGCAACCAAGTTATTTGGGTGGCCGCGTCGTTTCCCACACCATCAAAGGTCTTCGCCTGGTATCAAGCGTTCTGGATAAGCGATCTGTCTCTTGGGAATAGATCAGACGAAGACCCGTGATGTCTGGCAGCCCCAGGCGATGTTATGGCGCGATGGTGTGCAGCGATGTTCGGTCCTTAAGCTGATAGTCCCATGATGAATAATCCAAAGGCACCTAAATTGCGCAGACGCGCCCTCTACGACATGATCCGGATGCTTCGCTCCCTTATTGGCAACTAAGAGGGTTCAGGCGCATTTCCAATCCCAAAGACCCAAAGCGCAGCTACTGTCTTCTAGGACCAACCATAAGGACTTCTTGGGCCGGTACCGCCTTTCCGACCAACCAACCCTGAACCGTTTGGCACCCCCAAGCCTGTAGCGCCTCATATTGGTCCGGCGATTCCACCCCTTGCGCAACCATCGTGAGCCCCAACGGCAATCCCATAGCCAACAGCGATTGCAGCAGACGTCTTTCCGCCGGGGATTGCCACTGGCCGGTCACCGATCGGTCGATTTTAACGCCTGTCAACGGCAACTGGACCAGTTCTGCAAGTGCAGTGCGCGCTTGGCCAAAATTATCCAGGTTAATTCCGTATCCTTGCTCACGCCATGCCTGAAGCCGTTCTACCAGCGATGACGCTCCCCAAAGGCCCCAATTCTCGCGAATGTCAAAGGCCAACTGTGCCGGTGAAATGCCAGGATAGCGCCGATGCAAATCCGTCACGTAACGGAGACCGGGGCTCGTCGCCAACAGCGCAATATCCACATTGACCGCAACCGTCGGATGATATCCTGCGTTGCTCCAGTGGTTTAGATCGCCAAAGACGCGCCTTAAAACCCAACGATTCAATTGTTGCAGCGTCGCTGGCGATAGGGTTTTTAAAAATTCGGTAGGATAATGCAGGGAGTCATTCTCACCGCGGTAGCGGACAAGCGCTTCCCAGTGGATCACGCGCCCGGAACTCACTTCGACGATGGGCTGATAGTGCACGTCAATCCTCGCTTCATCCAGTTCTCCCTCCACCCTCAACGTCGGTCCTTCAACCGAACTGACCTCCCTTCCCCACTGCTGATGCAGTTTCCGTCCCTTAGCGGCATATAGACGCCGATCTGCCACATCCACCAGGTCTTCTACCGTATCGGCGTCCGTGGGATAGTGGGCGTAGCCGTATGCCGTCGACACAACGATGGGGTCTAACGGGGGAAGGCAAATCGGCTCGGCGCATGCCTGCCGCAGTCGCACGCCCAGGCGCATCGCCGCCTCTTCCGACAGCGAGCCTGAGACGATGATGAGGAACTCGTCACCCCCCCACCGGCCACACCAGTCCGATTCGCGCATCAGACCCTGCCAACGCTCCGCCACCGTGCGCAGCACGCGATCACCCACGGCGTGGCCATAGCTATCATTAATCAGCTTAAAATCGTTCAAATCCACATAATACACGGTAAACGGCTGGCCCAAACGGTGCAACCGATCTAATTCGACTTGGGTTGCCCGGCGATTTGAGACTCCCGTCACGGGATCGCGCTCTAGCTCATCCCAATTCTGGCTCAGTGTGTGCCAAACCATCCGTTTGACCAGAACACTGAGCTTTTGGTAAATGGAATAGGGCACGTCGTCCTTCTCATGCAACGTATCTAGCACCGCCTGCAGGACATACCACGGTTGGACCAGATTCCACTGTTGCTGTGTTCGCACCAGATCTTTGGGATCCGCGCCATATTCGGAAATCTCCACCAGAAGTTCTCCAGTGCATCCCGGGGCCGATTGTATGAGCTGGCGCAACTGGCGCTCGGCCAGCGTTGCCGCTGGTGATGGCTGGGTTTGACGGATCAGCGCGATCAGGCGCGACACCACGCTAGTCCATGGCAGCGTGTCCCATTGCGTCCGATCCGCGTCCGTCCACACTGCCAAGGGCGTTGATAACGTCTTTAGGTTTACAGTCCGTCGCGCCTGTGCGTGGGGGTGTGCCATCATGTCCCGCCCTTCTTGTCTCCATTGAACATCATTTAACTGGCCACCAGTATAGGCGTCGGCGGACCGATCGACAGTCTCAAGTCTGTCTCATATCTACCGTTTGCGTAAAGGTTTTGGCCCGGGGCTTCATCGCCAGGTTGAGCAGCAACCGAGACGGCATTTGAGATATCACTTTAGACTGTGCGTTATCGCCGCTGCCACTACCGTAAGGGTAAGTCCTGTCGCAGGACCGTTTCACATTTAGGTTCAATAGAGAGGTGTGGCATCATGTCGATCCACAAAGTGTGGAGGACCGCTGGGATCATGGGAATTGCCACCTCCCTGATATTGGTCATGGGCGGTCTGTCGATGGCTGCCGAGGGAAGTATTACCATAACGGAAACTAGCAGTACCACGGGCACCGTGACTTGGAGTTGGTCTGGGCTTGGGGTGGGGGACACCGTCACGGTTTACGCCGCACCCAAGGGCAACGCCACTGACACGACTCAAATCGACGAGGGAACCGTGTCAACAAGCGGCACCTTTACTGCCGACGTCACACTGCCGTCTGGCGATACTTGGTCCAATACCCAGATCGAAATGGCGGAATCGGCTTCGATTGCCGGACAGTTGCCGGAAGTTCCCTGGGCGGCGGGCCTGCCTTTGCTGCTGGCACTACCCTTGGGCTATGTGGCCCTCAGACGCAAACCACGCGTTTAATGCAAACGTCATGCGCGCCTCGCTGTCATAAGCCAGGCGCGCTTTGCGTCTTGCGCTTTCGAATTGTCCCAAGAGCGCTTAGACCCGTTAGAGACTATAGTCGAGACGCCTTCTGCAACTGCTGCGGGTCGAGGCATGGTTTAGGCTAACGCTGACAGACTCCAGAATCTTATTGTAGGAAGGTGAGCACATGACCTCGACCCCACCCGTCGCGCATCGGCGCGGCACCCCCGTGGCCTTATGGGCCCTGTGGGTGGCCGTATCGGTAGCCCCTCTGTTAGCGTACGCCAGCCCTTTATGGAACAATCTGCTGGCCGATACCCCCATCGCGGATCTAGTCTGGATACCCATCATAGCCCTAGGTTGGACCATGTGGAACATCCTATCCATCCCGACCAACCCGGCCCATGACGATAGCGAACTCAACATTATTTTGGGGGGGCTCTTGGCACTCATCACGGGTTTAGCCCTGGTCATTGCTCCCGAACGCTGGCCTGCATTTTTTGTCCACGATCACGCGGGCCTTTTACTGTGGCCGCTCTGGCTCTTGGCGATGACGTGGCTGTTATGGGGACTGACGGTGACGCGGCAATTGCTATGGCCGCTGTTATACTTGTTACTGGTCTGGCCGCCGATCTTTGAGGGCCTTGCCAACGCCACCCAATCGGTGTTAGTGAGGTGGGCTGTCGCCATCCTGACGACGCTATCCCACCACGTAACCTGGCTCAGTCCCGCCGCCGCCACCGGCACCTTTGCGGTGGTCCATCACGGACAGCCTTACCTGGTGGTGGTGGCCGAAGCCTGTAGTGGCGCGGATAGTCTCCTAGGCGCGGCTATCATCATTCCGGTGGTCTGGTTCGTATTCCGCGGATCGCTGCGCGGCAAATTCATCATTAGCCTCTTGGCATTGCTGGGCGCGTTGGTGCTCAATTGGGTGCGGCTTGCCATCATCGTCTTTGCGGTCCATGTCATTGGCCCGACGTTTACCTTTGCCTACATTCACCCCGTGCTCGGCTTTGTCCTGTTTGCCCTATTGGCCGTGGGCGTCATGGCCCTCTTTGCCCCATTCGGGCTGCACGCTCCCGCCCTGCCCCACGACGTGACGCGCACATTCCCCGGCTGGGGTCGCACCGGCAGTGCCATTGTGATTGCGACTGCCGTCGCCGTTTTGTTATGGCCCTTAGTCTCGCTACCGCGCGGATCGTTCGGCAATCCTTCACCGGTCGCTACCTTCAACGTCCGAACCTTCTTACCCAGCCTCTCCGCATTTGATAAGCGGGCCGTCTACTACGCCAATGAGTCATCTGTATTGGGCCTAGGCTCCGCCACGCAAGCCGATTTGTATAGTTATCACGGTGGACAAGGTCAAGCCTTAGTGGAAATGTGGAGTACCCCTGATGCCTCGGCATTGGCCACCTATGGATTTCACGCCTGCCTCTTATACCACGGGGACAACTTGGCCGCCACGCGCTCCTTTCAACTGGTGCCCGGTGTCGTCGCCACCGCCTATGCCGTAGTGCTTCCCCCTAACCATGTGGGGGGGCCGCGCTCAACCTACGTTGATGTCGAGTGGAGCGATGCCGTCTCGGTACATGGGCACACGCAGTACATCCGTACCTCGATTGCCGCATTTTCGTCATCCCGACCACATTTGGGTCATCTTCCCCAATCAGCGGTCCACCTCCTGTCCCTCTCGCCGGTGCAAGCGATGATAGCGCCAGCCAGCACTGGACATTGGTCGCCGAGTTTGCTGCAAACCCGCACCGTCCTAGTGGACATGGCGCAACAGTTGTTCGCCCAAAGCCTGAAAAGTCACCGTGGCTAGGTGCACCTGGCTGAATCAAATCCAGCTAGTTGACCGCATAGGAGAACTTTGACAAGACTATGTCGCGACGATGTCTTCGGGCACAGTAGCATGGGCAGACCAATGGTTTATTTCTTGCTCAGACGCGCTCGGCTGACGCGTTCATGGGTCAGCGCGGAAAGTGGCCGGTTGTCACTACGGTTTTTAGGTCGGGCCGATCTCTACGGCGACCCTGTCTAAACGTGAAAAGGACATTTTTAAATGGCCGTGCCGTGCATACCGTCGGATCTGGACATTGCCGCAGCCAGATCCGGATGGAGTCCCCGGCAGGTGGTATGATACATCGGAAGGTGATGTCATGCATCGATCGAGATCGGTCATGGACGAGGAGATCGCCGTCATCATCGAGCAATATCGGGACCATGCGGAAAGCCGCTTGCCTGGTTTGGGTCGACAATGGCAGAGTATCGCCGCAACGCCCGAGGCATCCCTCAACCAGTTGCTGGAACAATTACACGGGTATCCAGATCCGACAGGTAATGCTGCGGCGCCGATTGCCGTATCCCTCCTACAGGTTTGGCGCTACGCATCCAACTTACGTCCACCGACGGTGGTACAGGCCCCGGACGACGTTCAGGTGCTGTTTTCGGGCGACCTCAACCCGATCCAACCCCCACCGTCGAACGCTCTATGGCTAAAGCCCGGCGAATGCGTTCCGGACCATGCGCGTGACGGCGGCACCGCCCTGATCCTGCCCCACCGCGTGGTCCCATTTCGCGCAAACCAGGTCGTGATCCGCACCCACCATGGGGAACATCGGCTCTTACGTCACGCCGGTGGGAGTGTGCGGCTCATCTCGCCGGGGCCGACGGTGGCCCGGGTTCGTCAGGCTGTCGACCCTTTCCCTCAGTTCAAACCCCGAGGAGGCAAGCCGGAATCGGATGACCGGATCGCGGTCGTCATGGAGCAGTATCGAGATCATACCGAAGCGTATTTGCCCGATCTGGATCGCACCTGGCATACCACCGATATCACGCCCGACGGAGCGTTAGAATCCCTCATGCAACTAATCCAGCAGCAGCATCCCGCGATACCGAGCCCGACCGCCCCTATCGCCGTGTCCCTCGTTACGGTGCATCCCAATGCGACCACCGTTCATCCCGCCACGGTCGAACGTGCCCCGCGCGGAGCGATGGTGTTGTTTTTGGGGCGCCTGTTGCCTGGAGAAGCGGTGCCGCCCGAAGCCCAACGGCTGCGACCGGGCGATCCGATCCCGGATCATGCGCCACCAGGCCAGGTATTCCTGGTGCCGCCGATGACCGAGGGTCTCGATGACGAGGGACGCTGCCCTCCCGATGCCGTGGTCCTCCACACTCAGCCAGGAGAGCACTATCGCGTGTTGCACCATGCGGGGCCCGTAATTTCGATGATGCCAGCGCGTTTGGTCCGTATGGAGCCCAGTCTTTGGGGCCAAGCGCGGCACATCGAGGTCCCCGTCAATTAGACAGTGGAACAGTCCGTGTCCTGCACCGGTACCTCGACAAATCAGGATGATTGCGCGTTTGAGGCCTTTAACGCAGCAATAATCGGCAATAACGCCAGTGCCATGCGATGCCGCAGCGATGACGCGCTCGACGATGCTCCTCGCACTTCCACCGCTACGCCATACGAATCGATGCCAATATCCACAACTTCCACTTGCACTTCAGATCCCAATTCCTGCAACACGTCCTGCGCGCGCTGCGTCAAAATGTCTGCTGGGACTGCCATATCCACGTCAAACCGCATGCGCACCCGCTTTGTTGAATCCGGTTGCCGGCTTGGGGTTTCAATCGCCGATTGCAAAACCATGCCATTAGGCACTACCAGCGGCACCCCATCATCGGTCAGCATATGGGTATATAAAAGATTGATGTCATGCACCGTGCCGCGGTAGCCGGCTCGCTCCGCCTCGTGGGGGAAGGTCGAGGCAATCACCGGATAGGCATCCGTGATCAGCACAATGTGATCCCCCATCTGGAAGGGGCGAAAAATCACCAAACCAATCCCAGCAATCAAATTCCCTAAAAAAGTTTGGCCTGCCATGCCCACAATCACGGTAACAAACGCGCCGCCCACCAAAAGGCTTGACAAACTCTGCCCCAATGCTGCCACAACCGCCAGGAGAATCGCCAGGTAGAGGCCCAGTCGGACCAACAAACGCAGTGCCGCCAGCCGCCTAAAAGGCGAGGCCGCATCGATTGATTGGCGCAGCACCTGACGTTCGATGACCCACACCACGAGGCTGCCAACCAATAGGACTAGCAAAGCCTTAATCGGATCAATGAGCCCGTGGGGCAAATCGCGTAGCGGACCCCATCGTTCTTCCACGCTGACACCCGCTAGGATCCCCGCGAGAATCAGTGCCAGTACGCTGCGAATTGCCGTGCGGCCACGGCTCACTTGCGGTCGTGACAACTGCTCCGCCGTCAGTCTCGCCTCCTTGAAGGCCTGCTAGATGCCTTTCGCCCGCACCCGCTTAAGGCAAGGCGGGACCGCCCTGGTCTGCTCCGTGGGTGCCCGCCGTTTTTCTTTCAGGACCACTAGGTCCAATCGTTCTAGGCTGACCGCCTCAAGCTTCATATTGAACCCATTCTAGCGATCGAGGCCACAAAAGGTTTTTAAAACACACGTTCCGGGGCCCCAGCTGGCTGAATAGCAGCATCGTTCCATCGAGGCAGACTGAAGAAGTCCACCCATCGAAATGGCCAGGCTGTCCTAGTCGCCACGTGAGACGACCGTCGTTACCGCATCCGAGACGATCCCGCTACCACTGCCACCATTCCGTTTCGACTTCTCCAGTTGCGGGGTTAAGGCGATAGGCCAGTCCCCATCCGGGGGTGTCCGTCGACGGCGGCGAACCGATGAGCCGTTGCAAAGCCGATCGATGCACCCAACCAGGCAAGATCTGAAGCGACTGCCGATTCCAGCGGTGATCCTTTCGACTACGAGAAAGTCGATATTGTTGCGACAGGTTCATGACTATCACCACCAACGAAGGTTCGCGAGTGTGGACGAGAAGCCCTGCTTCACCCACCCCATTTTTTAAAATAATGCACCAGCCACTCTCGTCCACCTTATCAGATCATCCACGTGCAGCCAATATGGTCTCTGGGCCTCTTTCAACCTTGTGTTCAAAAATCCAGACCGTACTCTCGTTGTCTTAGCCAAACCAGATTGGTAGCGGCACAAAATAAAGGCCGCCTGGTTCGGTTCAAACACAACGATGGGGTAACACGCCTTACCAGACCCATTGTCTAGCGCACCGGAGCGAATTGCGAAGTCCTCTTGAGACGGAGATTGAGACCGGCTCAGAGACTTCTTTTTACGCGCTTCTCCACTACGCTTAGACGTGACCGGGTGCAAGGCCAACCCTGAAGCTCGGTATTTTGCGAGGAGGAGAGTGGATGATGTCTGAGATTTCTCAGCGCTGGGACGCGACGCCGTGGATCACCCTGATATCCTACGTAAGCGGCAGCAAGCCCTTGATTGAAACAGTGGATCGGTCGGCCGCATTTGCGGTTTCGCGAGAGGACGCACGGACCCATGGCCTACTACCATTTGCATGGGACTCAGGCAACCTCTGCGTAGCAGTCGCCGAGCCCCCATCTCTGCAGGCTCGCCTACTGCTCGATCGCATCGGCCCCGTGAAATGGTATCGGACCACCGCCATCGA
Source organism: Sulfobacillus acidophilus (assembly GCA_003023745.1). Lineage (GTDB taxonomy): Bacteria > Bacillota > Sulfobacillia > Sulfobacillales > Sulfobacillaceae > Sulfobacillus_B > Sulfobacillus_B acidophilus_A. Next base: position 13,109 of record PXYV01000013.1, on the reverse strand, counting down.
CCTCGTGCTGGCGCAACGCGAAATTTATGGGGATTTGTCTGATCGTCCGGCACCGTTTGGCGAGTTGGCTCGGCAAAGAGGCCTCTCGCAAGAGGCGCTCGACGAACTTTTGCGCATGCAGCAAAATCAAGGGGGATTACTTGGCTCGCTAGCCACGGCCCATCAGCACCTCACTTCCTGGGACGTGGCAGAAATTCTGTCAGCGCAGACCGGCATACCCACCCAGAACCTTTTACAGGACTCGCCGGCCGCTTCCCCCGAATTGCTCAACGTGTGGCACCTGCTCACGGAAAAGGAATGGCGGGACTACGAGATGGTACCGGTGGCTGTTGGCCCCGACACTATCACGGTGGCGCTCACCAATCCATTTGACACGCCCGGGCGGCGCAAATTAAGTCTGGTAGCCAAGACCCGCGTAAAAGCGGTGTTGACCGGCCATCGCGACATTCTGGCCCGGTTGGATCAGCAGTATCGGGCGAACAATCTCGTGCTCAGCCGAACGTTGTTGCTGCATCGCCGCCCGGATGATTCGGCCACGCAAACCCTCACCAAGTCGCAGAAGTGGGCCGGTGTAGCCCTAGTGGTTGCGCTAATAGCCGCACTGATTTTTGACCGGGATGTCGCACTTTCTGTTGTCAGCAGTCTTTTTGTCCTCATTTACGCCCTACTTGTGGTTCATCGCCTCTGGATCATTCGCAAGGGCACATTGACCACGAACGAACTGCGATTTGCGCGAGAAGAGGTCGAGAACCTTTCGGACAGCGACCTGCCGATTTACACCATCCTGATTCCGGCCCGCGACGAAGCGAATGTGCTGAATGTCTTGACCGAAGCGTTGTCCCGCCTGGACTACCCCAAGGATCGGCTCGATGTCAAGCTGCTATTAGAGGAAGATGATGTCGAGACCATTGCGGCGGCCCGCCGGGCTAAGCTTCCGAGTTTCATGGAGATTACGATTGTCCCGCCTGAAGAACCACGGACCAAGCCCAAAGCGTTGAATTTTGGACTACAACGGGCGCGCGGTGAATTTGTCACCATCTACGATGCGGAAGACATACCCGAGCCCAGCCAGTTGAAAAAGGCATTGCTCGCCTTTCGTCAAAGTGATGACACGCTAGCCTGCGTCCAGGCCAAACTTTCGTATTTCAACATTGAGCAAAACCTATTGACCCGCTGGTTCACCGCCGAGTACAGTGTCTGGTTCAATCTCTTGTTGCCGTCTTTGCATGCGGCTTCCTTGCCGATTCCGCTGGGCGGCACCTCCAATCATTTTCGTACCGAGGTCTTACGCAACATTGGCGCTTGGGATCCCTATAACGTCACCGAGGACGCCGATTTGGGAATCCGCCTAAACAAGAGCGGCTACCGAACGGCGGTAATGGACTCATATACGTACGAAGAGGCCAATTCCGAATTTGTCAACTGGGTGCGGCAGCGTTCGCGGTGGATCAAAGGCTATCTGCAGACTTGGCTGGTCCATATGCGCCACCCCGTGCAATTGCACAGACAGCTTGGCGCCCGCGGATTTTGGGGTTTTCAGCTTGCCATTTTGGGTACCCCCATCATGTTCATTCTCAATCCCCTGTATTGGCTCATCACATCGCTCTGGTTTATGACCAACTGGGGTTTAATTCCTCACTTGTTCCCGCCCGGCATTTACTATCTAGGCATGCTGAATCTGTTGGCCGGAAACTTTGTGTTCGCGTATCTCAACGCTGTGGGCGCAGCCAAGGACGGGCACTGGAGTCTGGTTCCCTACGCCATCCTCACGCCGTTGTATTGGACCATGATGTCGTTAGCCTCGTGGAAAGCGCTGTTGCAACTGATGACTCGTCCTTCGCATTGGGAAAAGACCCACCACGGGTTGACCGATTGGAACCCCGTGACGGCTGCGGACCATCGTGAATCGGCGGAAATTAGTGCTTAGGAGGTCTTCCATGAAACGACTGCTATGGACAGTGGCCGCGTTATTAGGACTCGCAGCTTCGCTGTTGATTATGCTCGGCATGTTTTGGGTACTGGAAATTGCGCCGTTATTGCTTTTTGTAGGCATGGCTGTTGCCTATAGTATGCTGTCCCGCTCCAGCAAAGTTTCGTCGTCATCAGATACAATTTCATTACAGAATGGGAGTCGTAAATCATGAGTGCGGCCACCGTGCTTCATTATCCAGACGAAGTCAAAACCCAGTCTTCGCTCGTCGCTACGTCCAAACCCAAGCGGACAGGTCTATGGATTGCCGGAATTAGCTTTGTGGTCTACATCCTAGCCGCGGCTTATCTCACCTTTGTCATTCACTACGCCGCCGGTGACGCCGTCTCGCGTGTGGCCAACGCGTATTACGTCCTGTTTAGCCGCGATCCCCATTTGGGTGCGGTAGGCTTTGTCTGGAACCCTTTGCCCAGCATTCTGGAACTGCCGATCGTCGCCCTGCACCCTTGGATCCCGGCCGTGGTCACGCGGGGGCTGGCCGGATTTGTGGTGTCGGCGGTCTTGGGGGCAACGGGGGTGTATAACCTCTATCGTATTCTTGAGCGCAACTTAGATCTGCCGCAATCGTTGGTCGTCGCCATTACCATCATCTATGCCTTGAATCCGCTCATTATCCTCTACGGTGCCAATGGCATGAGCGACATTATGTGGATCGCCTGCATCCTCGGCACCTATAGTGGGCTCTTGGACTTCTTGCAAACCGGATCCTTGCGGCGTTTGGTATCCGCTGCCTTTTGGCTCGCGGCGGGATTTGGCATGCGCTACGAGTCCATCCCGTTTGGCTTCATGTTGATTCTGGCAATCGCCCTATCGCTTTGGGGGCGCGAATCGATCTCCAAGTGGACGGGTGCCGCCATCATTTTTGCCGCCCCCATCGTGTTTTCGGCCGGTGTTTGGATTTACTTCAACTGGCTTATTATGAAAAACCCGTTGTACTTTCTCGACTCCGCCTATAGCAACTTGGCCCAGACTGCCACGGGCGCGTATATGACGCCTGCGATTGCCGCCGCCGACCATCATCCGCTCGGTGCCCTCTTATACGTTGTCCGTTTCGGTCTACTCTTCTGGCCGATCTATCCTGCCATGGCGTTTGCCTTGTGGTTTTGCTGGGGCAAACATCGCGACCCGCGCGCCATTGTGCTGGTCTTCGGAACCATTGGCGCGGAGCTGTTGGAGTTAACGCTCGTGTATAAAGGCAGCTTGGGCGAGTGGGACCGTTACTTTATGGAATTTATCCCCAATGGCGTGCTGTTGCTGGCCTTTGCCATCGCCAAACTGCGACCCACCGTAAGCCGCTGGCCATCTGCCATCAAGGTCACGCTGGCGACCCTCGTGGTGCTCTTATTTTTGAGCGGCAGCGTGGGCACGTATGTCGCCACCCAACGCCCCGTCATGGGCCATCCCGATGGCGCTGTCTTAAAAACCGCTTTCGCGCGGGAACCTGTCACCGGGTCCGTTAACAATCCGTTCTACGGCATCAACGACGTGGTCGCGTATGCCAACGCGCACCCCCATATGAAAATTCTGGCCGATACCTTTATCGACTGGCCCGTCGTCATCCGCGTCAAGCACCTCAATCAGTTTATCATTACGTCTGACTACGACTTTAACTCCATCTTATATAATCCTCGCGGTCGAGCCAGCGCCTTCTTGGTTCCGGAACCCAGCGGCGTCGCCCAACTAGACGCGATCAACCGCGCCTGGCCCAAAATGTGGGAGGGCAAAGTGCCCTGGGCACAGCTAATCAAGAGCTTTCCCGGTCCGACGAATTACCGCCTGTATAAAATCTTGCCCTCGGCGCCGTAAGCTTTCCTCAAACGCTGGCCGGCTTTAACGGTTATCGATCGCCGTATTCACTGGCTTTGTGTTTCCATGTGATATGTGGCGCTAAAAGTTGACTTTCAAAGGTCGGCCCGGTACCGTCAAAAGTGTCGGCGTACAACAGATGAATGGGATAACAACTGAATAGAGCCGTACGAAAAAGGCAAACCTGACGAAAGCCAGGGACGCAAAACTACAGGGGCTTCTCGCACCGCGAATGCCAGCCAGTTACCGAAACGGGACCACCCCTAGAAAGAGCGGTTGCCCGAGTCGGGAATCGCTCTTTCAGTGTTCTCTCACGATGGAGGAGGGAATGCATCGGTGGGTCACGTGTGGCAACGCGTGATGTTGACGCTAGGATCCTTAGCGTGTATGGAGTTGGTCGGGCTGTTCGCATCGACATCGGCCCTGGCCGTTACCGTTCCGCCGCCGCGGCGGCCGTCTCTCGACAAGACTATGGAATCAATGTGTTTTCCTACGATAGCCAAATGAACAGCCCCTCGACCATTGCCGGCATGACGACGCTGGGCATGGGCATGCAACAGTTTCCCAATGCCAACGAGTGGAGTTGGACCACCAATACGTTTCGCGATGGGGGCACTGCGCCGGTGTCGTTAAGCGATTGGGGCAGCATTTTGGAACAAACGAATAATCAAGGACTATTCATTTTTGATTACGATGAAAATCCCACATTTACTGGCGGCGGCTCCCCAGCTGATGCCACGCAGCTCACGCAGTATATTGTCAGCCATCATCTCCCCATCACCGCCATCGTCGTCGGCAGTGAGGAATACGGATCGTGGGATCACTATGCCAATTTGAATCCCTCGTTCTCGGCGTCATATTACGCCACGCGCACCGCCGAAATTGCCCAAGCCATCCACCAGGTCGATCCGGCCATGCAAGTCGGCGTGTCGTTTGACTTGGGACAAGAACCGAGCGATTTGCAATGGGACCAAACGGTTTTGCGCACGGATGGGCCCTATATTAACTTTGTCAGCATTCACGACTATCCCAATGCCCAGACCCTCAGCAATGCGGGCCTGTTGGCGGCCCTGCCGTCTGAAATTCATCAAGCCATGACCTTTGTCCAAAATGAAATTGCCACCAATGTTCCCGCTCCGTATGCCGCCAACATTCAAACCTGGGTCACGGAGTTCAACCCCTATGGAGAACCAGGGCCACAATCCACTCAACCGGTTTATGGTGCCGCCATGGTGGAAAGCGCCATGCTCTGGCGGGTCGACGGCGCGGCCAAACTGTTTGTCTGGAGCTACGACGGTCAAGCCCATAGCCCCAGCGCACAATGGCCCGTGGATACGACGGCCAATACCGCGTACGGGCTTTTTGCACTGGCCGGTGATGGCCAGTCGCCGGAGTTGCCTGAAAATCAGTTATATCCGTCCGGCCTCTCACTCGCCCAATACATGCAAGCGATCGGGACGGGTGGTACCCTCTCGGTGTGGGTAACACCCGACCAGGTCGTCGGCGACGTGCAATCCAGCTCGGGTGCATCCCACATCTTTGCCATCAACACGTCCAATGCAGCCGAGACTTTGGGGCTCGGGGGAACCCAAACCGTAGTGCCTGCAGCCACCATGCTGGCCACCTCGGGTCAGACCATCACCCCCGCCACTCTGACCTTGACTCCTGGTCCGACGCCCCCGATTGCTTTGGCCACCAGTCAGCCCGGATTGTCCGCCTATCAGCCCGTCCCGCCCGCCATCACAGACACGCTCAGCGGATATCCGGGGGAGACGGTCACGCTCACCGGCAGAGGGTTCGGACAGTGGGGTGCCAACGCAGGCGTGGTCATCTCGCAAAATGGCGTTAACTATGGCGGGCCATTGGATAGTTATGGCGTGACGATTAAGAGTTGGTCGCCAACCCGCATCTCGTTTGTCGTTCCCAATGGCACATCGGGTCCAAGCTTGACCCCCGGCTCAGCCACTGTGTTGGTGGAAACCGCCAATCAACTCGTGTCCAATAGCACCAGCCTGACGGTCACCGCCGCCCCCAACTTGAATCTCACACTATCCAGCCAATCCCCCTATCCTGGCGATTTACTGACTATTTTTGGATCGGGCTTTGGCGCAGCGCAGGGAACAGGTTACGTGCAGTTTTCTCAAAACGGGATCAACTACGGAGGGCCTGGGGATGCCTATCACGTATCGATTGTGAATTGGAGTAACAGTGCCATCACGGTTGAGGTGCCCAACGGATCGTCGGGTCCGGCATTAACACCAGGCTCCGCGACTTTGACCGTCGTGACGGGGTCGGGCACGCCCACCCCAGCCCTATCTCTCACTATTGTTCCACCGCCCCTCCTGAGCGCTGCGATCAGCCCACCCGGGCCAGTGCAACCCGGCCAGTTGATCACTGTGAGCGGCAACAACTTTGGCTCAAGCCAAGGGACGGGGTATGTTCTCATTCAACAAAACGGCGTGAACTACGGAGAGCCGGGAGATTGGTACGGTGTCAGCATTGTGACGTGGACCAATAACAGCATTACCTTTCGTGTGCCCATCCAAGGAATGTCGTCGACCGGGCACGAGGAACCCTCCCTGCAACCGGGCAGTGCCACGATGACGGTCGTGAGCGGTGCCGGCCTACAGTCCCCGGCCCTGCCGCTGACGGTTAATTAGCACCCGTGGACGGACTCTAGCGCCTACCACCCCTCGGTCTAGGGTGTCGATGCCGACACCCTAGATCGCTAACGTCACCAGTTGGCCAAAACCCGAAATCTATCCGGCCGCTTGTCCGGGTTTGGCGGGGCAATCGTCTGAATGCCGACGCGGTCCGGTGGCTGCTCCCAAAACATGAGCAGAGAGCCCGTGTCACGTGTCCAATCCTAGCCCGGAAACACCTGACCTCCACGTGCTTCGCCATTATGGGGAGTATCGGTAAATGGGGAGTGCCGGGCGCAAACGGCGTGTCCACGCCAGTTTTTCGTCCAACACTCCCCATAATCATCCACAAGAGCTACTTGCAGAGGTCTTGTAGCCAGTGCATCAAGTCGTCATCACCTTTCCATTGCGGAAGAGCCTCCGTTTGTAGCTCCTGGTACGTACTTTCTAATGCCTTCCACTTCATTTCTGCGTTCGTGCCGGCTATACCCCACGCCGTCTTTTGGTGGTGAGTCAAATAACTCGTCAGTAATGCGGTTGTTTGACCCAGGATCGGGACTTGGCGTGTTTTTTGGCCTTTCCCATGGAGTGTCATCACCGCGGGCGACGTGAGCCGTACATCGCGGACACGCAAATCTACCAATTCCTGCACCGAGCCGCACTGTCGTACATCACCACTAAGAGGACTAAGTCGCGGCGACCGTGGGCTGTCTCGGGGTTCGGTTGGGCGAATAGAATACGTAAGGCGTCCTCGGTCAGATAGGGCACCAGCGGCTGGGCGGCCTTTTTCGCCGGAATGCTCTGAATCCGTTGCCACTCAAAGAGGTAATCCGGTACTTCCTGTTGTACATAACGCGTAAACCCGACCACGGCCGATCGTCGCTAATTGCGCGTCGCCGCCGAGCAATGGCGCACCGTTTCGAGCCACTCCAAATAGGCCAGGACGCGATCTTTGGTCAGCTTGGCGAGGGTCAATCGCTCCGGCCCTACCCCGTCATATTGTTCGCTAAAGATCAGAAACAGTTTCCATGTATCGCGATAAGCGGCAATGGTATGGGGACTCACATTCTTTTGTCCCGGAAGATATTGCGTGAGAAACGTGGACAGGTGCCGAGCAAAGTCAGTCGGTGTCTTCAGGGGAATACCCTCCTTGGGGAATGATGGATCCCAACGCGGCCTCCCACTGTACGACGAGATCCGGATACACCTCGGCCGTAAGGCGGAGGTAATACTCCGTGCCCCGAAAATCCGTATGACCCAAATAGGCGGAGAGATACGGCAGGGCATTGAGCAGATCCTTGCCGCTCTGGACCCATTGCCGGAGGCAATGCACACAATAACTGTGTCGGAGGAAATCCAAACGTTTGGATTTTCTCCGTTATCCCAACCTAAATAAAATCCCAACCTTTGTCGCCGAACGCTGCGACAGCAGCTTTTAAACCAGAAAAGGTTGGGGTTTTTTCTTGCATTGTATGCTCTTCTTAGTGACGAAAAGGAGGGCATACCCATGAATGTACAAAACCTACGGGATAACTATTCCCTGCTCATTGCCTACCTGGAAGACCAGGGCTACTCACCAATCTACGTGGCGCGGTTGACCCGGGAGATTAAACGAATCTTGGCCCGGGCGGATTCCCAGGCGTGGTCCTCTTATACGGATGTGTATCGGGACTATACGCAAACACCGCACTCTCCCGATTATCTCCGGGAGAAGCGGATGATCATTGGGGCCATCGAGCAGTTTGCGGTTTATCACCGATTCCCGGACGGTCGCCGCCGACATGAGCTCTTTCCAAGAGGCGCTTACCCGTTGTTGTCATCCGAATTCCGATCGATCATTGACACCGACGGTGCCGTGGCACAGCACGATGGCAAGAAACCGACCACCATCTATTCCGAATCGCATCATGCCGCTACCTTTTTCTTATCGCTCCAGCAACAAGGCCTCGATACCCTCGCGGCCATTACCGAAGAGGCCGTGCTAGCCATCTTTCTTTCTCCCGATGAGACCGTGCGACGGAGTTGTTCCTACAAGAAAAGCCTTACCGCCGTATTAAAAGCGTGTATTCCCGGTCAGGGAGACGCCTGTCGTCGGATCCTGGCGTTTCTCCCCGCATTACGGGAACCGCGTAAAAACATCCCGTATCTGACCGCCGAAGAAATCGCCCAGGTCAAGGCGGTTCTCGCGCCCGGGGACCATTCGCTGACGCTCCGGGACCAAGCCATCGGAACGTTGGCGCTCTACACCGGGTTACGGAGTTGCGATATCGCCGGCATGACTCTGGACGCGATCGACTGGGACCGAGATGTTCTCTCGATCCAACAACAGAAAACCCAATATCCCCTGGAACTGCCCTTAACCGCCCGGGTCGGCAATGCCCTCTATGCCTATCTGACCGCCGAACGTCCGCCGACCGAAGACCAGCATGTGTTTCTTGCGCAACGCAAGCCGTACGAACGATTAAAGAGCAGCAGCCTGGGCAACGTCGCCGGGCGGATCATGGATGCCGCAGGCATCCGGCAGTCCTCCGGGGATCGCAAGGGCTTTCATCTGTTCCGACACTACCTGGCCACCGCCCTGTTAGGCCATGGCGTCCCGCAGCCGGTCATCAGCCGGACCCTGGGGCACACGTCGCCCGACTCCCTGGAGACCTATCTTAGCGCCGATTTTCCGCATCTGAAGGACTGTGCCCTCAGTATCGCGCGGTGGCCGGTGCCCGAGGAGGTGCTCTCCCATGCCTAAGTTCACGTCTTTTCTGGCACCGCTGGTCCAGGAATATATGACCTACCAAAAAGCATCGGGGCGGTGGAATGACGCGTCCTATGAACCGAACCTCCTCTTGTTTGATCGATATTGCCAGACACACTATCCCGAGGCGACCCGCCTCTCCCAAGCCATGATCGACACGTGGTGTCGCCAACGCGACACCGAACCCAACAATTCCTGCCGATCCCGCATCTATGTGGTCGCCAGTTTCCTCGGCTACTTGAGGACACGCGGGAAAACCCGCGTGATGCCGCCCGATATGCCGAGGAAAGAGCCCCGCACCTATATTCCCCATGCCTTTACGGAAGCGGAACTGGGGAATTTTTTCCGCGCGTGTGACACCCTACCGGCCGCATCGTATACGCCCGACCAGCGGTCCCGGAAGATCACCATTCCGGTCTTCTTCCGGCTGCTGTACAGCAGCGGACTGCGCACGAACGAGGCCCGCATGCTGCGGGTGGAGGATGTGGACTGGTGTCACGGCATTCTGAACATCCGCTATTCCAAAGGGCATGCCCAGCACTATGTCGTGCTGCACGATTCCATGCGGGACCTGTTGACCCGTTACGATGCGGCCATCCGCCGGTGGTATCCGCATCGGACCTATTTTTTCCCAGCCCGAGGGGATGCGTTCCACACAAGGAAATGGGTGCAGACCAACTTCCGGGAATTGTGGAACAAAGATAACAGCGCACGGGCCACGGCATACGAATTCCGACACCATTATGCCATCGAAAACATCAACCACTGGACCGATGAAGGCTTTGGATTCAATGCCAAACTCCTGTATCTCAGCAAGAGCATGGGACATCGTACGGTGGAAAGCACCAAGAATTACTATGCCCTGGTGCCGGGACTGGCGGACATTCTGGCAGAAAAAACGGGAGCAGATTTCGACAAAATGGTGCCGGAGGTGAATGATGAAGAAAGCCCACAATGAAGCCGCCGTCATCGCCCGTCACCTCCACACCTTTTTGCAGGCGTACGTTCCGTCCCAGCAGACCCCCAGCCACCACACCGCGAAATCGTATCAGGATGCCCTCGCGTTGTATCTCGGGTTTTTGGAGACGGAAAAAGCGATCCGACCGGAAACGCTGAGTGGAGCGTGTTTCCGCCGAACCGTCATCGAGGAATGGCTGCAGTGGCTGATGACGCAGCGCGGCTGCAGCCCAGCCACCTGCAACAACCGCCTCGCCTCCTTACGCGCATTCCTGAAATACGTGGGGAGGCAAGACCTCACGTTGTTGTACTTGTTTGAGGATGCGACGCGCATTCCCCGAAAAAAGGACGGGCACAAGCCCGTCCGTGGGATGAGTAAACAAGCCGTCCAGGTCTTGTTGTCGGTACCGGATGTCTCTACCAAAGCCGGGCGCCGCGATCTCGCCCTCATGATTACGTTATACAGCACCGCGATGCGGATGGATGAACTCCTCTCCTTAACCATCGAACACCTGCATTGGGACGCCGTCAAACCACACGTCACCGTCGTCGGCAAGGGCCGCAAAATCCGAACCCTCTACCTGTTACCCAAAGCCGTGGGCCATCTGAAGAAATACCTCAAAGAATTCCATGGGGAGACGCCTCATCCGACGGCGTATGTGTTTTATTCCCGAAATACCGGGCCGCAGGGGAAGATGAGTCAGACGGCGGTCAACAAGCAACTGAAGAAGCATGCCCGAGTGGCGCATGAACAGTGTCATGAGGTGCCGCGTGAGCTCCATGCACATCAACTGCGGCATGCGAAGGCCTCCCACTGGTTGGAGGACGGGATGAATATTGTGCAGATTTCCTTTCTCCTCGGACATGAGCAACTTCAGACCACAATGGGGTATCTGGATATTACGTTAGAGCAAGAATTGAAGGCCCTAGCAACCTTGGAAGATGAGGCAGACCGAACGGTCTCAAAGAAATGGAAAAATGGGACAGGGGGCTTAGCGGAATTCTGTGGAGTGAAATCCATGAAAACGTAAAGACAAAACCCCAACCTTTTCGGCCTTGAACACGGCGCTCATCACGTTTGATGCCTAAGGTTGGGATTTTATTTAGGTTGGGATAACGGAGGTCATGAATGCGCGGTCCCTGACCTGAGTGCGGAATCCCCGCCTGCCAGAGAAGATCGCGAAATTCGCGATATACGGTGGTGTGGTTCAAGCGGCCACCCGTCCGATTGGGAAAGAAATACGTCGTCGGGCCGCCGGCCCCGTGCATGCTGGCCTGGTATTGCCGGCATCGGGATACCACCCCTGGGGCCATCGGAATCCGTCGCTCCTTGCCATTTTTGGCGTGCCGGATTGTGAGCGTGCCTGCATCCACGTCCACATCGTGCATTTGCAGGTTGAGCGCTTCGGAAATGCGGAGACCACACCCATACACAAGCCGGAACAAAAGCGGATCGGTCCGCGAATGGGTGCTGAGCGGGTGAGCCGCACGGCTATCGCTGGCGCGGAAGAGCTGGCGCAATTCCTCAATGGTGAAAATGTAGGGCTGATAAGCGCTCCGTGGGCGTGCGGAAACGGGCAAGATATAGGATTCCTGGCCCTGTCGCGCCAAAAAGGTGCCGAAACGTCGTAACACCCGTTCCTTAGCATACGGTGTGCTCGGCTTTTCGTAAGCAATCCCATAGCAAAACCCGTCGACGAGCGGCCGCGTGAGCACGCGGCTTCCCTCACCATGGGCGACACAATAGGCGTCGAACTTCTCCAAGATCCGATCTTCCCGCCGGTATTGATACCCGGCCAGCCGTATCTCCTGCAAAAACGCGCGCAAGTCGCCCGCTAGGCTACTACTCCCCCAATCATTAGCGGCCATCTGCCAACACCTGATCGGGGTCGAGGGCACACTGACGTAAGCCGTCCAGATCGATCGCAAGATAGTGACTGGTCGTCTGCACACTCTGGTGGCCGAGCACACCGGCAATGACGGGCAGCGTCGCGCCGGTCTCTAGGAGGGTCCGGGCCAACGTGCTACGCAAGGAGTGGAGGCCGTGCTTTTGCCCGGCCATCGTAATGCCTGCGGGATGCATGTGCCGCTGGAGCATCCGCTCCAGATTGTCATGATGCGCAAATCCATCATATGGAGCTCGATGCCGCACAAACACTTGCTCCGCCGTCGTGGCCGGTCTGCCATGCTGGAGATAGTCAATTAAAGCCCACCCCACATCGTCTAAGAGCGGTAATTCCAGCGGCCGCTTGGTTTTGGTCATGATGATCGAGAGGCACTTGCGGGACCAGTCCAAATTGTTGAGGGTTAAGGCTCGGATGTCGCTCACGCGCAATCCGAGCCGGATCACCATCAGTAGAATGGCATAGTCCCGTTTTCCTTGCGGGTTGTGTCGATCAATCGCCGCGAGTAGTTTGGTCACATTCTCGGCCGTCCACGACGAGGGGATGAATGCATGCCGCTGAACTCGCACCTTCGGCAGTTGTAGGCTCAGATTCACGGGGAGAAATCCCTCGGTATACAGAAACGTTAAGTAATTGCGGAGAGTCGAGATCACCGTCGCAATGTAACGCGTACTGCATCCGCTAAAGGACTCCATGAATCGGGTGAGATGCTCAGCGCGCATTTCATCCGCGTGGGCCAGACCTTGATCGTCGAGAAAGAGTAGAAAACGATGCAGCACGTTCAAGAGTGTGGTGGTGCCCATCGGCGTATAGGCCCGCGCACGGCACATGGCCTGAAAGGCCTCATACTCGACGGCAAAGGGCGCGGGGCACACAAAGGGTGGGTGTGGAGGACGACGGTGGACGACCATCGTCCCGTAGGCCGTATAATCCCATAACACTTGTACGCTCCGCATCGCGGAGCGTACTGCGTATTACGGAAAAGTTGAGCCACTGATTTCGGAAAGTCTGCGCCACCCAGTCCAGTAATTATGAGCCAGTCTTGGCGAAAATGATGCGCC
>PXYV01000128.1 GCA_003023745.1 Sulfobacillus acidophilus | reverse complement strand
TTGATCAATCGTCGATGTAGAACGCATTGAGAAGTCTTCCTTGGTCTGGTGTCGGGTCTGCACCATCAACAGTACCAAAGGGGGATTTCTTTCCTCAACCGTGAAAGTCCGCCGAAATCACATTTCTACAGGACGCTTATGGTTTATATTGAACGCCTTATATCCGGCGTCAGCAGCCATAAGATGACCTGCGAGGATATGAAGCGATTGCCCTGCGGCCTTGCAAATCCTCTTCAGTTCTTCATGGAAATTCGCTCTCTCGGTCTAAAGGACAACCTTGATACCACTCAAATGCAATTGATGCAACTCTTGACGTCGTCTCCCCTGATTCCGCCCTTAAGAAGGCAAAGCCAAGACCTTTTGAAAGCAGCGTATTTACATCGCGAATGGAGCGTGGCGTAGATAGCCACCCACTTTCATGTTAGCCGCTCGTCCTTTTATCGCCATAAGCGCAAAGCTCTCGAAGAGTTAGCCGAAGCATGGAACGCTCGGCACTAATAACACAAAGCCCGACAACCAATAGGACAAAAATACGGCCACTGGATAGCGGAATAAAAACCAGAGTACAAACCAGAGCATTCTCATGACGAAAACCATTTCTTGATCCTTATTGTTTAGCTTAACGCGGATGGCGATACCAACGAGCACCGACATGCATGAACCCTACGTAGTGCGGACACGATAAGACCGCACCACACCATAAAGGGGGATGACTATGCCAAAATTGACGGCTCAGGAATATCAGCAATTGCATGAGATTGCCACAGCGGATGCGACCTTAATCGCGAAAGCCACAGGATTTTTGTCGTTTGTACAAGATAGTGATTTGAAATCCATGGTGGAAAATGAACGCCGCAAAGCCGAGATGCATTATAACGAACTGATTGATATTGCCAATGGCGAATCGCTCAATCAAAAGTTCGAGCAGCTTGATGGTGGACTGAAAGGACGTCCGCGCAATGCGTCCATGCAGTCTCCAACGCCTATTCAACCGAAAAGCGGTCAGGGATTTACCGACCGCATTATTGCGGCTGATCTATTGGACTATTCTAAGAGCATGACCGTGCGCTGCATCTGGGCGGCGACCGAAATCACCCACGTGGGGATTCGTCGGGCGTTATCCGAAATGGCCCGGTATCACCTAGATGCTGCCTATGAATTTTTTAAATTCATGGAGCAAAAGGGTTGGTATGTGCCGTTGGGAGCTAATGAGAATGCCGAGCAGTGGTTCCGCCAAAATCACGAGCAAATTATTTCCGCTCATATGAGCGGACGTCAAGAATCAGACTGGGTTAGTGCTAACGCTCCCATGCCCTCCTAAACATCTCCCGTCGAGATTCCGGCCCGCCTACTGTTTTGGTGAAGGGATTAGAAAGCATCATGTTTTCGCCCGTAAGGGCGTGATAAAATAAGCGCAGGGGTCGGCGTGTGTCCGTCCACGCAATCAGACCGTTTAGGAGCGCGCCCATGGCACAGTGGGAACATCACGGCCCGTACTGGAAATGGTTAGGAGTTAACACAGTCCAGGCCATCTTTACAACACGTCAAGGCGGGATCTCAGATCCGCCTTATGATACCTTGAATCTCTCCTTCAATATGCCAGATCAACCGCAGGCGGTTTTGGAAAATCGGACGCGGGCTTTGTCATGGCTGGGCGCCTCATTAGATCAGCTTGTCATGGCAGAGCAAGTGCATAAGGCACTTGTTAGCTGGGTCGGTGAATCCGATGCCCCGGCGGGCGCCAGATCCTCCGCCGGGGCAATTCC
>PXYV01000127.1 GCA_003023745.1 Sulfobacillus acidophilus | reverse complement strand
CGGCCCATTTCCGCACCGCGTTCACGGCCGATTTCTTTCGATGGGTGGAGGAGCGCCCCGATCATCGTGCCCTGGTGCTGAGCACGTTCAATCACTTGACGGCGGCTGAGGTGGCCCAGCTCCGCGCAGTGCAGGCCTGGATTGGGTCGGGGGCGATCCATCCGCGTTTGGCCCGACTGGCCGATGCCCACCGCATGGAATCGACCCAGCGCCGAATGTTTGGCGGGGTGGTCTCCCGCCGTGATCGCACCAATCCCGCCACATGGACTACAGTCTATATTCCGCCACGGACGATGGCGGGCGTTTGAGAGGATGTCTTCCGGGTCGCGCCGGCAATCCCCGCGACCGGGAGAACTGTGGGTGCTGAGAGAGGGGCCAGCCGGATCTCTCAGGGAAGAGAGAGGATGAGGAGGAATGTGTTGTGTGGACGGTGATTAACGCGGCACGGCCCGTGTGGGCCTCTGCCCAGAGGTTTGTTGCTGCGCGGCGTGGCGCCCGCGGGTTGAGCACCAATGGCTCCGAGATTGGCTGGGGAATTGGCGCTTTGGTGCTCGTGGGTGCGGTGCTCTACGGTATTCATAGCGGGATGCTGCCGTGGATTGCGAATCTGTTCTCTGGCATTACGGGACTATCGACGACGACGACCACCACACCTGCCGGGTAAACTGGCATTTCAGGAGGTCCTTATGAATCGATGGCGACAATGGCTGGCCCCCCGGCAACATCCCGGGGGGCTTTCCAGTGGTGTGGGCATGATGGGTGGTCTGGTGCTGTTGGTGACCGTGTTGACGGCCGGTATCGGAGCGACCCAACTGGCGCGGGTGCATGCCGCCTTGGCACAAGCTGCACAAGCTGCTGTCCAAAGTGAGCAGCAGCAAGGCTGTTGGACTCAGGGCACCACGCAAGCGGTGTACCAGACACTCAAAGGTGCCGGGATTAATCCTAATACCGTGCGTCTCACCGCGGACACGGCGAGTTCCACCACCTATGGGGGAGCGGTGACGGCCGGACTGGCGACCACGGTGGGGGTTTCGGTTTTGGGCGCCAAACTGATGGAAATTCCGATTGCTGCCGGGGCCAATGCCACCAGCTTTTACACGCCGGCCACAGCCGGCGGGAGCAATGCGGCGTGTATCACGCCTGCGACCTGTCCGACAACGGTGGTGGATCATCAACAGTGCACCCCGGCGCATCAGGTTTGCCAAAACGTCACGACGCAGGATTGTACGCCGGTTTCAGAGCAAGTGTGTGGCCCGGTGACCCAGACGCAATGCGGGTATACCACAGAAGACGAGTACACGTGCACCCCGGTGCAAAGTTGCCATCAAGAAACGACGGTGTCTAACGCGTGTGATTGGTTTTCCGAGGGCTCAGTGCCCAGCAATGTCTCTTGTCGGAGTTCTTATTCATCCGACGGGTATACGGCGTTTTATTGCTGCTATAGGACGACCGAGAATGTGTGCACGACCCAGGACGACTGTGGGTATCATCCGGTTTCGGTGTACAGTTGCCATGATGTCACGACGACCGAATGCCGCACCGAAACCACCCAGTCGTGCCACCCGGTAACCAGCGAACAATGCAGCACAGTGCCCGCACAGTGTACGACGACTCCTGAAACAATTAACGAGTGCGGGTAATTTCCGCGGTATCCACGCCTCCGCGTCGTCCGGGCGAGTGGCTTTTTGCCGTCTGTCGAAGAGAGGGGTGGTCTTCTCATTCTGCAAGAGGGGGTATCGGCGCGTGTTCATCGTCTTGTGTCGC
>PXYV01000126.1 GCA_003023745.1 Sulfobacillus acidophilus | reverse complement strand
TTCATAGAGGGGAAGATTCGACACCCGACGGCAAAATCCTTTGCAAAATATTCTGGCTATTTATAGGGCTATTGCCAATTTTTAGGTGCGGAAAACGAGGTGCATCAACATGGGCTCGTCCATACAGCACTCGTTTAAGACACTTGATTTGGCGTTAGGAATCGCTTTATATCAACAAAAACCTCTTTCGAGTAGGAAACTCACGCTGGGTAGGGGTTCGCTATTGGCTGGAATATTACGACTTAGTCTCGGGACAGTGATCATGGCCATCCCGCCCAGGTATAGTAGCCAGAAGTGGGCCCGGTGTGGAGAAACGGCAGTGAAGACGCTGTGCGCGCGTAGCGACCGTTACCCACGTTGCGGCACGGTCCGAGACCGACACCACAACGCGACCACCAGCGTCCTGCGGCGCAGGCTGGACAAGATAGGCGGAACACTCCCAAATCCAACCCCTGGGGAGAGGAGATCGCTCCCGCTCACGATCGCAAAATTCTGGTTGGCAATTCTCCATATTGAACTAAGAATTCCTCGGATTCATCCGTGGGAGGTGTCGAGAAGCAGGGCTCTTGC
Source organism: Sulfobacillus acidophilus (assembly GCA_003023745.1). Classification (GTDB taxonomy): domain Bacteria; phylum Bacillota; class Sulfobacillia; order Sulfobacillales; family Sulfobacillaceae; genus Sulfobacillus_B; species Sulfobacillus_B acidophilus_A. Next base: position 1,270 of record PXYV01000126.1, on the reverse strand, counting down.
GCGCGGCAAATCTTGTTCATGGCTACCATATGTGGCTTAAATGTCTCGACCAACCGGGCCTCCGCCTTGATGATCTCCAGTGGACGGATGACCCCATCTGGCTGCGGATTATTGGCGTCAAAGTCACTTCGGCTGACATCCTCAAGGCGTGGGAACCTTCCCCCGTCTAAGAAAGATTTGCCGTGTACCGTACGGTAACCCGACCGGTTACCGGCCTTGCCAGCGATCCAACCACTCCCGCGGCGTCAGCACTGTAGCACCTTGGCGACACGCTAATGGAAAGTGCTTGATGTTTCCCGTGATCAGTTGAGCTCGTGCGCCTGCAGCCAGACACACTTCCAAAAACTTCGCGTCGTCCGGAGCGGGTAAAAAAACCGCGAGCGGTACGGCGGCCACCGCCACGCCGATGTCAACCAAATACCGGAGTAGCTGGTCGATCAACAGCGCAGAAAAGCCAAACCTCGGTCGACTTAGCACGTCTTGATACTCGAGTAGAATCCGGGCATCATAGGCTATCAGCGCATCGCCACTCAACACACTCCGCAATACAGCTGCGGGAACACTGTCCGCCTTCAACAGCGCGGAGACCATCACGTTGGTGTCAACCACGAGCAGGTCCGCAAATTTACTCACGCCTCGCGCGATCCTGACGGGCGGCGCAGATTTCCTGTTCGATGTCGTCATCGGACAACCGATTTAATCCGAGCTTGGACGACGTTTGTTGTATAGCACTCAGCGCACGAATTGCACGCGCTTGCCGTAATGCCATGACTTCGGATTCTACCGTATCTTCTGTGACCGGTGACAAAATAGCGATGGGTTTGCCATTAGAGGTTACCACCACTTCTTGTGCATCGGACAACCATTCGCCCATCCGGCGCGTTTGTGTTCTGAGGTCTCGCACCGTGATAATGCGCATGCCCTCCACCCCCGTGTACACATTATGGCACACAATTGTGATCTGCACAACGAAGATCCGAGACGGTTCGGTCGCCTAATCACGGCAGCCCGTTGAGCACTGTATAAAGCAAACAATCCCCCCGAACAATGCGTTTCTTGACCCGAAATTCAGTGGCTGATCCTGCCAGACCTCAAAACCCACATCGTTATGCGGAAATTCCTTTGTCGATCACGCGATGATACTTCAAATACCGTTCTCGATGAATGCATTGCCCTCGTCTCGCCGCAAGTATGCGGCCAGTCGGCCTCCCCACAACGTTAGCCATAGTCTCACAGAATCTCCCCCTGTCCTGAATTCCATCCCAACCGC
>PXYV01000125.1 GCA_003023745.1 Sulfobacillus acidophilus | reverse complement strand
CTTTGACAGCGCATGGGAATCTAGTTATGATGGTACTTGTCTCGGGGGTAGGTGGAGGCCTGGTGCCTTCCTTGGACTTCAAATCCAATGGTCGGCGTTAGACGTCGACGGTGGGTTCGATTCCCACATACTCCCGCCAAAGTCAAGTCCCGCAAGGCTTCCGAGGAGGATCGGAGGCCATTTTATTTTGCCTTCAACATACCCAAAAATGCCCAGTTTTATTCCGCCCGTCACCACGAGCCGTCACCAAGAGAGTGCCGAGCGAAAAGACCCAGTAGATTTTATGCGCTTGATAGTAGCTTGATGTATTGTTTGGACCTATGTCGATAAAACGGACACTCGAAATTGAGACATTAGCCGTGTCGCGCATGATATGCCGCATCGGCCTCGGCCGGAGTCTGATAATCCAGGGCCCCATGCACAGATATCTCGGCAAGTTGGCGCGGCAGAAAATGCGGTGCGTGCTATACTTAATTAACGTAAGAAGACGACAACCTTGAACCGTATCGAAGGAGGCCTTTGCAATGTCTGAGGTATTGGTCCGGTTTTTAATTGAGCAACTTCCCGAGGGAGGCTATCTCGTGACGAGCGATGAGGTCCCAGGACTTGTCGCGCAGGGACGAACCGTAACGGAGGCCACGGAGATTGCCCAAGATGTCGTGCGTAGACTGGTTGAGTCTTATCGCGACCACGGAGATCCGCTACCACCTAGCCTGCAACGCGTCTTTTCTGGGCATGGGGAAGTAATCGCGCCGGTCGCGGTGGATTAAATGGGTTTGCTGTCCGGGTTATCTTATCGGGATATTGCTCGCAAGCTTCGAGTAGCTGGATTCGAGTTTGACAGGACGGCTAAAGGTAGTCATGAAATTTGGAGAAACAAGCTCGACGGGCGCCGAACAACGGTGCCACATCATCCTGGAACGCTACCAGAGGGCACTGTTAGGGCCATCATTCGGCAGGCAGGACTTTCCGTATCCGAATTCATTGATCTTTAGGCGAAGACCAGCACATCATAGGAGGTACGGAGTCGGTTTGTCCCCGGTCCGTCACCATCTCGTCACCAAGAGCGCATGGAAACGAAGATTTTGCAGCGACGCAGTAAACTGGGCCAATCGCCGAAACCCCTGTCAATCAAGCACTCCAGTCTATTCGATGGACGGTATTGGCGGCTCTTCCGGTGTCTTCAAATCCAATGGTCGGCGTTAGACGTCGACGGTGGGTGTGATTCCCTCATATTCCCGCCAAAGCCAAGCCGCGAAAGGTTTCCGAGGATCGGAATCCGTTTCTTTTTTGCGCTTGTGCGGAGACGTTTTATTATGCCATACACACGAGCGGAGATAACGAGAGATCACGTCAGAAGCACCCGTCCACAAATGGACGGTCAGAAACAAAACCCATTTGTGGTTTCGGCCTGTTGTGGTGTCCCACATGGACACTTTGATTCGCGACAGTCCTTGGCCATTTCCTTGGAGGATACCCCATTTTATTCCACCGTACACCGGACGGTTTATCTGACTCATAATCGGCTAACGGGCCGGTTATTTAGCCGAATAGTCTGAGAAAATGTGAAGAAACCTTGATTTGCTGGGCGCAAGACGTATGATAGGAGGAGGGACGTCGTATGTCGCATACCGTGAATATTCCTGAACGCTTACCGATCTTGATCGACCCGGACGGGTTGACGGCACTTTGTCATCGCTATGGGATACGGGAGTTGGCGCTCTTTAGCTCGGTTTTGCGCGACGATTTTACGTCCCAGAGTGACGTCGACGTGCTGTATGAAATGGGACCCAAATCCGCCATCCGCTCACTCTTTGACGTGGGGCGTTTGGTGGGAGACCTTGAGGAGCTATTGGGACGTCGCGTCGATGTGGCCAACAAACAGTGGCTCTATCCCGTATTGCGGGAGGAAATTCTTTCGACACGGCGAGTGATTTATGCCGAAAC
>PXYV01000124.1 GCA_003023745.1 Sulfobacillus acidophilus | reverse complement strand
CGAAATACCTGAGACCTGTAGGCCACGCGGGGCGAGGGAAGGCGGAACCACGGTTTCCGGGCCCAGTCCGACCACGGCCGCGGACTCCGTTGGCTCCGACGACGCGAAGAGTGGTCCGGCCAAGGTCCCCGAGACCAGGAAGCGGCGCAACTTTGGTCCTGGGATTGTTGGGCCGTCTTGACCATGCGTCAGCGCATGGTCTTTGTGGCGATTGCGGCAGGGTGGTCCCCGTGCGAGATAGCGGAGCGACTGCACTGTCACCCCAGAACCATTCGCCGGATTCGGCAACAAATCCGTGAGCAATGTCCATGGGCACCAGACACCGCGTAAACGAGGAATCGCAAACAGGACGCAGCAAATTCCACTATAAGACTCCTTGGCAGTCCAAGGCAAGAAATCAGCCGGTGCCGCTTGGCACCGGCTGATCAGACACAAGAACAGGATCAATCCGGTAAATTGTCCGAATCGGCGATAGTAGTGTCCGGTATGCTGTGTAAAAAGGCTCGTGCTCTTGGATATGTAAAATGAGCCATTCGCTCTTCCCTGGTAGAATGTGAGATTAGCAAAACGACATTTGAGGGGAGGAAGAGTAAATGGCTCAGTATCAGATTACCGTGGACGACGAGATTTTAAAAGACCTCTTTCAGCAGGATGGCGGCGTGGCCAAGTTGGTGGAGCAGGTGCTGAACCAGATCCTGCAGGCTCAGGTTACCGAACAATTGAAGGCCGCTCCATATGAACGCACCGAAGCACGCCAGGGTTACCGCAACGGCACACTCCCCCATACCCTGACAACCCGTGTCGGCCGACTGGTCCTGCGTGTGCCCAGGGTTCGGAATGGTCAGTTCTCCACGGAACTGTTCGCCCGCTATCAGCGCGGTGAACAAGCCCTGGTAGTAGCCTTGATGGAGATGGTGATTAATGGCGTCTCTACCCGTAAGGTGGCCAAAATCACAGAGGAACTGTGCGGAACCGAGTTCTCTAAATCGACAGTGTCGGAGCTGTGCAAGCGACTGGATCCGATTGTCCATGCGTGGAACAACCGGAGCCTGCGGGAACACCAGTATCCGTTTGTGTTCGTGGATGCTCTGGTGCTGCGGATCCGGGAGAATGACAGAGTACGCTCCAGAGCAGCCATGATTGCCACAGGCGTAAACGAAGAGGGATATCGGGAAGTCCTGGGCCTCATGCTTGGAGACAGTGAGTCGGAGGCGAGCTGGCGGGAGTTCTTCTCGTGGCTGAAGAGCCGAGACCTGCGGGGCGTCGACATTGTGGTCTCAGACAGCCATAGCGGACTGGTGAAAGCCTTGCAGACTGCATTCCAGGGGTGCACGTGGCAGCGGTGTCAAACGCATTTCATGAGAAACCTGCTTGACGCCACCCCGCAGGCTCTCCAGGAGGAAGTCTACAAACATGTACGAGCGATCCTGGATGCGCCCGATATGAAGACGGCACGAATGCTGCAAAATGACTTTGTCAGGGAGTACGCTGACACAGCGCCGAAAGCCGTGCAGGTACTAGAGGATGGGTTTGACGATGTGACGGCGGTTTTGGCTCTGCCTGACCGCTATCGCAGACGGTTGCGCACGACCAACGGAGTGGAGCGTCTGAACGAGGAAATTCGGCGGCGTGAGAGGGTGATACGGATCTTTCCGAACCGGGAATCTGCGATTCGGCTTTTGGGGGCCCTGCTGATGGAGATTGACGAGGCTTGGAGCACGGGCCACCGCTATTTAAACATGCAGGAGTACTGGGAGTGGCGAAGCGAGCAACAAGCCAAACCCCAAGTCGCCAAAGTTCACCGGCTTGGCTAAGATGAGCTTCCACTTCTATCAGGGAGGGCAATTTACACAGCGTTCTGGACTTGATCCATTCGGACAGTTCGGCGCGGTGACAACACATAGGGCTAGGGCGACGGAGACTCAGAGCCAGCTTTTTACCCATGGGGCGAACACCTGGCAGGGCTATG
>PXYV01000123.1 GCA_003023745.1 Sulfobacillus acidophilus | reverse complement strand
GCCCGACGCCAGACAAACGCGTGTGTAAACCAGCGGAACATTCGGTCACTCCTTTCGTGATGGAGACAGGGAATACAAAAAAAGGCCCCGGTAAGGGGCCTTTACAGGATGGGGCCAAAAGACCACAAAGCAACCCCAACACGGGAGATTAGGATGAGGACACGGTAGCCCGCCGCATCACCGATAACGTAGCGGCTGCGGTCGGGATGTTCGGGGGATCCGCTAGACCAACAGCATGGCGCCAGGTGGTCATGATGGCAGTATCAGGATGGGAATTCACGGGCCAAAGACGCGTGTCGGTGTTGGGAGCGGCCACCCGATAAACGGCTTGGCGAGCGGTGTCTAAATCGGGCCACGCAACCAAGGGACCCGATTCGGGCCAAAAGTGCCAAACGGGCGGATCGGTGGCGTGAGGGCCGGGAGTCGCACAGCCTAAGGCCCAGCGCGGCGGAGTGCCGGGTTCGGCCACATTCAGAAACTGCCAGGGTATGGTGTGTTGGCTTTCATGTGTCAACGCTTGAAAACGCCACGCGGTAGCCAGGTCCGAGGAATCCGTGAGGGCATGACCATCCGTCATTTTTTCCGGCAATAGGAGATCATTCGCATTCCATTGATGTTTGGCATCCATTTGGTGTCGCAAAACGGCAGGCGTGGGAGCGGTTTGGGGCGGTAACGGAAAGAATTCCCATTGCCAACCGTGAGCGGTCATTTTGTTCCGATAAGCGACCATTTCGCTATGGGTGGCATCAACTTGTGCATAGTGCCAAATGCCCGTGAGCAGTTCGTCGGTTTCGCGCCGGATTTTTTTCGCGTGTCGTTGGTATTCATTCCAGGCTTTGTGAAATAACCCCCACCGAAGGTCAGGGGAATTCGTATCGACAGCGAGATGTTGGACCAAGCCTTGGTCATGGGTAATGCGTTCGCAGACGACTTGCGCTTGATCCAGGGTGTCGGTGTAGCCTAAGATGCGCGGTGTTTGATGAAAGTCAATGCGATCGCGGCCTTGGTGCAGATGGCGATAATGATGCGGTTGCAAAATCAGATACCCAGATGTGCCATAGGGATTCGGCCAAATCCACGCCGTTTGATATGCTTGATCGACGGTACTCGAAGAGCGAGAGAAAAATCGGTTAAAGAAGGAGACTCCGGCATTGCTGGCCAAAGTTGACAGGGAACCGGAGAGAAAGATGCCAAAAGATGAAGATCCGAACACTGCAGATTCAGTGCTGGTAATGAGGCCGCCTAACGTGGCCAACAAAAATTGCATAATCGTATTGTATGAAGATTTGCGCTCAACGGGCGGCGCCATGCAGCGTCACCGTCCTTGCGGGGGTCCATGTGACATAGCCGATACCGATTGTCTGCCACAAGAGAAGTTGAAAGCCCCATAGGAGCCACGGATCGCGCGGCCATGATCCATAGACCGTTTCCAGGGTGGGCAAGAGCGTCGCGAGCCAGTTCCCGATGGAGCCACCATCCGTCCAATCAATCTGTTGGTTAAAGGAGGCCAGCCGGACATCATCAGGAAAAAATAAACCGGACAAGGTGGGATGGACCCATCCGGGTTGCCCGCGGCGTGTCGTGCGATGCCATAAGGGATGCCAATGGGTGCGAGCTAAATCCGCATCGGGATGATCGGGATGGGTGAGTGCGTGCGGATCGGGCCAGTGTTGGCCGGGTATCCACGGCACACAAGAAAGAAAATCGACAAGGCTGATAAAAGACCAGGGAGCCGTATGATAATCCGCAGAGGAGTAGCGCGAGGGCTGAGTCAGGTCGTCATCGCCATCGGGGGGATAACCCAACAATACGGCACGATCGGCGTCGGAACGAATATCTTGATCACTGATACCAAAGCGATATTTCCACCAAAGGCGCTGATGACGAGGAGAGGGATAGGGGAGAAACGTGTTCTGATCCAGCCAAACGCCCGTTTTTGTCACATAGCCATTAGGCACAGACCAATCTTCGGGAGTGACTGAGGTGGTCAAATGGGTACTAAGACGGTGCGCGAGAAACGCCCAACGAAGATTAAATCGTGGAACCAGCGGATTAGTCGTCATGGTCATCATCCTTTTGGAAGGAATTGTGGATTGCGCAAAAAGTCTAGTCCGTTGAATCGGCGGATGGGAACGGCAGGAGCACCAATGCCACACTCACATTGTCCGTCAATCGGTTGTCAACCGGCGATGCCATAGGTTATCACCTCAGCGGCGGGATAGCCGGTA
>PXYV01000122.1 GCA_003023745.1 Sulfobacillus acidophilus | reverse complement strand
TGGTTCCCATCACACGAGTACCGGACTTCCTGCACATCGTTGATGCAGGCGCTAATCACCATACCGTTGCAGTCATAGGTCACGCCGTAGAAACAGTATGCGGGATCGGACGGGGCGAGCCGACCAGTGTTAGTGCGCCGGCACAGAATTGCGGGGTTCGTCTTGTTGCGGGCGCTCAGGATGTTGGTGCTGCCGTTGGATTTTTGGCTGATGTTCTTTGTTTGCCCCGAACCGTTCCCGCCTTTGCTGTTGCCTGATCCGAAGCCCGACGAGGAGGTGCTGTGCGTGCTCTTCGGGCATGCCACGGGTTCGGTGACGGTCTTATAGGCCGTGTAGGCCTTGCGGACCTGCTTGGTGCAGGTGGCAGGCTCCGTGCGATAGCGCGTTTCCGGCACCGTCTGGGAGGAGCAGACGCGATGCGACTGCCAGGACCATACGGTGCGATAGTGGCCGCACACGGTATAGGTCGAGCAGACCCGGTGCCGCCACCACCAGAACCCCGCCATGTGACAGCTGCGGCGGGTGACATAGCCCGCGCACACGCGCTGCGGGCTCCGGGTTTCTGTCGTGTAACAGTGGCGGCGCGTGACATAGTGGGTGGTCGCGACCGTCTTGGTGCAGCTGTAGGATTCCGTGATCGTCTTGTAGGCCGTATAGGGCTCCCGCACTGTCTTCGTGCATGTTTTGGCTGCGACGACGTTCGGCGCCCATGTTGGCAGGGCCATCGGGCCGGTCGCGGCCCAGTGCCCCCCGAGGGCACCGATCAGCAATAGCAGGAGGGTGATGAGACCCACGATTCCAGTGCGCCCCCATCGTGCCCGTTTCGGTTGCTGTGCCCCCTGATCTGGATCTGGGTGCATTGTGTTTCACCTCCGCAAAACATGGTCTCTCGCCAATAACATCCCGCCCCCCCACATGCCTGTAGGGGTGAGGCGGAGACTCCTTTGGCGAGAGACCTCAGATCTGACGATATCTTCTAACGGTGGGCGGGATGCGCTCGAACAAGGGAGCTGACTGGGGCATCCCGCTACTGTAGATAGGATAGCGGGTTCGGCCAGTGCTTGGCCACGGCGCCATAGTTCTTGGGCGACTCCCATAGTATGGTGGCATCATGAGTGTAGAAAGCCGCATTCTCATCTGCATACCAGCGGGTTAGCCCGTTGCTCGTAATTTCGTCCACACTCATGCCGCTCAGATTGGGCGCCTTGAACTCCACAATCGCAAAATGCTGGTTGTTATTGGACATGGCCGACGCAATATAGTACAACGTAATCCCCTTCACCGCAACGGTGTTCCGCACCGCGCCGACCGGCCCGGCGGCCAAGGGAGCGGTCGTGATGGTCACGTTCGGCTGCACCACGACCCAGGCGCGATAATTCGCTCCAAATGACTGCGCCCCGGCCACCCAGTTGGCGATGGCGTCCGCGGGATCGACTTCCAAATCGTGTAAATTGGCGTTTGCGTTATAGGCAGACTCGTTGTTGGTATCGAGAGCTTGCTGCAAAGCCTGCTCTAAGGTATTGTAGTTAATCTCATTGCGAGCCGCCTCACGCACGGCCTGCAGCAACAGCTGCTGCCCCTGGGGTGTCGTGGTGAGCGGGGCCAGGAGTGGCTGCTGCGCGGCCTGGGCCAGCAGCTTCTCGCGCACGGCGGCGGTCAGGCCGAGAATCGCGCCGTTGGGCGGCAGGTTGTGCAGGCCGACGGAGCGGAGGGTCACGGGCATAATCGGCCCACCGGGCGCATATTTGTTGCGCCATCCCGCGTAATTGCTCTGCACCATATTCTGGCTCCCCACCTCGGGGGTGTTGTTCGGCGGCAGCAGCGGGTTCGGGGGCATAAACTCATCGGCATACTCGGCATTCTGGATCTCCACCCGAATCGCCCGGTTCGCCAGCTGCGCCATTGCCGTGTGCCCGGCGTCGTGGCGGAAGGTGGCGAGCACGCCCGGCGTCACCTGGCTCCCCACCCCGATGCTGGTCCACATGTTGGGGTCGAAGGTGCTCACGTACCGATCCATCCCTAGCGTCATGGGATACCGACCCGGCTGCGCAAGCAGGATCGGGGCTAGCTCCGGCTGAATCTGGTTGATCGCGCCGCCCGCGAACGCCCCGGCCGCGGCGCCTTCAGTCAACCCGACCGGCGTGTTCATCACCACGACCCCGGCTTCCCCGGCCACGATGAAGTGCTCATCGATGGCAGTGGTGCTCTGGTAGGGGTTGGCGCCGCCCAGAGACAGCACGTCCACCGAGCTCGGGATGTGCTGCAGCGATCCCCGCACGCCCAATTCCCCGACGGCGTAAATGGTGCTCATGTAGGGCCCTTGGATCGCATGCCACTCGACCGCCGGGATG
>PXYV01000121.1 GCA_003023745.1 Sulfobacillus acidophilus | reverse complement strand
ATGAATTTCCCACAGAGACGACGCCACAGGCCCCGAATAGCCCAGAAGCCGCAATTGCCGCCGGCACCATTTGGCGGGACTCGGCAGCACAAACCACACCCGATGACCACAACGATCCGCCCGCCACCGGGCGTACGGCTCCCACAGAACACAACACAGACCCAACCAGAGGCTGAGTATCCCTAGCGGCCACGCCGCAGTAAGTCCCATCAGGATGCTCAAACCCAACCAGGCCCGCACAGCCCAGGGATGACTTTGGCGCCAGAGCGCAGAGACCAGATAGGCCAACGTGTCTCACCTCCCTTGGATAGCATCGCGCAGGGGATCGCAAACGCCCCCCATAGGTCGACCACAACCCGGTTCCTTATACGGCCCTTTCCCTCTCCGGGAACAGCTCCTATCGCCAGGAAAACTTGATGCACATCGGGGCAGAGACCTTGCGAATCGTGGTGCATGGACACCTCCGACGTTAATGGTCTTAAGCAAAAACGAAGAATGGCAATGAAATAACGTCATCCACCGTGATCCGTGGCGTGGTGGGTCTAGACAATTTCCCTTTGGTGCCATCCGCAGTGTCGTCTTATGGAGAAGTCTGGTGCGTTCTAGCCTTCGTGGGGCAAGGCCTGCCCCCCTGTAAAAACGCGCAGACCCCATGAAACATAGGGTCTCAATCCTCCCCGGCGTCGTCTATCCGTGCAGATACCACCAGGAACCGGCCACCGCCAATCCCAGGCAGGCAACCCACAGCGCTAAAACCAGTAACACGGTGTGCCATTTTGGAGGTCTTGTGTCAGCCCTATTGTCCATAGCCCACCTCCTCTGTTTTTCTATGATTGAACGCACACCAAAGGAGGCCGAGTCTTGTTGTCACCAGCTGTAGTCCAATAGCTTTATTGGCTCAAACAATTGCTATTTGTGTGTGTGGTATTGGGTGTCGCTTGTTGGGGTAGCACTATAAGGCATGGCCTCGCCAAGAAATTGCGGGCCCCTTCACCACACCTGAGACGTCTTAAACGAAGCCTGCGGCAAACCGCCAGTCTTCTGGTATGGACAGCGCTCCCGGGGATGATGATGCGTCTGTCCTTGTGGAGTCTGTATCCTCAAAGCCATGCGCTTCTTGTCATCAACAGGAGCACTGGATTGTCCAGCGCACTCAAGTTGGTCGGGGTGTTTGGCACCCTCGGTGGCGTGGCCGCCTAGGGTTATGACATCCTGTGCCAGAGGTTCAAACCCCCGGCAATGCGCAACGAGAAACCATTGAGCACAGAGCATCCAGGAGAGACCCGCTCATCGCGTGCTCGCTGTGATCCTCAAGGTCGGGGATAACCTACAGCCGCAGGTGGGAAAATGATGATGCTAACTGATGCCATTGCCCACCAAAATCGCGTACAGCACCACGAGCAGTTCACCAAATGCGGCAATGAGCGGGACAATCGTGGCCATCCCATCCAACCGGGCCGTCAGACTCCGGGTGCCTTGCTCCCGACTGGATTGGATCAAGGTATCCAACGGCGTCAGCGCATCACCCGACAACCCGTGATCCCAACCTTGGGCCAACGTGTCCGCCAAAAGCCCATAGGCAGGCAGATCGGTTCGCCGCGCCCATGCTTTCAAGGCCTCTTGACGTGCGCCCATTTGGAGCGCTGACAAGAGCCGATCCAATTCCTCTTGTCCCAACCGCGACAAAGCCGGCCGCGCATGCCCCAAGGCTTCTGCCAACGGCTCCCCCAGATCGAGATAAATCCGGAGCATCAGCACCAGCGGGGGAAAATCCCGAGCCAATTGCGATTGCCACAGCAAAAACCGCCGGTGTATCACCCAGGCTGGCCCTTTCCATGCCAGCAGGATCCCGATCCCCAGGGCCAAGAGCCAGCCTTTGCCGAAATCGAGCCCGAGAAGCAGGCCTCCCGCCCACGCCATGAGCATGAGACCGACCACGTGCCACGGGGGCAGTGCCAGAATCTCCGCTTCACGCCGTGTCCGAGGATTCCACCCCTGTCGCAATCGGGCATCGAGACCTTGCATCCACCGCTCAAGCCAGGGGGTCGGAGCCACCCAATCCACTACCCGGGGCGGGTGAAACACCATCCAGAGCGCCCATCCCGTCAAGCATCCTGCCAGTGCCCACATCCCGATGATCATTAGACCGCCTCCGCCTGACGGCTCACCCGATTTTGAATGTATCCGGCTAAAGCAATCAGCCAAGCCCCGAGCCCCGTGGTCACCAACCCCAGCCCATGGTCCAGGCCGTGACGCACGGCGGGGCTCAGCGCTACCGACGCCCAAAATGCCACAATCCCGAGCAACACCACGCCATAGCCCAACATCGTGCTGCCGGCCAAGGTTCCGCGCCGCACAGCGTCCGCTTGAATGCGTTGA
>PXYV01000120.1 GCA_003023745.1 Sulfobacillus acidophilus | reverse complement strand
ACGTCGCTGACACCACGCCCCATGTTGACTATGAGGGCACCCGTTACTACTTTTGCTGCGCTGGATGCGCCAAGAGCTTTCAAGAAAATCCGGCCCAGTATGTGAACCAGAACAAGGCGTAAACCCACGGTCTCATTACTTCCGGGTATGTCTTCTCCAAAGCACATACCCGGAATTCTTGTAAATACCCAGCCATCGCGACATTGATACATGAAATCAAGGAGGACTCATGGTGAACCGTTCTATATCCACACAAAACCCTGTCCAGGCTCTATCGGGCGTAATGGTCGGCCTACTCCTCATTCAATTTGTCTTGGGCATGTACACGAATCTTTATGTCACTCTTCCCACAATGAATGCGGGGCACAACGGAATACCGATGGGATTCCATATGATGATTGCCCGAGGTTTCACCTCTCCAGTCTTTATGATTCATATGATGCTCGGTGTGTTTTTAGTCGTGTTATCTCTCATTACCGCATTAAAATCTTTATCCAGCACCAAATCATCTACCAAGCTATGGTCAGGCATTGGATTGGTGGCCGTAGTCGTCGCGGGATATAGCGGGCTAACCTTTTTCATGGATGGACAGCATAATAGTGATTCTTTCACCATGGCCATTGCTTGGCTTATTGCATTGAGTGCTTATCTTCTTACCATGCTTCAAAAGGAAATTTAGTTCGGAGTGCTCCGAAAACGTTTCTTACGATTCCTAAAAGATTTTTACAGTTTATGAGCGAAAAGGAGGGATATGAATTGGGAAGTGTCGTTATACTTTGGGGGATTCTTTCCTTGCTATCCGTCTCGTTTATAATTTTTGACTGGCCCCAGGCCCCGATTGATACGACTATGCACATGGCTTTTCTCCTCGTCACCATATTTATGGGACCTTTAGGGCTCGTACTCTATATATTGACCGTGCGAGAACCTTTACCGGGTACGCACCGGCAATATATTGCACCATTGTGGAAACAAGCGGTGGGATCCACTTTGCATTGCGTCGCCGGAGACAGCGTTGGTATTATCGGAGCGGCCGTCATCATTGGCCTTTTTCATTCTCAACACATATCGATGATACTTAATCTCTTCATTGAATATGTCGCCGGATTTCTTGTCGGCTGGCTGATTTTTCAATCGCTTTTTATGAAGGATATGGTGGGCGGCAGCTACCTTGTGGCCCTTCGAAAAATGTTTCTACCTGAATGGTTATCGATGAATGGTGTGATGGCCGGAATGATTGCGGTCATGGTTCCTTGGATCCGACTTCATCCGGCAGCGGCATCACCCCATCAGGGTGAGTTTTGGTTTATGATGTCCCTGGCCCTCATAGCGGGCGCCATTCTCGCTTATCCTTTAAATTGGTGGATGGTCGCAGCTCATTTAAAACACGGTTTAATGAGTACAGAACCTCAGACAACATCCCATGAAGAGCACGTTAGCAACCATTCTCAACAACATCAACATCTAGCGCATAATCATGACGCCTCGATGTCACACAACATGAACGGACATCAAACGCAATACCGAAAAATCTGGTATATCACGATGTGGAGCGTAGGAATATTAGCAGCATCTCTGGGTGCTGTTTTCATCTGATTACGTGCAGCACATCCACTCACTTGGGCGCTTAAGGCATTCTACCGCTTCTTTTCCACATGACATCGTTCATCTCTTATTTCCTGAAAATCTTTGATATCTGAGATCAAAATATCCGAGCATTGAATCACCCATCCAAATATGGCGACGGACTCTTTTTTCTGTGACACGAAGGTTATCTCATTAATTATGGCTGACCGACAGGAGTCCGACATCCCCGACAGTGAAATCGAAAAAACCTCTTGACATTCCAGCTAACGGGAGAGTTTACGATCTTCCTGCAATAGACGAAAGGAGTGTTATCCATGATTAAAGTGCAAACATCTTGTATCGTGGGCAATAAAAAACTCCATCGCACAAGCGGTGCTCAGAGTAGCAAAGGCTTTAAAGCGCATTCCAAATGATCCTATCGAAAACCTCTTCCCAAACAGAAAAAGTGAAAAAGTCGCCACTTGCTGTTCGAAATGCATCTTGTTAAATTTCCTTGTCGCTTGGTTAGGATGAACATAAGAAAGGACGAAAGCCTGATGAAAATCGGTTTAATTGTGCCGCCTGATACCCCCGTTACGGGGGGGAATTTTGTGTCGGCTGAACGCCTGCAACGTGGTCTCAACCACTTAGGTCTTAACGCACACGTCGAACGTTTTCATCCCCATCTTGGGGACTATGACGTGTATCATGCCTGGAATGCGGTGCAAGTGGGACAACGATTACTCCACCAGGGCATTGACCCTGAAAAAATCGTGGTCACGTGGACCGGAACCGACTTATGGGGAGATTGGGCGAAAGATCCCGGGCCGATTCGCCACACCCTGTCATCCTTGCACCATCAGGTGGTGTTTACGCCCAATGCCCGTAAACGGTTGTTGGCGGATGCTCCCGC
>PXYV01000119.1:1125-3774 GCA_003023745.1 Sulfobacillus acidophilus | reverse complement strand
TTTCACAACTCCTCTTCATGGGTCCGAGCAGACCTGGTATGATGAGGAGTTACTTCGTGGACGACCTCAAAAACTCCTTTGCGTGCTATATATTTCCATTATTGGTAAATGATTACTCACAATTGCTAGGTACACCCGTCGAGCTTAGTCTAAGGCCCGGGCTTGCGCCACGCTTTTGGTCGTAATAAGGTGCCATGAGATGCGCATCAGCGTCAAACACGGTGGGTCAACTAGTCAAAGTGTTCGGGAGAAGTTTGTCTGGCGTAAGGGCTTGGATGCAATGTGGTAACGCGTCCCTATACCAAGTCGCGCGAATGGGAGAATATTGGTGTCCGTTGCCCAGAGCCGAGAGGCTGGTGTGGTTTGGAACCGATCTTTGCGATGGCTTACCGGCCGACGACCGCTGTCGACGCACGGTGAGGACTTCTGCTTTTGGCTTGCCCGCCGTATTAGTTGTCGAATTTCATGTTGCTGGACCGATTTTGAGTGGTCTAGCAAAACGCTTGAGGGCTATTTCTGCCGCTTGAGAAAGGTAACGCCGGAGGGGGCGCGATGGTTACGCGGTTCTCTTGGACAACGTCCCTTTTTCACCCGCAGTCGTCGCTCGACAATATATCCTGGCCTGGTGCGGTTTGCCGAAGCGATCAATGCCAGGGTTTGGTGGTCAAATGCCGTGAAATGTTCAGTAATGCGTCACTCGAAATTATCCAACGTCCCTCCCTGTGTCCTACTATATCAATACTGTCTCGAAAGCCTCACATGAATGCCGGCACGATTGGGGTTAAACGGTGCCTTTAATCAGAGGATAATTCAAATGCGGTGTGGCTATTTTTGTGCCCGGTGTAAGATTTCCTTGCGTTTTTGCAGGCGGCTATCCATTCCTGGCTTGCCATTAATTCTAGAATACGTGTGAAATATCTTGAACTTAGTCAAAAAGGCGTTAAAATACTATCGTAAGACGTCTTACCTATTGGAGTGTACACATGCTTCTTGTTGACACAATTCGGACGGCGTTGACCGATATGATTGAACAGCTAGCTCCGGGCCAGCGACTTCCCTCAGAAGATGCATTAGCAGAAATGTTGGAAGTCAGCCGACCAACAGTGCGCTCAGCACTGATTGCTCTTGAACAGGAAGGGCGGGTGAGCCGGCGACATGGGCGTGGGACGTTCGTCTGCGCTACTCGTCCCAAACTACGGGCATCGCTGCAAGAATTGGTCAGCGTCGCGGATATTGTCGAACAAAATGGATACCGGGCCGAAGTCAAGGATGTGGAAAAATCAAGTTTGATGCTTCCACGTTTTGTGACGGAGGCATTGAATTTGCCAGACGATACAGCTGGATATCGCGTGTCCCGCACGGTATATGCGAACGGTGAACCAGCGGTGTACTTGGTCGACTTTCTAGCGCAGGAAATTTCCGGAAAGCGGGTCAATCTGGATTTGTTTTCCGACCGTATGATTGTCGCTCTTCATCGTATCGGGATTGACATTGCTTATGCTGTGACTCAAGTGACGTTGTCGCGTGCATCGGAGGCTAGCGCTAAAGCACTAAATATTGCGCCCGGAGATGCGCTGTTGTTGCTGAATCAGATAGCTCACACGGCGTTCAATGAACCCATCGTTTATAGTGTTGGCTATCACCGCGAAGGATACGTGTCGTATTCAGTGATGCGCAACGTAAATCCGGGAAGGGACGGCCAGTAAGATGGCGCACACTGGGAGTCTGCGCAATCTGAGCAGTCTATTGTATCTAGCGCCGGCGCTGGTGATTTTGTTGGTGTTTTGGATCGTGCCCATGGTGTTGGTGGTGATCTTCAGCCTGTTTTCATGGACCTATGGCACGGATCCGCAGTGGGCCGGCTGGAGTCAATATCATCTGGTCTTCACCGATCCGGTATTTTGGCAGTCCATGCGGGTGACGCTGGAATTTGTCGCGGCGGTCGTGGTCGTGGGCACGCTGTTGTCGCTCGTGGTGGCGGTGCTCTTATACCGGGGCATCCGTGCCGTCGGCTTATTTCGATCGCTGTACTTTTTGCCGTACGTGCTGCCGGTCGTGGCGACGTCCACCGTGTGGTTATGGATTTACCAATCGCCCGTGGGGGTGTTGGATCGCGTGATCCATCTCTTGGGTGGGAATGGCAACATTGGCTGGGTGTCGGAACCGAATTTGGCGTTGATGAGTCTCATCATCTTTACGATCTGGTTTTCGTTTGGATTCACCATGCTGCTGTTCATGGCCGGGTTGACCAACGTCCCGGCGGAGCTCTGGGAGGCGGCGAGTGTCGACGGGGCCAACAGTTGGCAACAGTTTGTGAAAGTGACCTGGCCCTTGCTGACGCCCACCACGTTATTTGTGGTGGTGATTAACACCATCAATGCGTTTCAAAGCTTTACCCAGATTTATGCCTTGACGCGGGGCGGCCCGCTCAACGGCACGACGACGCTCACCTATTACATCTATGAAACGGCCTTTCAATTCTTCAACTTCGGGCCTGCGTCGGCGGCCGCGGTGATTTTCTTCGTGTTAATTCTGCTGTTGACGGGATTGCAGTTTTGGGTGTCCCGACGGGCGATCCAGTACGGAGGCTAACTCATGACCAAAAGCGGTAAAGTGCTGGTGTATGCGCTTCTCATCTTGGTGCTGCTG
>PXYV01000119.1:0-1115 GCA_003023745.1 Sulfobacillus acidophilus | reverse complement strand
GTTCCCGATTTGGTGGATGTTTGCGACCTCGCTGGAGTCGCCTCGTCGGGCGTTCTCGTTTCCCGGGGCCTTGTGGCCCAACGGGACGTTACACAACTATGTGACGGCCTGGGCCGCTGGCCCCTGGCTGCACTATTTTGCCAACTCGGCCGGCATTGGCCTTGCGACCACGGGGTTGGTGCTGATTACCTCCCTGTTGGCGGCGTACGCCCTGGTGTTTTTACCCCATCGCGCCTCCGGCATCATTTTTGGGATCATTCTGGCGACGATGATGGTGCCGTTTTATTCGATCATTATTCCCGATTATCTCATCGTCAAAGACTTGGGCTGGCTGAATACCTATACCGCCCAAGTCATCCCCTTTGCGGCGAATGGCTTTGCCGTGTTTTTGCTGATGCAATTCATGCGGGGTTTGCCGCGGGAATTGTGGGATGCCGCCCGGATGGATGGGATCGCGCCGTGGGGCTATTTATGGCGCATCGTGGTGCCGAATATCAAACCGGTGTTGGCGACGGTGAGCATCTACGTGTTCTTGTTGAGTTGGAATGCATTTTTGTGGCCCTTGATTGTGACGTCAGGGCCCCAAGTGCAGCCGATTCAAGTCGGGCTGGCGAACTTGCTCTCGACGGCCAACGGGACCGACTGGACCGAGTTGTCGGCAGCCGCGGCCTTTACGGCCATCCCCGTGCTGATTCTCTACGCGTTCGCCCAGCGCAGCATTGTGGAATCGGTCAGTCGGACCGGGATTAAGGGATAGGGTATCACCCTATAATTAGAGGAGGAGTAACGCATGACCCAGACAACCAAGTGGGGCTCGGTGGCCCTGGCCGGCAGTCTCTTGACGATGGCCTTAGCGGGCGCCGCGGCGCCGCGCCCGGCGGTGTCGCACGCCAAAGTGACCATTACGTTTTGGAATGAGATGACCGGCCCCTATGAAGTGGCGTTAAATCGGGTGATGGCTGCGTTTGGCAAGAAGTATCCCAATATCCACATCGACGATGTGGTGGTGCCGAATGATGCCACGCTGGAGCCGAAGCTCTTAGCCGCGATTGTCGGCAATGATCCGCCCACGATTTCGCAGCTCAATCCGTCCTGGGCGGCGGACTTTGTGAAGA
>PXYV01000012.1 GCA_003023745.1 Sulfobacillus acidophilus | reverse complement strand
GGAGAATTAACATTGCGGGGGCTTTCGGTGATGAAAGGGTACTGGAAGCGGGAAGAAGCCACTCAAGATGCTTTGCAGGGAGGATGGCTCCACACCGGTGACATCTTTGTTCGCCATAGTGACGGAGCTCTGGAAATGATTGACCGTAAGAAATACATTATTAAAACTGGCGGTGAAAATGTTTATCCGGCGGAAGTTGAGCATGTATTGTTGGCGCATCCAGCCGTCGCCGATGTGAGTGTCATTGGCATTGCGGATCCGGTTTGGGGTGAAACGGTTAAGGCCTTTGTGGTGTTAATGTCGGGCGCTTCGGTGTCTAGACTTGAACTAGACACCTGGTGCCGGGAGAAACTAGCAGGTTATAAGCGCCCACGCTACATCGAATATATTGATGAGATACCCAGAAACCACTCGGGCAAGCCACTGAAAAATATTCTCGAGGCAAGACCTGTAGATCCGAGCCAGCAGGTGCCTAGAAACTAGTAGATCCATTCCTTAATTCGTGAGCCTAGGGAGCGGATGTGGTATGGTGAGATCAAACATCCTGAGGAGGTTACCTGATGTCCGCTCCCCGAACCACGCCTCCAATCGCCTTGAGTGCGGAAGACCGCCACTATCTCGAGCCGTTGGCCCGGAGTCGTACCGCCCCGCACCGCCAAGTGGTCCACGCCCAGATGTTGTTAGCCCACGCGGAGGGACAATCCGTCGACCACATTGCCCAGACGCTCGCGATGGCGCCCAATGCCGTGCGGCGCTGTGTCGCCAAAGCGCTGGTGCTGGCCCGCGCCAAGCCTTGGAGGACCTCCCGCGGACGTGAAAATCCAAGTCGTCGTGGACAACCACTCGGCCCACACCTCGAAGGAAACGCGGGCGTATTTGGCGACCGTACCAAATCGCTTCGATTTTGTCTTTACGCCGAAGCACGCGTCCTGGCTCAATCTCATCGAGATGTTCTTCGCGAAACTGACCAAACAACTCTTGCACGACATCCGCGTCCAGTCGCCAGAAGAACTCGAGGCCCGCATCTTGGCCTACCTTCGCTGGGTTAATGAAGATCCGGTGCCATTTCGGTGGCGGTGGAAACCAGATCAGCCGGAGGATGCGCACGTTATTTAGGAATTGCTATACTAGAAACAGTGTGGTCGAGGATCAGATGGCTGATGATACGGCCCCATAATGTCACGAAGCTCCTCCGTCGTGGCGGGAAATCCCGCTCAAATCCTGTGCTACCGAGCCAAGCCCACTTCTGCATACCATGCAAATTTAACACCGCCAAGCTCCCGATCGGTCTTTTAAAGACATTAGCGTAGCCGTCGTGACGGGCGCTTTGTCGAGGGATGCAGGGTTAGAACCAAGCTCGACAATCTTAGCAAAGCCATCCAAGGCCGTATCTACTGTGTCGCGATGGTTTATCATATCATAAGTGTGCGCCCCACCCAGTATGTCGGGGTTACAGTCGTCTCGGCGGACCGAGTGCGGTGAAAGGGCGGATAAACCGGAGTGACACCACTGAAGATGGTTAGTCCCGACATCCCGACCGCGCTTTTGGTCAATGCCAAGTCGCGTCGCGGCCGTCAATTCTTTGCCGAATACGAGGCACGATGCCAACAGTCTCTGCGCCTGGTGCGATCGCAATTGACTGAAAGCCGTGACGCCATGGAACGTGAGTTGGAGTGGGCCCGCCATCGCGGCATCCGTCGGATAATCGTGGGGGGCGGCGACGGCACGTTGTCCTTTGCCGCCAATAGCTTGGTCAATACCGACGCCGTCATGGGGGTCTTGCCGTTAGGCACGGGCAACACCTTCGCGCATGGCTTGGGTCTTCCCGGTTCTCCGTCCGAACTAGTGCGGCTTTTGGCTCAAGGGCCGGTAGCCGCATACGATGTAGGGCTGGCGTCCAATGGTTCGAAGCAAACCGTCATTTTGAATAGCCTCACGTTGGGATTCAGTGAACGCTTGGTCGAGTTATTGTCGCAGGACCGCAAAAGTCGCTGGGGTTACCTGGCGTGGACAATGGAAGTGCGTCGTGCTCTAAAGAATACACCTGTCTTGCACGTGCACTTGTCGTGGCCAACCGGTCAGGAAAGCTACACGACGCGACAGCTTGTCGTCGTCAACGGCCGCACAGTGGCTGCCGGAATTAGCGCCACCCCGCTTTCATCCGCCCAAGACGGCCTGTTGGAAGTGTTTCGGCTGGGTGGTCCCTCCGTTACTTCAATGGCCTGGTTAAGCCTCAAGCTTTTAATCGGCACATTGCTCACAGATCGGCAAGCCCACTATCATGCCGTCCCCGAGGTCACCATCCACACCCATCCCGCGGTAACGGCAAGCATTGATGGCGACATCTGGCTTACGCCCCCTATTCACTGCCGGGTGCTGCCGCAGGCGCTTTGGGTCATAAGCCCACATAAAGCCGGACCGTCGACTCCAAAACGCTGGCCTCTGGCCACACGCACGGTAGGCGCACCCGGGCGCATCCTCCCTTTGCCCAGCTCTTATGCGCCCCCCGAGATTCGGGACCAGCCGCCTACTTAAACGAATGACACATGAGAATAACTGTCAGTTGCGTAGATCGTGTTCCGCGCAGTACTGTAAATTGGGTTTCCGAGGCGACCGGGGCATAGCGGGTTCGCTTCCGCCGCCGCGACTTCCGGAGCCAGTTGCACCTTCACCAGAGACTGCTAGCTAAAGTACCGTCAGAGAAATGCCCCCCATTCGTCGCTGTATTCCATCAACACGCGTCCACGATCCGGATCGCTTCCTGGCGGTAGGGGAAGATCCTCCCACATCGTCCCGGTGCCCAATCTAGCGACTCAGCCGTTGCAGCGAATCGGTGAAGGCGATTCGGCTTTCTGTGGTCGGTCGGGAACACCACACACAGGCCTGGATGTCCTGAACGGCCAATTTCTCTTAGGCCTTGGCTTGGTCTGATTTGGCGAAGATTATCCACATCAGTGGCGCGACCGCGGTCATCGCACTGGCCGGAAGACAACGGGGCTCCCGCACATTTTGGGGTTCTCCCCCTATCATTCGCGCTTTGGCGTAGGCGACGGATGTTCGCCGTACGCCAAACGCGAATCGCAGTCCATCAGGCTGATGCCATAGCCACGAAACAATCATTGTTCGTGACCTGACCGGACAATGAGCATTAGCCAACACCCCAACAGCGTTGCCATCTATTCCCCCGGCAAGACCTTTTTGCAGTCTGGGATGGGCATCCTTAATAACCCGTTGGATCCCAGGCAGTCCGCGGACCAGAACGCTGCCTTTAGCCTTCCGGGACCAACCCAGGCCTTCATAGCATCACCGCACCGCACGGTTTCCAAATCAGGCATTCGGCGCAGACCACCAGCCGATCCGGGGTTGAAATAAAGCGGGAAAGTGGTGCACGGGTTCCCGTAAGCCATTGCCCCAAATGGCGGTACTAGCCTCTGGCGGGAGTGTTGGGCCGAACGGATTGCGCCAAACTCGGCTATACTAGAGCGCAAGAGGATGCCTTAAGAAGATTCCGGCTTGAGCGCTCGGACGGGGAAGGACGGTGGCGATTGTGGAGCCCCAGACCGCATTGCACGGGTGGTGGCGTTGGCTTTACGCGGAGCCGACAACGTGGCCCTTGCGGCGCTTGTTTTGGTCTGGGGATCTTCCACAACCCGACGATGCGGCGGACCCCGCCTGGGTGGCCGCCGTGCTGACGACGATCTTGGAAGAGGGGAATGCGGCGGATTGGCGCCTGATCCGCTGGGACAGCGTGTGGCCTATTTGGGACAAGTTGCCGATCAGCCCCACATACCGTCCGTTTTGGGAGTTGTATCGAAAGGAAGAAGACGCCATGAATCGGCGCGAGCAAGTCTTGGACGCGGAACAACATCAGATACTCCGACTGGCCTCCGGGGTGCTACCTTCCTATGGGTTTGAACTCGCTGGCGGCACCGCCCTCGCGGCCGGGTATTTGGGACACCGCCTATCCCAAGACCTCGATCTTTTTGCGCCGCCCATGGGCCAGCCGCAATGGACTGAAGCCGTAAACGCCGTCCTGACAGTCTGGACAACCGCAGGGCTTTCTGCCCAGCGGGACAGCGCCGCCCCTTCCAGCGGCTTTGTGCGACTCTGGGTGGGACAGCGCCCTGTGAAAATCGAGCTCGCCCAAGACAGTCCGTACCGGCTGGCCCCCTCGGATCGGCAGGTGGACGGCATGCCCGTTCGCTCGCTCAAAGACCTTGCGGCGGATAAGACGTTGGCTCTCTTTGATCGCGCGACAACCCGCGACTTTGTGGATGTATACCTGCTGTTGCAACACTATGAACTCTCGCAGCTCATGGCCTGGGCTCAGCAAAAAGATTCCGGTTTTGACCGCGACTGGTTTATTCGAGCCTTGATGCATGCCGAAAAGGTGCAGCCCCATCGGGTAACTGTGCTGGTGCCACTGGACTGGGACCATCTGCGCCTAACCTTTCGGCAAGCGGCCCTGCGTCTGGAGCGAGAAGCCCGCGAAGCAAAGCAGGAGAACGATCGGTAAGTCATTACTTCAGGGCGGCTGTACGTGCGATGGTCAGCGACAGAAAACAGGCTCGAACTTTTGCACCCTCACAGTACGGATTAAGAGCCATGGGATTTTTCCCACAGGATGTCTGATTCGTCTGGCTACCCATGTCTATCATCGCAGTCGATTCCCCGACGCCCGCTTTGAGAATTGCAAACCGCAAGCGTCGGCTACCACTGACGTCTGAAATATCCGATACTGTTTGAGGCAGGCCGCATTATATAGTCCCCGGATGTACGAGCCTTTCCGCAAATGTATCGGAAAGCCGCTTCCACTTAGCCATGTGCTCACGCCCCGGCATTCACCGCCCGATCGGATGTTCACCCGTTTCAAATGTTGAACGTGCCTGAATCGTATGCGACACCCACGCTGGCACGGTCGACCTCGACGACTGCCCACGAACGGCAGAGGTCAACAACAAAATCCATAAGCGCATCTGTGCACGAGGACAATCCCAATAAAGAAGGTTACAGAACCGGGCACTACTGCCCCTTGTCCAGGAATTAGCGCCACCCCGCTTTCATCCGCCCAAGACAGCCTGTTGGAAGTGTTTCGGCTGGGTGGTCCCTCCGTTACTTGCCCGGGTGAGCCTCAAGCTTTTAGCCGGCACATGGCACACGCATCGAAAACCCCACTATCATGACCTTCCCGAAATCCGCATCCACCCCCAGCTCGCCGTAACGGCAAGCTTTGATGGCGACATCTGGCTTACCCCTATTCACTGCCGCAAGCGCTTTGAGTCATAAGTCCGCAGAAACCGGGACCACCTCAAAAACACCGGCCTCGGAGCACACACAAAAATGGGCCCACCCGGGCGCATCGTGCCTTGGCCCGGCTCTTATGCGCCCCCCAAGTTTTTGCCAGCCTCCTACTTAAACGACCGACACGTTGGGATAAATGTCGGTCCCGTGGGCCTGGGCGTAGCGCATAAAGAGCGTACGCATGGTGCGCGCCACGTTGCCAGGTTTGCCATCCCCAATCGGACGCCCGTCGCACGACACCGCCGCAATTACTTCCGCCGCCGTCCCGGTCAGAAAGCACTCGTCGGCATTGTACAGTTCGTGCAGGGTAAAGTTCTCTTCTCGCACCTCATATCCGTTAGCGCGGGCCAGATCGATCACGGTGCTGCGCGTGATGCCGGGCAAAATGCCCGCCCATAGGGGAGGCGTGACCAACGCCCCGTCACGTACAATAAACACATTGTCGCCCGTGCCTTCCACCACGTACCCCAACTGATTCATCAACACCATTTCCGGCACGCCGCGCTGCCCCGCTTCCACTTTCGCGAGAATGCTGTTGAGATAGTTCAAGGACTTGATTTGCGGGTTGAGGACGTCCCCCGAGGGACGCCGGATCGCCGACGATGCCAGAGGCAATCCTTCCTCATACAAAGATTCCGGATACAGTTGGATCCGATCCGCGATAATCAGCACTGTGGGCTGGTCACAGCGTTTGGGATCCAGTCCTAAGTCTCCGGCGCCTCGGGAGATGACGAGCCGGATATAGGCGTCGTTCAGATGGTTGGCAGCCACGGTTTCGACCACGTGCTGCGCCATCACGGACGGTGTATAGGGGATCTCCAGCATAATACTCTTAGCGGAGGCAAATAATCGTTTGATGTGCTCGTCCAGTTTGAACACTTTCCCGTTATAGGCGCGGATCCCCTCAAAGATTCCATCGCCGTACAAAAACCCATGATCAAACGGCGAAATACGGACCTCACTTTCCGCCATCATGGTTCCGTTGAAAAACATCATGCGCGTACCCATAAGACACTTCCTTAGTTCAATGATTTTGCCAACGCTCGTCCGCTCTCGCGCTACTCCTCAATCATTTCTGACAAACTCTGGCCCGCAGGCACCATCGGGAAGACCATCTCGTTGGGATCCACCTTCACTTCCAGCAAGAGCGGGCCTTCAATCTCATGCAGGTGCGCCAGCGCTTCGCGAAGTTGGTCGGGCGATTCAACCGTCATCCCGCGAATGCCAAATACCCGCGCCAACTCGACGAAATCGGGATTGGTTAACGCCACCCCATGACGGCGCTTTCCGTGAAACAAATCTTGCCACTGCCGAACCATCCCGTGTCCCCCATTATTCATCACCATAATCACAATGGGGATGCGATATTGTGACACGGTCGCCAATTCCTGCAAATTCATCTGAAAGCTGCCGTCCCCGGCAATGAGCACAACCTTATCGTCGCGGACCGCCATTTGCGCCCCAATTGCTGCGGGCAGCCCATACCCCATCGTACCGGCTCCCCCCGAGGTGAGAAATCGGCGGGGTCGGTTGCGTTTGACAAAGAGTGCCGCCCACATTTGATGCTGGCCCACGTCGGTGACGACCACATCCTCATCGTGCAGCGCCGCCGACAATTCCACGAGGACCTCCGGACTGGACAAGTGTCCGACAGGCGCCGACGGAATTCTTAACGGATGCTCCTTTTGCCACATGCGGATCGTACTCATCCACTCGTTGTGGTAAGCCTGCGGAATAAAGCTATCCAAGACCGGCAGGACGCTGCGCAGGTCTCCGGGAATCGTCACGTCGGGTCTCACCAGCTTATTGTGCTCGGCTTGATCAATTTCGACGTGAATAATGCGTGCCTTGGGCGCAAAGCGATCGACGCGCCCGGTCACCCGGTCGTCAAAACGCACTCCCAGGGCTAAAATGAGATCTGCCTCTTGAATCGCATGATTGGCGGCATAGGTGCCGTGCATCCCCAACATTCCCAGCGCATGGGGGTGATCCGCCGGGAACGCCCCCAATCCCAAAAGCGTTGTCGTGACAGGCGCGTCATAGCGCTCCGACCACAACCGAATCCAGTGCTCGGTCCCGCTGGACACCACGCCACCACCCACATACAAGAGCGGGCGGCGTGCCCGTCCAAAATATGCGCGCAAACGCGCCCGCATGGTCGGCGACAATTCAAAGCGCGTCGACGCAGTCACACGTGCGGCGTCGCTGACGGGTGCTCCATTTTGCTCCAGGGCTAACTGCACGTCCTTGGGAAATTCCACCAGCACCGGGCCAGGCCTACCCGTAGTTGCCAAGGCATAAGCTTCCCGTATCACCGTTCCCACATCGTCAGCCCGCTCGACTTTCCAACTGTGCTTGACGACGGACATCGCCATGGTAAACAAGTCTGCCTCCTGAAAGGCATCGGTTCCAATCAACGTCGTGGGAACCTGCCCGACCAACACCACCAACGGCGTCGAATCCGTCATCGCCGTCATCAAACCGGTCAACGAGTTGGTGCCTCCGGGACCTGAGGTCACCAGCGCCACCCCCGGTTTTCCGCTGGCGCGCGCATACCCGTCGGCCGCATGAATCGCTGCCGACTCATGCCGCGTGACCACAAACGGCACGTCCTGATAGGTTGACAGAGCATCCACCAACGGCAGGACCGCACCGCCCGGCACTCCAAATACCGTATCCATCCCCAGTTGTTTTAACTCCCGCCACACGCGTTCGGCGCCTGTCATGGAGATCCTCCTCTCAGTGTCGTTCCCCCGGTTAGCGCGATGCCCCAGCCAAGATGTGAAGATGCCGGATGACGGCATCAGCCACTTCGGCTGTCCCCGCTGAACCGCCAATATCAGGTGTGCAGATACCTTCGGCCACCGTGCGGCGAATGGCGTCTTTGACAAACGCCCCAGCCTCTGGCTTGGCCAAGCTCCATTCCAACATCAACGCGCACGACCAGAGCGCGCCAATCGGATTGGCGATACCCTTTCCCGCAATATCGGGTGCGGACCCATGAATCGGTTCATATAGCCCGCGCCCCTGCGACCATTGGCTCACCGTCGCCGAGCCCAGCACTCCAAGACTGCCGACAAGGCCTCCGGTCAGATCGCTTAAGATATCGCCAAACAAATTTTCCGTCACGACCACTTTGAACCGCTCCGGCGCAATGACCATCTCCATCGCCGCAGCATCGACGTATCGATGTTCCAAGCGCACCGTCGGATACTCCGCCTGACCTAAGCGGGTCACGGTGTCGCGCCACAACTTCGATGTCTGCAGCACGTTAGCCTTGTCAATCGAGATTAGCGGCACCCCTTCAGACTTGGCCAATTCAAATCCGAGCCGCGCCACCCGTTCAATCTCACTAGTAGTATAGCGCGACGTATCAAATGCTTCCCGCTCTAGACGCCCCCGCGGCTCGCCATAGTACAAACCACCCAAAAGTTCACGAATGATTACGCCACCCGCAAACGGGCGCTTCAGCGGAGTCACCGCCTCAAGCCCCGGCAACACTTCAAACGGCCGAATATTGGCGAATAGGCCCAAAGAGGCCCGCAATCGCAAAAGGCCTTGTTCCGGGGTAGCCGGGCCTTGCGCCCACTTCGGGCCACCCACCGCCCCCAACAGCGTTGCCTCGGTGCGATGCACCAATTCATCACTGGCAGGTGGAAACGGATCTCCAGTCTCGTCGATGGCCCGGCCGCCAATAAGGCCTTCGGTCGCCTCCAGTGTAAACTGTCCCAGACGCGACACCTCTTCTAGCAACCGCAATGCTTGTTCCGTGACCTCCGGGCCAATGCCATCCCCCGGAAGTACCGCAATATGATGCCCCATGTCATTCACCCGCCGCTTCCCAAGATACCTACACCTAAATTTTTACGTCTCCATGCGCCTAAGAGGACGTCGATTCACGATATCCCCGTATGGATCGCCACACCTGCGGTCGTGATTCAGGAGGCGTCGCGAAACGAACGCCAACCGTCCCCCCTGTCTTCGAATCGCTCAGCGCGATTCCTCCGCCACCTCTTCTTCAACCGATGGTCTCAGCCAAGACATCATGGCCCGCAAATCGCGGCCAACCGCCTCAATCGGATGACTCTTAGCCTTTTCTCGAAGTTCGGTAAAGCGATGCCGTCCTTGCCGGTTCTCGGCCATCCATTCGCGCGCAAAAGTTCCGTCTTGAATCAGCGCCAATACTTCACGCATGCGGGCCCGGGTCGCATCGGTCACAATAGACGGACCGACCGTCAACCCGCCGTACTCCGCCGTATCGGACACGGAGTACCACATGGCGCCGATGCCACCCTCGTAAATCAAATCAACGATCAGTTTCATCTCGTGCAGTGTCTCAAAATAGGCAATTTCCGGCTGATATCCAGCGTTCACCAATGTTTCAAACCCGGATGTAATTAGCGATGCAATCCCGCCGCATAAGACCGTCTGTTCCCCGAACAAGTCGGTTTCCGTCTCTTCTTTGAACGTGGTCTCGATGACGCCGGCACGCGTTCCGCCGATGCCAGCGGCATAGGCCATGGCCAACTCCCGGCAATGGCCGGTGGCATCTTGAAATACGGCCAAAAGACACGGCGTTCCCTGACCCTCGCGATATAGGCGGCGCACCAGGTGTCCAGGCGCCTTAGGCGCGATCATAAACACATCCACGTCCTTAGGCGGAACAATCTCCCCAAAATGAATGGCAAATCCGTGCGCAAAGGCGAGCGCCTTACCGGCGCTGAGATGCGGTTCAATCGACTCACGATACAAATCGGGTTGCACGTGATCCGGTGCCAAAATCATAATGACATCGGCTTTGGCGGCCGCCTGATCAACATCCATAACCTCCAGTCCGTCGCGGCGGGCACGCTCGCGCGAAGCTCCCGCGCGAATTCCCACAACCACTGGCACACCGCTGTCGCGCAAGTTTAAAGCATGGGCGTGTCCTTGGCTTCCATAGCCAATCACTGCTACCGTTCGGGATTGAATCATCGCCAGGTTAGCGTCCTGGTCATAGTAAATTTTGGCGTTCATAGACATGCCCCTTTCTTCACTGGAATGCGCAGCCTTCGTGGGCGCACGCGAATCGGGCCTTGACCCAAAGACAAACCGACGGCATGGCTTGGGTCTAGGGCAATATGCTGTATATCCTGGTGCCGTCCCAATTGGCGCATCAAACGACGAACGCCGACCAAATCCAGTTCCACCTCCAAGGTGGCCTCGATGCGTTGCTCAAGGCGGTTCTTTTTGAACCAAGCGGTCGTCACATCGACATGGCGCTGGCTAACCAGTGCCCAAAGGCGCGCCTCAGCACCTGACGCGGCCTTCATGTAGATGACAATGCGGTATCCCATTCCCCTTCGCCTCCTTCGATTTGTGATAAAAATAAAAGACCCTTTCCCGTAGGAAAGGGACGTTTGCACGTGGTACCACCCTTTTTCCCCCGCTGCCAACAGCGAGGCTCAAAATGGATAACGGCACGACCCGCCTTTTTCTCCGCCAATGCATCGAAAAAGGAGCTCCGGGGCGAGATACTGTGGCCGACGTCTTAGGCTTTCACCAACCCCCTAAGTCGCTGCAATCGCCTGACACAATGCTCCCCATCATTGCCAGCTCTAGCATGAGACCCGTCGCAAGTAGACTTACGAACCTGCCACGGCTCTTTTATCCCCACGGTGTAACCCTTTCAGGCCTATACCGCTTGGTCCTTCTCCTCCTGGAGCGGATCCCTAGGTACACTTCGAGCGCTATTTAGAGATAGTTATTCGCGGAACAAGCGCAAAATCCTGCTGGTTGACGAAAAAATTTTTTACTTGTCCCAAATTGTCGTTCGGGCTCCAAGACTGGCAGACGCAAATAATCGCTGATACTTCGCCAAAGCGCCTTGCGTATACCGCGGTTCAGGTCGCCTCCAGGCTTTTTTGCGCCGATTTAACTCCTCCTCAGACAAGTCTACCACAATACTGCGCACAGCGGAGTCAATGGTAATCCGATCTCCATCTTGAATTAAGGCAATGGTGCCACCCACCCAAGCCTCCGGCGCGACATGCCCGACCATGGGTCCGCGCGTGGCGCCCGAAAACCGGCCATCGGTCACCATGGCCACATCGGACACATGCCCTTGGCCAATGATAGCCGCCGTCACGCTGAGCATCTCGCGCATCCCGGGTCCGCCTTGGGGTCCTTCATAGCGAATGACCACCACATCTCCGGATTGTATAGTCCCCTGCGAAATCGCTTCAAACGCCGCTTCTTCGCCGTCAAAGACGCGTGCCGTACCCGTGAACTTGACCGTTCCCGAAGGATCGGTAATTTTTAGCACGGCCCCCTCCGAGGCCAGGTTTCCCTTTAAAATCGCCAGCGCGCCATCGCGATGCAGCGGTTTTTCCACCGGGAAGACCACTCGCGTTGCTTCCTCTTCGTCTTTGAGCGGGTAGGCGCGAATCTCCTCGCCCAACGACCGGCCGGTGATGGTTAAGGCATCTTCGTGCAACAATCCGGCATCCAGCAGTCGTCGCAAAATTAACGGCACACCCCCGACGCGGTGCAAATCCGCCATGAGATACTCGCCGCCTGGTTTTAAGTTTCCAATATGCGGGGTCTCGCGGCTAACGCGGTCAAAGTCTTCCAACGTCAAAGGCACCCCGGCCTCACCCGCAATCGCCATGAGATGCAAGACACTGTTGGTGGATCCACCCAAAGCCGCCGCCACGCGAATGCCATTTTCGAACGCTTTAATCGTGAGCACATCCCGCGGCCGAATTCCGCGCGCCAGCGTGTCCAGCACTTGTGCGCCAATGCTGCGCGAGGCTTGCGCCCGGTCCGGATGAACGGCCGGAATGGCGGAGGTCCCGAGCTTGGCCATCCCCAAGGTTTCCACCAAAATGCCCATGGTGTTGGCGGTAAATAGCCCGCCGCACGTGCCGGGGCCGGGACAGGCCACGCGTTCCAGGGCGTCTAAGTCCTCGCTGCTCATCCGGCCGGCCGCGTGTGCGCCGACCGCTTCAAACACGTCTTCGACGCTGACGTCGCGCCCTTGAAAATGCCCCGGCATCATGGTGCCGCCATACAGCACCACCGTGGGGATGTTAAGGCGCACCGCCGCCATCAGAATACCGGGCAAGTTCTTGTCGCAACCGCCCACTGCGGCCAAGGCGTCAAACCCCTCGGCAAACGTCACCACTTCAATCGAATCCGCAATAATTTCCCGGCTAATCAGGGAACCCTTCATCCCTTGATGGCCCATGGCAATGGCATCACTGACCGTAATCGCAGGAAACTCAATAGGAGTCCCGCCCGCTTCGCGGATGCCCGCCTTGACTTCGCGCGCCACCTGATCGAGGTGAAAGTTGCAGGGGGTTACCTCCGTAGCCAAATTGGCGACACCCACGAACGGCTGGCCAAAATCTTTGTCGGTCAAGCCCGTGGCGCGGTACATACTGCGGTGTGGCGCCCGTTCCGGGCCGTCCACGGTCACACGACTGCGAGCCCGGCGTGGATCATTTGACGCATCGCTCATTATCAACACCTCCTCTTGCATGTTGCCGCTCATTATACTAACTTGGCAAGCAAACCGGGAGAGGACGGAAAATATTTTTCCCGTTGGGTCTAGCCACAAAGCCCGGCAGAGGCTTACAATGGTGGACAAAATCGGCGCGTAAGGAAGGACGAGCGATTTTGAAAGCCGAAACACTTTTTGAGAAAATTTGGAATAAACACGTTGTATATCAGGAAAGCCCCGACAAATCGGCGTTGCTGTATATTGACCGTCATTATGTGCATGAGGTGACGTCACCGCAAGCGTTCGAAGGTCTGCGTCAGACCGGACGGCGGGTCAGGCGCCCCGATTTAACCGTGGCCGTGATGGACCACAATGTGCCCACGGACGATCGATCATTGCCCATTCGCGATGAAATCGCCAAACGGCAGATCGAGCAATTGGCCGTCAATTGCCGTGAATTTGATGTCCCATTGCTGGATTTGCACCATCCCGACCAAGGTATTGTGCACATTATTGGGCCGGAATTGGGTCTGACCCTTCCGGGCATGACCATCGTCTGCGGCGACAGCCACACGTCCACTCACGGAGCGTTTGGTGCGTTGGCCTTTGGCATTGGGACGAGCGAAGTGGAACACGTATTGGCCACGCAAACGCTGTGGCAAAGCCGTCCCCGTACTATGGAAGTGCGCTTTGTCGGTGCCCGCCCCCACGGCACAACCGCGAAAGATATGATTTTGGCGTTAATCCGGCAAATTGGCATCGCCGGCGCCACCGGGCACGTCATCGAGTACACCGGACCCGCCGTGGCGGCGTTGTCGATGGAAGAACGGATGACCTTGTGCAATATGTCTATCGAAGCCGGCGCCCGCGCGGGCATGGTCTCCCCCGATCAAACCACGATCGAGTACTTGCGCTCTCGCCCCTACGGACCGCAAGGTCCGGCGTTCGAAGAGGCCAGTCGGCGCTGGTTGGCCTTGGCCACCGACGCCGGTGCGTCGTTTGACCAGGTCATCGAAGTCGACATTCACGACTTGGCCCCGATGGTCACTTGGGGCACAAATCCTGAAATGAGCGCCCCCATATCGCAACGCGTGCCGGACCCTCAGGATGAAAAAGACCCTGTGCGGGCAGACATGATGCGGCAGGCACTGGCTTATATGGATCTCAAGCCTGGCACGCCACTCGACCAAATCGCCGTGCAGCGGGTCTTCATTGGGTCGTGCACCAATGGCCGCCTCGATGATTTAGAACGCGCAGCCCGTGTGATTGAGGGACGTCGGGTCGCCCCGGGCGTGCGGGCCATGGCCGTGCCCGGGTCGGGCCGAGTCAAGCGGGCCGCCGAAGCCCGAGGGCTGGACAAGATATTTGTGGCAGCCGGCTTTGAGTGGCGGGAACCGGGATGCAGCCTGTGTCTAGGCATGAACGAAGATATTTTGGCACCGGGAGAACGGTCCGCATCCACCTCCAACCGCAACTTTGAAGGCAGGCAAGGCCGCGGCGGTCGCACCCATCTGGTGAGTCCGGAAATGGCTGCGGCAGCGGCGATTACCGGTCATTTGACGGACGTGCGCCATCTATCAACGGAGGTGCAGGTATGACGCCGTTTAGCGTTCATCGAGGCCAGGTGGCGCCGTTAAAGCGCAATAACGTCGACACCGACCAAATCATCCCCAAGCAATTTTTAAAGCGCATTGAGCGCACCGGCTTCGGTCAGTTTCTGTTCTATGACTGGCGCTACGACGACCAAGGTCAGCCGCGCGCAGATTTCGTCCTCAATCAAGCGCCGTATAATCACGCCAGCATCCTTTTGTCTAAAGTCAACTTTGGGTGCGGCTCCTCGCGCGAACACGCCCCCTGGGCTTTGGCGGACTTCGGATTTCGGGCGATTATCGCCGTGTCCTTCGCGGATATTTTCTACAACAACTGTTTTGAAAATGGATTGTTGCCAATCACTGTGGACGAAGAGACGGTCGATGCCCTCTTTGATCTGGCTGACCGTCAGCGCGAGCTTCATCTTACGATTGATTTGAGCAATCAAACCATCGTCACCGATGACGGCAGCTTTCAAACCCATTTCCCTATCGATGCCGAGCGCAAGCAAAAATTGCTGAAGGGACTGGATTCCATCGGCGAGACACTCTTGCACGACGCGGCCATTGCCTCGTACGAAAAGACTCATGCCCTACCCACCGTTCCATCGGGTCTCTAGATCAAGACATGCGAACAAAAGCCCCTCACTCAACGGGGGGCTTTTGTTCGACCGCGCCTTAAGAAACTATTCGTGAGACTTATCCTCGCTCTTGCGCAATTGTTCTTCCACCCAATTCAGCCGATCCTCGATATCCGCCTTGCGCGCTTCCAGATGCCGCTTCATCGATCGCAGCCATAATGCCGAATGGGCACGATGATCCTCTTCATCCCAGTCCATATGCCGCGGACCCCACCCGAATCCTCCACCGCGAGGGCCGGGACCATGGCGGTGCATCCCATAACCTGACATTTCGCCATCTCCTTCTAATCCAAAACTGTCTGTTTCGCCTATGTCCTCCGTCTCATCGGAGTATAACAGCGCTTCCCACGCCAACACGTCGGACCCTGTCACCTGACCGCCTTGAGACAACGACAGTCGCTGATTCCAGAGAAAGCGAGAACTCACTCCCAAATATTCGGCCGCCTCTTCCAACCGATAGGTGTGGTCCGGCCGAATCTCACTGGCTGCCGCAAGTTGGCCCTGCCCAAGTTCTTTAGCCAAACGCGCGACTTCCTCATACGGCACCCGGCGATGACCTCCATCCGCCAACCGATAGGCGTGGACGCTCCCGTTCTCGATCCAGCGCCGCAATGTCGGCGCCGGCACCTGAAGCTCGCGGCTGACTCGTTGGATGGGCCAATATTTGGGAACCATCTCGCTCACCTCTCTGGAATAAATTATATATTAGTTATTCCACAATGCAAGGGGATCTGGAAATTTTTCTGGCCCTCACGATGGCAAGTGTGTCATCACCGCATCGGTGAATTGTGCTGTCGTCGCTTGGCCGCCCAAATCGGGCGTCTTAATGTGTTCGGCCAAGGTTGCTTCGATAGCATCCAAAATCCACTGTCCCTCTTCGGGATAGCCCAGATGGTCCAGCATCAATTTGGCGGTCCACATTTGCGCCGTCGGGTTGGCAATGCCTTTTCCGGCAATATCCGGAGCCGAACCGTGCACCGGTTCAAACATCGACGGGTAACGCCGTTCCGGGTTGATGTTGGCGGCAGCCGCCAATCCTAATCCCCCTTGAATCGCACCGCCAATATCCGTCAGAATGTCGCCAAACAAGTTCGACGCCACCACGACGTCAAAGCGCTCGGGACAAGTGATAAAGTAAGAAGCCAAGGCGTCAACGTGTGTCAAGGTTTGAGCGACATCCGGATAGTGGCGTCCCACGTCGCGGAACACCTCGTCCCAAAAAGGCATGGTGTAATTAATGCCATTGGACTTCGTCGCCGCCGTCAGATGCTGGCGTGACTTGCGGGCCATTTCGTAGGCGTAGCGCATCACCCGCTCACAGCCCATGCGCGTAAAGACACTATTTTGAATCACAATTTCGTCCGCTGTCCCCGGTCGCAGCCGGCCGCCGATGTTAGAGTACTCTCCCTCGGTATTCTCCCGAATCACAACAAAGTCGACCATCCCTGCCTCATAGCGGCGCAGCGGACTTTGCACACCCTTGAGAATTTTGACCGGTCGCAAATTGACATACTGGTCAAATCCGCGCCGAATCGGCAGCAAGAGCCCCCAGAGCGAGACATGATCGGGAACCGTCGGAAAGCCCACCGCCCCCAAAAAGATGGCGTCAAAAGATTTCAGGGTTTCCAGACCGTCTTCGGGCATCATCCGACCATGTTGTAGGTAGTATTGGCAACTCCAATCAAATTCACGGGTTTCCAGACGAAACCGGTCGGACACATTCGCCACGCGCTCCAACACACGAAGGGCGGCCGACACCACCTCCGTCCCAATGCCATCTCCCGGAATAACTGCTAACGAATGATAGTTCAACACACCAGCCTGCCTTTCTAAAAATCAGATGCGTAGCCTCTCCTCAGCACATCATCCCACAAAGCGGCAGAATTCTACTACTAAGCCATGGCACGGCGGTCGGATTTGGACAGCAGATTTTATGCCCCGATGCATCACAAGCCTTGTTGCTGTGGTAGAAGGCACTTTCTGGAGAAGGAATACGTTTGTCCGAGCCCCCGATGGGTCTTGAAAACACGAGCGCGATCGATCTCCGGTATTTGTTGCGTTGATTTTCGGCGGGATCGCCAAATTGGTCAGGCCCGAGGATCGGGAACTCCGAATCCCGCAATGCGGCTCGGCTTTTACCGAGTCTGCCTTGAAGTTCAATTCCCTTTGTGAGAGCACAAAACCATCTCGTCTCACCGAAAGATTGTCAGCAAGCCTCTCAATTGACGCGGTGCGCGGCTCTACAGATCTTAGAGCGTTGTGGCCACTGGGTACCGCGTGACCAGCCGGAGCTATCCGTCATCGCAGTAGAGGCCTTTTTGGACGTCGAATGACAACATGTCCATTCGGGCCCCGTGGACAGACGAGAACTTTCTAGATGGACGACACTACCCGCACACATGGTAGAGGGGGGAGATCCCACGACGAACGAACTGTACGGGTTTAACGGACAAGATATCGTTTGGAAATCATGCCTGCCGATCCGGGGTGGATCTGGCTATTATCCAACAAATTTTGAACCACAGTGGCGCCACGTTGGCGTACATCGGTATTCGGCGCGAAGAACGTGGCACGTGTATTTGGGGTTAAACTTGTAGGAAAGGGGCGCTAGATCTGTACATCTGTCTCATCTGTTCATCCGTGTGGCCGACACCCGCCGCGGCGGTGGCGTGTGCTCAGGGGCCGCATTGCGCCTGACCGACATGTGAGCAGTGGGTCCCGGCGGACAGCCGGCATTGCGAGAACGATGGCACAGTCCTGGAAGAGGACGATGGGGTGGACGTCGAAAGCGAATACGTAGAGTGGCTAAAAACGAAAGGCGAGCCGTCGCGCTGTTGGGCGGTTACATTTCCCGGCAGAACGACGGGCTGGTTTTGTGGACCGCTGCCGACCCGAACGACGAGACCTCGTCTGGAGGAGTCGAGCCGTTCAAGAACGGATTGGCCACCTCACGGGTTGCCTAAGGGTTCGCGGGATGTCGCTGGCTGTTAAATCGTCGCTTCGTCAACGTCGATAAAGGTGACCGGATTCGCAAGATGAGGGGGCCATTCTCCATGTTTCTTCAAACTGGCCAAATAACCGCGGATCGCATCTTGGGCCATGGCTAAGGCTTCCTCCTGGGTGTCGCCTTCGGTGACACACCCGCGTAACGCCGGGACACGGGCAATGAAGCCTCCCTCGTCGGCTGGTTCTAGAATGACCGCAAACCGTTGCATTATGGCGCCTCCTCTAACCTCTTGGTGATGCCTATAGGCGTCGCATCTGCTCTTCTGTCACCCCTACTTGGTTGCAAATCGCGTGCAGAGTCCCGCGTCGCAAAGCGCGGGCCCCATGAACGGGGACGACCGTTCGCTGCCCGTCGGAGCCGATCAAAATGACGTGACTGCCCGTAACATGATCGACCACAAATCCCAATTTTTGCAGTTTGCGCACGACCTCCGGTCCTGTCACTTCATCACCTGCCCTCAGTGTATCACAAACACGGGTTATCCTTGTATCAGCGGGGTTAAGGATCAAAATAGCGTCAAAGTCTTGGTGCAAACTGTAGCCATTTTCGGGAATCAGGCCCTTGAACGAAACCCCAACGAGGTCAGTTAAGAACGGCCACCTGATGCCCATAATGGAAGTTAACCGGTCGTTGACGACCGGAAAAAATATCGCATGGATTCCGCAAGGAATTATGGGAAGAGTATGCGTACGACCTGTTGCGGATGTCGATGCAAATAATTCCCGGCGCGTTGAATATTGGACCCTCCATGCGACGGAGCAAGCTCATGACCGTATTACGCACGGTGTCCATGACACGCGGCCCATCCTCTGTGCGCACTGGGGAGCGGTCTTCATCACAGACCACATCGTGAACCCAATGGAGGCGGGTCTCGATACCCCAATGCCCGCGAACGAGGTCCCCGATCGTTGCCGCATCGGCCTTTACCACAACCTCTAAGTCCATGCGAATCACCTCAACGTGTATAGAATAATCGGGCCCCCAGCAGACTTGGAACGCGGAAGAATTCTCCCGTGAAAAATATTCCGGTGATGGCCACCGCCGGTCATGTTAACTGGCCGCGGTCACGGGTTCCACGGCTACCCGGTACCCCAGTGCTTCCAGTCGGCGGATTTCCCGGCGCACGACCGCCTGGCGGTCGCGTTCGTCGAAGTAGTTGGCCCCCAAATCCTGATAGACCATCCCCGGGGTGCTCAAGATGGCGTAGACTGCAATCAGGCTGTGGCGCCCGGTCGCCACGGCCGCGCGTTGTTTCCCCCGCCGCCCCGCTAAGCGATGATACACCGCCCCCAGATAGGTCCGCATTTTGCCGGCGCCATGCCCACTTTGGGTCAAGGCGGCGCGCAAGGCTTTGCTGCCTTTGCGGGTGCGCGTCGCCCGGGCTTTCCCGGCACTCTCGTCTTGCCCCGGGCTCAAGCCGGCCCACGAGACCAGGTGCCCCGCGGAGGGAAACCGTTGCATGTCGGGTCCGACTTCCGCCATAATGATCTCGGCCGTGCGGCGCTCGACCCCGGGAATGGTTTGCAGCCGGGTGAGGGCGTCGTCACAATGTGCGAGCCGCGAGCCGGGTGGCAATTTCGTCCGACAGCGCCACGATCTGGCGATCCAAAAAGGCCACATGCTGCAGTGGGACCCGGAGCATCAGCCGTTGATAGGCGTTCACCAAGCCAGTCAGGGCCGTGATAAGGGTCTCACGCGAGGCGCGGATCCGGGGATCCGCCAAGTCCGCTAACACCGCGGGATCGATCACGCCGTCCGCCAGGGCGGCCAAGATCCGTTGGCCCGTGACGCCCAGCACGTCGCTGATGACGCTCCCGAGCTTGACATTCGCCCCTTCCAGGACCTTCTGAATGCGGTTGCTCTCCGTCGCCCGCGCTTGTTGGAGACTGGCCCGGTAGCGCACGATCTCCCGCAGCTCGCGCTGTGGGCGGGGTGGGATATCACTGGCCTTCAGCGCCCCAATGCGCAACAGCCCGGCGATCCACTGCGAATCTTGCACGTCGGTCTTCCGGCCGGGCATCCCCTGGATGTGTTGCGGATTCACGACCAGGACGGCCTGAAAGGGATAGGCTTCCAACAGGTTCACAACCGGCTTCCCATACACCCCGGTCGCTTCCATCGCCACGTGCGTGACGCCACAGGCCTGCAGCCAATCCGCCAACGCCAGCAGATCGGGCGTGAGCGAACCAAACGACCGGGTCTCGGTCACCGTGGGTGTCAGGACGGTGGCGACAATGACCTGCTTATGCACGTCGAGACCCGCCCCATGCGTGACGACCACATCTAAATCCATGCATCTCACCACCTCATCGGTGGAAGATCCTCCGACAGCCTCGGAGCGACAGAGAACTCTCCTGTGCGGGCTCGCAGCATCCGAGTGAATCCGATCTCGGTCGGAGGTCGTCTTCAGCATAGCGCGGTCCCCCCATTTTTCATGTCCGTGGGTGCCCCGAATTCGAGGCATGGGTATCTCCTTTGGTATTCTCGCGAATCACAACGAAGTCGACCACCCCCGCTTCATAGCGGCGCAATGGACTTTTCACACCCTTGAGGATTTTGACCGGTTGCAAATTGACATACAGGTCAAATCCGCCTCGAATCACAGCAAGAGCCCCCAGAGCGAAACATGATCGGGAACCGTCGGAACGCCCACCGCCCCCAAAAGATGGTATCAAAGGACTTCAGGATATCCAGATCGTCTCCAGACATCATCCGACCATATTGCAAGTCGTATAGGCAACTCCAGTCAAATTCACGGGTTTCCAGACGGAAGCGCTCGGACGCGTGGGTCACGCGCTACAACACGCGAGGGACTGCCGACACCACCTCCGTCCCAACGCCATCTCCCGGAATAACCGCTAGCGAATGATAGTTCAACACACCAGCCTGCCTTTCTAAAAATGAGATTCGTAGCCTATCCTCAGGCCATCATCCCCAAAACGGCAGAATGCTGCTAACAAGGCATTGTACGTCGGTCGGATTTGACATACAGATTCTTTGCCCCGATGCATCACAAAGCCTTGTTGCTGTGGCAGAAGACACTTTCTGGTGAAGGAATACGTTTGTCCGAGCTCCCGATGGGTCTTGAAAACACGAGCGCGATCGATCTCCGGTATTTGTTGCGTTGATTTTCGGCGGGATCGCCAAATTGGTCAGGCCCGATGCTCAAAAACGCGTATGCGGCAGTTAGAATCTGGCGTCCATCGTCATAGACCCGTCGGTCAACCGTAGGATATGGACCTCCGCATTCCGCAATGCGGGTTCGACTTGTGCCGGTTCTGCCTTAGGTTCAATTGCCCGCAGATTGATGCCGCGTCAGATGCGGACATGGAGGCCGTGGTATCAGCAGTTGCCTGATTATATAATCAAACATCATTATTCCCTGCCGTTGGGCTGACCTTTTTCTCACGCAAATACGTGGAGGGGCTACCCATCCCTACCGATGCACGCGCGCCGTGGTCATTGTGCGCGTAAGGCCTTAGAAGCAGAGATTTTGCGAAATTTTTGGTCAGCCCGATAGAGGACTGGCGACATACTTCACCCCAAGTGCTCCGGTCCCAATTCCAGTCACGGGACTGGCCTTTCGTCGCAATCAGGTGACCCATCGGTTTAGACTTGCAGCCAAAGTGCCGTCAGCATTTGCAAGATGTGGCAAGCCATTCCCGCCCACGTCCAAGAATACTCTAAATCCGTTACGCTCCCCGTTGCCGCGGCCACCGGGCGACAAAGCGCGTCACGCCGGCGGGATCACTTTGCACATGAATAGATCCGTGATGGGTTCTCATAATCCAGTGCGCAATCGCCAGACCCAGCCCGCTTCCGGATGTCAGTTGATTGGCAGCGCGGCCGCGATAAAAGCGGTTAAACACCTGAGGCAGTTCCTCGGCACTAATCCCCGGGCCGGTGTTTTCCACGACAACGCGGACCCAGGGCGAGCCTACCTGAACTGTCAGCCGTGCCCAGCCCTGGGCATGATTGTACTTCAGCGCGTTATCGAGCAAGATTAGCAAAAGCTGGCGAATCTGATCGGGGTCGCCCAGCACAGTGCCGTCCTCGCCCTCTATCGTCGTGTAAAGTGTAATCTCGCGTGTCTGCGCAATCGCGGTCAAAGCCACGACCACTTCATCGGTCAAGGCAAACAAATCGAAGACTTCGGGTTCACTGAGCGTGGCGCCGCTGTCAATGCGTGCCAGCATGGCAAAATCGCGGACCAGCCGCGTGAGGTAGTCCACTTCTTCCAATGTGCTGTGAATCGCGGCGTCAATTTCGGTTTGGCTCTCATCCTTGAGCGCCAGTTCCAAAGTGGTGCGCACAATCGTGAGCGGCGTTCGTAACTCATGGGACACATCTTGAATGAAATCCCGCTGACGTCGCAAGGCTAACCGAATCGGTCTCAGTGAGCGACCGGACAGACCAAAGGCCAGGCCGATGATGAGCGCCACGAGAACTGCCGAAACCTCCAGATCCGCCGCCACCAGGCCACGCATCACCGCCCCCAAGCGGCCCAACGAATATACGCTTTGTTCAGAACCGAGATAGCGCGAGCCGCGCCAAACGGAACGAGCACCGACCAGCACGCGGTATTGCTGATATCGCACCACCCGCCACACAGGAGTGTGGGTCTGGCGAGTGAGAATGAGAAGACGGTGATCGGGCAGGATCACGGTCAGGCTAAATGGAAAGGCATAGACTTGTCCGCTTCCGCTGATGAAGGCCCCGGAGGGACTAAGGCGCCAGCTCGCCACACGCGGCAAGTCATCGCCAAACGCACCCTTCGAGAGCAAGGTCGAGTTCGCATCCTCATCCCCTGAGCCTAGGACGTCCGGTTCCCGCCGATGCCAATCCGCCCTGATCGCCGTTTGCCCTTCAGCCACAAAATGGTGCTCTAAGACCACATAGGTTAATCCCACCATCACCAGGTCAAATATTACCAAGGCTGCGGCAAACACCAAAGCCAACCGCCACTGCAAACGCCGCAACAGACGCGCTTCGGTGGGACTGATGGCCGCTCTCACGATCGGATCACATAGCCAAACCCCCGCACCGTAGAGATGACGGCATGTCCGGTCGGCCCTTTAAGTTTCTTTCTTAGCCGCGCCACAATCCGATCCACCACGTTGGCCGTAGGATCAGCTTCGGTCGACCAGACATAGTCAAGAATTTGATCACGGCTCAACACGTGATTGGCATGGCGCATCAGAAGGTGAAGCACCTGAAACTCCTTAGGGGTTAAGTCTACCTGACGACCGTCGCACCATACGTTATGACGGGTTAAAGTCAGCGGCCCCACCCGCAGCACGTCGGCATCTAAAAAAACCGTCGTGCGCCGAGCCAACGCATCCAAACGTGCTAACAACTCTTCAAACGCAAAGGGCTTCGTGAGATAGTCGTCAGCCCCGCTCTTAAACCCTGTGACTTTGTCGCCGACCGTATCACGCGCGGTCAGCATTAAGACGGGAAAGTGGTCGCCCCGTTGACGCAGCATTTCCGTGACTGTAAACCCGTCGATATCGGGCAGCATCACGTCAATCACAGCGGCATCGTAGTGCCCGTCAGCCGCCATCATGAGGCCGTCTTCACCCGACCCGGCAACGTCTACGACATGATGCGCTTTAGCCAAGCCTTTCGCTAGCAGGGCGGCAACCCGTATCTCATCTTCGATGACAAGAATCTTCAGCCAGTTCCCCTCCTCGCGTTCGCGCACACCGACGACCATGCGGGCCGGAACACCATTCACCGCTTTAGACGATGTCAATGCCTCGCTTGTTGCCGTTAGTGATTGCACTTTACGGGGATCCGGCCACAACCTCGGTCTCGGAGGAAAACTTCATGCCGGTATGTGACTTCCGGCGTCGCGCCTGCCACGCCGTCCAGAGATTCCCGACCAGCAGCCCCACCAATAGATAGGCCAATCCCCCGATCTGCCAGAAGATCACCACCGACACCGTGGCCACGAGCACCGCAAATCCAATTTGCTCCCGAACCCGCGAGGGGGTGGTGGGCGGATCGGTCAGCATGAAAAACCCCAAAAACAGCGTAGCGTTGACAAAGGGCGTACGCAAGGCGTCCCCTGCCGTCGATGTTGCCACGGTTATCCCCGGCACGATGGCCAACAACCAAATTTCCACAAAGTATGTCCCCAGAAAGGCCAAAACTTGCCAAGCCTTTTTTGTCCGCACCGCGACCACCACCCCGACGATCAACAAAAGGGCCACATGCCACCACGACAACAACGGCATGGCAGCCCACCAACTCTGCGCGGTGGACATACTCGCCAGCGAAATCGCCAATCCCAAGGCGGCGGGGTTGAAAATCGGCTTACGGCCGCGTTTCAAGAGATGTTTAGACGCTAAGGCAATCGCCACGGTAAGCATCACCATCAGCCCGGAGGTCAAGTCGCTCAACACGTCAGCCACAATCAGGCCGGTAATCATCCCGCCGGCGGGAACGACCAATTTCCGTCCCAAGAGGCGGGCGATGACGGTATCCAGGACGATTGCGGTCGCGACTGCCAGCCCCGCATGAATGACGCCAATATGCCCCTGAGGGGAAAGTCCGGCCACGAGGGTAAGTAAGATTAAGCCCGCCAATGCGTATCCCTTGGGCGTCTTCGCAAATTTTCGAAGGGGCCTTAACCAGGTACCTGCGGCAACGCTACTCACGACGAAACGCCTCCATCGTGGTTGTGCGCTCGATTTTCAAATCATCCGCCACACAAAGCCCCGCCAGGCCCAGTTGCTCGATAAATCGCAAGGCCTGCTGGGGTCCCAATAAAAAAGCGGCTGTGGCGACAACGTCAGCCATAAGCGCCTGCGGACCCACTACCGTGCAGCTCATGAGTCCCTGGGCCGATAAGCCCGAGCGCGCGTTGATTAAATGATGCTGGGACACATCCACCGAGCTTGGCCTGCGATAGCGCCCGGAAGTGCAGACGGCCGCATTGCTCAAGGTTAACTGATCTAACAACCGGGCGGGGTCGTGCGGGTTTTCGATTCCGACGTGCCACAAGCCTCCCTCCGGATCAACGCCAGCCACATAGACATCGCCGCCCGCGTCAATGGCAAAGCCCTCATGATTGTGCAGTTCGCGCGCCGCCAAATCGATAGCCAGTCCTTTGCCGACGGCGCCCAAATCCAGCAGCATAGGCTTATCGAGCCGCACCTGACACCCCTCGTCGATGAGGATAATGTCGCGAAAGCTCGCGGTTGGATCTACCGCGATATCGGCCACAACCGGGTTTTGCGTCAAGTAGTGGCGGTTAAAGCCCAACTGTAAAAGTCTCGGAGCGATGGTGGGATCAAAGACTCCATCCGTCAAGTCCGCCATTTCGACCGCCACTTTCAGCGCGTGGAACAAAACCGGGGAAACCAGCACCGTTTGACCCGCATGACGGCATAATGTTCGCAACCCGCTTTCCTCGTCAAAGCGGCTCAACTCCTGTTCGACCATCCGCATCAGCGCGATGGCGCGATCAATACTCTCCCGTAAATGATGCGCTCCGGATTCCCCCACCACGCGAATGGTTACCACCGTGCCCATTAAGAGAAACGATACCGCTAAACTGGTACGTGATTGGGCCAAGGTCGGTCTATCTGTGGCCATGGCTAATTCCTCGCTTTCTTGAGCGCAAAATAGACCGCCTCAGCAAAATTCTCGCTGCTGGCGGTTGCTCCGCTGACGGCATAAACGCGATAGGTTTGATTTTTTATCATCTCCCGATTCATGAAGGGATCGATGAACGAGGCAGGATAATGCATGTTGTACTGGGTTATCATGACGGCTGCAATACGTCCGTGGACAATCGTCACAGACACCGACAGCGTGCCGTAGAGATTGGCTCCTGAACCGGTATACGTCCCATCTTTATACTTGGCTGCCCTGGATCCAGCTCTAGAACTCCCGGAGCTTTTTAGGCGATGCGCCGACGACACCGTCGTGGCCGAAGGGTGGTGTGCCCTCGGTGATGTGTAGACGTACGCTCCGGTATAGATGGCA
Source organism: Sulfobacillus acidophilus (assembly GCA_003023745.1). Taxonomy (GTDB): domain Bacteria; phylum Bacillota; class Sulfobacillia; order Sulfobacillales; family Sulfobacillaceae; genus Sulfobacillus_B; species Sulfobacillus_B acidophilus_A. Next base: position 39,082 of record PXYV01000012.1, on the reverse strand, counting down.
CCCACGGCCAGAGTACAAAGAATCAAAAGTTTGGCACCTGAAGCCTCCGTCACGCGGTTTGCCTCCTAATATGGTCAGATATCTTGAGAGTAGTCCCGGTGCATGACAATTTGATGACGCGACAAGCCGTTTTGAGGGTGCATCCACCCATGAATGATTTGGCGACCTTAGAAGCCATGGCGCGATTAAGCAGCAACTCCACCTCGTGAAGGTCGGAATCCCGTACTGTGCAAGTTGACTCGTTCAAGTATATAGGCGATAGTGGCAGGGTGTCTGGACTAATCCGGAATCTGATGGGCCTAAGCCAAAATTCGGGATGGTAACGAACCGTAAAGCCGTGGTGGCGCACCCGCTTTGGACCGGTGAAGCCTACTAGTGCGGCGGTTGAAAAGGTATCGCTACTCGATAGCGAGAAAGGAAGGATGCTCCGCTGCCGAGGGCCTCTGTCCCCACTCTACGCGCCTGCGGACCGGAATGTTATATAAGAGGGACACCCGTTATCCTTCATTTTGTGGTGGCGACTCAGGTGATGGGTCAGTGTCTATTCGACATCGTTGCGGACAGACCCGAAGGTGCTGACGTGCACGACTTTCCCGTCAACGCCAGCGCCCCTTTAGACGATAAAATCATCTTTCTCTCCCCGAGCGATAATAATTTCTCCAGCGTCTTCCAGTTGCCGCGCAATGTTGACCAACTCGTGCTGCGCGTGTTCCACATCGCGAATCCGCACCGGACCCAGTACCTCCATATCTTCTTTCAACAGTTCGCCGGCTTTTTGTGAAAGATTTTGAAAAACTCGTTCGGTCATCGCAGGATTAGCACCCTTGAGCGCGGTTGCTAAGGTCTTGTTATCGGCGCGGCGCAGAATCTTTTGAATAGCCGTGCTATCTAGTTGCAAAATGTCTTCAAACACGAACATGCCGTTACGAATCGTTTCCGCCAGTTCCGGATCTTCTTCGTCTAAACTCATCATAATTTGTCGTTCGGCGGTACTTTCAGTGTTGTTCAAAATCGCGACGATAATGTTAAGCCCGCCCCCCGTGTCGTCGGCGGCGTAATCGGCTAATTTTTGATCTACCAGTTGTTCAACGTCTTTCATTACTTCCGGGACGGTACGACCCATCCGCGCAATCCGACGCGCTACATCACCTTGAATGGCTATCGGCAGATTAGCCAACACTGCCGCCGCGACGGCCGGATCCAAATGCGATAGCACCACGGCTATTGTCTGTGGATGTTCGTCGCGTACCAAACCCAACACTTGTACCGCATCCACCTTGCGCAGCGTTTCAAAAGGCCGCTTTTGCAAGAACCCGCGTAAACGGCGCATGATGTCGTCGGCTCGTTCATCGTCGAATGCTCGAGCAAGAAGCTCTTCCGCTAGCTCGGCACCTCCTTCAGAAATCTGCCGATTGGCCTCGGCCAGTTGATTAAACTCGGAAAGGACGGCATCTTGTATTTGCGCATCGACCCGTTTCATTTTGGCGATCTCCACGGTAATCGCCTCCACTTGCGATCGGTTCATATAGCGCAAGATGGCCGCTGCTTCATCGGCATTCACGCTAAGGAGTAAGACCGCAGCTTTTCTGGCTCCCGATAAGTGATCCACGCGCACCACCTCTGGCATAACCGATGGCCAACCTCTTGAGGCGAAAAGAACTCGCTCCAGTACATATGCGCATCCAGGTTAATCCCATTGTCTTCCTTACGGTTAGTCCATCGTTTGCCATCGCCTGCTTTCGTTCGGTCTTAACCGATTGTTCATCCCTTGCCGATCGCCGCACGATCCAATGTACGCGCCCAGTCCTCCAACGTTTTACTGAGGTCCCGACCCAACTCCAGCCAGTTTGCGAGGGCTGTGGAGTCACGAGCCTGCCCTGCCTGCATCCTACCGGCCAATTCTGCCGTTTGCTGATGAAATTGCTGGTGTTGACGCATCACCAGTGCATAAATACTATCCGCCGCCGACGCCCCATGGTCCAACCACTGGCCCAAACGGCAGCGGTGCGGGTCGCCTGCCTGCACGGGATCAATGGTTTTTTCTCCCAGGAACGCCCGATATAGGTGGTAGCGCCACAATCGATGATCCGTCACCGCGACTTTTAAGCGCATCCCCCCCGGAAGGTCTGGATTGGTCGCAAGAACCTCTTGGCGATTTGCCTCTGCCTCTTCGACGCTTTCAGACAAATACTGCGTGGCTTTGGCAAAAGCGTCTGAACTTGCATGTAAAGCCGTTTGCAGAACAGTCAAATCGTTGGCAACCTGGTTAAGTGCCAGACGCTGTTGTTCAACAGCCTCAAGACTCCTCGCGACTAACGGCACCACCGCTGTCCATTGATCGCGCAATTGGGTCAGCATTGCCCACGTACTGGCAGACTCTTGTTGCACCTGATCCATTTGCTGACGTGCCGCATCCAAGGCAGTCTGCGTTTGATGCGTGGAATCTGTCACCTCTGCCAGCACCGCCATGGCATCTTTGGTCGCCGTTTTCGTCCGTTGCGCCAATGCCCGCACTTCATCAGCCACAACCGCAAATCCCCGACCGGCCTCACCCGCGCGGGCAGCCTCAATGGCTGCATTGAGGGCTAAGAGATTCGTCGCATCGGCCACATCTGTTACCACTTGCACCATGCTACCTACTTTAACCACTTGGGCAGTCAATTGATCCACCGTGTCTACCACCCGTGTCACATCAGCCGCCTGTGTGGCTTGCTCAGCCTCTAAGGCCGCCTCCAGCTGCTCCCACTGGCCCAACTGCCCGCTAGCGGATTCCAATGTACCTTCCAATGTTCCTTGTTCATCCGCCAGAGCTCCAACCGCCGCCGTCAGTTCCTCGGCCGCAGCCGCAACGCTGTCGAGTCGTCCCACCGCCGCATCCAGGGCCCATCTAGCTTCTACTAACGCTTCAAACGCATGGACAGCATCATTGACTTGCATCCCCCACTGCAATACGGGGGATCTCTGTTCAACCACGTGAGAGTCCTCCTTTCAAACGACAGTTTAGCGAGCGGCCGCGCTTTCTGGCACGGGCGCGATGGGCAACCCGGCCGAACCACTTTCGATACGGTAACGCTCAACCTGGGCTCGTAAAGACCCAGCGGCAGCGGTAAGCGGAACCACCTGGTCGGCGACCGCAACGGAAAGCCGCGCAACATTGCGAGTATGGTCTGCCACGGTATCCAGCGCCGCTGAAGTCTCTTCGAAATTCGCAGCGATTTCTTCTACCGTGGCTGATACTTCCAGAGTCGCTTGGGCTAGTTCCTGCGCCGCCTGTTGATTGGTATCCGCCATCCGTGCGATCACGTCCATCGCGTTGGTTAATTGCCCACTCTGCTGTAAAACGGCCGACACTGCTTGCTCCAGACCCACCGATTCCTGGGCAACCGCACCGAACGCTGTGCCAATAGCCGCCAAGGCCTCCTGGGTGCTTGCGGCCGTTGCCAAGCCACCAGCCGTAAGACTCTCGCCCTCCCCCACAGCAGTCGCTGCCTGGGTTACCTCTTGTTGAATAGCGGTAACCAATGCGCGGATCCCTTGCGCTTCATGTGCAGATTGTTCCGCTAACCGCCGCACTTCCTCGGCCACCACGGCAAACCCTCTTCCCGCTTCGCCCGCTCGAGCAGCTTCAATTGCCGCGTTAAGAGCTAGTAAATTGGTTTGCTCAGCGATACTCCCAATGGCTTCGACAATATGGTCAATGGCCTGGGACCGTTCTGCCAACCCTTCCATCGCGGATGTCACACGGGTCATCGTGGTGGCCATCGCATGAATCGCATCCAACGTCCGCTCGACCTCCTGCCGTCCCGTCGTCTGAGCTTTTTGCGCGGTATCGCTCACCACCCGCAGCGTTCGACTGGCCGTAGCTAAGGTTTCCTGAGCCGTTGCCAAAGCAGATAAGGCACTGCTACTTTGCCGGACCGCGTCGCTCTGCGACGTTACGCTGTCGGCTACGCGCGTTCCAGCGTCATTGACCGATTGAATTTTCTCGGCAACAATCTGCAACCCCTGCGCCGATTGGCTGGTTGCCGCCGCCGTTTGGGTGACCGTCTCGGCAATCTGTTGTGCGGCTGCACCTGTCCGATCGGCCGCCTCCCGCAACTCTGTCGTTTGCTGATGCACCGTCAACGCTACTGCCTGCGTGTCTTGCAATAACCCCCGCAGTTGCTCCTGCATGACCTTAATCGCCTGGCCCAGCACATCTTGAGGACTTGCAACGTCGACCGCATTACTCAAATCACCCTGGCCAATCGATTGCGCAACCGCAGCGAGACTCTGAAAGTATGTCATGAGGGCCTCAAACGCCGCTGCCAATTCTCCGGTTTCATCTTCCATCGTCTGGGGCAGTGTCTGCTGAATGTCGCCCTGGGCCAAGCCATGGGCCACGCCCGCCAGTGCCCGTAGTGGACGGGCAATCCCGCGCCATTGCAAAATAAGCGCCGCCACGGCAACCAGGGCGGTAATAATCCAGGCGAGCAACGTTAAATCGCGGCTCCCGATTAGCTGTTGTCGCACTCGGGTTAGACGCATGCTCACGTGGGTCGCGCCATAAACTCCAACCCCGCTAACGGCCGCATTCATCGCCTTGGTCGCGGGTGAATTCGACACCGTCTGAGCTGTAATGGCGCGGCTCAGTTGATGCGCATCAATCGCCCGATGCGCCAGCTGCGTGTAATAGTCATAATGCGTCCACGCTTGTCGCAGCCGCGCAACACCCGACGGATCAAATCCTGTGCGTTGCAATGCCGCAAATTCCCCCAACAACTCGCCCTTTAATCGCGAAACTTTAGCCCACTTTTCCGACACCAGAGCTGGATTTTTTTGACTGGCCTCTAAGAGGTAGGCATTCATGACGCCGTCCACATGATTGAAGGTTGCAGCCACATGACTCGTCTGCACCAAAAACGGAACAGCTTGTGTGGACACCTGAACGACCGTCCGATTCGCCTGACTTGTACGCCAAACCAGCCAACCGTCCGCTAATGCGAGTAAAACCAAGATCGCTGCCATACTGGCAGCAAGTTTTGTGCTCAAAGATAAACGAGACCACATCGTAGGTGCAACCTCCTTATTCTCTCGGTAAGATATTCATCAATCATCCCAAATCCTCTGTCGGCAGAAGATGCCAGGGGCTCGGATGCCCCCATCGATACCCTTGGCCAACATCAATGTCGAGTGCGCGTACGGCCTCCTCTTCGTCGGCCGTCTCGACGCCCTCAGCAATTACCCGACGCCCCTGGCTGTGCACCCAATTCACCAAGAAAGCAACCCATTGTGCAACCCGCGGCTCGGCCCTAAGACGACTGACAACCGACCTGTCCAACTTAATCCACGTCCAGTGAGCCGAAAGAAGCCGCCAGATATCCGCATCTCCATTCCCAAAGTCATCCAATGCCCAAACACTGCCCAATAAATCCGGATCATTCATGGCTTGGGCTGCCATTTCGCGATTCCCCCGCTCAGCCATCTCCCATACCCATGGGGTGCTCGGCCATTGCTCACCCCACGTTTTGCATAAACGGGCAAATTCCTGGCTGATGGCGGTCTCGGGTGCCACATTGACAAATAGTGTCATCTTCGGAGGCCAGGCAATCGCACGCAAGGCCGATTCCAGCGCCTCGAGACAACGAAAATCCAATGATACGACCTGACCCGCTTGCTCAGCCAGCCCAAACATCTGTCCAGGCTCCCAAGGGATCCCCTCTAGCGTGGGGCGAGATAACGCCTCATATCCAATGGTTCTTCGCGTGTGCAAATCAATCAGCGGCTGAAAGACCGTGTGGATTTGCACATGCTGCAAAAAAGTCACCTGTTGCCGACGAGGTTGGTCAGAGTGCGTCTTTTCCACCGTCAACCAATAGCCCACGGGCTGTTCGCCCATACGAACCGGCACCACCGTCTCCTGAGCCCAGGCAACCGCGCCGACTGTACGTGGCCATGCGACAAGGCCCCGCCATGGCGTGTTGGATACCCAACTTTGCGCATCCTGCAACACTGTTGTCACCAACCGCGGAATGCTCTCAGCCAATTGCTGGGTAAATCCCGCATTGCCATAGAGCAACTGCCCTTCACGGGTTAATAGTGCAGCCGGCTGATCCCAGGTAGACCATAGTACCTCTGCAGTATTCGCCAGCCATCCAAGATTTTCCGACGCTGGAGGGGCAAGCGGGTGCAGAGCGCGCACGCGCCCATCGGCAATTTGCAGACGATTTTTTCCCGATTGCTTGGCATCCAGCAACGCCCGATCGGCCTCTTCAACGGTCTCATTAAATAGCGGACCCCAGGCTGCGCCCATCGACACCCCCAAACGAAACCGTCTACCCGCCACTGCAAAGGGATCACTTGTTCCTGCCCGATACAGTTGCTCTGCAAACCGAAAGCTCTCGGTCTCTGCCAGACCTGGAATCAAGACTTGAAATTCATCCCCACCCGTGCGAACCAAGACTCCGCGCTCCCCCACCGCCATGTGAATTCGAGTGGCAAACTGTTCCAAGACGCGATCCCCCGCACCATGTCCATACGTGTCGTTGAACCATTTAAACTCATCGATGTCGATCGCCATCACCAACCCCCGAGCACCCGCGCGGATATGCTCTAGCCTCCATGCTTCCGCTCCCCAACGAGTCAGTGCACCTGTCAAGGCATCGTGTTCGGCTTGGTAACGACGGCGGGCCAGCATGGCCTGTTGCTGCAACCAAAAGCGCAGGTACAGTGCAAGCCACCCGCCCGCCACGATCGTGGCTACACCTGCAGCCAATGGTCGGCTACTAAACGGGACGCTCGCGACAACAGCAGCAACTAAGATGGCGCAGACGCGGTTGCGCGACAGGCCAGGACGCGACGCAGTCGCCGCAGACATCAGTGAGAGCCAAAACAGTGCCCACACCTCATGTTCCCAGGTAGGAGTACCCACCCACGTCAACCACGCGACGGCTACCACCACAACGCCGGCACCCAATGCCCGCACACGGCGTGACGAATGATGGTCAATTCCCAGTCCCAGGCCAATTAAGGCCACCCAGATTCCCAGCGGTACCCTGCCCACATGCCCTAGCGTGACGGCCGTCCACACCGCCATCGGTACCCAGAGCGACCACCAGGGGCCACGGATGCCTTCAGCATCCGGCCGAAACACGCTCACGCCAGCCCACACCGCAATCATGACCGTTGCCAATGCAGTACCGCTCGTGACCGCTCCTATCATGGTGCTCTCCACCCGATATCCCCCCGTGTGGCACCTCAACCACTTGTTCCGCAAGTCGACATAATTCGACACTTATGCGTACAGAAATACTATGTGGCCTACACCCATTCCGCCTATCGACCCGCCAGGTTCGACCAAATCTCGGGCTTCCCCCATAAAAAGCCTTGACCATAATCGATGGCGCAACGCTGCGCCACTTCGAGGTCTTCAGGAGTTTCCACGCCTTCCAGAATGATCCGGCTCCCTTCATTGCGAGCCCAGGTGGCAAAGGCTGTCAGCAGGGAGCGCGGTCCGGATTGCTGGCGAGCGGCTTGCAGCCAACTTCGGTCGACTTTAATCCATTCCGGCTGCAGGTCAAACAACCGTGTGACCTCATTGTGTCCCGCACCCCAGTCGTCAATCGCAAAAGCCACGGCGGGTACAGCCTTTCGGACGGTGCTCCACGACGAGAACGCCATCGGCAATGAATCCTGTTCGGAAATTTCGATGATGATCCGGTGTAATGGGACAGGCAACGTGCTCAGCCATTCCCGCACCCACCGGGTATCGGCTAAGGTTTGCAGACGCATGTTAACCGATAGCACGGCTTCGCCTGGCCAGTCGACTGCATGCAAAACCTCTGCCACAGCGTTGAGGGCTCGATGGTCGAGATCCACTGTCGTCCCCGTAGACGCCGCCAGTTGAAAGAGATCGGAGGGGGCCACGGCAACCCCTTCGAGTTCCCCCCGAATGAGCGCCTCATAACCCCATACATACTCCTGACCAATTTGCATTAACGGCTGAAACACCGGAGTCAGCGACATCATGGCCCAATCAACCAGCGGCCACGCCGGCGACTCGGGATTGGGCACCAGCGGATCACGCACGTGTGCCCAATATCCCATCAGCCTCGGTCCCAGACGCACTGGTGAAATTTCCTCATTGGCCCACCAGACCGTTCCATCGGGACGGCGATTGAGTAGAAGGCCGCGCCAGGGTTGCTGATGCACAAGGTGATGCCATAAGGCTTCGTAAACCGATTGGGGCGTATGTCCCGCCGAATTGATCCCCGGTTTCCGGTCCCTCAGTGCCTGACGATCGCGGCCAGTCAGCCGCTCATAGGCCGCATTGCATGTTAAGATGTGACCATCGACATCGGTCAAGACGGCTGCATGAGGCCAATCGTTCCACAAAGCCTCTACCACCGACGTAAGCAAGTGTGTCGACATCAGCGGGCCGGAGACATCGGACAGCGACTTGCGGTCAGGTCCTGCGATTTGATTCTTACCCTGACGCTTCGCAACCAACAACGCCTGATCAGCGGCCTCTGCCGTAACATCGGTGAGAGGACCCGCTGCCCACCCCAGTGAACATCCCACTGTCGTCACGTGATCCTGCACCGTTAGCGGTACCCCGGTTACTGCCTGATGCACCCGCTCTACTAAGGCCATCCCGGCCGACAACGAAACATTAGGTACCCAAATAAGAAACTCGTCGCCACCCGACCGCACCAACGCGTCGGGTGCCCGCAAAACGCTGCGCATACGCGCTACCGCTTCTACGAGAACTGCATCACCGGCGCTATGACCCCACGTATCGTTGAACCATTTGAAATCATCCAAATCAAGTGCCATTACGACGCCGGAAAGTCCCTGATGGGCGTTAAGCCAAGCCGACCCGCCGCGCCGGGTCAGTGCCCCGGTCAGGGCATCTTCCTCGGCCTGACGCCGACTCAACGCCCATGCCCGCGTGCGGGCAGCCTGCCCAAACGTATATACTCCGGCAAAAAGAGCAACCACTGCGGTGTTGATGGCATCGGCGCCAGTATCCCCATTCAGTCGGCTAATCGCCAACACCGCGATCACGGCAATCGCGTACAAACCACTCCAGGCAGCCCAGCGCTTCGGTTGGTAACGCCGAGCCACCGGGGCTATCCCTCCTAACACCGCTAAGGATAGGGCTCCGAGCCAAGCTTTTTCATCTTGGTGCAACCATGCACCAACAATTCCCCCCCAAACGGCGATCGTCACGCCGGTTCCAAGAATGCTCCAGCGTGTCGGCAACCAAGCCCACATGGCCATCACCGCCACCGCAAATACGGCCCAAGGCACAGCGGCGGGGTGCACCAGACGCAGCCATCCCAAAACCAATGGTGCTGCCACCGCCGCCGCGACTGCGCGGCCAGCACGCCATCGGGGTTGAAAGATCATCTCACCAAATTCCCAGACACCGATTAATAGTCCGGCTTCCAACATTCCCCAGGTAAGACCTGCAATAGCAATTGCATCAGTCATCCCATCGTCATCCATTGAGGTAACCTACGATCCCGCATTCCCGCCACCTACTTCCCCCTCTCATCCCGCTCAGCCTCACTTCGTCCACCCGCCAGCATAAACCGGGTGCAACCAAGAACATCAGAGGCAATTTTATAGGAGTCGATCAAAGCAATGCAAGCGCTAGCTATTATTTAATATTATATCGGTGGTTGGCCTGGCACGGGGCGATTGATCCGTTCCATCGAAGGCCGTTACAAATTCGCGCGTCTGATATTGCGTTTAGGTTTCTTGCTGCGGCGAATCGGCCGGTGCACTTGCAAGGCATAAAAGGCCGAGCCTGTTAGCGAAGTGCGCCCAAAATCCGTCGAAAACCCAAGAAAGATTATTGCTGCCACTTGCCAAAAGAGCTGGACGATTAATACAGGTCCGGGGCCCAGATGCCGGGCCCGGACTCACAAGTCAATCAGCGATCGCTCTGATTTTTCGTCAACTGATTAGCCCACGACGCGACCGTATCCGCCTGTTTGGCAACTGATGTCACAGCTTCCCCCATTTGTTGCATCGCGGCCGCGATTTGTTGCATTTGCGTGTTGACCAGTTCGATCGCCGCAAGTGCTGAACCCATCACCTCGTCGATACCTCGAAACCTCTGTTGCGCCTCTTCACTACGCTGTAGGGAAACGCGTTGCACCTCGCCTGCTTGATTGAGCGAACGCGTGAGCGCTTCCAAATGCGTGCCAATGCCACGAATGGTTTCATCGATCGAACGCGTCGACTCTTGGGAAGCTTCCGAGAGCTTTTTGACCTCCTCGGCAACAACTGAAAATCCTCGACCCGCTTCCCCCGCACGCGCTGCCTCAATAGCCGCATTCAATGCTAATAAGTTCGTCTGACGGGCAATGGTGCCAATCATCGTCGTGGCATCATGAATGGCGTCTGCCTGAGCTTGAAGGGCCTGCCGGGCATCACCGACTTGCCCCAATGACTGAGTCGTCAACACCGTTTGCTCGGCTAACTGCTCCAAAGTGCGGCGCCCCTCATCAGATTGAGTGCGTGCATCGGTCGCCTTAGCCATCGCCGCCTGAGACTGGGAAGCCACTTCGCGCACACTGTCCAAAACATGATGGACGGTCGCATCAAGTTCCACGGCCGCCGTCGCCAGATGCCCCGCCTGTTCGGTGAGCTCTTGTCCGGCTCGCCCCATCGTTTCTTCCGCTGCCTTCAATCGGTCGTGCTGAAGATCTACCAGTTGCTGGTACGACGTAATCGTCATGACCATGTCGGCCATGAGCCGTTTGGATGCGGCATGTGCCATAGCTCGCTTTTCGTCCGCTGACTGACCTGAAGCCAAAATCACATCCCATACCGTAACCCAAATCAATCGGTAGGCCCCCAAATACCAGTCCGGTGTCAGTCCTACCCGAACATGGGCTGTGGCTATGCGGCGTATGCGATCTTCATAAGCTTTACCCTCAGGAGGCTTATCCATAGCCAAAAGGTATTGATTTAGTGAATCGCGTAAGCGTCGGTACACCAACGGATCACCGACAATGGCGTCGAGTGCGGCTTGCGCCTGAATCTTGGCATAAAATGCCGGGGTTACTCGGTCAGCAACGGTTTGCCAATCAATGGCACGCAATGGTTTAGCATCCAGCTCATCCCACTCCAAAAATTCTAACATCGAATCCCATTCCAATCAGTTCACACCCCAATTCCTGTTTTTAACTGATCTCAATATCTCGCGGACCCGTGCACCGCACACACCGTCCCACGATCGCCGTTGCGCCCCGAGATCAACTCCCATACACTTCGCTCTCATTGTGCGACACCAAATTGCGGACCTTCTCGTCCATAACACTCCCACTAATCAGCAAACGGTCCAGTGTCATCCAGGACCACGGCCATAGGGCTAAGGGCCAAATATCAGCGTGGCCCATACCCTGTCATCCATCACCCACTGTCTAAGATGGCATCCCACCACTTTTGGACCCTCTTCACAGCCGCATCGTCTGCACGTTGTGATAGCTCCCAGAGGATGAGAATTTCATGCAGCCAACAACTGCCGTCGCTCCGTCTGCGTGACGACCCCCGTCATCCCGAGTGATCCACCGTTCCGCCAATAAAACCATCACGACACCCGGCAACACGCTGCCCTCATCGATGACGCTCACCCTACTGTGTAACCTGGGTACATGATCAACCCCTCTGTGGTTGCATCGGCCTTAGTTGACACAGTTTCAGAACATTGGTGAGAGCTGCGATTATTCGACAAATTTTGACGTTATTTAATACAAATCGACAGTACGTTAACACGCCGTAAGCCATGGATGCAAGGGAACGTTTGGTCCATAAAAACACATCGTTTGGCCCTTTCATTGTTCAACGGTGTGGTGATAATGATGATCCAGAGATTGCGCGGCAAATATGCGAGGAATGACGAAAAGATGAACGGTCATAAATAGTTACAAGCAATTGGCTGGTATCTATAAAAACATTGGGCGGGGCTTGGGTGATCGGGGTCGTTTAGATCATTTTAGTGCACTTCAAAATGAAATGGGTCGAACATTCTCTCCACTACGGTTCGGTCGTGCTGTTGGTGTGTTAAAGCGTACCCACATATCGGTTCTGTTTTTCGCTGTCACATCTTTTTGCCTGGTGCTTCTCCGACATGCAATGGGGCAGCGCCATGACCACAATTGTAACCGTCTCAATCTTGGCCTAGACGCACCCGATCTCGACAGCATCCTGATCGTCTCGTCCCCCAACACTATAACTGGGCGATCCGCTGGACGCCGCGGCCTGCTTTCCATTCTTCCACCCCATCGGTCTGGTTCCTTTCTCACGGGTCCATTTCGATGTCCACCATGAAATCCACACGAATTCGACAAAACTTGACCCGCAATGCAGGATTCTATTCTAGGGCGGCGAATCACAATTGGTAACGTATCGAAAGGAGCCGATGAATGGAAAGTCAACTGTTGACGGTAAAGATTGGCCCATATTTTTTTGGCGCCCCAGTCTCCGCTGTCACTGAAATTTTGGCAGACCCGGCAATCACTCCCATCCCTAAAACTCCGTCCTCCATCGCAGGAGTAGCCGTGGTGCGGGGTCAAGCTCTAACCGTTTTGACGCTTCACCCTGCCCTAAACTTGCCCCAAGGCTCGGTTCGCATGGCACTGCGCTGGGGTGATCATCGCGGCACTTCCCTCATTGCCGTCGATCACGTGGAAAGTCTCTGGACACCGGCCGCACCCATACCGCCGGAACGATGGCAAGGTTTAGTGCCGGCCGCGCTGGTTGCCATGATTACCAATGCCTATCGTTGGGATCAGGAGTGGCTGTGGGAATGGTCGGAAGATCTACCGGACCGTGTGCAAGCAACATTGCTCACGGTAAATTGACATCACTATGAGGAGGACGTATGCGATTTAGCGAAGTTCAATGGGATTCTGAAGAAGAACGCTTGCTGTTTGTCGAGGAGGCGGCCGAATTGTTGGGCACCTTGGAGGAAGGCGCGCTTAAAACGCCTCCCCCCATGGACGCGATGTTTCGTGCTGCCCACACGCTCAAGGGATCTGGGGGGATGCTCGGACTGACCCAATGGGTTGACCGGGCTCATCGGGTCGAAGACGCCATGGACCGCAGAGGCCATCCGAATTGGGAATGGACCCCGGAATTGCAACAATTTGTGCTAGACACCGTCGATGCCATGCGCGCCGAATTGCAGGGGCAAAACGAAGACCCTGGTGCCACTACGGTCTGGGAATTGCGGTGGGACTCCACGTGTGCCATGCCGGGAGTGCGCGCCTATCAAGCGTGGACCGCCATTAATGCGTTGATCCCCGGAACCGTCAGCGAGCCGCCAGAAGACGCGCTGGCTGAGTGGACCGGGGAGGTTTCGCGCTTGGTGATCCCGTCCTCTACTGTGGACCCCGACGTCATTTTGACTACCTTGCAGTCCATCGATGATTTACAAGCTGTCACGCGGGTGGATCGCCCGTTGCAATTCACCCCCGCCTCGCTCGACGCACACGAATCGCTAGATACTGAGGAGGTTGAGACGCGGCGCATGACGGCGGGAGAACGGCGGGATGCCACTATCCGCATCAGCGCAGATTCATTGGAGTCTATTTTAGAGGGATTAGGGGAACTGCTGTTGGACCACGGTCAGCTCGAACATCTCTGGCAACAGACGATAGACCCCGCAGTTCGCAATGTCCTGGATCATTTACGGCGTCGAGCTCTGGACTTGCAAGATCTGACTCTGCGGGCTCGCATGCTTCCTCTCGACACATTATTCCGTCAGTATCCCAGGGCTATCCACGATATCGCCCGTAAACTGAATAAAAAGATCCAATTGACAACCACCGGCGGTGAAACGGAACTGGATCGCGTAGTCATGGATCGCTTGCATGAACCGCTGCTGCACCTTTTGCGCAACGCCTGCGACCATGGCATTGAATCCCCCGACCAGCGCCGTCAACTGGGCAAGCCGGAAATAGGCATGATCCGTTTGACGGCCTTTACGGCCCAAGGCCACGTTCACCTGCGGATCGAGGACGATGGAGCCGGCATTGATTGGAATAAGTTGCGTGATAAAGCGGTTCGCCAAGGATGGTTGACTGCGGACGAGGCTGATCGCGCCACCGAAGATCAGTTGGGCGAGCTGCTGTTTCGGCCAGGTGTCTCTACCGCCGACAAGATCACTGACATCTCCGGCCGTGGCGTCGGATTAGACGTGGTCCGCGCCTTTTTGGACGAGATCCATGGCGGCATTCACATTGAAAGTCAAACGGGACAAGGTACCACCTTTCATATCGAATTGCCCATGACCATGGCTATCATGACCGCCCTCTTGGTCGAAGCCGGCCCCTGGACCTTAGGGTTCCCCATCGCCAATGTCGAGCGTATAGAAGATATTGCTAAGTCGGGACTCGCCTCCTTACTGGGACAGCAAGCAGTCCCCGATGGCCAGGCGCCTCTGCCGGTCTATTCGCTTGCCGATGTGTTAGCGCCCGAGGTAGATCACCACGATCGCTACATTGTGCGCATCAAAGATGGTCGCACGCAGGCTGCCTTGACCGTCGACGGCGTGTTGGGGCAACAGGAAGTGGTGATTAAGCCGGTCATAGGCTTGACAGGGCTCACCCCCTGGTTAAGTGGCGTCGCGCTGTTAGGAGATGGTCGGTTAGCGCTGATGGTCGATGCTCGCCGCTTAGTCCCCGCTACCGGGTCTGAAATTGAAGCCAGTCAAGAACCGGATCCGATACTCAAAGCGGGATCAAATCAAATGGAGCTGTTGGTGTTTCGTTTGAGCGATGGACAACGTTATGGCATCAACGTTTATAAGACTCGTGAGGTCCTGCCGCAGGCTACCGTCACGCGGGTGCCTGGCCAACACCAGTGGTTGGACGGATTTATGCACGTTCGCGGCCAAACCGTGCCTGTAGTCAGCCTGCATCGCGCTCTTGGTTTAAAGGAGCCCTTCAACCAAGGCTTCGTGCTCATTACAGAGTTCAATCAAACGGTACAAGCGTTCCCGGTTGACCAAGTTGAACGCATGGTGCGGGTAAGTTGGGATCAAGTTAAACCGCTCCCAGCGGTCCTCGAAGCCGGTAACACCCTGCAATTTACGGGGCTGATTAATCACGAAGAGTTGGGAGCGATCCAGTTAATCGATTTCGAACAACTGTTGGCGCAAGTCGCGCCCCCCGAATTTCCCGTTGCATCGGAGATTTCCACTGAGGATCTGAGCCATTTTCTCGTGTGGATTGCGGATGACTCCAAGGTCGCCCGCCAACAGATCGAAAAAGCGCTAAAACCTCTGGGTGTCCGCTTTAAGCTCTTCTCCGACGGGCAAGAACTGTGGGAGCAGGTTCAGGTCGCCGATCCACTTCCGCATCTTTTTATTGTCGACGTGGAAATGCCGCGGCTTGATGGGTATACGCTGGCGGCTCGCCTCAAAAATTCAGCCAGATCTCGGGGCATCCCTGTGGTCTTGCACACCTCACTATCCGGGCACTGGCATGCGGATCGGGCCTCTCAGCTTCAGGTGGACGCCGTGATTACTAAATTTGAGCCAGACGTGTTGGCGTCGACGGTTCGAGAGTTGTTGAGCCGTCCCCAGCTAATGGCAACATGGTAATCCGCCACGAAAACTGCAGGAGGAGAGCTAACCGTGAAAATTCTCATTGCCGATGATGCGGCATTTATGCGAATGCGGTTACGAAAATTGTTGGAGGAGGCGGGACATACCGTCCTGGAGGCGACCAACGGCGAAGAGGCGGTGGCCATGTATCGGGAGCAAAACCCTGCTGTGGTTCTGATGGACATTACCATGCCGGAAATGGACGGTGTGACTGCCACGCGCCACATCTGCCAATCGGATCCCAAGGCTCGAGTCATCATGGTGTCTGCGTTAGGGCAACAAGCCATGATTGTTTCGGCCATCCAGGCTGGGGCCAAAGATTTTGTGGTCAAGCCGTATGAAGTCGACCGTGTGCTCGGGGCAATCAACAAGTGGGCGCAATAATTTTTAACACCATGGAGGGCTTTGAGCATGCGACTGATGGCAATCACTGAGTGCCGTCCTGGCGACATTGCCGCCGATGTCATCCGCAACCAAGAAGGGTCGGTGCTTGCCGACCGCAAAGACGTGTTAACGGACGACATGATTGCGCGAATGCACGATGCTGGGCTAGACGTTGTTCCGATCGATTGGCCTGGCTGGGAAATGGTACGACCCGCATGGTGGTTGGCCGATCCCCTGGTTAGACCATTGCAAACGTGGGCCGAAAAAGGCCTGGCGGCACTGGACGGCGACGGCATTACTCAAGCACGACGGCTCTCTCAAGAGGTTATTTTGCGCTTTTCCATGGGAGAGCGCCGCCCCTTCGAATGGATCCCTCGATATCTGTGCGGCAATCCCGCCTTGACCGCTTGGATTAACACCATTGGATTGACCATCAAGTTAACGCAGGGGTTCGATGTCAAGTGGGTCGACGATTACGCCTTAGCCGCTGTGCTACTCGGGCTGGAGATGCCGATAGCAACCAAAGCGGTCAATGCCATATCCAATGTACGCCTAGCTTCGCTTACCAATCGCGTGCGGACACTGTCATCCATCCCCGCTACCACCAGGGCCGCGGTTTCGCAACATCACGCCCGCTGGGACGGTTCGGGTGATCCACCTTTAAAAGGAGAAAAAATATATAATGGAGCAAGGGTTGTGGGCATGGCGGAATTCATCAACGTACTTTTGTTCCGCACAGATGAGCCTGCTTTGCCAGTGAACGAGGCTTTGGAATGGGTCGTAGGCGGGGCAGGCATCGATTTCCCTTTAGACTTGGTCCGTCTCCTGCAGCGTACCGTCGCGCCGTACCCGGTGGGGACTGTCGTACAACTAGGTCATGACGAACTCGGGGTAGTGCTGGATAATCCGCACGACTGGCCGGCACGACCCATGATTCGGTTGTTGAATGGGAAAGATGCTGGCACTTCCATCCATTTAAAAGAACCACATCAGCATGTTCGTGTGATTACAGGATTTTATAACGGGCGGGATATTCCGTCTTAGTATTTTAAGGAGGGCCACTTTGGAAGCCGACCAAATACTGGCCGTATGGCAGAGAGCCTCAGTACCTGCTCTAAACCGTGCTGGTCTTGCTTTAAAACAATTTAGTGGACTGGATTTTAATGTCACCGAAAGTGATGTAACGGTCGTCCTCTGGAGCACCATGTCCGAACGCCTTAAAAAAAGTATCACAAGTCCTCTGTACGCGGTGCATCTACGAGCCGTCGGCCTGTTTCATGCTCATATTCTCTTGGTTTTTTCTGACGCGAACAGCCAACGCCTCGTCGGCGCGTTGATGGGGGAGGCCGTAGCATTGCCGCTCGATGACATGGGGCTATCTGCCTTGGCGGAAGTTGGCAACGTTGTCGGCACGGCGTTTTTAAATGTCTTTTCCGATCTGTTTCATAGTGTCTGGGAACCCACCACGCCGCGCGTGATGTTAACCTCGGCAGAATCGCTGACTCAAGAGATTTCTCCTGGAACCTCGGTGTTGCTGACCCAAGCGCTTTTTCAGGTCACGGACGAGGAAGTATCAGCAGAAATCGTGGTGATCCCGACCTTGACAGGATGAACCCGGCAGGAAGCAGCCAACCCTTCATGGTGCAGGCCTGGCCGCACGGCCCCTTGTCGAGTTTCAAAAGCCACGCGAATCTGGTCCCCAGCAGGACCATGCCCCAAGGAGGCCTCCCCGACGCAATTCCCTAGAGAACCTTCCGCAACTGTTCATGTAGTCATCGTCGATGATTCGCCCTTTTTCCGCTACCAGTTGGGATCGCGCATCAATCGTCGCGGATGGCGGGTTAAAGCCAGTCTCGCGTCAGGAGAAGAAGCCGTCTCACAAATACCGGCCTTAAATCCGGATCTCGTCTTGATGGATGTAGTCATGCCGGGATTGGGCGGGATGGATGCTGTACGCACACTGCGCCATCATTGGTCGGGCCCCATCGTCATGATGTCTGCCCAGAGTGACCAGGGTATCCGCGATACGTGGCGAGCGCTCGATGCGGGCGCGAACGACTTTATTGCCAAGCCGAGTGCCGAGCACACCCTTGATGCCATGGTCGATGCGATCATCCAACGTTTTCAGGCACTGCCGCGCGCCATCGGGCCGAGCGCCTCCCCATCTCTACACGCCGCGAAGATTCGCGTTGCCGGCATTCGTTGCATCGTGATCGGAGCCTCGACCGGTGGACCCAAGGCGCTCTCCGAGCTCTTTTCTCGTCTGAACGTAGCGCCGTCTATTCCCATTTTCATTGTGCAGCATATGCCTGCGGGGTTTACTCGGTCTTTCGCCGACCGACTTTCCACTTTATTAGCCTCGCCCGTGATCGAAGCACCGCCGGATGGAACGTCGGTGCCGCTTACGGGAGCGCCAGTGGTCGTAGCGGCTGGCGGACGACACCTGCGTGTATCCCCCATTGCATGTTGGTGCGAGCCAGGAGAACGGCGACATGGTGTGATTCCGTCAGTCGACGTCACCCTATTTGATGCCCTGAAGGTCTTTGGGAAAGACCTCGCCATCGTCATTTTGACGGGAATGGGTGAAGACGGCTCCGAGGGAGCTCATCTCGGACACCAATTAGGAGCCACCGTCGTAGTCGAATCGAAAGACAGTGCCCTGGTGTGGGGTATGCCGGGCACGATCGCCAACAACGGGGACGTGGACGCGATATGGCCACTCACGCGCATCGGCGCATGGATGCGGGAGGTGATTACCGCTGGAAACCGTACTTAGTGAGGAGGAGTGGTCGGCTATTGTCCGCGTGCTGGAGGGACATGGCTTGGACTTGACCATGTATAAGCGTGCTCAATTGGAACGGCGGCTTGCTAGCTTCTTGCAGCGAGAAGGGTTTTCAAACGCGCACGCCTTCATCGTCGCCTTGCGCCAAGAGCCCAGCCTGTACCGCCGCTTTCACACCTATTTAACGATTCATGTCACCGATTTTTTTCGCGACCTGCCCTATTGGATGCACCTCAAACAAATCATTGCCCACCATCCCCAAAAACAGTGGTCACTGTGGTCAGCAGGTTGCTCGTGGGGAGCAGAGCCAGTAACAGCGGCTCTTATTTTCGAAGATCTAGCCCTTCCGTACCACATCAAAGCCACGGACAGCGATGACATCGTTCTAGAGCAAGCCCGTCAAGGAGTGTATGCCGAGGACAGCTATCAAAAAGTCCCATCCAACTACCGCCGCTTCTTCCGCTTGCACAACGACCAATGGAGGTTAAAGCCCCTGACTCACGGTACGATATCCTACCTCCGCCACGATTTGGTGCACCAGCCCCCCCCTGGAACGTTCGATGCCGTAATCTGCCGCAACCTCATCATCTACTTTGAACCGCCCGCTCGTAGCCGAGCGCTGGCCAATCTTCAGTTAGCGTTAAGGCCCGGGGGGCTTTTGTTTTTGGGAGCCACCGAAACCTTTCTGGAATATCACGAATTAGGATTTTCACCGCTGGCCCCATCCATCTATCAAAAGGATTGACACCAACGGATACAGACGCCTAGATTTGCGTAAACTACGATGGTCATCGGGATAGTTTCACCGTTTGACGACCCGACTTGGCCGGGCTTTTTGCATGCCGGTACGATTTGATGGCCAGGATCACATTTTTTCATGGCCTGTGAGCGAGCACAGTCTCAGCTCTTTCGCTTTGATTTCAAGAACGACATTGCGACAGCGCAAAGGCCGTACAGCGTGGACCATCAACGGCCGGGCGGCTGGTCCGCGGTCGTCGCTCACGAATGCAAAAGTTCCGTTTGTAAGATACGGCAGCAGCGCAAGAAAAAAGTCCGACATCCAAACAGAATTTTACTTGATTTAATACTCCCAGCGTCGGTCTCGGCACCTGGCCGCTTGCACTACCTAGGAGCACCGCGAAACGGCGCTATCAACGATCCATTCCACAATACGACACCATGCCCAAGAACTGAGATGAGTCCAAAATACTGCAGTTTTGTTGGCTGGTGATGTAGTACCCGCCAATCTTTAAAGGAGGTCATTGCTCATACTGGCTTCAAGCGAATGACAGCCCCGCGTCGACACGCTAGACTAGATAAGCCTAATCGCGACGACAGCGCGACCGGGGGAACCACAGGTGGGGTGAACTCTTTCATGACAGGGCCAACTCGCGGCCCGAACCCGTCAGCTAACTCCGGAGGAAATCTCAATGCGAGGAGATGATTGTCATGAGACATTGGACCATTTTGTGCGGAGGAGCGGCAGTTGTAGCAAGTCTATGCCTTTCCACGCCAAGCTTCGCGGCGACGTCCCCCGTCAAAACGACGGGTCAGACGATCGTCATGACTGCGACGGCCTATGGCCCCAGTGCCGAGGACAATTATCCGTACGCGGCCACCAACTATTTTGGACAACCGCTGACAGGCGGCGATATCGCGGTTGATCCTAGCGTCATCCCGCTTGGCAGTTGTGTCGCCGTCACGGGATATCACTCCCCGTACCTGCCTGAAGGCGGCTTCATTGGTGAAGCCGACGACGAAGAGGACGCGATTCAAGGAGACCGCGTCGACATTTATCTCGACGGCTCAACAGCCGCCGTCAGTAGCTTCGGCATTCAATCCGTCAACGTCACCGTGCTGGGACCTGTCAGTAACGCCGCCCAGTCGGGCACCGATGCCTGCTCGGCCTATCAGGTCACCACCATGGTGCGCACCACCGCCGTTCGCAAAATTAAGCGGCACAAATCCCAAATGCCGGCGTCAAAACCGGCGCGACCGTACCTAACAATCAATCTCAACACCATCCCGCCCAATATTCGGCGTCGATAGGGGCACACTCGATCTAGGGCGAAACCCCGTTGACACCTGCGCGTATCCCGCAACGGTGCGCGCGGGTTTGTCTATGGTGATCCGCACACGGTGTTCTTAGACAGGGTGTCGCAGCCGATCGAATGAAACCCTGTCTGGATTTTCCCATCTGAAGAATTCCGACGCCCTTAAGCATCGGATCAAGAGGCCAGCCTGTGCGCCTAATTCCGCATATTACCGAGAATTTGAGACCTAGCCCAAACCGATCTCACGGTGGCACCCTCGGCGGTTCATCGCACGAGATAAGTTCACGGTATAGACGGATCGCCACCGTTCTCGGACTGAAAGGCCGCTATTTCACCGTAAATGATCCGGGCGGTGATCTTGTGATCGGATGAAGGTGCGCCAGAACGTAACCAGTCGAAGGCAATTGACCGTAAGCATAGTCCCAACTCTTTCGGGTTGCCGGTTCAAGCTACTGTAACGTAAAATCTCCTGCACTGAGGTTCTAACTCAGGCCCGCCATGGAGCGACGGGCCTGAGTTGACGGCGCAAGATTTGCTGTTAATTCGCGTCCGATAACAAATGGGGGCGTTGCGTCATGCGGCGCTTTAACCACATTCCGCCATATGCGGCCAGCCCAATCGAGGGAATGATGGTGGCCCACGGCACCTCGGGGGTTTGCCCGACCGGAGGCACATTTACGTAGGTGTATTGGGTGGCCGAATCTCCTCCGGTGGCATAGCCATTAGCAGCATTATTGGAGATCGGCAAGAGCAGTTCGAAATAGACATCGCTCCACAAAACCCCATATTCCGGAGCGGGGACGGTGAAGGTCACTTGAAAGGTATTGGTCGTCGCGCTCACCAAGTCGACGTTGTCAATGGTCGCCAGGGCGTTCGTTTGCCCCGAACCGATGTTGGCGATTTCCTCCACTTCGACTCCCGATTCACCTACCGTGGGAGTCCAATTCAAATTGGTTGACGGTGGAAGTTGAAAGGTGACCGTAATCTCTTCTCCAGCATAAATATCGGTCGTCGCTGCATAAGCTGACAAAGGCAGGGCCAAGGCCACTCCGCCGGCTGCCACCAGGCCTAGTGCACCGCGTAACAGCCACAGATAATTTCGCCGCAAGATCTTTCCTCCCATTGGGAAAATTTTTAAAACTTCCATTGAAGATACAAGCCTCTATATGGAATGTCAGTACGACATGCGTATCAATGACAGTCCATAATGCGTCTCCAAAACGGGGGCAAAAACGCGGCTGCAGGTCCTAAGAATCGTGGAGAATATGCTATCGTGCGTTGCAAAGGCGAGCCACATTCTCTGTATTCTGGTGTAATCCACATTGAGATTCGCAAGATGTGGAAGGATGGGGAGGCAACCCGAGTGCTCCCCGGCTGCATTACGGTCACCTACCATGATCGTGGCGAGGTATTTTGTCATCACCCCGACACCGGCGAAGCGCATCCGATGGCCAACGGGGGGTTGAAGCAGACCGCGAGACCCTCAAAAAGCGGTGTCCCGCCCAGTTTTCGGGCGTCACCTGTGCATCTGCCCTGTGGCCCAAGGGCTCCGCATTCCCTTGGAGACGGACCGCCGCATCTTTACCCCGATCGATCGGAGTAGCTACGCTTGGGCCCGGGAATACGCCAACCGGTCGGCGGTTGAACGGGTGAATAGCCGCCTCGACGTCTCGTTTGGCTTCGAGTTACATACGATTCGGGGGCTGACGAAGATGCGCATGCGGTGTGGCTTAGCCTTGCTGGTGATGCTCGGGATGGCGCTAGGCCGGATCCGGCAGCAACTGCCCGAACTGATGCCGAGTCTCATTCGCAGCGCCTAGGCGCTGCGCCTGGCAAGACCCACGAGCAGACCATTGCCGGAACACCCGAGAACCTTTCAGGGTGTGCTTCATTACGCCCTTTCATCGACATGGTAATAAATAGCAGGTGGTGATTCGGATCATTTGCGGATGGAACGCATCTGCTGAGCGTGGATTCCCGAAAAAGATGTTATCCACAGGCGGTTGAAATGCACAGCTCGTCGAAAGGATCCGCTTGAGCCGGTTATTTTGTCGGCAGTATAATCAAGTGAAGGAGGCGATTATGTGACCGACTACCATGACCGGATCGTGCTGGATCCGACGATCCGGAGCGGAAAGCCCATCATTCGGGGAACGCGCATTACCGTCGCCGATATTCTCGATTACCTCGCGGGATGCATGTCGCCGTCTGACATTGTGGCCGACTTTCCGGACCTCCACGACGAGGACGTTCGCGCGGCTCTGGCTTTTGCGGCCGACCGTGAGCGCCGCCTGTTTACTTCGTTATGACCCTGCTGTTCGATGAGAATCTCTCGTTTCGCCTGGTCGAGCAGTTGGCCGATGTGTATCCGCACAGCCTCCACGTGCGCGATGTGGGACTCACCGGTCAGCCGGATGAGGAGATCTGGCGTTATGCCATGCGACAGCACTGCGCTATCGTGACCAAAGACATCGATTTCTACCAACGGAGCATGTTACGCGGTGCCCCGCCGAAGGACATTTGGGTGCGCATCGGTAATGCGACCACCCGTGCCATCGTAGATGTTTTGCGCTCTCGGTTCCCGTCGGTGCAGCACTTTATCGCCGAGTCGGACGCGACGTTTCTTGAGCTCGCACCCCACGATTAGTCGTCCCTTGGTTCTTAATCTTTGAGCGGCCACCCTTCCCGTACATACGCCCCCGCATCGTCCTCATTCGCACGGCGAAGCACTCGCCGGTGTTGACCGTTGGACCCGTTGTGGGGTTGTACCAAGCGGAGGTGTCTACAGTGAGGCAAGGGATAGCTGGTGTGGCGATGGCCTGTTGTCTCGGCCTGACAGGAGTGAGCGTGATGGGCTGCGGCGTGAGCCTTTCATCAAGGGCACTCAGGGCTGCTCCGACGTCGTCCCGGAGCACATAGCGTGTTTAGTCTCATGATGTAGGACGCTCTAATTCCCACATTCAGTGACACCGATGAGCTCCGCCAATGGGCTGGCACAGCAGCCCATTGGCAGGGATTTCGGATTTCGGATACAGCAGTTAGGGCATGAACTGTTCTGGAAATGGGGGGAACAGGGCGAGGGCCTGTTGAACCCGCTCGCGACGTTCCTCTAGCCTGCCCGGGAACAACTGCCGGGGGATTTGCCGGGAGTCCCACCAATACCAAAAGCCATACGCCCGGTGTAACGTGGCCACCGCACGGTCAGCGCGATGAAGGATGCGGGGTTGGAGCTGCCCGCCCGTCAGCGCATCGCGCCCGGGTTGTGGGAGGTCGGCATGGACTGTGCGCTGGAGACAACGTCGTACCATGGCGCCGACCGCTTCTTGGAGCGGCTAGTGCCCCGTTTCGATCCGATGCCGATGCCCCGGTGGCAGGCGGTGCAGTGCGTGAGGGCAGCGGAACAGGCGGCCCAGACAGCGCAACGCGCGGCGTGGTGGGACGCGGGGCAGGCCCCGACCGGGACACGCGCCGCAGAGACGCTGCACGTCGAGGCCGATGGCGTCTGGGTACAACAGGCAGCCAAGAAGTGAAATGGGGCATTGCGGCGGTTGGAGACTAGCTACGAAGCGAAACGCGTAATTGTGATTCGGCGGCCCGTGACGAGCAACGGCAGCCGCCGGTCGATCCACGATCCGAAAACGGCCGTTCTGACTCAAGCCCACGGAACCATCATCCCCGTCAATCCCGCAAACGAAGGAGAGAACTCGCGATAAAAGCTCCTGACAATGATTTTGCCCGGTCGCTGACCACGTTTCTTGGGCAATCCCGCCCCGGCCAACGCAACGCCAGCCGTCATACGATCGCGGCATACCGCGACACCTTTAAACTCTTTCTCCGCTACTGCCATGCTGTCCACCAGGTTCTCCCAGACCAGTTACGGCTCAACCGCCTGACCCCAGCCTTGGTGGTGGGGTTTTTAGATTGGTTGGAACAGGAGCGGCATAATACCATGGCCACCCGAAACCAACGGTTGGCCGTCGTGTGGGCATTTTACCTGGACGTGCAATCGGAAACCCCGGAACATCTCGACGAATGGCAACGGATCCTCGCCATTCCGTCCAAGAAGAACCCCCGGCCTCTCATCCCGTTTCTGACGATCGAGGAAATGCGGATTGTGTTGCAGCAGCCCCGACCCGGCACCCGCAACCAGGTGCTTTTGGCCACCTTGTATGACACCGGATCCCGGGTGCAGGAACTCCTCGACCTCACCGCTCAGGACATTCGTCTGGACACACCCGCAGCGGTTACACTGCATGGCAAAGGTCAAAAGAGTCGGCATGCACCCCTCATGCCGAACACGCGCCAGTTATTGGCCGACTACTTGAGGACGGCCCGGCATACGCCGGGCTACGCTAATCCGCCGATTTTTCTCAACCAATATGGCACGGCGCTGACGCGCCGTGGGGTCTCGTACCTTGTCAACAAGTATGTACAGCTGGCCAGTGCGGTCTCGGGTTTTCAGGTGCCCGGTCGTATTACGCCCCACGTGTTCCGGCATAGTCGAGCCGTCCACATGCTGCAAGCGGGCATCAATCTGGTCTACATTCGCGACTTTTTGGGCCATGCCACGGTCACAACCACGGAAATCTATGCCCGAGCCGATACCGAAATGAAATGCCAGGCGTTGGAGAGGGTCGATTATGAATTTGACGCCGGCGAGATGCCAGGCTGGAACCGCGATGGCGAGCTCATGGCGTGGCTGGAAGACCTCTGCCGCTGAACCTCATGTGACAGAATATTGAACTGACGGCTTTCTAAACCGCGCTGTTCCGCGAGTGACTTCGCATAATCGTACTCAACCCATAATGGCGCTAATGTAACCGGTAACATAATCGGCACGCAATGGCAACCTATTGGCTCGCGACCGGCGTGCCGGTCAAGGAGGTGATCGAACGGCTTGGATATGCCCACGTCGCGATTACGCTCCAAATTTACGCGCACGCCTTGCCGCATATGCAGGCGAAAGCGGCGCAAACCTTGGACCCGTTGTTTGTGGTCCATATCACCACGAGAGGAGAAAAACAAGGAGTCGGCTGATAATTAATGACCATCTCGAAACGCCGGGATTCCTTATCCATCAAGGGCTTGTAAGATTTTTGTTCATACCTGAACACGTGTGAAACAGTCCTCGGAGGGACTTGCGGATCCCGCCAGCTGATTGCTTGCGCTGGTCGCCGACGTGACCGACGCACGCGAATGCGCCCGCCCCTACCTCTCCGCTATCCCTAATCTCCGGCCTGAAAGTTGAAAGACTCCGCTTCATCTCCACTGTCTCCGCGGCGCTGCTGCGGGGGTCATTTAGGGTGTTATGAGCCATTAGCATGTCTTGGTCATTTTACCGACGGATGCAGACGAAGACGAGCTGATGCGGGCTATAATAGAGTTTAGAGGTGATGCCCATGGCGCGCTATACGGTGATTGTCGAAAAAGGGGACGGCGAATATTTTGCTTATGTCCCTGCCTTGCCGGGATGCACGAGCGCTGGAAAAACTCCCGGAGAAGCCCTCGATCAGATTATTGAAGCCATTAATCTGACGATAGTCTATCTCGCGGAACACCAAATCCCGATTCCCGACCGAGTAGAAACGATTGCGGAAGTTGAGGTCAATTGAGACGATGTCTCCGTTACCTCGTTTGACGGCGCGGGAGCTTTTGCAAAAATTGGAGCGAATCGGGTTCGTACGCGTGCGGCAAACGGGCAGTCATGTGCTCGTCCGTCATCGAGATAATCCGCAAAGATATGCCGTGATTCCGTTGCATAGTCAACACACGATTCCTCCCGGAACCCTCAAACATATTCTCAATTCGACACAAATTTCCATCGACGAACTCCATGACGCTTGACCTCCTTGCACGCAGGTAGACGCGGCACAAGCCATGGACGCGTTGTTTGGGTCGGCGTCACCACGAGAGGAGAAAACCCAATAGTCGGCTGATAATTAGTGAAACTCACCAAAACCCGGA
Source organism: Sulfobacillus acidophilus (assembly GCA_003023745.1). GTDB lineage: Bacteria > Bacillota > Sulfobacillia > Sulfobacillales > Sulfobacillaceae > Sulfobacillus_B > Sulfobacillus_B acidophilus_A. The sequence continues at coordinate 12,294 of PXYV01000012.1, read as the reverse complement.
ACTCCTTGCGCCATGTGGATTTTCGAGATTTGTGATCACGCCTGAATACGCGTGAAACGGGTTTTCGGAGGGACTTTGGATCCCGCATGCGCAGGTTCGAGTCCTTCCCAGCCAAAAAGTTTGAAGTCCCGCAAGGCTTGCAAGGTTTTTTGTTGCGCAATTTCCGGCGCACGACGGCTAACGGGCTGCAGAAAACAGGCGTGACTATTTCCGACAGAACATGACAGAGCGTGGTGATCTGGCCGTCACAGGAAGCCGGACAGCGGCCTACGAGCCTCACAGCAGGCGCTCAATCAACGGGCTATTTTCACGCCTGCAGCGACGACGTCTTCGATGGCATCAAGGGCCGCACTGACGAATGCAGGAAAAACTCTGCCAGTCCTGGCCGGTGCGGCCCTTGTTCGAGATGACGCGGGTTCAATGACGGCTTCAATCTCCGGTGGCACGGCAATCGATGTACCTCATTCCCGGGCAGGGCGCCACAAAACATGAACGGTGACTCCCGCCGGTCGTCAGTGAGGCACTTGGTAGGCAAGGTCGCCCGGCAATACCTCTACGCCGGCGGGACCGCGCCTCAGGAGGGTGGCTATCTAGGGACAGTGTGACCTAAGGGGTGGCGGAGCGAAGGGAGCGCGTTGCGTCAGATACCGCGTGCTCGCCGTGCAGCGTCCGTTCGAACGTCGTCTCTCGTCCTCGGTGGTGGACGCGGTAATCCAGAGCGGTACCGTCATTGAACACGATCCCGACGACACCCCTATCCGAGCCCTATGCATTACGCACAAGTCGTTTCGGGAGTATCGAGCAAGAAAAATTTTCCGGAACAGGGTGTCCTCAAAGGATGTTCCCGCGCGCATGTCGAAAGCCTGAGATATCGCGCTACGGTCTTTCGTGTTCCGCGACATCGTGGGAACCCGGGCGCGCAAACCCTGCCGCTGACGTGAGCACAGCGTCTCTCGCGTCGACCGGACCGAGGGGGGAGGAAGCCATGCTGTGGGCTGTCACTGAAGTGGGCCGCACCGAACTTTGGTGATGCTCGCCTCACCCCACGGTTGCTGTAGTTGATCGAATACCTAAGCGACCATCCCGAGGCCTCAATCCCCGAAGCGTGTAAGACAAGGTCGATGACGAAAGCGGCGTACCGGTTTTTCGCTAACCCGCGTGACCCCGGCCGCCATCCTGGCTCCCCATCGCGCGGAAACCGTGCAGCGGGCGGCGGCGTTCCCCGTCATTCTGGCTGCTCAGGATACGACGGTCTTCAATTTCACCCTCCATCGCCAGACACAAGGATTGGGGCCCATTGGCCGAGCTGGGCTGTCGGGGTTTTGCCTGCCCTTCTGCCTGGCGGTGGTGTGGACCAAGGCCGGATCGAGACCCGCCGTGGACGCCCACGCCGCTAAGAGCGTGAGCGCTTGTTCGGCAATACGCTCCGGCACGGCGCGATGGCCTGCTCCCCGAGCAGGGCCGGGATGGCCCGCAAGGACCCCCAATCGGTGCGGAGCTGGGGACGCAAGGCGTCGAATTCGCGCTGCCGATACTGTCGTTGATACCGTTGCAAGGTGCAAATCGACGGCACGAAGGGCTAACCCGTGGGAGCCGTCAGGGAATGGTCACAAACAAACGGATAATAAGCAGCCTTGTCCGCGCGGGACGCGGCCGGATCCAAGAGCGGGCTGATCAGGCGGTAGCGAAACAGCGCCCAGGCGTCCCGTTCTTCCTCTGTCATCATCGGCCAGCAAGACCTGATTGATGAGGAGTTCTTCGTTACTGCCAGCGAAAAATCCTTTGCCACCGCTTCCACACATCAAATCTTTCTTGCCATGAGAGTCCTACCCGCCCCGTGACAGTGGACCAAGATCGTCGCGCGCCCTGGAACTACCAATAGCCGACATATCTGGGGCTTTATGTATCACAACATTAAGGTGCACCCTATGTTAACCGAGGGACAACAGGCGCTCGCCAGCGAAATCCACCGGGTCGTTCTGGGCGTCTTCGTTGTTGCTTTGTTTACCTTATTGATGGAATGGCTTTTGCCCAAATCCGTGCAAACCGTCCAGGATGAGACACGGCCGGACCCGCAAACGTCAGATCGCGACCGCATTAAAGAAAATCGGCCGTGACCGACGCGTGTGCGCCACATCTGGCATACTGGGGTTGCCGGGTAGTGAGCCCGCATTAGTCCAAAAAAGAGAGGCGGCAGCCGTCATCCATGACCAAAGAAGAAAGGCTGGCTCATATCAAAGCGATTGTTAGCCAGTACGAAATCGAAACCCAAGAAGAACTGCAAAGCTATCTTGAAAACGCGGGGATCAGCGTCACGCAGGCCACCATTTCACGCGACATCAAAGAATTGCAGTTAACCAAAGTGGTCGGATCCCATGGGCGGTATAAGTACGCCGTCGCGGCCCAAACGCCTAGACCGACTTGGGGTACGGTGCGCCACCGCGTACTTGAGGTGTTCGTGTCATTGGCGCGATCCCAAAACCTTCTCATATTGAAAGTGCTCCCTGGTCACGCTCATTCGGTCGCCTGGCTTTTTGACAACATCGAAGTCTCAGGCCTCCTCGGCACCATTGCAGGAGACGACACCATCTTGATGATTATGGCGGACGAGCCCTCCGCCCAAGCTTTGCAGGCCGAGTTGGAGATTTAGACGATGCATATTGACTCTTCTTCTTCGTATAATTAATGAAATCTCTTGCATAGTTATGCACCATATTGTATAGTGATTACACTTTGTTCGAGGAGGCCTTCACCGTGGTGCAAACCTTGGCATTAAATGAAACTTTAAAGAACCGTTCCGTTCTTTCATTAATGGAATGGTCCCCGGCCGAAATTCAACGCGTTCTCTACACGGCTCGGGTCATGAAGCAAGAACCCCGCTCCCCTTCTTTTCGACACGCTTTGGAAGGGCAGCACATCGCTCTAATTTTTGAACTCCCGTCGACGCGCACTCGCGTATCGTTCCAAGTCGCCATCGAAAGTCTGGGGGCTCAAGCCGTCGTCTTCGAATGGAATCAAAGCCAGTTGGGGCGTGGTGAGCCGATTAAAGACGCGGCCCGCGTGATGTCGCGCTATGTGTCGGGGGTCATCGCCCGCGTCAAGAGCCACGACACCCTACAGGAATGGCAGAAGTGGGCTGGCTGCCCCATCTTTAACGCGTTAACGAATCGCATGCATCCGTTTCAGGCATTGGCCGACGTTATGACCGTCTGGGAAAAGTTTGGGTACATGAGCGGCTTGAAGCTGGCCTACGTGGGCGATGGCAACAACATGGCCAACTCGCTCTTGGTGCTGGGCGCGAAACTCGGCATCGACGTCTGGATTGCGGCTCCTTCCGGGTATCAGCCTCCGCTGGATCTCGTCCGCTGGGCGCAGCAAGAGGCACAACTAACCGGTGCCGGTGTGCATATTACAGAAGACGCCCAGCTAGCCGCCACCAACGCCGATGTCGTGGTCACAGACGTATTTTCGTCAATGGCGGACGACCCCAGCTCGGCCGACACCAAACGGGCGGTGATGGCCCCTTACCAAGTCAACGCCAAGCTCATGGCTTTGACCAAATCGGAAGCGATCTTTTTGCACTGCCTGCCCGCCCACCGCGGCGAAGAAGTGACCGACGAGGTGCTGGAGGGACCCCAATCCGCCGTCTTTGACGAGGCAGAAAATCGACTGTGGGTGCAAAAAAGCGTATTATATCATGTGCTAGCAGATAGTTCGGCTGTTCTGGGAGGATAATGGATGCGTATCGCACTCGCCTATTCCGGGGGACTGGACACCTCGGTGATTATTCCGTGGCTCAAAGAACATTACGACGCCGAAGTGGTGGCAGTCACCGCCAATGTCGGCCAACATGAAGACTTTCCGCGATTGCGGAAAAAGGCGCTGGATTCGGGTGCCGAGGACATTTGGATCCCCGATTGCCGTCAGGAGTTCATCGAACAATACGCCTGGCCTATGGTTGCCGCCCATGCCCGCTACGAGGGTCAATATCTTTTAGGCACGGCGATTGCGCGCCCCCTCATTGCCAAGAAACTCGTTGAAGGGGCCGCCAAATTCGGGGCCGACGCCGTCGCCCACGGGGCCACCGGCAAAGGCAATGATCAAGTGCGTTTCGAAGTCGGGGTCATGGCTTTAAATCCAAAACTCACCATCATTGCCCCCTGGCGTCTTTGGGATCTCAAAGGGCGGGCCGACGAGATGCAGTATGCGGCTGAGCATGGAGTTCCGGTCGACTCGACCCCTTCTTCGCCCTACTCGCGCGACGAAAATTTATGGCACGTGAGTCATGAAGGCGGGGTCATCGAAGATCCTGCCGCCCCAGTGCCGGCTGACGTATACACCTGGACCGTCGCTCCAGAGGATGCACCCGACACGGCCGAGACGGTGCGGATCACCTTTGCCGCGGGCGTTCCGGTGGCTTTAAACGGGCAGTCGGTCGACGCCATCACGCTAATCGAGTCGCTCAATCAGGCTGGAGCTCGGCACGGCGTCGGCCGCATCACCATGGTGGAAAACCGGTTAGTGGGGATTAAGTCGCGCGGTGTCTACGAAACCCCTGGCGGTACGATATTGTATGCGGCGCATCAAGCGTTGACCACGTTAGTGTGGGACCGCGATCTCGCGTTTTACATGAACGACCTGGGCACGCGCCTGGCTCGGCTGGTGTACGACGGCCTGTGGTTTTCGCCTTTGCGCGAGACGCTCCTAGCGGGTGTGGCCCGTGCCAATGAGCGGGTATCCGGCGTCGTGACCGTTCGCTTGTTTAAGGGTCAAGCCGTGGCGGAGGCGGTCGAACAAGCGCCCTATTCGTTGTATTCACAAGAGTTGGCCACGTTTGAGTCCAGCCAATTTAGCCATCAGGATGCAGCCGGATTCATTCGACTTTGGGGCCTATCCAGCCAAGTTAACGGCATTGTCAGTCGAGAGCGAGTGGCACCGTGACACAAATGGCGCGCAGTGATCGCCTTTCCCAACCCTTGACGGCAGACGTGGCACGGTTTTTGTCCTCGCTGAGTTTTGATTGGCGGCTGTTGGGCGATGACGTTGAGGGCTCGCTAGCACATGTGCAAATGTTGGCCCAACGCGGCATCATCGCCGGCGATGTCGCACAAAAGCTTACGCAAGGACTTTTGGAAATTCGTCGACGCTGGGAAGAAGGCACGCTGGAGCCGCGATTTGAATGGGAAGATGTCCACATGAACGTGGAGGGTCGGCTGCACGAACTAGTGGGCACTGACGGAGGCTATCTTCATACGGCCCGCAGTCGCAACGATCAAGTCGCCACGGACATGCATCTGTATATGCGCCGCACCGGTCAGACACTTCAATCGCAGTGCCTTACCCTTATCAACGCCATCGTCTCCGTAGCCGAACGCACCGTCGATGTTGTCATGCCTGGCTATACCCATATGCAGCCCGCCCAGCCGATTCGCCTGGCCTACCACTGGTTGGCCTATGCCAACATGTTTCGCCGTGATTGGTCGCGTTTGCAGGATTGGGCCAAACGCTCCGATCTCTCGCCCTTGGGTGCCGGTGCACTGGCGGGTACGCCCTATCCGACTGACCCCGAACAAACTGGTCAGACCTTAGGCTTTGCGGCTCTTTACCAAAACGGCTTGGATGCGGTCTCTGACCGCGACTATCTGCTCGAGTTTTTGGCCTGGGCCAGCATTTTCATGGTTCACGTCAGTCGCTTGGCGGAAGAGTTGGTGTTGTGGTCGACGCCCGAATTTGGTTTTGTTACTCTGCCGGATGGCTTTAGTACCGGATCGAGCATCATGCCGCAGAAGAAAAATCCCGATGTGGCCGAGCTTTTGCGCGGCAAAGGCGGGCGCATATACGGCCATCTGATGGGTTTGCTGGCCGTGGTCAAGGGACTTCCTTTGGCCTACAACAGCGATTTGCAAGAAGACAAAGAAGCCGTCTTTGACACGGTGGACACGGTTCAATCGGTCCTTTCTATTCTCCCGGGCCTCGTGCATGGACTCAGCTTTGATGAGGTCCGCCTCAAAGCGGCTGCAAGTGCGCAATTCACCTTAGCCACTGACCTGGCCGACCGTCTCGCGCAAACCGGCATGCCCTTTCGCGAGGCGCATCACCGCGTTGGCGGGCTTGTGCGTCAATTGCTGAACCGCGGCTATACGCGTTTTGAAGAGGTCAATCCTGACGTCTGGGAGGACGTCGCACCCGACATCCCCTACAGCTGGATCCAAGAACTTCGCCCGGAGCAGGCCGCCGACGCCCGCACGCAACCGTTTGCGACAGCCCGGCCCAGCGTTGTCCAGCAAATCGCGACGTTGAAACAATGGATTCAAGGGGCCGACAATTCTAGCGCAAATCCGGCGGGAGGATGATAGTCTTCGCAGGTTCGGCTGAAAATATAGTGATCCTCCCACTTCCCATGAATGTTGAGATATTTGGGTGCCAATCCTTCCATGTAAAATCCGCAGCGCCGAACCACAGCAATCGAGGCCAGGTTGCGCGGCATGACGGCCGCTTGCAGCCGATGCAAAGCCATATGCCGAAATGCTGCCAGGACAACTCCTGATACCGCTTCCGTGGCCAATCCCTGCCGTTGGAAGGGGACGTCGACCCAATAGCCCAAAGTGGCATTTTGCCAGGCTCCGCGCACAACATTGCTGAGTGCCACCCGGCCCACCAGCTGGCCTTCAAATACGATGGCAAATGCGTAAGCTTGGTCGGCTCGCCATAACGCCTGGTCACGCTCAATGCGGCGCGCTGCTGCCCGCAGTGTAAAATAGTCGTCATCGCGAGGGGGCATAACCGCGGCAAAGGCATAGCGATTGCGCCGCTCCAGCTCTTGCAGAATCTCCGCATCGGTCGGGCGAAATGAACGAAGCATCACCCGGGGGCCGATCACCGAGACTGTTCCAAGACTTTCTGTGTCTTTCACCTCATGAACCCCCGGATGTGCGAGGCGATGCGGACGCTGGCGCAATGCCAACCGGATTCACAGTGACAAGCGTTCCGTAGTTGACCGTGTTATAGATGGTGGGCGCCACGTTCAACGGCACTTCAACGCACCCCAAACTTTGTCGAAATCCATAGGCCGCTCGCGCAAAGCCATGCACTGCATCCCCTCCCTCAAAGTAATCAATCCAATGCACCGGATCGGCATAAGGCACGCCGTCAGGGTTCCTACCGCGCATAATCTGAAACGGTAGCCGATCGTAAATCGGAAATGTTCCGAGATACGTGGGGGTTGCCGGAATTCCGGTGTTGGCATCCGTTGTCAGGACTAAATGATTGTCCGACCATAGTTCCAGCGTCTCCGGCAAATCCTCCGTGACGGAAATATACGTATACGGGGCCGGATCGGTCTTTCCCGCGAGGTAGTCACGAATCAAGGCGGACCATAGCTGAGGGCCGGGTACTCCATTGATTGGTAGCCCGTTTTCCGCTTCAAACTGCATAATGGCACCTTGGGTCACGACAGTCATCTCGCCCGGCGACCACAGCGTGTCTAAAACGGCCGGCAGGTTCGGATATTTCCAGGTAAAGTGTCCGGAGGGCGGATGATAGATGGTCGCATTAGCATAACTCAGGGTCAGATCGGTGACAGGGCTCGACGGGGTCCATGCCACCGGCAAATAGCCTTCCAACGCTAGCAGTTCTTGCAACCGCAACACCGATCCCTCCGGGGTCTTCCATTGCAAAACCTGGGACATTTTCAGCATGGAACCGGACTGGGCGATCGGGCCCTCGCGGCCCCCCGGAATCTTCACCTGCACGAGCGCCCCCGGGCCATAGCCCGTGCCAGCGAATGGCGTAAATTGGTATTGTGTCGCACTCGTCTCGTGCCAGATTCCACTTTCGTGCGGCAACAAAACCCAATGGGCGAGATGGGCGGTGCGCAACGGCACCGAAAAGCGCACGACGAGCGCCCCCGTTGGCGACACCGCGGTGTGCAGTGGGCTTGCCGTCACATAGGGAACACTGGCCCAGCGCACCACCATTGTCGGACCCCAAGCTTCCCATCGGCGAGCACGTGCTGCCACCCGGACCAGACGATATTGAGCTGGCTTAGCCAGGGCCAAAGGCAACGTGACCGACTTTCGGAGCGACGATAGCGTAAGGATATGGGGGGACGATCCCGCTACAGCATAACGGACCGCTTCTATCGGCTCGTTGAAGGTTACTGTAAGCCGCGCACGGATACCGGTCGTAACACGGCGGGTCCTTATGAGTGGCCGCATTGGAGTCCTCAGGCTGACACGCACTACCCGGTTTTCCCAGGGCAACCATCTTATCGTGGAGGGCCCAACGAGCTTCAGTGTCATGTAGCCGGAAACCCCCGCGCTCAACCGGTCAGCGGGGGCAAGTCCCCCCGACTGCACCCGCAAGGGAACCACCCCGCGGGCCGTCACAAATTCTGCCGATTTGACGCGCGCACCGATTCCCGCCAACAACACGCTAGCCACGTCATTATCATCGCGCAAAATACGAATCCGCGGAGACGCCAACCAGGCTGCGACGGCGAGTGCCAACAACCCGGCGAGCACAATGACGACGATGTGCAGCCACGGGCGATAGCGGGGGTTGATTGTCGGCCATAGGTGTCCACCGTCATGCACTGCCACCGCGACCACCCCCTTTTATTGCAAGATTCTCTACTATTTACTCTAACGCTCGCGCACTGCAACTGGTTGCTCAATTTCTCATGCGTCCAAGTTTTTTCGTCTATTTCGCGGCGTCAGGATCATTTTTCCAGTATAAGTCAAAAGGCGGCACGCTAATGTCGCAAACACACGGGAATCTGCCCCGATATACCGACAAAGTCTTCGGTTGCCCGTCATACCTAGTTCCACCGCCACAATTTTTAACAGGGCTGGAAACCTTCTTTGTCGCTTTGGGCATGCTATCCAGGCAGGAGGAATCATCTGTGCGCAGTCATCTTCAATTGTTCATGGGCAGCCTGGCCATCACCCTATATTACCTCTGGAGTGCGCGACATCTCATCCCGCCGCCAAGCGTTCGCGCCAGTCAGAGCTTGACAACCTATGCCAATTGGGCCTACGCCCATCTGGCATACTCCGATATTTGGGCGCTATACTTTGGCCATCACCTCATGTCTCATGCGCTCCCCTACATTCAGACACCGATTGAGTACCCCGTGCTCATGGGATTGACCATGTGGGTGACGGCCTGGATACCTGGCGGAGCTCTCGGATTCTTTTTAGCCACTGCGGTCCTGTTGTGGGCTGCCGCGCTGTGGTGCCATTATTGCATCTGGGAATTTTCGCCAGCCCACGCCTGGGCTTTTTCTCTGACACCCCTGGTGATGACCTATGGCCTATTAAACTGGGATATGCTTGGCATGGCCCTCATGTTGTGGGCAGTCCGCCTCTTTCGACAAGCATGCTGGAATCGCTCTGCCATCGTCTTTGCGATGGCGGTATTCTTCAAACTATTTCCGATATTTTGTTTGCCGTTTATCGCGGTCAGAATAGTGCGAAGCGAAGGTTTGCGGCGGCTCTGGTCCATGGTAACAGCCTTTGGTGCCGCCGCCTGCGCGCTCAACGTGCCGTTTGCCATCACCAACTGGAACAATTGGTCATTGTTCTTCAACTTCAATGCGGGACGGGGCGTGTCGGCCGACTTGTGGAACAACACCTGGTGGCACCTCGCGTCCGTCCCCGCGGTCGATCTCTTGTCGCTGACGATGGTTTCCTGCGCCCTGGTCGTATGCGGACATTGGATGGGACCAGACGGTTCCTGGGCCGAGGCCAGCGCCGTCGTATTCGCAATCTTTTTGTTGGTCAACAAAGTCTTTTCGCCGCAATACATCCTGTGGCTCACGGCTTTTGCCGCCATGGCGCAATGGCCGCTGTGGACCTTCGCACTCCTGTCCGTCGCCGGGCTCACGGATTACGTCAATTCACTGACCATGTTGCATCTGACCGCATCCGGCGCGCCGACGCAAACGACCGCCCAATGGTACGGGCAGGAAATTTTCCCCTTAGGACTGGCCCTGCGCTATCTAGCCGTTGTCATTAGTCCCCTCGGAGCTCTCTACGGCCGCTGGCGTCACCCAACCGAGGTGCTACACCCGCTCTATCCTTCCGATCCGCAGATTTCGCCCGATATCTAACGATCTGGCCCTGATGTCAGCACCGCCCGCAGCCCATTTTTGACCCCGGCGGGCAACGGCGCCGAGGAGATGACCCCGGTCGCCCGGACGGTATACGTAATCGTGACCGGCTTGAGTGTCGGATCGTCAAGCGCGTCGTCGGGGGTGTAGTTGGCATAGGTAATTCGCACCCGGCTCTCACCCGCCCGCGCCACGCGAAGAATCGCACTGGCCTCAAACGGCGAGTTCAAGCCCACGAAGCGATTTCCGTCAAAAAAGAACACCACTTGTCCGTAGCCATCGGCCGTGGGCCAGCGCACCGCCGTCAGGGCGGTGATGACCTGATTGCCGGAGCCCGGGAGTGTCAAAAGCGTATTCCACAGTGGGTGGTAGGTTTCGTGGGCTACGCCCGCTTCGCGAAAGCGCGCCACAGCTTGCTGGATCGTGTGCCGCGATGCCGCCACCTCACGTTGCGCGACGCCCAAATGATCGTGGACGGTGGGTCCTAGCGGCTTGGAGGCCGCGACGCCCGTGGCCTGCACGTGATAGGTGATGGTCACGGGGGACAGCGTCGGATCGTCCAGCGCATCGTGCGGCGTGTAGCTTGCATACGTCACCCGAAAGGCGCCCGGTCCAGCTGCGCTGAGTTTTTCAACGGCGACGGCCTCGTCGGGCGAGTTCAGGCCCACAAAGCGCCCATCGTCAAAGAAAAAGACGAGTTGGCCATAGCCATCGGCCGTTGGAAAGCGCCCCCCAATCACTGCTGCATCCATGCCATGCCCGGATGGTGTGGGCGTCGTGGTCAAGCTGTTCAAAGACGGCGTATAGGTTTCCCCGGGTACGCCACGCTCCCGATACGAATGCATGACCTTCGCAATCTGAGCCGCCGAGGGCACATTCACCGGCGATGCCGCCAAAGCGGTACCACTCCACCCCCCCGCCAATACCATGCCGGCCAATCCGGCCAACCACACGCGCCGCATCACGATCTCCTCCTCACTGGCTAGCCCCTACCGTTTTCTCCGGTAACAACGCTGCCGTAAAATGAAGGTTACAACAGTTGAGGAACCAAACCCGCAAAATTTTGACCGCAATCCTTGACCGGATCGACCGGCTCCGATCACCGTTGGCGGGTTCGACGCACTCGATGCCACGGTGCGACAACGCCAGGGCCAATCCGATCGGAACAGCCAAAAAGCGTCGCGGCGGCACATCGATTAACCAGGGCAATTCGGGTTATCTGAGATCGATAGAGCGGCCGCAAATTGGGAGATGATACACTCACGCCGCATCCGGGTCGCCACAGATCACGGGTCTCCGCCCCGTTCTCCCGGGGCACGCGAAGGCGTAATAGCGACTGAATCCCGCCAATGCTAGGGTTGGGATAACCGCTGGCAACTTCGAAAGGAGTACTCCCAATCCGTCGCATGAACCACGGCGGGTTGGCCAGAATCTCCGACCGGGGCGGTTCGACCACAACCATAATTCAAAATCACTAATCCTCAGGTTTTTGACTCTGAACAAAGATTTGTTGACATGCCTGAATGATGCCTTGAGCCATGACCACGGCATTTCCCGCGTTTTTGGGTGTATAGTTTTCCCCGCAATCTGCCCGAGCTCCGAACTTGGATAACGGGTCCCAATGCAATAACCATCCAGAATCGCTGCACTGTCCCGATGCGGGCTAACCTCGCCAAATCGCCCTCCCAATCCCATGAGGAGACGGTCAATTGAATGAACCCGAAGGATTTCTATCCCATAGAGCACATAAATCGCTGTCCAGGCTATTTCGAAAGCCGACTGCGCCTAAAGGCAGGCTGCGTACGATCACCATGCGGTTCCACTCCAATACCACGCCAGGATTTTCCCAGAATCCGCAGGGTGGCGCAACATCCCAGGCTTTTAATTCTACAGCCAAACGGCACCCCCGGGGACGTCTTCAGACTGGCCTAGGTGACGTACTGACGTGTTCACGCGTGCCTTCGAGACCAAAAGCTGGGCGATTCGAGGTTGGGCATACGATGGCACCGTCGACAATTCTCAGCGCGATGACCGTTTGGGCGAAGCACCGCTTCGTGAAATGCGGGACCAATCAGTCATTCTTTCTATATGAATGCTCCTTAATTTCTTCCGGTGCTATTCGGGAAGTCGGCCCAGACGGGATTGAATTTCTTCGGGTACGGTGGCCAGATAGGACAAAAAGC
>PXYV01000118.1 GCA_003023745.1 Sulfobacillus acidophilus | reverse complement strand
GAAATGGGACCCAAATCCGCCATCCGCTCGCTCTTTGACGTGGGGCGTTTGGTGGGAGACCTCGAGGAGTTGTTGGGACGTCGCGTCGATGTGGCCAACAAGCAACGGCTCTATCCCGTATTGCGGGAGGAAATTCTTTCGACACGGCGAGTGATTTATGCCGAAACGTGACAACTTCAGCACGTTGACCCATATCGAGGAGGCTGTCCAACGTATCAAGCGCTGGACGGAGGGGATTTCGCACGAAGAGTGCCTGGATGATGAACTCCGGCAAAGCGCCATCATGCGCCAGCTTGAAATTATCGGGGAAGCGACGGGCCGGCTGACGGCGGAATTCCTGCAGGCTCATGCAGGCGTCCTACCCTGGAACGTCATGAAGAGCATGCGCAACGTGCTCATTCATGGGTACGATGAGGTGGATATCGAGATTGTGTGGACGACGGCCGCCGAGGACATTCCCCAGATTCAGGCACCACTCCAGAAGCTTCTGTCAGAGGTCGCAGACGCATCGCGCGACGTCTAGAAACCATTGGCCACCACCCGCATCACTGTCTGGTTGGAGCGCACTCGGGGGCATTAGCGCCCACGAAGATAGCGAGCTGGCAAGTTCAAACCCACGGAAAGCCTCGACGCCGAGGCTTTCTCACTGACTCCATAATAACAAACCAACATCAGAAAATATAGACTGTTTTTCTGGGTTTTGCCGTGCTAAACTCTGCACTCATCAATCCTAAGGAGGGTCATTCATGAGCAACCTGGTTGCAACGACCGAGCGACTCCATCTCCGAAAGATGACGACCCAAGATGCCCCCAACCTGCTCCAGATCTTTTCGGATCCGGTGGCCATGCAATACTATCCGTCGACGATGAATGAACAGGAGACGGTGCGGTGGATTCAGCGCACTCTCGACAACTATGACACCTATGGCGTCGGCTTCTGGATGGTCGAGGAGAATGCCACCGGTCGGTTTCTTGGTCAATGCGGAATCATTCCCCAAGAGCTAGATGGCACCCGGCAAATGGAAATCGCCTATCTGCTGGTGCGCCGCGAGTGGGGTAATGGGTATGCAACGGAAGCAGCCTCGGCGTGCAAGCAGTATGGGTTTGACACCATGGGCTATCACAAACTCGTATCGTTGATTGATGTCCAAAACACCCCGTCCATGCGAGTCGCTGAACGGATCGGCATGCGGGTAGAACAAACCATCATCAAGTGGGGGAAGGAAGTCAGAGTCTATTCGATACCCCGCTAAGCAAAATAAACTTTACTGAGCTAATCATCGGGTAACGGGGGCGAGAGCGCCGTAAGCCCTTGCTACCGGAGTGGACCGACCGTGTACAGTCACAGACCCGTTACGGTCCATGACGGCGGCTAGGCAGGCATTTACCACGAAGGCCGCCAAGGACGTGACCACGAGCAGCGGGGTCCGGAGCACATATCGGATGCCTTCTGTCATGTCGCCGAGGACGGATACGGTGTGGGCGGGAGAAGGGGCATCCATCGTGTGAGCCGTTGTCACCCAGGTCAAGCAGGCCATAGAGACGCCGTACGTGGCGGCATTCAGCGCGATGATGACGTCGAAGTGCCCGGTGGCAGCGAGCACCCCGGCCAGCGCGGGGCCCACAATTTGCGTGGTCTGAGACGCGACCATTAAGCTCCCGTTGGATTGGACGTATTGATCGGGCGCGACCAAATCCTGTTCGAATTTGGCGGCGGCCGGCCAAAACCCGGCATCCATCATCCCAAAAATGACCGCCACCACGAACAGGGACCACAATGGGGGCATGCCGTGGAACGAGACGGCCACGAGAAACAGCATCGCCGCCAGGCGGACGGCATCGGACACCGTCATGAAGCGCTTCGGGTCCAGACGGTCGATCAGGACGCCTCCCATCAACGACAACAGAATCTGCGGGACACTCATCGCCGCCATGAGCAAGCCTAAGGTCGCTGCGGATCCGGTAGCGCGGATGACCATCCAACTCAGCGCCAATAAAAACATGGCGTCGCCCAGCCCAGACACAAAGCTGCCCATCCAAAACGTGACGAAGTTCTTGTTTTTGAAGATCATCAAAACCGCTCCTCTCACCCTAACGGGCATAGAAAAAGGACACCTGCTCCAGCGTCAGGTGCCCTTGCGGCGTTGTCGGCGGGTCCCGTTATCCCGGACCGGTCGAATCCCTGATCGTGGAAGCGACGTCAAAACACGAAAAGGGCATACGAATGCCCTTGGCAGACGTCGTACCAAAAATCGAGGGATTCATCCTGGACCCTCCCGTCCTGTGATAGGCGAAGCATACCACAAAGGTCGGCGAATTTCCATCCAATGACCGTGTTTCAATGCCACGGCATTCTTGCCGGACATTCGGGGGCGTTAGTACATTAGTACTCGTCCCTGATCCACTCATTTTGGTCGAATATCCCTGTCTCGATACATGGCGCCGATCAACACGCAACGTCCCGGTTTTGTTCAGCCTCAGAAGCCGTTGATCCATCACAAAATCCTGATACCCCTTTTTTTCATGGGCCTGAGTGCCCCACAGCGCGGGGCATGGGCGTCTTCTCTAAGAGCTCCAGGATTTACCTGGTCAACTCCTAGCCCTTTCCCGGGCGGAAGCGGGCCAGGTAATCATTTTTGTCCCAATAGGCCACTTGGCGTGTATTGGCTATTCATCCGAAATCGAGTGTTTGCCAACCATTCCGATAT
>PXYV01000117.1 GCA_003023745.1 Sulfobacillus acidophilus | reverse complement strand
GCGCCTGGATTCGCGTGCATGGACAACGCCGCTTCTGGAGCGCCCTCGTAAACGCTTACTTCAATGCGATGCGTCAGGCTTAGGTTAGCGCGTATGGGGCAAGAGCCCCCTGTGACCACTCTGTTAGGCGTCATGGTAACGCGACGGCACTTGTTGTTGTCCGACATTGTTGGTGATGGGGGTTCCACTAGTGCAATTGAAAACCCCTGAATTGCGTTGCTGAATGAACAGCCAACCGGCTTGTTCATTAAAGGGCCCTGGTTGCCCCAGCGCAAAGTGCTTGCCGTCGTCGCTGGTGAAAATGTGACAATCCCGCAGTTGTTGGTTAGCGGCCGGAGCTTGGGCAACCAGCGCCGTCCCGTCCGTGAAAATAAACGTGCAATCGGCTGCGGGAAAGTCGAAGTCGATCTTCCCATCCATGTAGAAATGGGGGTCGCCTAGAATCTGATACCAATGACTGCAAGGAGCGCCATCCTTTGGGCGAATTGTCAGCGCCCCAGGCGTCCATTCAAATTGCTAATGGTCAGTTTCGACGATGTTAGGAGCAGTTCGTTGCGACATGGTGTCATCCATCATTTCTTACAACTAAGCAGTTACGCTTATTATCGTAATAAATGTGCGTGCCAAAGTCAACTCTCAAAAAGTGAGACGCCACCGAGATAGCCCAGTTGGTCAAGTCGGACATGTGCAGCTTCGATCGAGACCTGAAATCGCCGAGCGACGGTCGTGACAAGCATGGCTCCCTGTCGCCCACTGACTCTGCGTTCCCCAACGAGCGGTAGCACCATCTTACGTAGCGCCGTTAACGGCATCAGAAAAGACCCACTAGCATACCCAGCCTGCCACTCAAACCAGTCCGTCTGCGTAGAATGGATAATGCCGGCTCGCAAACACTGGATCGCCTCTGTCCGATCCCTATCAAACCACGACAGTTGATTGGGATCACGTTGGACAATGAGATCACTGTGAAAAATCACATGCCCCAATTCGTGGGTCAGCGTCGTGCGCAAACGGTTTTCACGAGATGGCTCCCAAAGCGCCGCCGCGATGCGCACTAGCGGATGCGAACCGAATTTTGTCTCTCCTTGAACCTCCATATCGTCGGTGTCCTCTGCGCTAAGATCAGCTACACTATCAAGTTCCGCATATTGCTCCACCAAAACCGTTACATCGTCAGTTGAAATGGGGTAAACCACTTCCCCATGCTTGTCTAACAAAAAATCCTGGATGATTCCCTCACAACGATCATCCATTTCTTGTTTAGTCCAATAGGGACGGTGAGGAAACCGCCCCGTTGGGGTCATGGAGCCACTTCATTCCTTGTCTTCACCGCCACGCCGCTCGTGGGCGTCGCGAAGCGCTTTACGAAAGGCTTTAAATGCTTCTGCCATTTCATCGGGAGAATAATCCTCCGGAGGTTTGTCCTCCATTAGCACGTCAATGACATGTGCCAACGAGACCAAATATTCGAAGGGCAGATCCAACTGCTCCGCTAGTTGACGAATTAGGTACAACGGCGGTGGATTCCGGCGGCCTCGTTCAATATCGTTCAAGTACTGCAATGAGATGGGAGTCCCGTCTTCCTTCAAAATTTGCTCGGCCAGCTCACGCTGGCTCAACTTCTTTTCCTTACGTGCTTGCGCAATGTATTCGCCAAAAGACCCCACACCAATGCCCCTCCTCTATAACGCTTAACCGCAGATTACCATAGTGCGACTAAGATGGCCGGGGAAATACTTGCATAACGCCGGATTGGACACTGGGAACCTTGATGCTGTATGCGGCCGCCCCAGTCGGCAATGCCTTGATAAGTTGTGGGTGCACGATAAACTCATCCACTGCCCGCACACTTCCCATGAAGCCCAAAGACCTGTTAGCCGTCTGCACTTGATGGGTCACTTCGTGGCCCTTGGCGGTACCAATAGTTCGCGCAATCAATTCCGCCGAATCCGGACTATCAACGCGATGACAAATTTTCACCGCTGTATTGGTCAGTACCTGAAAAGGCAGCTGAGGTGAAACAGCGGCATAATCTCCTGGATCTTGAGTAGCCGTTATGGTATGTACGCCGGCCCCACGGCTTTGAGCCACAATATCGAGGGCCTGAATGCTATATGAATGCCCCTTAAGTTCTTCCGGTTTTATTCGGGAAGTCGGCCCAGACGGGATTGAATTTCTTCGGGCACGGTAGCCAGATAGGACAAAAATCGGGCAATCGCGTGCCGAATGGCGTCCAAATTGGGAAAGTACGTGTTGAGAATGACCTGTTCGCGGAGCCATTTCCACAGCCGCTCCGTGTTGTTCAGGTTGGGGGAGTAGGGCGGTAGAAACCGCAGATCTAGTTCAGGGTGATCCGTAAGGTAAGGTTGTAAGACCTTGGCATGGTGGATCTTGGCATTATCTAATACCAGGTGAATGGTCTTGTCGGGAAAGGCAGCCCGCAGGGTGTCCAAAAAAGCCGGAAATGTCTCGGCGGTGGCCGGGTCCGCTTCGCGGATAACGATTTGACCCGTCGCGGGCGACGGCGCCCAATAACGTCGCGCTCGCATGTTTCCCCGTGGTCATGACGTGTTTTTGGTGTCCTGGAAGATACCAAGTGGCACCGATGGCCTGATAATCGCGGATATGAGCCTCATCCTGAAAGATTATGATGTCGTGGTCCGTGGCGTTTTTTTAACGTGACGAGCTCCTCCTGAAACACGGCTTGTCGGGCTGGATCGGCCTTGGCCAGGACATATGTCGGGCGCGTCCAGCTGAACCCGTGCCG
>PXYV01000116.1 GCA_003023745.1 Sulfobacillus acidophilus | reverse complement strand
CGTCGGGCCTTTCTCCACACTGCCGCTCGCTGGCATCATGCCGTGATCCTCGAAATGGCCTTTGCGTCTACCGTATTTGTTGTCAATGCCCTCATGACTCATCAATCCCTGATCTGGTACAGCGGGCAAATCCCCTTTATTTTCTTCCCCGTATGGCTCTATGCCCCGTGGTATCGATCCCGTATCCGTAGCTGGCTCCACATCCAGTAGCCGGTCCTCGTGCCTCGAACCGGCTGGGATCTGTCCTAAACCTGTCTGAGGAGGGACATCCCAATGATCATTCACGGTCGCTATCTGACATCACACCGTCACGTTGCCCCTGATCGCACGTTAGACGGATCGTTGTATTACGCCCAGCTCGAGCACATTGCCTATGAGGGTGCTGTCACCCGTTCCGGCGGTTTTATCACTGACGGCTGCGCCACAGCGGTCGGCTTACTGTTTGTCGGTTTCTACGCCGATACCGACGACTACACCCGCTATCTCGTGGAATGGCGTCCCATCCACATCACGCTGCCTTTTTCGGATACGCTTGATGAGTCTTTCGTGGAGATTGACTCTCATTGGCGCTTCCCGGACACGATGGCAGAAGTCCTTGGTCAGTGGGTTCATACGCATCCCGAAACCGACTTGACTGGCTTAGAACTCACCACGCAGACGACCATTCGCTAAAGAGCGTCACTTGCCCTCTGAGTTCTACGCGGAATGCTCTGGTAGCGGGCCCGGCTGGGACCTCGGCCCACTACCTTTTGAGTTGTTTCTTACAAAAATCACTTCAAAGGAGTGTTAAACCCATGGTCACCAACGTTATCGTTCCTAAGAAAATGATCATTCGCGGCGATCATATCCAAACGCAACACACGATCACCGCTGATCGCCGAATTCACTGGCACTTATATGCGGTACAAATCGACCACATGGACTATTATCCCTTTAACGAGTCTACAGAACACTTTATAATCCCAGGCACCCACAGCGAATGGGGTTTTCTGTTCGTTGGGCGCGAAATGAATCTGACTGGTCACTTGACGCAGGCATGGATTGTCATCTTTCACCCTTTAACCGTTACCCTGCCATCTGACAGCCCTGTCGGAACCAATCCGTTCCACATCGGTCCGAGTTACCGCTTTCCCTACGATATCCATGATGCAATCGTGCAAGCCGTTCAGGATCATCCTACCTCATCGTTGACCGTAAACTGGTCTGAAATCACTGAGGTTCGCTGAAACAAAATTTAGCGGGCCCGGCCGAAGCCGAGGCCCGCTGTCCCTTTTAGCTGTTTCACACAAAAACCCTTAAAGGAGTGTTGTAACATGTTAAACAAAGTGATCTTGATTGGCCGTCTCACCCGTGATCCCGAACTGCGGATGCTGGGCAATGGCACCCCCGTTACCCGCTTTACCGTCGCCGTGGACCGCCCCTTTACGAATGCCCAAGGCACCCGCGAAGCCGACTTTGTGGATTGCGTGGCCTGGCGCAAACTGGGCGAAATCGTCGCCAATAACCTCACGAAAGGGCGTCTGATCGCGGTCGAAGGCCGCTTGCAAATCCGCAGCTACGACGCTCAAGACGGCAGTCGCCGTAAAGCGGCCGAAGTCGTCGCCGATAGCGTCCAGTTCCTCGATAGCAAAACCAAAGCTCCCGTCCCAGCAGGCCAGGTGTCCCATGACGACCCCTTCCTCTCCCCTGACACGGACATGCCCGACGACCTGCCGTTTTAAGGTCGTCGGCTTTCGATGGAGGTGCAACCCCATGCTCTTACTTACCTTAGCCGTTATCGGCTTTTGGACTAGCGTGATCGTCGGGGCGGTTCTCCAGCACATGCAAACATCCCCGCCCGATGCCTCTTCGGATATTTAAGCCGTTTCCCCTTCAAGCCCACCGGCTCAGCCGGTGGGCTTTTTGTGTGCATCCTTTCTGTCAAAGGAGATGATCCCATGTCGACCCTCTTTGATGCGCTCATTAGTCACCCTGATCTAGCCGAGACTACCGAATTTCTTGTGCTCGGCATCCAATCGCCTCACAAGACCCTACACAGTCTCGTGCGCTGGCAAAATCCCGAAGATTTCTCGGCCTTTGGCTATGCCCTCGGCGCGTTGCTGTGCCAAGAACTGCGCCCTCAAGACGCACTGACCGTGTTAGCCGCCTTTTCGACCGCCGCGCTCCACGCCCTCAATGACGCGTCGGCCATCCCGGGAGACGACCGATGAGCATTCTCCTTCTATCCCTGGCAATTGATTCCTCCGGCGGGACTGCCCCCACACTGTCGTTTCCGTCTCTGCCCGCATGGTTGCCTATGCTCTGGCTGGCAGGGTTCATTGGCGTGCCGCTTATCGGCCTGGTGCTATGGGGCCTTTATGACATTTTTGTGCAGACGGCGGCCTGGGACCGTACCCAAAAGACCGCGTTTCGCCACGCTGTCCGTGATGCCCAGCGACGCGGCGCCACGCCTCCGGACTGGGAGATGTGGATTACCGAAGAAATCGATCGCATAACACGGCAGATCGATTGGACTCGCATCCACATAAGCTCTGTCTCCTCAGAGTCTCGCGTTATCTCCCCGAATTCTCTCGATCCTGCTTCGCCAGCTTCTCGCGCACTCGCTCGGATTATTCCCTTTCGCCCCCGATCGCACGATTAATCACGTCATCACGCACGATATGACGCGTTCCCTGGTCCACACCCTGCTACTCTTACGCTACGCCTAGACGATCGCCTCGTTTCGCGCTATACTTTCTCGGCGATCTCCCCCATCTCGTGCGACATAGCCCGACGGGCTTTGAATGGGGTTACGGCGGCTCCGGCCCCGCCGATTTGGCCTATGCGCTCTTA
>PXYV01000115.1 GCA_003023745.1 Sulfobacillus acidophilus | reverse complement strand
GTCCTTTCGGAAATGTTTGCCAGACACCCGTAGTGTACCCACCACGGATCCGGGAGCTCGACTGGTGTCATCATTCTAACTATCTTACCTGGTATCTAACCGGCTGTCGCCCTCAACTTTCGCTAATCCCTGAACACCGGGTTGGGCTGAAGCGGATCAGGGCGATGGTGTTTCCACGGGGAGACCTGCCGTGGAGATGCCGTCCACCCGCTGTCGCGGAACACATGTGAATGGTAGGACGATAGGCGTCGCAGAACAGAGACGGCTGACGGTGTTAAAGATTCTTCGTTACGCGGAGCAGAGAGAGCGCGGAATTGACAATCTCTGTCTTAGTCTTATTCGCATACAAAATGTTCCGGTATTAAAGACAGCGCCCGCTGTCGGCCTGGTTAAATCCTTTGGCCTAACGTCGTGAGATTGGGCCCCGAGTTCCAAAAGAAAACGTCAGCACGAAATGCGACTTAGCCATCGTGAGCGGTGAACATTTGAGCATGAGGAACGACGTTACCGTGGCTACGGACAACAACATTACGCGCTGGGCGTGGGTATCCAACCCGCACAAATTCAATTGTCAGACCCGCCGCGTGCCGAACGCACGACTACTGTCCCCTCAATCCCCCTTGTCCGGGCTCATGTTGAAACGCGTTGCAGGAGGTTTTTCCCCCGCATTGACCGCGCGAATAAGCTCTAACGGCACCTTGGGACGCCGGTCGATGGTCAGCAGCCCATTTTGTTCTTGTTCCACATCCGTAAATTGGGTGTAGCACCACCCTTGGACGATGGGAGAACGGTTTAAGGCGCCAATAATCGCTTGGTAGCCGGTCAGTAAGTCCGACTCATTTTTGGTCACCGCATACCCCCAGCCTTCTTCAGGATTGAGGGCAATCCCCCCGCACTCTGTGACCAGAACCGGCTGGTGAACATTTCCTTCGACCGAATCTAGCATAATTACCCGGTTTGCTGGCCGGAATCTCATGCACTGGGAAACACTGCTGTAGCGCTCCTCAAGTTCGGCCGGATCCTGCGTGTAATCGTGAACGGTCATCAGATCCGTCACCGTGTGCTCCCACCCATCGTTGTCAACGACCAGACGATCAGGGTCTAAAGCCTTCGTCACATGATAGAGGGCGCGCGCATAATGTTGCTGAGCGCCGTCAGCCGCTATATGGGTCACTCCCCAGCTTTCATTGAACGGAACCCAAGCCACAATGGACGGATGCCCCATATCCCGTCTAACCACCGTCACCCATTCGTCAACCAAGCGCTGAATGGCTACCTGATTAAATGCGTACGCCGATGGCATTTCTTCCCACACCATCATGCCCAGGCGATCACACCAGTAAAGAAAACGTGGGTCTTCGATTTTTTGGTGCATGCGGAGCGCGTTAAAACCCATCGCCTTAAGTAGTAAAATATCCTCGCGAAAGTGCTCTTCCGAACCGGATAGACCTGCCTCGGGATAGTATCCTTGATGCAGGATCATTCGGAATTTCACGGGTTGGTGATTAATCAGCACCTGCTGGTTTCTTGTTTCAACGGTCCGCACACCGAAATAACTGCGCACAACGTCGTCAGACTGCCCGTCCATCATCAAGCGCACGGTGGCAACATATAGATGAGGGTGATCTGGCGACCACCATTGCACCCCACCTGGCCAATCCAACGATGTTGTCATCTTGATTCGGTCCCCGGCTGCGGCAATAGAGGTCGTGAAAACTGGTTGCCCATCATGGCCCTCGCACACAACTTCAACACGGGCCTTGCGATCGGAAGGGATGGGTTGCGATACTGTGACCTCAATATCCATAGCGCCTTGATCGGGATGGGTGAAAAAGTTGACCTGGTGCACCGCGTGCTGTGGCTCCGCTGCCATCCAGACCGGCTGCCAAATACCACTGGTCCTCGTGTAAAGGATGCCAGCTGGCTTGTCCTCCCAAGTTTGCTTGCCACGTGGCTGGGATTGGTCTCGGGGATCATCATAGACCCGTACGACAATAGCATTTAGACCGGTCTCAAAAAGCCATGGTGTTATATCACACGAAAACGGCGTGTATCCACCTTTATGAGATCCCACAAACACCCCGTTAACCCAGACCGACGCTTCATAATCCACGGCGCCAAAATACAACATCACCCGTTGTCCACGCCAGGCAGAGGTTATCGTCACCTCTTTGCGATACCAAAAGATGGCTCCGGGATCTTCACCGAAACCGCTTTTGGGCGTCTCAGGCGCATATGGTACCTGAATCCGCCGGGAGAAATGTTCTCGTCGAAACCATTCGTCAACCACGCCCCGATTTTCGGGATCCACTTCAAACTCCCATTCGCCTGACAAATCCATCCATTGATCACGCTGGCAAAGGGGATTAGGATACTCAACGTTTTGCAGTCTTTCAACTTCTTGGGCTATCCACAAAGGTTTACGGTGAATCGCGGCGGTCATAACAAATGCTCCTTACGCTACATTTCTGTTTTGTGAGCCCGGCCCCGACTGCGGATAGCACACGCACCCCGCTTACCTGGTGGGGGCCGCTCGTGGTGCAGGAAAGCTTTCGAACTAGCATTGAGCCTGGGTACACCTGATGCACCGTATCGAACATCAGCCGTTCTATGACGGGTCGCCCAAGCCGACTTCTCTTCGTTGGGGGTCTCGCTGCAGGCAGAATTGGCACGAGCGTCGCTAAGCCAGCTTTCCTTAGAATTGCCAGGATGCTGAGACAGGTATATCTTCAGGGACAGGACGCATTTGGCCTGCCAACATCCTCGGCCACAACATGTTGCGAACGATTATACAATACTTGTCCTCGTTGTTTGATATGATCCCGAACCGCTACATCCTCGATATCATCGTAAATGGACACGTCTACGATGTAGGGGATTAAGGACTCATGAAATTCTTTTCGAATTTGCAATAAATCATCATACGACAAATGTTGGCCTACGAGCGTTAAATCGATATCTGATCCCCGACGATGAGTTCCTTTGGCCCGGGAACCATAAATAATGGCTTGTTCGACCGCTGGATGCTGTTTCAAAAT
>PXYV01000114.1 GCA_003023745.1 Sulfobacillus acidophilus | reverse complement strand
CTTTTGTCGCCGCATATGCGGCGACGTTGATTCCGCCTTGAAAGGTCAATTAACGATGAAATGTAACTCGTGAGGCTTTCCGCCAGGGGTGTTCCAACTCCCACGGGATACCATTCGGACCGCTGCGGAATCTTGTCGCACAAGGATATTGCACTTATGAATCATAGATAACATAATTTTCCACACCCGTATCGAGAGAATGCTTGAATGGACTTCTCCCGAGGCGTTAACGGGCCGCTTATTCGCGGTATTAAGTATATGGTGCGAGGTGGGAATGTGGTATAATTTTGGTAAGAATTCCTTACCGGAGGTCGAACTATGGAGACGTCTCGAGTGACCACCAAAGGACAAGTCACGATTCCCCAGAAGATTCGCGAGCGGTTCGATATTCACGCCGGCGATGTGTTGGCGTTTGTCAGCGCAGAGGACGGGACATTGCGGGTGCAGAAGCTGAACCTGCCCGATGTGGAGGGCGCGCAAGATCGCCTGGGGGGCATCGCGGCTGCCGAAGGCATTACCGAGGAGGATGTCTATCGCTGGGCCCGCGAGGTCCGTGCAGAACAATGGACCGAGCGGCAGAAGGATCCCAAGGATCCTAAATAATGCGCGTGCTGTGGGATACCAATGTCGTGGTAGCGGGTTTGGTATTTTCGCGAGGACAGGCGGCACGGGCTCTCTATAGCGGGTGGGAACGCTGGCCCCACCTGTTGATTACTCAATGGATCGATGCGGAAGCGGCACGCATTCTTGCGGCCAAGTTTCATGCCCCGGAGGTATGGCCCGGCGTGCGACCACGGTTTCTAATACTCCCAGACCCGCCGGATGCCACGATAGCGGAGTGGGCCGACGTCGTGCGGGATCCGTCGGATGCACCGATTGCGGCGGCGTGTGTCTGGCACCAGCTCACGCACTTGGTCACCGGTGACAAGGACCTACTGGAAGATCCTGCGGTCCTGACGCGACTGGACGAGTATGGGATCCACGTCTTGAGCGTCGCCCACTGGTTGGACATGACGCCCTAAGTGGACGTTTTTGCTGCCACGGAGATTAAGGAGTTCCTGAGGAGTTCTCGGGGGTTAATTCGCAAGGTACAGTCGCTCCCGTTTGAGATCCCCAGCCGGCTACCACACCTCGGCCTCGTACGCCTCCACGCCGGGGAGTCTCATGATCCGTTCGTACCCGTCGTCGGTCGTGGCGACCAAGGAAAAGTCGAAGTCGATCTCACGGAAGGCACACCAGGCGCGGTCTTGGGGTCACCAGATAAAGGGGGCCACAGAATAAATGCCGCGCGCGACATCATACACGGTCTCGATGGGGCCTTTGGCCAACCAATAGGTGCGGCCGCTCGCCGCCCAGCCCGGCGGTGCCCAGCGTGGCAACCGGGCAATCTGCTGGCAGAACTGTTGGCGTAATCGCTGTCGCTCGTCTATGTCGGGGCGCGTGCGGTCATCATGGACCTCCGCCCACCCACACTGTGTCGCGCTCCATTCTCCGGTGGTGTCACAAAATCCCATCCAAATGTGATCCGGGGTCGTGGTCAAGCGGCGCAGCACGGGAATGATCTTCCCCAGGACCACGGGTGACAAGTGCCAGTACGGTTCCCCATCGAAGGGTGGCTCCTGGGGCATGGTCCGTTGAGGCAATAGGTCTTTGAATTGCAAGGCCTCGTCGAGGGACTGCCCCGACCACTGGGCGACGGTGGCCCAGGACACAGGGATCTGACGCCGTTCATGCTGATCCCACATGAGCTGCTCCGCAGTCGGACCGGGACCCTTCCAGGCCGGATGATTCAATCGCACATAGCGTGCATAGCCGCGCGAGATGTATTTTCCGATGAACCGGTGGGCGCCGCTTGACCATAGGCGCGGATCGTTCAGCCACTCGGTGGCGGACAAGTCCGCGCAGAGCTGTAGGTCGGGCGGCCCCCCAAAGCGACCGATTTCGAAGATATCCGTATCCGTTCGCATGAGAACCTCCGCTTTTGTTTTTATTATGGGTTGTGCCGATCTTACTATAGCTGAGAGGGATCCACTGCGGCGATAAAGGGGGTGAACATTTCTGAGGAGAACCCGCTTGTTTTGACACCCTATGATGAAGGCGGTAACGTTCCAGGCAACAATTCGTGCTGAGGAGGCTCGTTTATGGGTCAAGCTGAAGACGGGGGATCGCTCACCTGCATGGGATGCACCCGCCCCAGCGCTGTTTAAGCAAAAATTGCGTCGACAGCGCGATCCTTACCATCGCGCGTGTAGCCTGGCCGCCAAGGCACGGCCACTCTTCGAGACGAACGATCCCAGCCTGCGTTCCGTCGCTCGGTCTATAACACCAGGCCAAGACGTCGGTATCGCCCTTGAATCGGGTCATTGCGGGAACCGTTCCTCGTTCGCTCGCAGGCGCCGCATGAACTCTACAAGCTCCTCCACCGTGTCCGGAATTTCATCGTGATCCTTCCAGAACTCAGCAGCTTCTCGAATCGCAGTTAACTGATCACGCCGTTGGATTTCATGACGGACAGCCTCGATGACGACCTCCTCGGGTTTTCAGGAGCCAGCCGTTGGACGGCGTCCGCTGGATCACTTGGCAAGGAGACCGTGAACGATTTTTCGATCGCCACGCGCAGTCCTCCTCATGGCTCCATTCTTGCAGAACTCGCGGCCGGTGTTCATCGGGTCATCGGCACCAGAATAAGCCTAGATTGCCAGTCGGGGCGCAGCATGGGCGGGGTGCCACTTCCAGCGCCCCTTGGAGAACACTCGGGGCGCGTGTGCGCGAAGCGAACTGCTTGACTTTGGGCAGGAGAGTGCCGTGCCTAGAGCGAAGCCAAAGCGTTCAATGGTTCTTTTCCATTGTCTTTAAACGTTCCAAAGGAGCCTGCGGCGCAATATTGGGTACCGGGGTCGTTGCCAAAATGCGCCGTAAGGCTGCGGCCTTCTGGTCAATACATCGAGCAATAGGACACCCCGGAGTGACCCCTACGGGGTCAGCGCCCGATATCTCCGCCCTGAATGGCGGAGTTTGACGGCGCATTTGATAAATTTGAAGAAACGCTGCCTTGTGCGGCCAGGACAGCGTGGAGCGGATTGTGGGGCGATCAACGCGCCAGCCAGCCGCCGTCA
>PXYV01000113.1 GCA_003023745.1 Sulfobacillus acidophilus | reverse complement strand
CATGGCCGCCCCTTGCAACGTGGCCAAGCCTGGCAGATCCTCCGGGATGCCGCGCGCGCCGTGGGTCTCACCGATCCGATTGGCACCCACACCCTCCGGAAAACGTTTGGATATTTTGCGTACACTTCTGGGGTGGATCTCGCCATTATTCAGCAGATTTTGAATCACAGTAGTCCGGGGACGACGCTCGCCTATATCGGCATTCGACGGGAAGATCGGGATAAAGTGTATTTGGGGTTGAATTTGTAACAAAAAATAGCCGGCAGAATCATTGTCTGCTGGCTAAGGACGAGGGGGCGATAAGCGGTCATAAATCGATTGGGGAATCCAACGATGCCCGAATCCCATAATTTGAATAGCGGTGCCAGTATCACGGTACACAATGCGCATATCGGCCTTGTGTCGACGGACCCGATGACTTTGAAAATGATAAGATATCCATCCCGCTTTGTTACCCGAAAGTGCCGTTCCCACATTCCGGACGCGAAGGATGAGCTGAAAGGCTCGGAAGGTATTCTCCATGACAACCGAGAACGTCTCGGGATCCTGATGAAATGCGTCCGCGATGAGGACCAAATCCTCCACCAGTTTTTCCGGATCCATCATCAGTCCTTCGAGAGACGCAATCCGGTCAATCCAAAGGACAAACTGCTCATGACTGATCGGCATTGGGCCTATCCGTGATCGCGTTTTGTCGCCGCGCCGTCAGACTGGCGTGCGCCTTGTCTTTCAAATCCGTGCCCGTGGTCCAATTCATGGTCCCTTGGCGTTGCGCAAACAGCACATCGAGTTGTAACTGCTCGACTTCCTGTTCCAATTGTTCAATGTAGAACCGTAACGAACGCAAGAGTTCGGGTTTTAAAAGGACCGCGAAGGTTTCGTTCCGATCGAGAACCTCCAGAATTTTCGACTCATTAAATGTCTCACGCCATTTGGTTTGCCGTTGCATCTCCGTAATCCCAATATGACTCCCGATTTCCACGCCACCTAAAATGGTCTGAACGTCTTGAAAAATTTTTGACATCGGTATTCCCCCCCAACGTGTCATCATCGTCTCCCCCTATTGTATCATGACATCACATCTAAACGTGTAATTTATCATGCACTGCAATGGGCAATAGCATACAATCCCGTAAATCGAACATCCTCACGGTAATCCGCTTCATTTGCTTGTCTGCTAACCAACGATCTGACTAAGCGTTAACCGCTCTGAAAATCCTTAGAAATATATTCACTAGGTTTATAACACGTAGTTGCTTTTCGTGAGATTTTGTATTATATAATACCTGTATCCAAAAAATAAAAAGGAAGACATCACACATGCGGTGTAGGTGCTATTGTGATGGGAAAACAAATGGCAATAGCCATTTTCTACCAGGACACGATCAAATTGCTGTCGCAAATGCCATTGCAGCCAATTATGGTAGTAATGAAGCGTTTATTCGGAGTCAACGAGGCGAAGCATTCGATGGGCCTTTTGGCTTACCAGAAGTCAATCGTGTGATAATGGAAGATTATGGATCAAGCCTTTTTAGATGCTGAAGGATACTAATTCTCGAAGGGAGGGACGGGATAGCAGCCTATTGGCTTAGCTGTCCCCCATTTTATGAATGAACCAGATTTAATAACCAAAGCGGAAGCTGCCCGCATGCTAGGGGTTACACCCACACGCATCCAAGCGCTCATAAAAAAGGGAAAATTAACCACTCGACGCGATGCCCGCGGCAAAGAACAAATAGAACGAAAAAGCCTCGAGGAACGTCTTACCGCTTTCCGTAATGAGAAACACGACTCCAACATTTCCTTAAATATGTTATTAAACGCCGTGAGAACATTTCACCATCTTAACCATTTTTTCGTGGGTACTGGAAACCGTGACGATTTACTACTCCGTCTCGCCCTCTTAATCCAAGAAATCGGCGAATTGGCGGAAACCGTCACCAAATCTCGCACTGGTCCTAATCACGGTTTTTCATCAGAAGACTACGTAAATATGCAAAATGAATGGGGCGATGTGCTCTATCTCCTGGTTGGGTGGGCCGTCGAACTCGGCTGGGATGCCACCGAAATTAGACAAATCTTTGAGCGCACCCATCAAAAAAATCTCAGCCGCGCCCCGCGGCATACCGCCTTAGCCCGCACGTCCCCAGAACCGCCGACAACGGAATAAGCGGCGACACCCACCGCATAGGACCGTTAACACGGGGCTTGTTATTCCTCTCGTTGACAAAGAAAACACAAAACGCTATAAAAAAGATGATAATAAATGATAATATATGCCACATAAAAACCGTCCGAGTGGGGTACACTCGGACGGGACCGATTCAGTTTGACGAATCGGGGGCTTTGGATTTTCAGGCTTTCGGGTCGCGAACCTTTCCAGCCTGAAGACCCCACAAATTAAAGCGTATGAGAAATAGCGTCTTGTGGCGCTATTTCTATTTCTGTACCGTTATGTGTGTTCATATTCCGTTCCAAGGCGGTTTGAGTGATTTCTATGCGAAGGGGGAATCATCGTGAGAAAAAACATTGGGGATTTGACCCATAAACCTATCGACTACAGCGAGATTCCCGATTTGAGTCAGGTCTCTATGGCCATCCGTGCGCAATTTATCCCGCAGCACGACGGCCATGACGCCAGCCGATTGCACGATCTTTTAACACAACTGCGAAACAAGGCACAAAAGGCTCAATAACCATTAACACGGGCCAAAACACACCATAGCAGACCCCCTTTCATTCCATACGGGGGTCATGAACTTTTAGAGACGGGTTTCACCTCGCGTCTCAATCACCCCGGCCTGGTATCCCCATACCCTGCTCCTGCATTTTATGCCGGGCGACTTTGAGCCACAATGGACTCGGCTGCGTAGGATCGGGCTGCATCAGAATGGTGGGTGCTACAAACGCCGACAATCCCGCCCGCACCACATCGTCGACGCCGACCGTCTCCCTTAACCGATCTTGGATCTCCGGCGCCAAGTGCGTCCACCACGCGTAAAGCACCTCTAGCTCCTGGGCTTGCCGCGCCTTGAGCGCCTCCTCTTCCGCCTGCGCCTGACGCTGCGCTTGCGCGGCCAGTTCGGCTTGGGCTTGTTTGATCCGAGCTTGGCGCACGGGGGCCGGCTCGACCCA
>PXYV01000112.1 GCA_003023745.1 Sulfobacillus acidophilus | reverse complement strand
TCAGAAAAAGAGCAGGCTTTGACCGATGCTTAATGTGTTAAATCTTTCAGGGTTCGCGGTGACGCAATGGGAAGAAAACCCCCACGATTACCGGATTACGGTGCGAACGCTATCCCCACATCACAGTTGTCCGTTTTGCCATGACACCAAATTCGAGAAACACGGGATGCTTACCCCGGAATTTCGTGATCTCCCCATGCATGGAAAACGCGTTGGGTTGGTGGTGCAACACCAACGCTATCGTTGCCATCGCTGTGGACATACCTTTTTGGATCAGGTTCCCGGCATGGATAAACAGCATCGCGTGACGCCGCGGTTTAAGATGTATGTGGCGGAAAAAGTCCTGCCACGTCCTTTTACAGCATTGGCTGAGGAAGTCGGTCTCGATGAGAAGACCGTGCGTGTC
Source organism: Sulfobacillus acidophilus (assembly GCA_003023745.1). Taxonomy (GTDB): domain Bacteria; phylum Bacillota; class Sulfobacillia; order Sulfobacillales; family Sulfobacillaceae; genus Sulfobacillus_B; species Sulfobacillus_B acidophilus_A. Next base: position 2,730 of record PXYV01000112.1, on the reverse strand, counting down.
CTTTTTCGGATGGTCGTGGCCGATTGGGATGCAGAACGACATGTGGCGGCGCCGGAGTTTCTGGGAATCGACGAGGTAGTGATGGGTCAATCCCGCTGTGTTCTGACCAATATTCGTGAGCAGACACTGGTCGAGATGTTGCCCAGTCGCACTTACGAGCGCGTTATCGCCTATCTGCAGCGGCTTCCTCAACCGGCAAGGGTTCATTGGGTGACGATGGATATGTGGCGCCCGTACCGCGAGGCGGTGCGGCATGCGCTCCCGACGGCCCGGATTGTCGTGGATAAGTTTCATGTCTTGCGGATGGCCAATGCCGGATTAGAATCCGTTCGCAAGCATATTCGGGCGACCTTATCTCCTAAAGAACGGCGCACCTTGATGCACGACCGGTTCTTCTTGTTGCGTCGTGCTCAAGACCTCCAACCGATGAAGCGCGTGCTGGTGGAGACATGGACGCGGAATCTTCCGTTGCTAGGGGAAGCCTATCAGGCCAAAGAGGCATTCTTCGCGATGTATGAGGTATCCTCCCGGTGGGAAGCCGAAGGACGTACCAACAATGGCTGAAAGGACTCTCGGGGAGATGTTCAGCCGTTTTTTGCTCCCCTCACGACGGCGATGAGTAACTGGTGGGCGGAGATTTTTGCTTATTATGACCAACCGGTAACCAATGCCTATACTGAATCGGCCAACAATCTCATTCGAGGCATGCAGCGTCTGGGCCGGGGATATTCCTTCGAGGTGTTACGAGCGAAAATGCTGTATGCCGCCGGAGTCCAAAAGACGGACACTCCACGTTATGGATCGGAAACATTTAGCCCCGTCATGGACGCTATGACAACTCATCGCATGCTTGATGCCACCCCCTGGCCGGGAATACAACCCGCTTCAGTTTCTCATCTCCTGGGTTCCGATTTTACCAAGCTGATGGCCTTGCTGGAAGCGGAACACCGCACTTGCGAGACGGATTCCACACACAGAGACACCATTTGGAAGAATAAATTTCGCCGCTCGTTCCCACACGAAAATCCGAATACCCTTTTGTCATTGGTTTGACTCATGAGGATGTTGTTATCATGACTCCGATTTTTGATCGGTCCTGTTTTAAGACTTTAGGGATGGTGCTGGAACCACAATTCCCGCATTGTTAGTCAATACGGGAATTCTAGTCCAACGTCATACTGTCTTGTTTACTCCATCAAGGCCGAAATCGGACTTAAGCCACCACATATAAAACGCAGACTACTGTGATGCGCTTTTCCATGGACTTAAACCTGATTCGTCTAACAGGGCTGAATCGTAATAGACATGCACCTTTTCGAACCTATTGTCTCTAACTGTTACAACATTCACACCTTGAAGATTCCACTGCCGTCCTTCATGATCAAGAAATCTAGCACGCCACTCAAAAGCACCGCGTTCTCCCACCTCAAATCCACTCAGAATTTCCACTTGCAGCGATGGAAAGCGATTAATACTCGCTTCGTAAAACAACTTGATTTCAGAATGCCCCCTGAGCTTCCCCATCTCCGGCACTATGAGTTCACCGTCTGCGTGATAGTAATCTAAAATGGCAGCTACATCGCGCGTTTCTTCGGCCCTCCAATACTGCTCGGCAATGTCTTGGATCCCTGCTTTCATCAACTCTCACTCCCTAATGTAGTTCGAACGCAAATGAAATCCGACGCTGGCCCTAAAGAGTCAGCGCCGGACTGTTCAAACTCCTACGGCTTGTAATTCAAGATATACTGCTTGATCGCGGCGATGGATACAGGAGAATTGTAGTTCTTATAGGTGACGATGTGATAGGGCAACTCTTCGTAGTTCGGGAGTTTCTTTCCTGCCCATACCGACCGTAGCGCTAGCACGGCCTTTTGACCCATAAGATATGGGCTTTGTAACGCCGATGCTTTAATCACTCCACTTTTGATAAAGTTGATTTCTCCCAAGTCCGCATCGAATCCGACGACACACACTTTATTTTGCAGGTGAAGTTTCTGGACGGCTTCGGCTGCACCCAATGCCGAGCGATCATTGGCGCCGAATACAACGTTGATTTTAGGGTTGCGCTCGAGCAATGTTGTGGTTTCTTGCAAGGCAGTCTGTACTACAGAATTACTGATTTGTATCCCCGCGAATTTCATTCCGGGGAACTTCTTCATCGCTGCCTCAAAACCATTGCGCCGGTCAATGCCTGATGTATCGGACAAACTGTAATCGATAATCGCATACTGTCCCTTACCGTGGACGAATGTTTCAGCCCACCGAGCAATCGCTTCAGCCGCAACCGTATCGTCGACCGCTATGAACGTCTTCTTTCCAGCATTCATGTTCGAATCGGTCGCAATTACGGGAATTCCGGCCTTCTCCGCTTGCTCGGACACATTCACCAGTCCCGAAGGGCTGTACGGCACAAGCACGATGCCAGATACTTTGTTCGTTATTGCTTCGCGCATGAGCTGTATTTCTGCCGCAACACTTGGTGTCGACGGTGCTTCGTAAATGGTTTTATAGCCGTATAGTTTAGCTTTGTTCTGAACACCAGCATATTCATCCAGAAAGTAAGGGGTGCGACTCGACGTCGGGATAAACTCGATCGTCTTCGGACCTTTTGCTGTGCCAGCAATTCGGGTCGAACTATATGAGTGAGCCTTAATTTCTCCCCATTTTAATCCGGCAGACGCCCTAAGCGCGAACGGATTTCATCCGGCACCTCGGTCAGAAATTGGAGAA
>PXYV01000111.1 GCA_003023745.1 Sulfobacillus acidophilus | reverse complement strand
ATTATGTGGAGCCGCGAATTATGTAAAGTCGGATGTGGCAATGCCCGCTAATCGGGGCTTCGAACGTGAATATGTCCCCATAACACCTCAGACTGGGGACGAGCCGCACGGCTCGTCAATTTCAGAAGGAGGCATTTTCATGTCCGAAGCCGTACCGATTCACGTTGTGGTCGATCGCGTATTGTCCGAGTTACAACGACTGCGCTATGCCGAAAACACTCTAAATGCTTATCGAAGTTTTTACAACCGAGTGCTCCGCTATGCAGACGCCCAGGCCGTTCACTACTATTCTGAGGCCTTTGGGCAGCAATTCTTCGCGGCCACTTACGGATGTGCATGGCCAGAATTGTCCCAACCCCTCTCCAAGAAGTATCGGGCACCTGTGAGATATCTGGAATCGCTCAGCGACATGCCACTGCATGGCACCGTGCTTCGGCGCCGCCCATGCCGCAAGCCCTTCGAAACTCCTGCAGCCTTTCGTGACGCGTTGGACGCCTTTGCGGTCGAGTGCCGCCGTCGCGGGTATTCTCTCACCGGGGAGCGTACCCGCCGAGATCGAATCCGACTGTTTGTCGCTTATCTTGGTGCCCAGCAGGTTACCCCGGATACCCTGACTGCTCGGCATATTTCCCAATATGTCGCCACCTTGATGGATTACCATCCCAAAACGGTCTTGGCGATCCTCACCAATTTGCGTACGTTCCTCCGGTTTCTCCATGAGGCTGGCTTCCATCCGGAGGATTTAAGCAATGCCGTCCCGCGCGTCCGCGCGGGGCGTTATGAGCGGTTACCGAGCGTGTGGCCACCTGACGCCGTCCAACGGCTACTCTACGTCATCGACCGGGACAATCCCACCGGCAAACGGGACTACGCGATTCTGTTGTTGGCAGCCCGATTGGGGATGCGGGTCGGGGATATCAAGGCGCTGACCTTATCCGCAATTCATTGGGACCGTAAGACCATCCAGTGGGTGCAGCAAAAAACAGGCCGGCCCATCGAGTATCCGCTCTTGGAGGATGTGGGGTGGGCCCTAATCGACTACCTGAAACACGGCCGGCCCACGACCACGAGTCCAGAAATCTTTATACGGCACCACGCCCCGTTCGAACCGTTCGGTCTGCACGCCAATCTCCATAACATCATCACCAAATACACCCGAGCGGCAGGCCTCACACCCCCGCCCGGGCATCATGGTCTGCACGCGCTTCGGCACGCGCTTGCCAGCACGCTGCTTGAGCGCGATACACCCTTGCCCATTATCGCGGAAATTCTCGGTCATCTCAGCACTCAATCAACTCAGGTATATCTGAGCGTTAATCAGGCCGGGTTGGCCCGCTGCGCTCTCGATCCCGAGGCGGTGTTTGACCATGTCGATTAGTAACGACCACCCGTTCATCAGCGTCCTGGCGCCGATACTTGGGGGTCTGATCGCGGAGAAGCGGGGAGCAGGATATCATTACGGAAAAGAGTCCAAGGATTATGCCCGCTTCGATCAATTCTGCGCCGCCCGAGACCATCGCGACCTCGCGCTCCCGCGCGAGCTGGTAGACGCCTGGACAGCCAAACAGTCGCATGAAACGGAGAGCAATCGGCAGCGGCGCCTGTCGCTGCTGCGGGTATTGGGGCAGTATATGCAGCGATACGGTTACCCTGCGTGGGTCTACCCGCCTCGTACCCTCAGTGCCGGTGCACCCCGCTATGTGCCTTATATCTTCTCCTCGGCCGAGGTGGCCGCGTTGTGGCGGGTGGTAGATGCGTGTCCGTCTGAGGTGAATGCACCGTATCGCGGTCACGTGCTGCCCGTGCTGTTCCGGGTTCTCTATGGCACTGGACTACGCGTTTCGGAAGCGTTGGCGCTACGCGCAACGGATGTAAATCGCCAAGCCGGCACGCTGCATATTCGGGAAGCGAAGCTCGACAAGGAACGACGGATTCCCATGCACCCCGTGCTAGCCGAACGAGTCGATCGGTATCTCAAAACGCTTGCCTTACTGGCACCGTCAGATGGCCCCCTGTTTCCATGCCAAACGGGAGATCCGTATGCGGTGAGCACCATCTACATGTACTTCCGTCGATTTCTCTGGCAGGCAGGGATTCCCCATCAAGGCCGCGGGCGCGGCCCACGGCTGCATGACATGAGGCACACCTTTGCGGTCCATTGCCTACGGCAATGGGTGCTAGAGGGAGTGGATTTGACGGTCGCTTTGCCCTATCTGTCCGCTTACATGGGGCATGTCGGACTGAAGAGCACGCAGGGCTATCTGCGTCTCACTGCTGAACTGTATCCCAGCGTCGTGAGGGCCGTGGAACAACATTTCGGCAGCATCATCCCCTCAGGAGGTGCCACACCATGATGGCCACCACCGATTTTGCCCGCTTGCTCACCCGCTATTTCAGCCAGTACTTGCCAGCTCAACGCAATCTCAGCGAGCGAACGATCCAATCCTATCGCGACACGTTCAAGCTCTTGCTACAGTTCGGTCGGGACGAGCGGGATTGGATGCCGGAACACCTTACACTGGACCAGATCGACCGTACGTGCCTGGAGGACTTTCTTGATTGGTTGGAGACTACACGGCACTGCGGAATCTCGACACGGAATCAGCGTCTTGCGGCTTTGCGAACCTTTTTCCGGTGGGTAGCGTACGAGGCCCCCGAGTTCATGGAACAGACCCAGCGTATCTTGGGAATGGCTTGGAAAAAAACGCCGCAGCCGATCGTCACTTATCTCACGCCGGCCGCGATGCAAGCCTTATTGGCACAACCGGCCGGTCACACGGCCCGCGGGCGGCGCGATCGCACCCTGCTGGCGCTCCTCTACGACACGGGGGCGCGCGTTCAGGAAATCGTGGATGTGCGGGTCCGGGATATCCGCCTCGCGAACCCGGCGGTACTGACATTGACCGGCAAAGGGAGCAAACGACGCGTCGTACCCCTAATGGCTAATACCGCCACGCTCGTGGCGGAGTACTTGACCGAGCACCGCCTGGATCGTCCGGAGTTCCGGGATCATCCGGTCTTTTTCAATCCGCAGCGGCGGGCGCTTACGCGTTGGGGCATCACCTATATTCTGCAGAAGTATGCGGCTCAGGCCCGGGTGCAAGCACCCGGCAAGTTCCCAGAGACCGTTAGCCCACATCTTCTCCGTCACTCGAAGGCCATGCACCTGTTGCAGGCGGGAGTGAATCTCATCTATATCCGCGACTTTCTCGGGCACAGCGATGTCACGACGACTGAGATTTATGCGCGGGCAGATGCAGAAATGAAGCGTCAGGCACTGGAGTCGGCCACTATTCCGGGAATCGACCTTGCTCCGACGTCGTGGGCCGAGGATACCGATCTCATGCAGTGGTTGGCACAACTGGGAAGGTAACCGCAATTCGATCTCTTGTTATGGAGAGTGTTCGCGACGGTCATCCGCACGGATTATGATGCGGGTGGCCGTTTCTTACCATAACCTACAGCTCTACATAATTCCCTTTATGTGGAGCTCTACATAAAGGGAA
>PXYV01000110.1 GCA_003023745.1 Sulfobacillus acidophilus | reverse complement strand
TCGGCGCTTTTGAGGGGGTGGACTTTCCAGTCCCAGTAGAGCCCCAATACGCCGTACAGATATTCGTTACTCCATCTCCGCCATCCGATGCTACGCTTCTGTCGTCGTTTCCTTCTTGTCAGCAGAGTGCGGATTTTCATCTCGGTATAGTCACGGATTTCCCCAAATGCGCGACTGGAGTTGCCGACCCGGAAGTAGTTCACCCATCCCGTCAATATGGCATTGACTTGGTTCACGATGTCTGTTGCCGGTTTAGCTCCCCCGTTGTGTACCACTTCACGGATTCGCGCTTTAATGGCCTGCCGGGCTTTCTTCTTCGGAGTCATCAGGATAAAATATCCGGTTCTGCTGCGGTTCTGGACGCGTCTGAAATCCAAGCCGAGAAAGGAGAAGGATTCTCCTTTTAAGACGTTGACCATCCGAGTTTTCTCTCGGTTCAGTTCACCCCCCAAAGGTTCCAAGTATTCCTGCAGTCTCTGTAATGCCAGTTCGGCCCACCCGCGTTTGCTGGAGTGTCCACTGACGGTGATGACCATATCATCGGCAAACCGATGATAGTTCACGGCTTCGTAGTGGCCTTCCGCTGTTTTGCGGCGGATGGCATCAAAGGCCCAATCGACCTCATTCAGGTAGATATTCGCAGCGAGTGGAGAAAACGGGCCCCCTTGTGGAACGCCGACTTTTCCTGCCACCTTAATCACCTGTTTGACAAGGTGCATCACTTGAGGGTCTTGAACCCGTTTTGCGATTTTCTCCAGCAAAGCGTGATGCCGTATCGTATCGAAATAGCGGGACAAATCCACGTCAATCACTATCGTCAGACGTCGCAGTATACTGCGACGCACGCCTGCCAGTGCCTGATGCGGGGAGCGTTTTGGTCGAAATCCGTACGAGTTTGGACAGAAGTCGGCCTCACAGATCGCTTCCCGTATCAGTTTCAACGCGCCTTGTACCACCCGATCCCGAATACTGGGAATTTGAAGGGTTCTCATTTTTCCGTTCGCCTTCGGGATGTCCACTTTACGATTGGGTTGTGGCTGGTAGGTTCCGGCCTGTAGCTCTGCTCGAATGCTTTCTAGGAACTCTCTGACGCCCGCTTGCTCCACCTCTGCGAAGCTTTGTCCGTCGATGCCTGGGGCTCCGCCGTTTTTCTTCGCCAGTCGATAGGCTTCGTAGAGGGTCGTCATATTGGTGATGTGGGTGAATAGCCCCCAGAATCGGTGCGTAGGTTCAGACTTCGCCTTGTGATATATCCGTCGCCTTAGCTCCTGCAAGTTGATGGATGTTTTTGTCATGGCATCCTTGCCTCCTTCGGTCATACGGAATGTTTACAGGTTCGGACCCTTTCCTCCCCGCGTGTTTTGCTGCACGCGTGTCCACGGTACTACGGTCCGTTCCGCCACCCTGACACCTGCTGCACTCATTTCCCGGTCACGGTTATAGAGGCAGCCTCCTCGATGAGATTTCTTCACCGGGTGCCGAGGGCTTCTCCAGTTTCCACAGCAACTTTCCCTCCATGTCGCCGCTGATACCCCGCCGGTGAGACCTGCCGTTTCAGACTCGTTTCGGTCAGCTCTTGTTGCTTTCGCACGTGATCGACCGTCTCAGCCACCAGAATTGCGTGTAACGAGGCTACCTCTGCGTTCATTGCACATTACAACCTGGAGTTTTGCCCGTGCTCCTGATGAGCACGATGTCAGAGGGCTCCACCGTCTCGCTTTCGCTCCACGGTGCCTCTCAGGCTACGGGAGGGGAGTCTCTTCTCCCGGTTGGACTTGCACCAACTAGTTACTGTGTCCTTAGCTGGACACGCCGATCTCCCACCGCTTCCCATACAGGTGGATAACCTCGTCAGCCGACAACGTGGTGTCCGTGGTGATCAGGGTGAGCCACTTCTTGGAACCGCGACGACCGCGAGGATGCGGGCTTTGCCTGGCCGCTTCTTGACGTGCGCGTAGAGTTCCTTCAGCGTATAGCGTTTGCCTTCATACGTATACCGAACCGTCTTCATCGCCTGGACCATCGCGACGACGTGTAGGTTCCGGTCCTGGACGATTTGTCGGAGCAAGCGCGGAAAAGCAAGCCAACTATCGAACAACACGTAGCGGGCCTCAAGGCCCGCTGCTTGGGACTCGCCGAGCAGTTGCAACACCACATCCGGCGACTTTTGGCAGCTTTCCCGGCGCCGTGGGTAACCGACCGTGCGTTTGTCAATACGCGGGTCAGCGGGTTGGAGGCGGTTGGTCGCCTGTTCCGAGGTGAGGGAGAATGCCGCCGGGAGAAACGTCGTCCCGCCCGACCAACCTAACATGAGCAACCGGAGTCCCTTGCGATACACGTGCTCCACATGGTCATACACTCGGGCCAACAACTCCACTTTCTTGCTACGGGAGCGGTCAAACAACGAATCGTCGACCATAAAGACGGCGTCCCGATCGGGGCTGACCAGGGTTCCCAACCCTTGCGCGATGGCCACGGAAGTCATGAGAAGCAGGCGCCGCCAATTGTACCGGGGCGATGCCGAAAAGCGATACACGGTGTCCTTTTTGGGGATGTCTGGATCGTTGCGGAGCAGAGTGCGGTAGAAATTACGCTGCGTAAAGACGAGTGCGAGGAGAAACTGCAACAAGCGGCTCGGATTCTCCCGCCTTGTTGGGTGATTCCCGCTTGCTTCAGCAAGCGGCCAACGTGAAACCGGCGAAAAAAGTGGCCCAGAGTTTCGGAAATCGGTGCATCTTCTGGTATCATCAGTGCAAAGACACCCCTTTGACGATATGTGGTTGTGTTCTACTTCCAGCATATCAGTGCAGGGGGTGTTTTACCGTCATTTAAGGCCGCATAAAACTCGGAAAATCTAGGCGGAGCAATACTTTCGGGGATCGGTCAAACTGCGAAACTTGAATGTTTGATAAATACCGGTATATTTTTGTACGTCCCTCAGTTGGGTGTTGCAATGGAGTTGAGGGATGGGCGAGATTATGGCGGTGAGCCTAGAATGGGTAACCATGCCGAATGGATTCCGGTTCCGCACGTTCTGCAACAACGGGGTTTTATAGATTGAACCCCCCTTAACCAGACGCGCCGTAGAACTTCGCTGTTCAGGGCGGAGAGATCAGGCGTTGCCGTCAGGCAAATCGTTTGCAAAAAGACACCTGTTCGACCTTTGACAACTGGATCCGGTCGTGTGGCTCCTCCCGCAATGCGTGGGGGATGTAAAATGTATCGCGTCGTCAGGAGAAGACGTTAAAACAACAAGATCTCGCCAAAGTGGCAGAAATCCTTGATGATCCTCTACGCCTGATCTAAGACTGGACTTTTTTCGACCGTCTGATTCCGTGAAAGCATGCATACGGACACAGCGACGATTCGCGGTCGACGGGTACCGCACTGGGCGGAGTCCCTCGAGGTCCGACCAATTCGGCCGGAGGAGCGGGATGTGTGCCGCACGTTGATGGCAACCCATCACTATCTCGGATTTCGCGGGTTGGTCGGCGAATCGCTGAGTTATGTGGCATGCGTTGAGGAGGAATGGGTGGCCTTG
>PXYV01000109.1 GCA_003023745.1 Sulfobacillus acidophilus | reverse complement strand
ATCTCCGTCTAAGAGAATGGGTCTCCTTCTGACTTCGCGACGGCAGGGTCAAATTCCTTTACGTCTACACAATAAATTCAAAAGTTAGCGCCTATGGGCTATAGGCAGGCACTCAGAACTCGCGGTAAACGGCCACCGTATGACCCGAACGACCTTCTTCCTCTCACGGATGCGGTGATCTACGACCATTTAAAAGGGCATCAGACGGTCGGATTGTATCCGCTATTGCCGACCGAAGAGACCTGGTTCCTAGCCATTGACTTCGATAAGGCCGATTGGCACCAAGATGCCCTCGCCTATCTCAATACCTGTCGCAAGTGGGGCGTTCCAGCAGCCCTGGAACGATCCCGTTCCGGCAATGGCGCCCACGTCTGGACTTTTTTTGAGGTGCCTGTTTCGGCCCGTCTTGCCCGTCGTCTGGGCACCCGAATTCTAACGGAAGCATCCCATAACATGGGCCGTCCCCGGCTCGAGTCCTACGATCGATTCTTTCCCAACCAAGATACCATGCCAGCCGGGGGATTTGGCAATCTCATTGCCTTGCCGTTACAAGGCGCAGTCGTGACAGCCGGCAACACACTATTTATTCAGGACGACGGCACACCCTGGCCCGACCAATGGGCGTATCTCCGGGCGCTACCGCGAATGGCGGCATCGCAGCTCACCGATCTCGTCGCCGACATGCCCACTGAATGGGACGCATTGGGACTGGTCAACCCCTCCCATACCGCATCGTCAGGACGTCCGGTGGTATTAGACGCGGGTGCCATTCCCACAGAACTTCCGCTGATGGTCACATCACGCGTTCAAATCCCCACTGCTAACCTGCCTAAAAGCCTCCTCTATGAGCTCGTCCGCATTGCCGCGTTTCCGAATCCCGAATTCTATCGGCGCCAACGCCTGCATTTTTCAACTTGGAATACGCCGCGCGTGCTGTCCCTAGCCGACGACTTAGGGGAAAGCCTGGCCTTGCCGCGGTCCTTGTTGGACGATGCCGTTCGCGTCCTGACGCAGCATAGCATACGCCCAATAGTTCACGACCAAACCGTACACGGCAGGCCTATTTCGGCCCACTTTACGGCGCAACTGCAACCGGAACAGCAACTGGCGGTGCAAGCATTGGTCCCGCATGAATCCGGGGTTTTGGATGCTGCAACCGGCTTCGGCAAAACCCTGGTAGCCGCCTACCTGATCGCGCAACGTCAGGTCAACACCCTGGTGCTGGTGCCGAATCTGCCACTCCTCGACCAATGGCGGGAACACCTGGCATGGGCCCTCGCATTTGACCAATCCGACGCCATCGGACAATGGAGCGGCCGCAAGAAAAAGGCGACCGGCATTGTCGACATCGCGACCCTTCAGACGCTGAGTCGCGCAGGCGGTGTCAACCTTTTAGATCACTATGGCTTCTTGATAGTCGACGAATGCCACCATGTGGCCTCGCCGAGTTTTGAAAGCATCCTACGCAACAGCCTCTCCCGTTATCGGCTCGGTCTGAGTGCCACCCCCTTGCGGCGGGACGGACACCATCCCATCATTTTCATGCATTTGGGCCCCATTCGTTTTACATATGACACCAAGACCGCGGTCCATCATTCACCGTATGAACACCGTGTGCAGCCTCGCATGACGCCGTTTAACCTGGAAGATGACGGAAAGTCGCTGCCCATCCAAGACATCTACCGACGTTTGAGCAGCGATCCCGCGCGTAACCAATTGATTGCCGACGATGTGAAACGCGCCGTGGCTGAAGGACGGTATCCTCTTGTGCTGACACAACGCACACGACACCGAGACTATCTGGCGGAACTGTTACGGAATGATGGCATCGACGTCATCATTCTGACGAGCCAAGCTAATGCCGCGCAGCGAGAGCAACTCCAGGCTCAACTGTCATCACCACTCCCCGCCGGCGGACGTGTGATCGTGGCCACCGGCCGTCTTGCGGGAGAAGGATTCGATCTACCTCGCTTAGACACCCTCTTCTTGGCAGCGCCTGTATCCTGGCGCAGTGTCCTTCAACAGTACGTAGGGCGACTCCACCGTCTCCATCCCGACAAACAGGCCGTCATCGTCTACGATTACGTGGATTCCGGGGTACCCCAATTGGCACGAATGTATCAACACCGGGGTACCAGTTATCGATCGTTTGGTTACCACATCGAAGAACCGTGATCCAGTCACTCCAAGTGCGCCACAAGCGGACCCCGGCTTTTTGTGCTCATGGATATGGTCCTTATGGATATAAGTCAAGAATTGGGACATCTGAAATTCGGGACTTTTTTATGTATCCGTTGGCATCTCAATGCCAAGCCAGTTTTGCTTCGGCCCAGTCTTGAACCGTTGCAGGTAAATCACCTCCTTCTTCAAGAGGCTGTGCCATGATTCAATCACCCGTTATTATCGCAGGTGCCCTTACGACTGAAGCTGGACTACTATAATGTGATAGGTATGCAACTGGTCTTAGTACTCACTCCCTCTATATTGACTAGCGCGATCGAAATTGTGCAACAGCCCAGGCGGTTGATGCCGGCGCACAGACCGGACCAGGGCCTGGATCACGAACTCTTCGTCATTCGGGGCGCGCCGCCCACCCGATAATTTGCCGCGTGTATAAGTCCTCCAACGCCGCCAGTGGCTCCATCCCTGTGGCGCGGTTAGCCTCTAAGTGTGTTTCCGTAGGCTTTCAGGGCTTGTCAACTCCAACCCCAAAGGCTTGACGTCTCTGTCTATTCGAGGCCAGCCCCAAACGACTATTACGGGCGTAACGAAAAATATTCTGTAAGCCTTGAAGAGCAGCAAATTTAAGTGGTGCCGCGGGGCAAAATTGACCCGTGGACACGAGGATTTTCAGATTTAAGGCTTGGAGTCTATCCCGATGCTGATGTTGCTGGAATTCGCTCAACACGTGGGTTTCCAAAATTGCCGGCTTCTACGTACAACCCCAAGGGACACGCAACGAGGATTCTTCGCCGACGAGTCGTGTGGTAGCATTCGATGCTCCTGTGAGCAGCATGAATAGCGATGTTCTATTTGTTGTATCGAGTCTGATTCGGAACATTATGGCTCAGGCACTTTTTGGGTCGGGAGACATAGAGCAACGCTTCGTGCTTACGCACAACACATATTTCTTCAAGGAAGGACTTAAGTACTACTTTCGCATTTTAGGACGATTGGACTTCTTGTTGCAGGCGGGTGTACAGACCTTGGAGGTCACGCGACTGAAGTTGAGCCAATGGGATGTGGCCAAGGTGTTCAATGACGCGCCTTCCCTCTACCCGGTAGCGACGAAAGGTCGAGGCCCGTACCCGCGCCTCGGCAACATCCGCCATCAACTGACCTGGACGTATGGCTTTCGGCATAGGTGGGACCCCCGGCAGCCGTTCTCTAGCGGGTTTGAGAAACGTCGCGAGCGGGTGCAATAGGCCATCGCCCTGCTCCCACCATTCCCGAAACACTTCATCCCCTAAGGGCTTTATCCGGAATTCCCGCTCATTTGCGAAGTTCCTTGGCGTCACTGGGTGTGGGGACTAGCGCGTCATGCACCATGAGACTCAACACAAATTTCCGCCGTGACATGCGTATTACGGAAAAGTTGAGCCACTGATTTCGGAAAGTCTGCGCCACCCAGTCCAGTAATTATGAGCCAGTCTTGGCGAAAATGA
>PXYV01000011.1 GCA_003023745.1 Sulfobacillus acidophilus | reverse complement strand
TTTCCTATCGATTGCCGCGTGACGGGGGTGTTTGTCGCGTGAATTCCCGCAAAACCTGTTATCCACAAGGCCATGGAAATGCACAACGCAAAAAGCTCATTGCAATTCAAGGTTGATTATCTTCCTATTTCCATGTTATTCTGAACATACCAAACGGTTTGTTCAGGGAGGAAACACAGCGTGTTACAAGAAGAGACCACCTATTATGAGTCCTTGAACGACGGGCGTCGCGTTTTTTATCGAGGTGAGCTTGTTCCTAACGTTGTAACTCATCCTGTGCTCGGAAAAGCTATCCATCACGCAGCGGTGGATTTTCGGATGGCCCATGATCCCAAATATCATGATCTGGCCGTTGTCGACGGCTTAAATCCCTATAGCCGATACTACCATAAGCCCCAATCGACTGCCGATCTCAAGCAACGTCGTGACCTGATTGCCGAAGGAACGCGATTAGGAGGAACAGTGGTTCCCCTAATTCACGAAATTGGTACTGATGCGTTATTTGGCCTTATGGAAGCTACCTATGCTCTTGACCGCAGTCAGGGTACTCACTATTATCCACGCGTTCAGCAATTTTGGGAGAATGCGCGTGACAACGATTGGGCTCTGGCCGTCGCTCAGACCGATGTAAAGGGAGATCGTAGTCGTCGGCCGGCCGAGCAACCAAACCCAGATGCCTATGTTCATATCGTGCGGCGTTCGGATGAAGGTATCTGGGTTCGTGGCACCAAGGTTCATACCTCGGTCGCAATCAATGCGCAGTGGCTCATCGTGCTGCCAACTCGTGAAATGCGGGCCGGCGATGCCGACTATGCCGTAGCATTTGTTGTCCCCATCAACACTCCCGGGCTTACTCTTATCGCGAGCCCCTACCTGGGACAGCCGTTGAACCCTCGAGAGCATCCCTTGTCTGCGCATCATAAAATGGTCGAAACTGTAACGTATTTTGATGACGTGTTTGTTCCGTGGGACTTTGTGTTTCTCGCCGGGGAATCTGCCGCTGCTGGAACTTTAGCCAAAGCTTTCGTCGAATTTCACCGTTTTACTGCTGTGTCCTATAAATTGCCCTTACTCGACGCGTTGCTTGGGACCGCCTCGCTGTTGGCACGCTATAACGGCGTTCATCGTGCGCGCCACATTCAAGCAGCTCTGAGCGATCTGGTGATCTATGCCATGACCGTCCGTGCACTCTTGGATAATGCGGCAGATCGTGGCGAGGCGATTGAGCCCGGCCTTTTTCGCCCCCATATTCCGTTAGTCAACTTGGCAAAATATCACTTTGCGCAAGGACTCCATCAAGCCTTTCACCATGTCCAGGACATTGCAGGTGGACTTTTAGTCACTCCTCCAGCTGCCGAAGACTGGGATCACCCGGAATTGAGTCCTCTTTTAGAGACCGCCTTCAGTGGGCAAAATGTAACGGGGGCAGACCGCATGCGGGCCATCTATCTCGCAAGCGACTTGGTGGCATCTGACCTCGCAGCGTACCACCTCGTTCTTGCAGTCCACGCTGAAGGGTCAATAGAAGCCGAACGAATGACGATTGTTCGCGGATTTAATTGGACCCTAGCCGAAGATGAGGCTCGCCGTCTTGCCGGAATTGATCGGCACACGATAGATGAAGGAGTATCATCATGAGCCCGATCCGGACTGAAACACTCTCACAAGCGATCATTCAGGCATGGGACGAGGTTCCCAATGCACCGGCGGTCTACTACTTCGACACCGTCTGGTCCTTTGGGGATTTAATGGACCGCGTGATGCGTGTGGCCGGTTACTTTCGCAGCGTAGGAATCGGTTTTGGGGATCGAGTCGGTATCATGCTACAAAACATGCCAGCCACAGTCGTGACCTATCTTGCCAGTTGGGCAGTCGGGGCAGCAGTCGTACCGCTCAATGTGATGTTTCAACCCGACGAATTATATCACCACCTTGCTGACTCAGGAGCAAAGGCGTTGATCGTCCTCGCCTCCGTGTATCAGCGTGTCGGTGAACTGCGATCACTGCCTCAATTGGCTCACATCATCGTCGTCGATGATCGGGCTGACTTTGCCGGAGAAGCACCGCCATGGCTCCTGCCGTGCTTTTCGCAAAAAGAAGAAAGCTCGTACGCTCAGGCGTTACTTGCCGAGCCTCTTTTTCCCAACAAGTGGCATCCAGTTCAGGCGAAGGACATGGCACTTTTAACGTACACGTCTGGCACCACGGGATCGCCCAAAGGCGCCATAAATACACATGCCAATATATTACACAACGTCAGCGTATACACATCGATGGCCCAACTGAAGGCGAACACTGTCAACATCGCATTTGCCCCGCTCTTTCATATTACGGGCGCAGTGGCCGGGTTGGCATTATCTGTTAGGCTCGCTGTTCCTCTGGTTTTGCTTTATCGTTTTGATCCTCGTGTCGCTGTCCAAGCCATTGCCCGACGGCGTGCTACCTTTACGGTTGGCGCTATTACAACCTTTCTGGGCATCCTGGAATTGGCGGACTTGGAGCGGTATGATCTCTCATCCTTCTGCCATGCGTATAGTGGCGGGGCGCCCGTTCCGGCAGCAACAGTCGATGCCTTCCAGGCAAAAACGGGGATTTATATTCACAATGTTTATGGGCTGACTGAAAGTACTAATGGCCTGATTATGGTCCCATATGGTCAGCGCGCTCCTATCGATCCACAGTCAGGAGCACTTTCAATAGGTCAGGTTGGCAGTGACATTCACGTGTCTATTCGAGACACGGATGATCCTTCGAAAGTTCTGCCGTGCGAGGCGTTGGGGGAACTCTCACTGCGCGGGCCTTCAGTCGTTTCAGGCTACTGGGAGAAACCAGAAGAAACGGCGCAGTCCTACTATGACGGGTGGTTTCTCACGGGAGATGTTGCACGTATGGACAATGCCGGATGGATTTATCTTGTGGATCGCAAGAAGGACGTAATTATTTCGTCTGGCAATAAGGTCTGGCCACGTGATGTGGAAGATGTCCTGTTTCAACATCCGGGAGTCCAGGAAGCGGTCGTTGTTGGCCTTCCTGATGCATATCGCGGGGAAGCAGTGAGTGCCTTTGTGGTGCGTCGCCCTGAGGCAGCCTCCCTAACGGAAGCGGAACTCTTGGCGTTCGTTCGTAGTCGGCTGGCCGCTTACAAAGTACCCCGGACCATCCAATGGGTGGAGTCTATTCCCAAGACTGCCACGGGGAAATTTCTTCGGCGCGCGTTTCGAACAGGCGTTGCAATTCCTGAAATCGCTCCCGATCGAGGATAATCTTATTATGGACTGCCTCAACACAGCCTCTGCTGTGTTTTGTGCTGACACACCAACGAGTGCACGGAGCCTTCTATTGGACTGGGCAAAAATGAACCATGTGGTGCCGGGCGTAGGACTCAATAAGTTTGGTGCGCACAGCCAAGACATCAGAGGCGGTGACAACCCAGACCTGTGTCAGTACGCGAGTTCTTGCGCCTGAGGGCAGCAAAAAGCCCTGACAACGTCAGGGCTTTTGTTAGCGGCCAGCTGCAACGCGGAGATCATCTTGCTTAAAAGCTACCTTGCGGCTTGACTCCCAGCAGGTTGGACACAACCGCGCTTGCCCCGTTTGTAACACATCACGTGATGTGAGAGGCTCACTGCAGGACTGGCAGAGACCCACCGCCTCATATGCTAACGCGTGTCGCATGTACACTCACCTCATCTTTTTCGGAATTCTTCTACTGATGAGGATATTATAACAGGAAACCTTGGGAATGTGAACACTATCACAAGCTATTTTGATAAATTTTTTTAAAATCTGTAGAGTGATGGCGGTTAAACACTTTTTGCCTAAATCGTCCTTGCTCTTGCTATCCTTGGGTAATTTAGGTAGGGTGATCGAGGAGTCTCGGCAGAGGGGGACGGACATGTTATTACAGGGTAAAAAGGCATTGGTAACTGGCAGCTCGCGTGGCATCGGTGCAGCGACGGCTTTAGCCTTTGCCCGAGAAGGCGCGGATGTGGTTGTGCATTATCGCCGCGCGCGTGAGCAGGCAGAAGAGGTCGCTCGCCAAGTGCGGGATTTTGGGCGTGAGGCCTTAGTCATCCGAGCTGAACTGGAACAGCCCGACGAAGTCGTGCAGCTCTTCAGAACGGTTGAAGAGGCTTGGGGTGGTCTCGATATTTTTATGGCGAACGCGGCTGCGTCGGCTTTCAAGCCTCTTCTTGAAATCATGCCGCATCATTTGGATCGAACATATCGACTGCTGGTTGACAACTTTGTTCTCTCCGTGCAGCGTGCAGTACCCTTGATGCAAGGGCGTTCAGGCTGCATCATCACCGTTTCGGGACACGGCGTGCAATTCACATTGCCCCGCTATGGCAACATTGCGTCGGCCAAGGCGGCCGTCGAAAGCCTCACGCGGTATCTGGCGGCCGAATTGGGCCCCTATCAAATTACAGTGAACGCCATCGCTCCAGGGGTGATCGGAACCGAATCGGAGAAGTACTATATGGGTGATAAATTGGAAGCGTTTGACCGTGCCTGTGTCCGCGCCACTCCGTTAGGTAGGGTCGGATGCCCGGACGATGTCGCTGGTGTGGCCGTGTTTTTGGCAAGTCCGCTGGCACGTTTTGTGACCGGGCAGGTGGTGGTTGTTGATGGCGGTCTGACGTTGACGTCGGGACCGTTTCAAGAGATTTTTGGATCGTAGGGGCTACCACCGAGGACGACGAGGAGGTTATGACGTATGAATCCTGAACAAGAATTTCCTATCCGCCGCGTGATCGATGAACAAGGGCAGTTGGTCGGGGATCGGTCGCAGGTGAGCGACGCCCAGTTGAAAGATTTTTATCAATGGTTGGTTACGCTCCGTCAGTTCGACCAACGGGCTTGGAATTTGCAGCGTCAAGGCCGCATCGGCACCTATCCGCCCTACAGTGGACAAGAGGCCACTCAAGTGGGCGTCGTGGCGGCGCTTAGCCACGACGACTGGATTTGTGGCAGTTACCGCGATTGGGCAGCGCTGGCCTACGCTGGCGTACCACTGCACTACCCGCTATTAAATAGCATGGGGCATGCCATTGCAGGTCATATTCCCGAGCAGGTGCAAGCACTTCCCGTGCAAGTGGTCATCGCCGCGCAAATTTTACACGCGGTAGGCTTGGCCTGGGCAGCCAAACTACAAGAGCAAAATCGCGTAGCCGTCACATTTTTTGGAGATGGAGCGACGTCCCAAGGCGATTTTCACGAAGCGTTGAACCTGGCTTCGGTCATGCAGGTGCCCGTTATTTTTGTGTGCGAAAACAATCAATGGGCTATCAGTGTTCCCTTGAATCGGCAAATGCATAGTCCCACCATTGCGCAACGGGCGCTAGCTTACAATATCGAAGGGATTCGATTGGATGGTAATGACATCGTTGCGGTCTATCAGACGATGCGCGAGGTGGTGGAGCGGGTTCGTTCCGGTCAGGGCCCGGTGTTGATTGAAGCAGTGACCTATCGTCTGGGTGCGCATACCACCGCCGACGATCCGACGCGCTATCGGCCGCCGGAGGAGGATGAGCAACGGCGCCGGGGAGAGCCACTCAGTCGTTTGCAAAATTATTTGCAACGGTCCGGCCTGTTGTCGCAAGACGACATCTCGTCGATTGACGAGATGGCCAAAGAGACCGTCGATGAGGCGGTTCAGACCGCTGAAGCATACCCCGCCGCGTCATTGGCGGAGACTTTTGAGCACGTGTATGGCGAATTGAGCGAATCCTTGCGCGAGCAGCGCGCAGCTTCGGTTCGTGGGGGTGCAGCCCATGGGTAGCTTGACGATGATACAGGCGATTAACCAGGCGTTAGCACTAGCGATGGAGCGAGATGCCCGGGTGATGGTGTTGGGCGAGGACGTCGGCCGCAACGGGGGAGTGTTTCGTGCCACTGACGGCCTCATGGACCGTTTTGGACGAGACCGAGTGGTGGACACACCCCTGGCCGAATCGGCGATTGTGGGTAGTGCCGTCGGCTTGGCCATCGGCGGCATGCGCCCGGTAGCTGAAATTCAGTTTCTTGGCTTTATCTATGAGGCAATGGATCAAATCGGCACGCAGGCGTCGCGCATGCGTTTTCGTTCTCACGGCCGCTACCATGTGCCCCTGGTCATCCGGGCTCCATTCGGCGGCGGAGTGCGCACGCCGGAAATCCATTCGGATAGTTTGGAGGCCATTTTTGCGCATATTCCCGGCGTAAAAGTAGTGGTGCCGGCGACTCCCTATCAAGCGAAGGGATTGTTGCTGGCGGCTATTGAGGATCCGGACCCGGTCCTGTTTCTCGAACCGATGCGATTGTATCGGTCGATGCGCGAAGAAGTGCCAGACGATTGGTATGAAGTTGCGCTGGGACAGGCGCGTCTGGTGCAGGCCGGAGACCACGTCACGATTGTAGCGTGGGGGCCCATGGTTCCGGTGGCGCAGGCGGCGGCCGGATTGGTGGCGGGCGACGGTATCGTCAGCGAAGTGATTGACTTATGCACGATTAGTCCGTGGGATTCGTCCACTGTGATTGAAAGTGTGCGCAAGACCGGGCGAGCCGTGATTGTTCACGAAGATCAGCGCCAGAACGGGTTTGGAGCCGAGGTTGCTGCCACGATTCAAGAACAGGCGTTTTTGTCGCTCGAAGCACCAGTGTTGCGCGTGACCGGGTACGACACACCATTTCCGGTTCCTATGGTAGAGGACTTGTGGCTTCCGGATGCTAATCGGGTAGCGGACGCCGTGCGTCAGACCGTGGCGTATTAGGCAAGGGGGAAGAGCATGGCGGGCTATGAGTGGAGGCTCCCGGATGTGGGAGAAGGGATTCACGAAGCGGAAATTGTGCGTTGGCATGTGCAAGCGGGGGATAACGTAGACATTGACCAGCCGCTGGTGGAAATCCAAACCGATAAGGCGACGGTGGATATTGGGTCGCCCGTGAAGGGACGCGTTTCACAGGTTCTAGCGCAGGAAGGCGACGTAGTCGAGGTCGGCACAGTAGTCATTACGTTCGACCAAGAGAACTCGGACACGGTAGACGCGCCGGCAGCCACGGCGGCACATGGCGCTACAACGCAGAGCAGGCCGCCATGCGCCACGGGTCCAACGGTGGCGCCCCGAGGCGAACCACAGCGGCGGGCGTTGGCGTCCCCGGCGGTACGGAAGCTGGCGCGCGACCTGCACGTCGATATCCAGGCGGTGGTTGGAAGCGGAGAAGGGGGACGTGTGTTAGCGGACGATGTGCGCCGTGCCGGGGAGGCGCCGGCGGTCGCGCCAAAAGCGCCAGACATTGCCCCGAACGCATCCCAAGCTGAGGTGAGAGTCGCCTTGCGCGGCACGCGGCGGGTCATTGCTGAACATATGGTAAGGTCGAAATTTACGGCACCGCATGTCTCGACGATGGATGAGGTGGACGTGTCGCAGTTGGTTGCTTTGCGGGAGCAGATGAAGGAGGCCGCGCAGAGCGCCCGGATAAAGCTTACGTACCTACCATTTGTTGTTCAAGCGGTGGTGGCGGCACTGAAGCGGTATCCATATTTGAATGCGAGCTTGGACGAGAAAGCTCAAGAGATCGTCCTCAAGTCGTATTACCACATTGGCATCGCCGTGGACGACCCCGATGGGCTGGTTGTGCCGGTGGTGCGCAATGCTGACCAAAAGAGTCTGGGCGCAATCGCAAGGGAAATTCAAGATTTGACGGAGCGGGCGCATCAGCACCTGCTGACCCGGGAAGAGATGAGCGGATCGACGTTTACCGTAACCAATTACGGGTCGTTTGGCGGGATGTTTGCGACGCCCATCATTAATTATCCCGAAGTGGCCGTATTTGGGACGGGACGGATCCAAAAGCGAGCTGTGGTGTTAGATGACAATGAAATTGTGGTACGACCGGTGATGACAGTGTGTTTGACCTTTGACCACCGGGTTGTTGACGGCGGCATGGCGGGCCGCTTCACTAATGAAGTGATGCGCTATTTGCGTCGGCCGGCCGAATTGTTTTTGGAGCGGAGCTGACAAATGGTCGTTGGCGAGTTTACTGAAAGCGTGGATTTGTTGGTAGTGGGGGCTGGCCCGGGAGGATATGTGGCAGCCATTCGAGCTGCGCAGTTGGGGCGACAAGTGACGGTGGTGGAGAGAGAGCAGGTTGGCGGCATCTGTTTAAACGTTGGCTGCATTCCGTCCAAGGCACTGATAACAGTGGCGGATGAATTTTATTCGCTTCACGACGCCGGCCAGCGCGGAATCGTCGCAGGCCAGGCGCACGTCGAGATGAGCGCCGTGCAGAACTTCAAGCAAGGCGTAGTGGAACGACTGACCGGCGGCGTGGCTCAGTTGCTTAAGGCCCATGGGGTAACCGTAGTGCGGGGCGATGCGCGTTTTGTCGATCCGCACCGGGTTCGGGTTGTTTCAGAGTATGAAAGCCGGAAATTTGAGTTTCGGCACGCGATTATTGCAACCGGTTCGCGACCGAGGACACTAGATGTGCTGCCCGTTGATGATCAGGTAGTCTTTGGATCGACAGGATTGCTGGCGTGCGGGCGCATCCCGGAACATCTCGTGGTCGTGGGGGGCGGATATATTGGTGTCGAACTCGGTACGGCGTTTCGGAAGTTCGGTAGTCGGGTCACGATTGTCGAGGCAACTGCTAACCTTTTGATGGGGATAGACCCCGCGTTGGTGCGCGTCATCCGAAGACGCCTACAGGAGTTGGGGATTGAGGTGGAACTGCACAGCATTATCAAACAGGCCGAGATTGACACCCAGGGCGCACAGTTGGAGGTTGAGACAGGCGGCACGGTGCGCACTGTCCGGGCGGATTCGGTGTTGGTAACGGTGGGACGCATTCCCAACACCGACGGCCTCGATTTGGGCGCTGCCCAGGTCAGCGTGGATGATCGTGGTATGATCATGGTCGATGAGCACCTACGCACGAAGAACCCCGATGTGGCAGCCATTGGTGATGTCACCCCTGGCCCGATGCTGGCGCACAAGGCCAGTTATCAAGGGAAAATTGCCGCAGAAAGCCTGTGCGGACAGTCAAGCGCTGCCGATGCGCTGGCCATCCCTGCGGTGATTTTTACGGATCCGGAAATTGCGTCGGTGGGACTTACTCCCGAGCAAGCGCGAGCTCAGGGATCGGACGTTGTCGTCGGGCGGTTCCCGTTTTCGGCCAACGGTCGCGCCTTGTCCATGGGAGAGCCGGCAGGGGAAGCGATTGTCGTGGCGGACCGTACGTCGGGGATTATCATGGGGGTTCATTTGGCCGGAAAGGACGCGTCTAACCTGATCGCGGAGGGAGCGCTGGCATTGGAGATGGGCTCCACCCTCGACGATTTGGCGTTGACGATTCATGCCCATCCCACTTTATCCGAAGCCATCATGGAAGCTGCTGAAGCGGCTTTGGGGCGTCCTATTCATCAGATTGTGCGACAACACGTGTGATTGCGGTTTACTAATTTTGGCGGAGGGACGGAGTGAGGACGCCTGGACGTACAGGAGCGATTTAGAATTGTAAAGCCAATTATCGAGGAAGCGCGAGCATCCGTTTTAGCCGTATATGAGAGCGGGCGGTTTCTTACCGAGGAGAAAAGCGACCATAGCCCCGTGACAGCAGCGGACCGTGCTTCGCACACCATTTTGGCGGAGGGACTACAAAGGCTCGACGCGGACGTGCCGGTCATTTCTGAAGAATCGCGCGACCAGGATAGGGTAGCTGAGGCTAAGCCGTTTTGGTTGGTCGACCCGTTAGATGGAACAAAAGAGTTTCTCAGACGCTCGGGTGAGTTTACGATTAACGTGGCGTTAATCGGTGCGGATGGGTGTCCGGTGTGGGGACTGATCGACGTACCGTGCTTTGGGCGTACGTATTTTGGGGGCCAAGGTCGTGCTTTTTATTACGACGCGACTGGGCTTCATCCGCTTATGGCGCTCACGCCGCTGAGGGAATCACAGGGTCGGCGGGTCGCGTTGAGTCGAAGTCATCTAGGCAGTGCAGAAGAGTGGCTAAGAGATCACCAGATATTGGTGCAGAGCACCGTCTACGCTGGAAGCGCCGTCAAGTTCTGCTGGGTGGCAGAAGGGCGGGTCGACCTCTATGTGCGTCTTAGACCCACCATGGGGTGGGACACGGCTGCCGGGCAAGCCATTGTTGAGGCGGTGGGCGGTCAGGTCTGCCATGCCGAAACCGGAGAACCTTTACGTTATCGGCCTCAGGCTGAAGTCAATCCATCCTTTGTGGCTTCAAGATCGTAGCAAAACCGGCGATCAACACACCCGTGTTATTGGGCGTAGGTGAGACCGGCCCCAGAGACCAAGAGTGCGCCAGCAGTGTCGACACACGACGGGAGTCAAGACGGCTCCCGTTTTGGGCATTGATGGCTTGGTAGAAATTTTCGATCCCCATGGCAGTCTCGTTAGTCAGTGCCCAGACCATTATTGGCTTTAACGTCGCCATCCCGAACACCCACTGCGAAAAATCTCATACGCATGCACCATTGAGGTATCAGGGGCCGAACTGGTTCGTTGACATGTGTCGCTCGCTTGGCTTTTTACGTCGGCTAAACGTGTGCGTCAGATCACGCATCAGCTGTTGATCCCGCCGCACGGCAGGACGGCTTACTCCGGCTGCAATCAGGCACCTGCGGTTTTGGCAAAATCAGTGGCGCACGGGTGGGTACGGAGTCACCGCTGCACCGGGCGCTGAATAAGATGGCACGGAAGACCAAAACAGGAAGGTGATCCCGACGCAGTCTGGCACCCGCCATCGGTACTCGGCCTTGATCGGTGTCCTCCTGCTGTTGTTCTTGCAACAACTCCAGCGTCGTTGGGCCGCCGCTCCGGTGCAGTGACGCGGACTATCATTGGATCCTAGAGTTTCAGTGTTGAGGGGAGGCAGATTTACGTGAATTCGACCAGTCACTCGTCGCACCACCACCATCACCATCGTCACCGCCGTCCAATTCCGATCGAGTTGTTGCTGTTATTGTTGCTTTTGCCACACTTTCGATCGCATTCGCACTCGCATTGAAAGATTGCCTGTGGCGCTGGGGGCCTCAGGAGTTGCGTTTTGACGAACCGACGCGATAGCCGTCTCGGTTGACACGACAAGGAGGAATCATTGGTGAACACGTCACTGGGAGACTTGTTGCCATTGCTTTTATTGGGCGGACAACGGCGCGATTTGCTGCCGCTACTCTTGCTGTTGGGACAACAAGAGAGCAGTCGCTCTGAATCGAGTGAATCGAGCGAGGAGCCGAGTATTCCGGCAAGTTTCAACGCCTATCTGTCATCGCTGGTGGGAGACTATGTACGTGTCAGTCTTGATGATGCGGTGGATAACGGTGTTACCTTGGCGGGAATTTTGGAGCAGGTTGGGAGCGATTTCATCGCCATGCGCGATGTGCTTTCGTCCAGTGTCCAATTGGGTCTGCGTGACAAGGTGATCATTCCCATTGATAACATTGCCGGAATTGACCGTGTACCCTATTTCCAGCGCATTTTACCGCTCTTAGGGCTGCTGGGCCACCCTTCATCGTCATGACGAGTTCGGGACGAGGCCGCTGCTATTGCCCGGGGGTGATAGTTCAGGCCTCTGCCCCTTACCGAAAGAGATAATCGCGGAGCAATTGCTGTAAGTCGGGTCGACCCTTGATCAACTGGGATACTTGTGCAGGCGGTGCCTCATGCGATGGGAGCCCTTTCATGTGGTCGAAGTGAAACAGTCCGTCTAGTTTCTCTAGCGTATCGGCGACACTCAAAAGAGACTCCGCTAGGTGGCGCAAATCGCGGACTAGTCCCGTCGCGGGCACGATGGCGGCAAGCGATTGGGCCGGATCTGCGGCCGATGCTTGGTCCGAAGTTTCTTCGCCACGTGGCGGTGGTGCAGGGTTAGTGATTTTGCTGGCAAGGCGGTGCCGTGTTTCCTCGTTATTGGCCAGGTCCTCTTCGGTGGACTCGGCGTCGATCTGATCTGACGAACTCAAGCGTGCTTGTAATGGTCCGCGGGATAGAGGTTTCCCGGTGTTGGCCGTCCGTGCCAACTTGACTGGTTCTCCTGAGCTGTTATCCATTCAGGATCATCCTTTCGTCCTTGGTTCTCGATGTGTAGTTGGTGAACTTTATGATTTGAAAGAGGGGATTATCCATGACTCAGCACGATATTCCCACACTCACGGCTCAGGCGTTGATCCGGCCCATGCGCTCAGGTGGCTCGCGACCGCTTTTGCTGCGCCTTGAGGATGGGCGGACAGCGCATGCCAAGTTTCAACATAATCCGCAAAGTACACGGAGTTTGGCACATGATCTCATTGGCAATCTGATAGGTCAGATGGTCGGTGCGCCGGTGCCCGAGGTTGTTTTAGTAAATGTCTCGCATGAAGACATGGAGCGTTTGCCTTATTTGACCAAATATCGATGGCGCCCGGGTTTACAGTTCGCGACGGTGTATTTTGAGACCGGACACCCGCTTAAGCGAGGTGAAGTGGTTGGCTTGACAAATCTCGCGGATCTCCCGACATGTGCCTTGCTGGAGGCCTGGCTTTACAATCATGACGTAAAGTTTACACACATTTTGACCGTCCCTGGACCAGGCGGTCCTCGCTTTGTCATTCTTGACCATGGGTTCATCTTGGGAGGACCGTTTCGCCCGCCGTCTAGTTTGTGGCACGACCGTCACGAGTTTCCAATTGCCCAGCCGTTTTCGGTGATGGCATTAAATGCGCCCGTCCGCTTTGATTTTGCAAGCGCCCTTAGGCGCATGGAGAACCTTACCGAAGCGGACCTGCGGGGTGTCTTGGAGGCGATTCCCCGTCCTTGGGGAGTGAGGTCAAAGGACCAAGCCGCCATTATCGAGTTTTTATGTTATCGGCAGCGTAAGTTAGCGAGGTTGGCTCGTCATTTGCAGGAGATTTGGAATGCGAATAAACCCAGCGCTCCCATGGTGGAGGTTAGTCCTGAGACGCCGACGAACAAATCGGATATGCCGAAGTTAGTCGTGACGCAAGCGCAGGACTGGGTTGCTTTGACAGAAGACCCTTGGTCGTCAAGCCAACCCCGAGTGACAGATGAGTCGAATCACGAGGAAGGGAATGACCTTGAATCATCGAACAACGGTGCAGATTAACGCAAAAGACCCCGCGCACCCTCTTTTGACGACAGATGCTCTTTGGGTGGAGGCAGACGTCGTCGAGCGTCTGGCGCGCTACCCACAAGAACAGTGGGATGAGGTTTTGCGCATGGCGATGTCAATCGGCCTGCAAGCCTTGACTTCACTGGACCCGAAGCATGTGACACTATTCCATCGATTACATGAGCTGAAACGGTTGAAAGAAGCGCAAGACCTTTCAACGGCTATGGATGATGGGGGTCTGGGACAATTGTGGGAGTCTATACGACGGCTGGACTCGGATCGGTATGCGAGAAAATATTGGCAAGCAGAGTTAGAACGCGATGTGGCGCAATTAATGGCCAAATGGATTACATCGTTGGCAACATCAACCCCGCCTTCGCCGGATACGTCCCGCCACAGGGCATGAGAATAGGCCCGTTGGAGGCGTCTAGGGGCCAATCCTTACGACGCCGTGCCGGCCCGGCCGCCGCTCTCCCAGGGCGGATGAGATGGGAGTTCACGGCCATTGCGGTCCCGAAATGTGGATAGGACTATCTCGATACCACAATGGCCGCCGCGATCCATCGAACCAAGTCGCGTGCTCCTGAGATCCCGGTGGCTACGGCTGATCAAGCGATAGAGTCTTTGACAAGTTCCGGCCTTTGGGCCACGATGGTCGACCTTAGGTGTTATTCTCACTCGACGGCTTGGTCACGCGCTGGCCCATTTCTTTAAGAAACAAGCCCCAGAACCCGGCTAAACCAACAATGGATGCAATGATAACGAGCGCGCCCAAAATATCCGTGCCCAATACCACACCGGACCAAGGATTGCCGTGAGTCGGTGCGAATCCCACAATATAAGGGGAAAGTATAACCCAAACTCCACCTAAGAGTCCCAGCAGATTGAGAATTGTTCCGCCTTTCATGACAACGTGCCTCCTCCGCCGTTGCTCCGATTACCCTTGTTTGCCAATTGTCGTGTCAAGTCCTGCAACACCGTTTCTGCGAGCGGACGCAAAAGGCGGTCCAAATCAGCGTCAGACTGTCCGACCGGTTGCTGCGACTCGCCCGCTGGAACAGACTGGCGTTGCTTGACGGCGACTAATCCCTGCGCGATGAGATCTTGACGCAGTCCTGAAAACCACGTGGCAGCACTGATCAAGCCAATGACGGCGATTCCCACGCCGGACCAAAAATCTGCTGTGGTGGCGTGGGTCCATCCCCCAGTGTTAGTGTGGATAGCAAACGGCCAAATCAATAGAGCAGCGCCGAGCAACGCAATGAACAGCGATGTCACGAGCGGCCATACATACTTTGATACCATGACGTACTCACTCCTCTTCTTACGTTTGCACTACGCGCACTTTGTTCCCCAAGCCCGGTTCCACTTCTCTAGCCCGTTGAATTTTTTGGCGCCGATACTACGCGAGGCAAGAAAGCGTTGTTCGAGTACTGGTTGCCGGAAGGCGAAAAATCCCAGGACTGGTTCTTTAGTTCGGCACTCTCACCTTTCACGCCGCGTTTCGTCATCTGCGCCGATAGGCGGACCGACGGATGCGAGCTCCATGCCTTCGGTGAGGGTTCCGTGTTCCATGCAGCAGCACCGCGATGGGCTGCCGCTGCGTCATCGATGAAGCGCGTACAGCGACGTACAGCCGCGATAGCTGAGATAGGCGTCAAGGCTGCCGCCGTGGTACAAACCAGCCCTAATGCATCCATGACCGGGTAGGAAATGCGGTGCGGAGCGAATTGGAACTCGGTTCGTGTCGGGTCCGGCTGACGTGGCCTCCGACCTAATCGACGTTGTCGCCCTGTTGTGGCGATGAGAGCCACTTTGACCAGGTTGTAGCTCATTCGAGCGGCGAACGGCTCAGTGTGGTGCAGCCGGTGAGTCCAGCGGGCAATAACCGGAACTGGCGATACTGTGCGACTGAATGCGCTGGACTTTTGAACCGGAAGGGGCATTAATATTGAGCCAAGGAGTCTTCGCGCGAACATGCGATTGCTCCCCCGGTCAAGACGATTAACGTCGCGCCCAGGGGCACTTGCCCGAAAGACCATACGGCCCCAGACGGGTGCGGGCACCTCCGCGCCCATTAAGACTGGGCGCCAACTCATGGACAAAATCCTGTCCCTAGAGGCTGGATCGGTCTCAGGGACGCCAATGGCTGCGTTGTGACGAAAGCTTCGGTCCCAGCTTTCTTCCTGATCCAGAAATCCATCGGTCAGAATATCTACTGCATGCGTCAATGCAGTCGTGTCCTCTGCTCCGTGGATAAGGGCGACAATCGTGACTTGCCCTTCTGCAGGGAATAAGATGAAACCTGCGATGGTCATCAAGAACCCTAGTGTATCGAGGTTAACGCATGTGTGCAAATGGTACGCGAAGGGCACGATCCCAATGGTTTCGCTCACGGTTAAAGCGATCGGACCCCACAGCCCCCAATTCGCGTGGTCGCTGCGCAAGCAGCCATCAAAGTTCCGAAAGATGGTGGGACGCGACATCATCGCGTTGACGGAGTTGATGGTTGCCATCGATGCCCGCGACGTCAAATGGGCCCAGCCGATCCTGCTATCGCTGGGCCTCAGAGGCGCGCGGGGTGATGGTTTTGCCACAGTGACCATACTAAGGAGCCTCCTAGCCACGTTCTTAAGGTTCGCTCGGCAGGTCCGCGCGGACGGGCGGGCCGTTCTCGCACACGCGTACTGCCTGATTGAACCGGTTCAGTACCCCCGTCAGCTCAGCCAACTCGACAGGATTCATTGCTTGGATGGCCTGGAATAGGGGTGTCGCATACCAACTGCTGAGACTGCTAACCGTTTGTTGGCCGGCTTCCGTGAGTCGGACCCAGATACGGCGACGGTCATGCACATCAACGATACGGTCAACCAGTTGACGCGACTCCAGTCGTTCCAGTATTCGTGTAAGCGAGGTCGATGACATGGATAACCTTTTGGCTAGATCACCCGCCTGTTCTGGCTGGATGCTCAAGATGCGTAAGCACTGCACTTGTGCCAAGGTGAGTTCATGCGATCGCCACAACTCAAAAATGAGTGGCTCCGATAATCGCAACAAGTTGACCACCGCCTTTAAGGCCAGACGTTCGGAGTCACTGGGCGGATGACCTGACATGAGACTGACTCACCTCCGCATAGGCATGCGACTATTGTCGCGCGGACAATCATTAGCACCAAAACAATTATAGCGCACACGACAAATACCAGCATCAATTAGTGTTTCGTCCTTTCTCAACAATGCATCAACTTGTGCAAATTCGTGAGCGTGCGCTTGCCACATCGTTCGGCGTGTAAAGTGGGATATGGGCGTAGCCGGGCAAGAATGTTGCGCGCCGAATTTTCGTCGCAATCCAAGTCCAGACCATACTGAGGACAGGCGTACGTCCGTGTTTACAAAGCCGTTGCCTGTCGATGGTCACAATCCGAACAATCTTCGCAATGCAGCGCTTGCGGCTGAGATGAACAATTTTGTCGTTTTGTTGGCCTTTGTCGTGAACCATTTGCACGAGTGGGTACAGGCTCCACGCGTTTTGCACACGTTGGTGCAGCGCTTGGACTGGTTCGGTTTGCCACGCGTTCTGTGCCGTTTGCTTTTACGAAAGATGGCCGAGCACTTGCCGTGTCCCCCGTCGGAAGCATGAGGGGTTGGCCTTGGACATGGATGTACAAGCCGGCACACTAGAGGGTAAAGAATTTTTCTCGAGGCGATAGAGCGAGAATTCCCGTGCAGCCCGCGCTTGGACGCGTCGGCCAAGCGCCGTCCCGGCGTGATCGAGTGATCCTTGTGCGTCCGCTTTTTCCCGGCCTGTGGTCAAGTCAGCTTAATCCGATCAGAATGATGCCGAACAATGGTCACAGGTTGACTGTCTGTTGTGGCGCTGCAAAAGCAAATCCGTGCAAATTTTGGGTTGGCAGCGCATAGGGTGTGAGAGGACAGACTTAACCGAAAGCGAGGATACTCCATGAAGGACGGTGACACTGTGTGGGAAGGTGTGGCACGTGATTGTCAGTGGCTGATTGATTGGCGGTATATACACCACGACCACCGGTGGTTCGTGGGCGGCTACAGCAATGTCGCGATCAATGTTCTTGAACGCCATTTGTTGGTGCAATCAAATGTGTCGGCCGTCATCGACGAACGACTAGGACACGTCTACACGAAGACATATGGTGAACTCTATTGGGCCAGTGCGCGGTTAGCGCGGTGGTGGCACGACCAGGGGATTGCGTCCGGTGAGCGCATCGCAGTGGTGGGGCGGCCGACCATGGTTGGTCTAATCGCTTGGCTGGCCGCGGCGCGATTAGGCGCCGTGGTGGTGCGGACGCATGAGAGCCGGGATTTGCACGAACGATTACGGGCGAGTGAGGTGAAGTGGGTGGTCGTGGACGACCAGGCGCTGGCGGATCGGATTACGCGCACTCAATCCAAATCAGGTCCGGTATTTTTTCTCTTGTGCGGGGATGAGGTGCATAAGAGCATAACATCGCGCAGCTGGCGTTTGGCCGACGTTTTAGAGAATGCGCCAGGTTTTCTTGACCCTGTTGCGGTAGAAGCCAACTCTATTGGTGTGCTGTTATACGGCGATGACACGCAACCGTACGCTTATGCCGGAATAGGTGGCATGATAGGGTGGTCCGCTAGTCTTTGTTACTATTTAGGCAGAAAGAGCCCAGAGGCGATTGGTGTCGCAAGCGAGTTTGGCGGTCTAGCCGATCTACTGCTCATGACTTTGGCGCTGTTGCATTCTGGGTGTACCGTACAGTGGCTCGATCTCTCAGAGCCTCTTGGCAACCAGGGCAGCCCTCAGCAGATTGCAAAGCTCATCGTCGACGCGGGCCATCAAAGCTTGGTCTTGTCGGCGGCGCCGGCTTTGAAGCGTGTCCTCGTCGTGGGACCTGTGCGTCCGCTATGGCGATTGGAACGGCTTGATATGGTGGACCCGGTCACAGCCGACATGACTTTGGGCCTGTACCGACGTACTGACCCACTTTCCTTGGCGGAGTGGCGCGATAATCCTGCGCGCGACCGCTCACATGCACAGCACCCGCAAGCTGAAGCCGATTTCAGCCACGGACAATTGCTTGACTTTAAAACCTGGCCAGCGATGCTGCAAGAATTGGAAGGTGTGGCGGACGTCGCGCGCACGGTTGATGCGGAAGGGAAGGGCATTTTATGGGTAAGGATGGAAGGCGATACAGCGTTCGTGCCACAACAGATTGCCCTCCGACAAACGCTCGCGTCTGTATCTACCGATCGTGTTGTGTGCATCCGCGAATTTCCCGAGACAGAAGAAGGCCGTGTGGCGTTCTCGACTCTGAGCAGCGTGGGTCGCGGAGAGACGCGCATTTCGCTGTCCGGTCTACGTAATCCCGATGTCGTGGAGACGCTTGTACGTGCTTGGGTGGCGGTGCCTACGCCGGGAGTTTCAGCTTCAGGATGGCTGGCATGATGGAGTTTGACCCAGTCACCGCCGCGGCCCGCTTGGATTGCAGGCGTTGATGCGACATCGTTGCCGAGCAATATTTTCCGCCTTGAGCGTGAGCGGGGAGAGTTGCCTTGGCCTACGAAGGAGCCTTGGTGTTGAGGCTTAGGCCGATGGGCGGTGAAAGCGAAGCCCGCGCTAAAGCAGGCCTGACATCATCATAGTGACCGGGTCCAAAGCTTGGGTGCTGGACGTCCCAAAGTAAGAGAATTCATCGGGAAATTGACCATAACTCCCGAGCGCGGGCTCCATCCCCAAAAGGGACGGAGCGCAGCGATAACTCGTGTTGAATCATTCCCGATTTTCTGATGTACTAATCTTATCACCTGACCTGATTGATTAAACGCGCGTGAAACTCTGGGAACGAGGGCGAGATGTTCAAAAATAACTGCGGCGGCATGGCCCATGGCTTACGTGTCTTACAGGTGGAAATAATGGGATGACGCGGACCAGCTGGTTTTGGACACTATCTTTTCTGGCGGCCACGACGCTCGCTTTAACGGGCTGGTTTAATCCTGTAAATCATGCGGTGGCAATATGGTTGGCCCCCTTGGGCCGTGAGGCATACCCGATAAACCTGATCTGGGTTGTGGGCGGTGTTCCGCTGACGTTGGTGGCCATGGTGCTGCTGGGTTGGCTGAAGCCCGGAGGGTGGCGGTGGTTAATCGCCTTTGTTGGGGGTATCTTGCTGGAAGCCATGACTAAGCATTGGATTGCCACACCGATGCCAGTCGCGACGGCGGAGCCACACTGGCTGCAAACACTGGAAGCATGGACCAATCCGACCCCTGCCGATGTGACCGGCGTTATGAAGCAGTTTTTTAGCGCCACGGGCCAGGCAACTCGCCATCAGGCCTTTTTTCGCGGCAGCTTTTTTAGCGGCCACGTATTCCGGTTGACCTTTGTCACGGGTGCACTTACGGGTGGGCGACGTTGGAGCGTGGCGTTGGTAGCGGTGATCGCGGGATTGTGTGTGGTGGCCACGGGAGGCCACTGGTTATTGGACGTGATTGGTGCGTTTTTGTTAACACAAAGCGGGTTGTCGGTCCTTGCGAACGTTACCCGATAGGGGCGTCTTCATGCTGAATCCAGTCGCTCCAACTGCCAGGGTATAGCAGTGACTCGACTCCGGCCTGCCGCAAGGCCAAAAGGTTAATGCAGGCAGTTACCCCCGAGCCACAATAGACGATGGGCGGGTGCGCCTGGTCGAGTACGGGAGCGAACAATTGTTGCAGCTCTTCGCGCGATCGGTAGGTGCCCTGTTCCGTTAAAACAGCGGTGTGAGGATAGTTAACGGCGCCGGGGATGTGGCCAGCTACCGCATCGACGGGCTCTATCTCTCCATGAAAGCGCTCCGGAGCACGCGCATCAATAAGCGGCAACACGTCGCGCAAATGACTCACTGTTTGGTAGTCAACCACCAAACGCGGATTCGGGCGGGCTACAAACGATTTGGGCTGAGTTGCCGGAGGGTCCTGGCTAAGGGGATACCCTGCTGCTAACCATGCCCGGACGCCACCGTCGAGGACAGAGACCTGTGCGTGCCCATGGTAGGTTAGGCAAAACCAGGCGCGTGCTGAACCCGCCGCGTCATCGTCATAGCACACGACATGCGTCTGATGACCAATTCCCAGATCACTCAGCTTGCGCTCAAAGATGCGTGGAGATGGCAACGGGTGGCGTCCGCCATAGCGCCCGGGTGGGGCGGATAGGTCGCGCTCCATATCGAGCCGGACCGCGCCAGGAATATGACCTTCAAAAAAGGCCTGGTCTCCATAGGAGGGGTTACCCAGGCGCCAGCGGCAATCAACGACAACGATGGTCGGATCAAAGATATGCTCAAAGAGCCAATCAGGCCTCACCAGCAAGGGTCGGTTAGAGTTCGGCACGGTGACAACCTCCTGTAAGCCAGTCTAGCTACCGACTACGGGGTTGGCAAGGGGCTAACCAGAGTTGGGAGTGTGCATTCGCGAGCAGTGCGTGGAAATGGGCTATAATGTGCGTACACCGGCACAGTTGCGGGTGCGACAGGGCTTCTCGGGCGTGAGGGTCTATGCGGGGTATCGGGGTGCATGTTCTACATATTATTGTTTCGGGCGAGCCCTCGCCAGAATGACTCATCGCGCGCCAGCAATCACCGCGAGCCGCCCACTGGGTCTTGTTCCACGGAAGCTTTTCTGGGTCGGACGACCGAGGGGACAGGTGCAGGAATTGACTTTTATCTGGCGAATAGCACAGTAGCCAAGGCGAGGGTTGATCCGTTAGGGCTCGGAGGATTAGCCGCTGCATCTGCGAAGAAATAACGGAGTGAGGCGGAAATCGGGACACAAATGCGACCGCCAGGAGAGCCTATGGCGCCGGGCAATTTTGGACCAGCCTTGCAACTGGATGTAGGTGTCTTGGGTGTCTGCTTAGGACAGGCATGGGGAGTTAGATGTCGAGGGCTTGTGAGCGGTGTTGACGCAACTCAACCGGATGAAGAGAGGATGTTGGTGGTGGATTCTCACGCCGTGGTATGGGCGCAGCAAGATGCGTGCGCGATTTTGACATTGAACCGCCCTGATTCGTTGAATTCCTTAACGGCGGAGGTGCGGCGGGAATTGCTGGAAGGATTGAACCGGGCCAATCAGGATCCTTTAATTCGGGTCGTGGCGATTCGAGCGGTGGGCCGGACGTTTTGCGTAGGTCAAGACTTAAAAGAGTTACAACACTTTTATGCTGAAAATGGTTACCGTATCGGTGCGTTGGTCAATCGCGAATACATCCCGATTGTCCGCGCGCTGCGCCACCTGTCTAAGCCCACGGTGGCCATCGTAGAAGGGGCGGCGATAGGGGGTGGCATGGCTCTGGCGTTGGCTTGCGATTTTCGCATCGTCTCGGCCAAAGCGCGGTTGGTACCGGCTTTTGTCAACGTGGGACTCGCGCCCGACACCGGTACAACCTTTCTCTTGGCGCGCTCGATTGGATATGCGCGAGCCTTGTCGTTGTGTTTATTGGGACAGCCGCTGCCAGCCGACGATCTGGTGCGCATGGGATTGGCGGAATCGGTCGCCCACGGTGCGGAAGAGGTCCAGGCACAATTCGATCAGTTGTTGCAACAATTGGTGCATGGCCCTACTCGAGCCTATGCGGAGATACGACGCTTATTTGACGAATCGTCGCACTTATCGTTTGAAGCGGTGCTGCGCCAAGAGGCTGAGGTACAAGACCAGCTGTCACAGACGCAGGACCATCGTGTGGCGATCGAGGCATTCTTGGCAAAGCAGACGCCAGAGTTTTCCGGCCATTAGCGCGGACTGAGGAGGGAATAGGTATTGGCAACAACGATGTTGCCAGCAGCTACGCTGGCAGGGCAAACCGCCGTCATTACAGGCGGCGGGAGCGGAATCGGACTGGGAATTGCCCGGGAATTGGGCTTGTTAGGGGCACGGGTGGTGTTGGCTGGCCGTAAGCCCGAGAAACTGGAAGCCGCACGGATCGAATTGGAGAATGAAGGAATTGAGTCGTTAGCGGTCCCGGCGGATATCCGCGATTCTGCCCAAGTTGATGCGTTGATGGAGCAAGCCGTCAAAGAGACGGGGCGCTTGGACATTTTGGTCAACTCGGCGGCAGGCAACTTTATCGTAGACAGCGAGAAACTGTCCGTTAATGGGTGGAACGCGGTTGTTAATACGGTGTTGAACGGAACCTTTTATTGTACACGGGCAGCGGGACTGAAAATGATTGATCAAGCGCAAGGCGGACGGATTCTGTCTATCGTGGCTAGTTACGCATGGACGGGCGGGCCTAAAACTGTACATTCGGTGGCGGCTAAGGCAGGTGTTGTGGCCATGACGCGCACTCTCGCAGTCGAGTGGGCTCATTACGGCATTCGTGTCAACGCATTGTGCCCAGGACCTACGGATACGGAGGGAGCTCGGCCTCTATGGGCCGATCCGGCAGAAGAAGTCCGATTGAAAAATAAAATACCGGTCGGACGGTTTGGTACTGTTTCTGAAATGGCACGCGCCGCAAGCTATTTAGTGTCTCCCTATGCCGATTTTGTGAATGGAGAGGTTTTTGTCATTGACGGGGGCGAGTGGTTGGGACGCGGATTGACGTCTTAACGAGAGCAAGGAGGCAACGATGGACAAACGCATGAGCATAGATGAGGTCGTTGAGCGAATTCCCAACGGAGCGACGGTTGCCATTGGTGGTTCCTCAATTTCGCGCAAGCCCATGGCGCTGGTACGGGCCTTGGCACGCAGCGATCGACGCGACTTAACGGTGATTGTAGACGTGGGTGGACCCGACGTCGACCTCTTGCTGGGCACGGGGCGGGTGGCCGAGGTGATATATGCCTTTGTCGGGTTTGAGGTTTTGGGCCTGGCTCCCCATTTTCGACGAGCCCGGCAAAGTCAGGCAATTCGATTCCAAGAATGGACCGAGTACACCGTCATGGCGGGACTTGATGCGAAAATCAAAAGAATTCCCTTTATGCCGACGCATGCCACATTGGGCACTGACGTCTTGCGGGTTAACCCGTCATTTCGGGAGATCAACGATCCGTTTGGCGAGGAGACGCTGGTGGCAGTTCCGGCGCTGAAACCGGATGTGGCGCTGATCCATGTGAATTACGCCGATATTCAAGGCAACGGGGTCATTCTCGGAGACGGTCACGTGGATGTGTTATGTGCGAAAGCCGCGAAAGAAACGTTCATGTCCTGTGAGCGCATTCTCTCCAGCGAGGAACTGCAGCGATTTGGACGCGATGTTCAAATTTTGCGCGTATATTCGCGAGGCGTCGTCGAGATCCCCTGGGGTGCCCACCCGACTGGGTGCGCGCCGGATTATCGGACCGATTTGCGTCATTTGCAAGATTACCTGAAGGCGGCTTCCTCCGAAGAGGGTTGGCGTCAATACGAATCCGAATTTGTGGACGTCGACCACCCTCAGTACCTAACGAATCACGGGGGACCCGAAGAGTTGGTGTCACGATTAAAAGTGTAGGAGGCGCACCGCAATGCCGTTAATGTCGGAATTCAGTGTGGACGAAGTCATCATCACCACCATGGCCCGTCAATTGAAGGGTGAAGTCTTGGTGAGTTCAGTGACCGCTTTCGGGTCGTTGGCGGCGCATTTGGCGAAACGACTGTATGCGCCGGATTTGGCGGTGTTGTCAACTCCGGAATCAGGAATGGACGTGACTCCGATGCCCACGTTAACCCTCGGACAATTTTTAACCGACGTGCAACAAGGAATACCGCTTACGATGGAAGACATTTTCGACGCGATCTTTACAGACCACTTTCGCATCTGGATTAATCCGTCACAAATCGATCAATATGGGAACACCAATATCACCTGCATTGGCGACTGGAGTCGTCCCAAAGTTGCGCTGGTGGGGGCCCGGGGCATTCCCGAAGACACATCGCACCTTTCAGAGACCTTCTACTACATTCTTAATCATTCTCCACGCTCCGTTGTGCAGCATGTGGATTTTCGCAGCGGGGCGGGAAACGGCGAAAGCCGTCAACATCTCGGACCGCATGGAGCGCCCACTACGCTCGTTACCGATCTGGGCGTGTTTGACTTTCGTGGACCCCAAGGCCAAATGACCATTAAAAGTTTGCATCCCGGGGTTTCACTGGAAGAGGTGCAGGAAAGGACAGGGTTTCCGATTGGTGGAGGAGAAGGCGACATTTTATCGACACCGCCACCGACGGCCGATGATATTCGGCTGATTCGCGAGGCCGACCCGTTGGAAGTGCGTAAATTAGAGCTCATGTCCGGACCGATGGCGGCAGAGAAATTCGTGAATATTTATGAGCGGGAGCGCCAAACGCTTCACGCGACATATCCGCGGGTTGGAAAGCTGGGACGTGGATGAGTCTGGACGGGAAACTTATGTTAATCACCGGCGGCGCACGGGGTATTGGTCGGGCCATTGCTGAGGCGGGCATTGGTGCTGGGGCTCGTGTAGCGGTATGGGCGCTGCACCAGGACAGCATCGATGAAGTGCGCGGTCAGCTGCCTGACATTATTTGGGGAGAGGCGGTGGACGTAGGTCGGGCAGATGAGGTGGGGTCAGCTTTTGCTCGACTGCATGCCCGTGTCGGTTCGCCCGATATCCTTGTCAACAATGCTGGATATACGCTGACGTCGCCGTTTTTAGAGGAGGACGAGCAATATTGGCGGCGAGTGGTGGACACGAACTTTTGGGGGGTGGTCTATACCATACGGGCGGTATTGCCGCAGATGTGCCAGCGACGGTCGGGCAGCATCATCAATGTGGTGAGCGACGCGGGGCGCGTGGGCATGTCTGGCGAAGCGGTATATGCGGGAGCCAAAGGGGGGGTCGTAGCCTTCTCCAAGTCAATCGCACAAGAGATGGCGCGACATCAGATCCGGGTTAATTGCGTAGCGCCGGGTCCTACACGCACGCGCATCCTGGACGAGAACCGCGAGGAGGAGACAGGGGAAAAGCTCATCGAGAAGATGATCCGGCGCATTCCGTTGCGTCGTATTGCGGAGCCCGCGGAAGTGGCGGCGATGGTCATGTTCTTAGCGGGCGATGGCGCGTCATATATCACGGGGCAGGTCATCTCGGTGTCGGGCGGATTGACGATGGTATGAGTGATGCGCCCTTGATCCCTGCGTCCACATTAGTCCTAATCAGTCGGCATGGTAAGCCGCTTTCAGTGTTGCTGCTGCAGCGCGCGCCCACATTACGAGCTTTTCCTGGCCTTTGGGCGTTTCCTGGCGGTCGTGTTGATGCAGTGGATTGCGACACTCGCTGGCTTTCTGGTTTGCAACCCAACGCCTCTGTGTTAGCTCGGCTCATGCAAGCGCGTGACCAGAGCCCGCTTTCTGTCAAGACCGCGGATTACCTACAATGCATGCGAATTAAGGCCGAGGCGCCGTCTACATGGATGCCGGACAGAGGGAATCAAGAGCTTTGGCCTTATTGGGTGGCAGCTGTGCGTGAGTGTTACGAGGAGACGGGCCTGGCCCTTGCGAACTGGAACACTGGCGGGCCACTTAATTTTGGCTCGTTCTACTATCTTGGACGGCTTGTTCCTCCTCCGCAGGTTCCCTATCGTTTTGATACACGCTTTTTTGCAGTGCTGGTCGATCAATTTCCGGTGGTTGTGCGCGAACCCGAGGCAACGAGCTATCGATGGATCGGCGTGCATGAGGCACTGGCCCAGCTTGAACTCGCCAATCCAACTCGTTATGTCCTCCTATGGTTGTCTCAGTGGTGTACAGCTGCGGCTTTCGAAAATCGTTGGCAGAAGGATGAGGATCAGTGGAAAAGTTAGGGGAGATAGTCTGGCAATCGCATGTGCCGTCAAAAACGCTCCCGCCTTACCAGTTCACGGAATGTTATTGGATTGGCAATGAGCGCGAAGTGATCCTGATCGACACCGGGGACGGTCACGTCGCGGCGCAGTCCACCTTGGAAGGAGATTGGGAAGGGTTAGGCGCACCTCGGGTGCAGGCTATTTATGTTACCCATTATCATGGCGATCACAGTGGTGGGGGCGTGTGGGCGAGTGAGCGATGGCAAGCGCCCCTCTATATCGGTGCACACGACCTCGGTTATCTGGATGAAAAGACACGTGCGTCTTGGCAGATAATTCCGCGCAGTTATGTGGATATTGTGGGAATTCGAGTCGATGTGGTGCCAGCACCGGGGCATACGTGCGGCCAGGTGAACTTTTGGATCCCGACAGAACGCATATTGTTGGCAGGCGATAACGTGTTGGGCAATACGACTTCGGTGATCGTTCCTCCAGACGGCAACATGGCAAAATATTTGACGACGTTACAAATTTTGCGGCAGTTGGGCGCAGAAATTATCGGTCCGGGTCATGGGGAGGTGGTGCGAAACCCCGATCAATATCTGGCTTACTATCAGACCCATCGGCAACAGCGCAACGACCAGATTTTGGCCTTGCTGGATCAGGGGGTGACGGACCCGCGCAGCATAGCCGAGCAGATTTACGGAGATGTCTTGGCACCGCGGGAGATGGAGCTGGGGGAATGGATGGTTCGGGGCCATCTAGCTTGGTGTGTTGATATCGGCCTGGCTATCGATGATGGCGGTCGGTTTAGAAAGGTGTGAGGCGCATGATTTTTCGCGATGATTTATTGCAGGACAAGGTCATTTTGGTGACGGGCGGCGGTACCGGATTAGGACGGCAGATGGCGGAGACGTTTGGGAGACTGGGTGCCAAGTTAGCTTTGGTAGGTCGTCGCGCTGACGTTTTAGAACAGGCCCGCGTCCAGATGCAAGCTCAGAATTTGACGGTATGGGTTCATCCTCTTGACATTCGCATGCCCGATGCTGTGGACCAAGTGATGGACGAAATTTTTATGCATTATGGCAAACTGGACGTGTTAGTAAACAATGCCGCCGGCAATTTTATCAGTCCGACGGAACGACTTTCTCCCCGGGCGGTAGACGCCGTCATCAATATTGTATTGCACGGAACCATGTATTGCACATTGGCGGCAGGGAAACGATGGATTGCCCGAGGAGAACCGGGCACTGTGCTCAATATTACGACAACGTATGCTTGGACCGGATCGGGATATGTCGTGCCTTCAGCGGTTGCGAAGGCAGGTGTTCT
This sequence comes from Sulfobacillus acidophilus, assembly GCA_003023745.1. Lineage (GTDB taxonomy): Bacteria > Bacillota > Sulfobacillia > Sulfobacillales > Sulfobacillaceae > Sulfobacillus_B > Sulfobacillus_B acidophilus_A. Next base: position 38,001 of record PXYV01000011.1, on the reverse strand, counting down.
TGCCATGACGCGATCCTTAGCAACCGAGTGGGCGCCGCATCACATCCGTCAAGTTGCCATCGCTCCCGGACCATTTCCGACCCAAGGTGCCTGGTCTCGGCTCATGCCTACGGAAGAACTGGCAAATGCCGCTCAAAATCGGGTCCCGCTGAAACGGGTGGGTCGACCCGAGGAACTGACGACGTTGGCGGCCTATTTGGTCTCGGACGCCGCCGCGTACATTAACGGGGAAGTGGTCACAATCGATGGCGGGGAATGGCTCTATGGGGCCGGTATGTTTAATGGGTTGGATCGTCTGACCCAAGACGATTGGGACCGGATGCGAGAGCTGATGCCGAAAAAATCATCGCCCAAGATGGGCGAGTGATCGGGCCTTTACCTGACGGATAGGGGGATAGCTGGGGTGTTAATCTTGGATGCAGAGCGTTTGGGGGAGCATTCCCCCTGGCGGGTGCATGAGGTCGAGCGAGGCGCGATTGCCAAGTTTGCGCGGGCCCTGCAGTTGGACAACCCAATACATTTTTCGCCAGAGCGGGCGCACGCAGCAGGGTATCGAGACGTGGTTGCACCACCAACGTTTGTGGTTACGTTGTTGCCTTGGGAGATCCCCGGCCTGACGTTGCCCGAGGCCGGTGTTCTCCATGGAGAACAGGAATTCGAATGGGCTGCTCCCATTTGTGCCAAGGATGAAATTCGCGTGAGTGGCTGGATAGAGGGGGTTAAAACGCGGACTGGGCAGCAGGGACAAATGACCTTGATTACGGTCGCCAGCGAAGGAATAAATCAGGCTGGGGAGATAGCATTTCGAGCTCGAGCCGTGCTGGTCGTGACGGAGGAGGTTGCTCATGCAGGTGGGTGATGTGTTCGGCCCATTTATCATTCGCATATCGCGCGAGCAACTGGTGCGATATGCCGGGGCTGCAGACGACTACAACCCCATCCACTATAACGATGCTGTAGCTAAAGCCTTTGGCTTTCCGGGTGTCATCGTCCATGGAATGCTGAACATGGGGCTTATGGCTAGCCGCATTATGGAACAAGTGGAGCCAAGCGCGCGACTGGAGCAGTTTCATGTGAGGTTTCGGCAGATGGTTTTACCCGATCATGAGTTGATGATTACCGCCCGCGTACGGCAAATTGAAGAGCGGATTGCACATTTGGATGTGCAATTAGGAGAAAAGGATACCAAGCCCGCTGTAACTGGCCGGATGCGTATTCGCCTGCCGGGATGATCGCGCCGTCTTAGAATGCCCGCCGAGGGATCCAGCTTAGGTGGTGATAGCAGATTAGGGACTCGATAAGGAGGCAAAAATCTTTTGGATGGGCTATTTTAGCGTCCCTCGTGGTGGTCATGGCGATGGTGCTCAAGGTGCGCGGTGCGGCGACGGTTCGGCCACTGCGTGGTGCCGCGCTCGTTGCCCAGCGCCTTGGTTACCATGTCTCGATTTCCTCGGCAACGCCATCTGTCTCGGCAGACGGGGCGATGGCGATCGTGAGCAGAAGGCACGATGGTGTCACGTTGTCGGAAAAGTCGCTGACACCGCCCACGTTAGTATGGTGGGGGACCCGCTCGCCGCACCTGGCTTGGGTTATGATGGGGCACTCGGCTAGGGTCTTTAAGACTACCACCTGGCTCATCGCGATTAATGCGCGTTCCGGTACCTGGTTGGTGGAGCAGCGCCTGAAGCGAGAGGCCACTAGAGCGACCGCGACCAATAGCGCGCGACCAACCGAATAGCTTGCACAATCAAGACAATGCCTACTGCGAGCATGAACACTTTGGGTACCCACCAGGACAGGGCGGGAGTGGCCCAGCGGTACGAAAACGTGTCGATGAGTTGCAGTGCGGGAACGGTGGCAAAGGCTCCCAAAATCTTCAAAATGAGGTCGGTTACACAAAGTCCAATGACGACCAGATATCCGACGGACACCCGTGCCGTGATAAGGGTGGCCCAAAACGCCACCCCTGTCAGGAAGACAGCAGGTCCAAACGCAGCCAACACACCGGACCAAAACGGCACGGGCCCCCACAATAGATTCATGAACTCCGCTCCCGCTAATAGAAAAGCCCAACTGACCGCCCACACCGCTAAAAATCTCACCGTCAAGATGGCACGGTGCGGCAATGTGGCATTTAACTCAACCATTCCCTGTTCACTGTCGGCGATGAGCATCGGGGCACTCAACAAGGCTAGGGATAACGGCACAAACGCTTCCATGTTTTCGATGAAGTGTCTTTGCCAATTTCGCGCCAGTTCCAAGGGACCGTGCGTTAGCGCAAGTAAAGCGAGTGCCACCGCGAGCAAAAGATAACCTACGAGTGGTATCAGTCTGAGCTCAATGGCGGCCACGCGCAAGTTGGGTAAAGCGGTCACGATCTCACCTCCCCGTCAGCGGTATGCGTTTGGGCAGTGCGGTATTGGTGTACAAGCCAGATGCGCTGACGCCGGCGCGTTTGAGATTGCAACAGCTGCCACGTGCGCAAAATGTTGTGACGCTGATTCGGTGTCAAGGGTCCTACGTCGGTCACTCGCCCTTGTTGTACTTGATCGAGCAACAAGAAAAAGTTGACGGGATTACTGTGAGAATACATCAGCAGTACCGTTAACACCACGTCTTGATCGGTTTTGGGGGTCGCTGCCATCGAGGTCCATAGCAGGCGTGCCAGGGTCAGTGTTGCGGTGTAGTTGGTTGGAGGGGAATCACTGTTGCTGATCGGATCGCGCGGCTCAACAAACGGGTGTACATCGGTGTACACGATATCAGGTGTGTGCCAGGCGGCTTGTGAGATGACCGGACTGGGCACGAACGAGATATGCTTGGGCAACGGCAGCCATGCTGTGAGACTGCGCAGAGATCCTACGTAGGGAAGAAACGGCGCCAAACTAATCCCCCCGGCCTCAGGCAGCCAAATTGTCGTTGGACCTCGACGGATTTTCACCAAATCGCCCGTATCGACTGTGAGGGTACCGAGCCGAGCCACCCAGACGCGGCTCAGTTGGTCCCATACGGCGTTGGTGACCAATGGCCCGGGCGCCAAGTCCCGCAGGCTAAGCTGGACTGGCGTCGATGCGGTTAGACAGGTAGGCAAACCCTTTTGGGCTTCGGCGATGAATACATGCCCATAGCCGGCGGCTAGACCGGAGTAGACCTGTCCCACCGAAAAGGGGCGATAGGGCAGGGTCGAGGGGTACGGCAACAAATGACCCGTCAAGACAAACGTCACGGTGTGCCGACGTAAGATGGACATTTGCCACTGCCGTTGGGCTGAATCTTTTGAAACGAGGCCGACGTGTAACGAAATCGGCTGGCGCCCTCTGCTAAAAGCCGTCAGCGTGAGTCCTGCATTGGCTGCAAAACGCAGGGTTCCGGCTCGCGAGGGGCGGCAGCGAAACTGTCCCTGCCATTGACCGGTCTGGGCATTGACGGTGAGTTGGATACGGGCGTCGCGACAGAAAAAATTTGTGCTGGCGGAATAGGTCGAGGATACCGGAGGCGACAGGCGTTGAGCGGTGATGGCCAAAATAACAGCGCACGCAACGGCACCAACCCCCAGCAGGGCCATGACGATGCGTGTTGTCGGCCCTGGGCGCATTGGGTAGGGCCCCACGGGTCGGCGTATCGCTGCTACGACCAGTAACATTCCGATCGTTCCCCACAGCACCCGATTGATCCAGATCCAACCACTGATACCAATCGGTGTGAGTAGCGATGGCGGCAGCGCGAGTCCAAGTTCTAAAAATCCTGGAAACGGATTGAAAAAGGACAAATGCGGCCAAGCGGCCGTAAACATACAAAGCTTGTACTCCGCAAAGGCAACGATGAGAGATAGGATAATAGCCCAAGCAAAATAGCGATGGGGATTATTTACCGCCGTTTGCAGCCAGAGCGCACCGCCCGTTACCGTTAACACCGCCGGAATGGTTAGCAAGGCAAACCAAAACGTCCACACCAGTCCGGACCACGGATCGAGGTGAGCTAGCACGGTCATGAGGATCCAGCCCCAGGTCGCGGTGACACCCACCAAGGTGCTGCCAACCGCCGCGTATCCTGCGAATCGCCCTAGCAAAACTTGGTCGCGAGATAGTGGCCGTGACCACCAACCGGCCTCTTCGCGCACATTGCGCCCGATTTGCCCAACGATCAGCACGAGTGCAAATGGAGTGGCACTGTAGGCAACCGCAAACATTTGCACCGCCCCGTCGCCCGACGTGGGTGACCCGATTGCGGCAATGGCAGCGAGGAGGGCCAAGACGGCAAGCATACCCAGTTCAATCCGCGTTAACGGATCACGCCAAGCCAGACGCCAAGTGTTGACGGCCACGGCTCGAATGACTCTCATGGCTTTTCACCTGGCGAGAAGGCGGAAGCCTCTTGGGATTGAAGATGAGAGGTGGTGTCGCTGTCGTCGCCAAACCGCTGATTTAACTCCCACAGATAGGCATCGATAAGGTCTGGATGCCGTGGCAGCAGCGATTCTGCGGCTTGAGGCGCCAAGACCCAATATCCCTCACGGCTATATCGCCCCGTATCGATGAGAGTGGAATTGTTGGGCGGGTCGCAGGCATAATAAGCGTGTCCCTGAACCGTTCGGACAAAGTCTTTGACGGTGCTTTGCTGGCGGATGCGACCGTGAGACAACAACAGCACATAATTGCAGTAGCTCTGCACTTCCGCCAAAAGGTGGGTGCTGATTAAATAGGCAACCGGGCTGTTCGGCAAACTGCGCAGACGGTATAACTGTTGCCAAAACGCCAATCGCTCCTGCGGATCAAGCCCTGCCGTAGGCTCATCGAAAAAGACGACCTGGACCTGCCGTAACCACGCGGAGGCTAGTGCGACACGCCGGCGCAAAGAGGGATGCAACATGCGACCGCGATAATGAGCAATGTCGTCTAATTGTAACTGATGCAACAACTCATTTACCTCGTGCTGAATTTGGGCCAGCGGTCGATGTCGGTCCCACCATGCGGTTCGGACAAGATAGTCGCGTACACTGATATGATCGTAAGCCCCGGGAAACTGGGGGATATATGCAATCTGACGCGATACCGCTTTCCCCGGGGGACCGTCAGTGAGACTGAGACTTCCGGAAGACACCGGAATCAGGCCGGCAATAGCTCGCATCAGCGTGCTTTTTCCTGCGCCATTAGGACCGACCAGTGCGGTAAAACCAGGCTCCAAATCAAACGAAACCTCTTGAATGAGCCAGCGTCGCCCCAGGCGGCAACCAAGGCGCTCTACCGTTAAGGTGGGCAAAGTCCCCGTCGTGATGCTCATGGATTCAGATCCTCGTGCTGGTGGATAAGCCATAAGTAACCGTCTTCCGGCGACGCGTCCAATGGTGGTCCATTCAAAACAGATCCGAATAGTTTGATTTCGTTACTTCCTGCTTGGGGAGCCCATAAGTTGTTTGATCTCGGCAGGGCAGAGGGACTGGCGCTGTAAATATGCTGCTGGGCGACTGTGCTTAATTGCTCCCAGGTCGTGTCCGCGACAATTTGACCTGCATTCATTATAATCACCCGTTCGGGCACTGCGCCGGCGTCGTCAACAAATTGGGAAGCCGCGACGACGTGACGTTGCGCGGACAGCCGCCGCATCAGGGATCGAACCGACGCCTGCTCCTGAGGATCAAGCCCGATGGTGGGCTCATCAAGCAAAAGCCATGGAGAATTGCGCAAAAGCGCTCCTGCTAAGAGGGCACGACGCTTCATCCCGCCAGACAGCCATCGCAACCGATGTTCGGCGACCTGCGATAAATGGACTTGGCGCAGGACTTCGACGACCGCGCGCCTAATGGCATGGGCGGGATAGCCATCCAACACCGCCAATTCCCTCAGATATTCAACAAGCGTTGATTCTCGCGGCAGATCGTTGTCTTGCGGCACGTACGCCATGAGATGGCGAGCTTGTAGTGGGTGTTGGGTAATGTCTACGTGGTCGACCTGTATGCGCCCGTGGCTCAGTTCAACTAGGCCGACCAGCGCACGCAGTAACGTGGTTTTACCGGCGCCGCTCGGTCCCAGAATACATACGGAACCATCTACCGTCAGACTTAAGCGATTCAGAGCCCCAACCGTTTGGCCGCGATAGACGACTGAGAGATTATCAGTGACTAACAACCTCTCCCTCCCCCTCTGCGTTCCCCTGGTATATTAGCATTTAGCAAGAACCGAAAAAGGTCAAGCGGGGCAGGAAATTGGTCCGTGACAGTCGAACGAGATGGGGGTCAGGCGATCACGGCCATTGCCGCAGCCACGACTGGCAGTCTGGTTTGACAGGTTTGACAACGGTTGACGTGGATCCTAACGCCACCGTGCTCCCGGAGCACGCGTGCTGCGCGAACGTGTGATTGCAACGGGAATGTGTTGCAGACCGGATTACTTGTGGCGGCAGGGGGTCTAGACATCCATTCCCATGCCGATTTCGAGCAATCGAACCCATGGGCGTAGCGGTTGCGGTGGTCACGTCGGATGCGCACACACGGCAACGCATTTCTGGACCATATGGGATTGGCCCAAACAGTGTAAAGGATGGTTCAAGATCAGCAAATGGGTTGGTTAACTTACGCATGCACCGGATGGCTGGTTGATGAAAGAGTTGCGGGTGCAACCCCAAGCGTGGGATGCGCACCGCGGCACGCACAAGCGCTAGGGTTTCGCCAAGGTTCAGGTCGTCTGATATGTTGGCATTGAGCTCGAGGACGAGCTGCTTTGAGGGCCGTTGCCTTTTCGGAGTTTGTCGCAGGGGGTCGGGTTTGGCATTAGTTGCTCTTATAATATGAACAGTGCTAATTCGAGCTGGTCCCCGGCCATGCCGCCGGTGTAGTCTAAAAGTGCGTCAGATAGCCTCGGAGCACTGTTCGGACCGTGTCGAACGGTGTTAACTTGACACAACGCTTGCAATTGCTGCCTGACGGAAGGAGTTACTCATGGCTAGTTATCAATTGTATCGCACAATGGATCGTTCGGAATGGCTCAGCCAGTATCCCCGCTTGACCAAGCGGCAGGTCGAGGCAGTGGTTCGTGCTTTGCGTGACGCCTTGGGCGATTCGCAGGTTATTTTCAATCGCGACCAATTATTGGCTTATAGTTACGATGCCACCGGGGAGCGTCATTGGCCCGATGTGGTGGTGTTGCCGCGGGATTCGCAAGAGGTGAGCCAGGCCCTTAGCATCGCCTATCGTTACCAAATGCCGATTATTGGTCGGGGTGCATCGACGAATTTAAGTGGGGGCACGACTCCTTTGGTGGGCGGTATGGTCGTCTCGTTTGCCCGCATGAACCGTATTTTGGATATTGATCGTGTGCGGCAATTGGTGCGTGTGCAACCCGGCGTTGTCAACGCCGATTTAGCGGAAGCATTGAAACCGTGCGGATTCTTCTATCCCCCGGACCCGTCCAGTCATCGCATTTCCACCCTGGGCGGGAATCTGGCCGAGAATTCAGGCGGTCCCCATTGCGTCAAATATGGCGTGACAACCCATCACACAGTGTGGTTGCAGGTGGCGTTAAGCGACGGGCGGCTGGTTGAATTACCTCAAGTCGGAGCCGGTACGGCCGATGCTTTCGACCTTGCCAGCATTGTCATTGGGTCGGAAGGCACGTTGGCGCTCGTCACCGAAGCCGTGTTAAGCATTTCACCGCTGCCGGAGACGACGCGGACGTTGCTCGCGAGTTTTGCTCACATGCAAGATGCAGTGCGCAGTGTGTTTGAATTGGTGGCGGCTCGCGTGAACCCATCGGCCCTGGAATTGATGGACGGCGAGTCCATCCGGGTTATTGAACCATTTGTCCACGCGGGATATCCGCTCGGAGCGGGGGCGGTGTTGCTGATTGAATTAGATGGTCCCGCTGCCCAGGTTGAAGCGGCTGTTCCGGTGGTGCGGGACATTTGTGCCCGGCAAAACTCTCTGAAATTGGAGGTGGCGCGAACCCAAGCCGAAGCGGAGGCCCTGTGGCGGGGCCGTCGGGCCCATTACGGCGCCACGGCGCGATTGGCGCCGCACGTCTGGGTGCAAGATGTGACGGTGCCGCGTCCTCGCCTGGTGGAGATGATGGAGCGGGTTTTGGCCATTGCTGCTGAGCTGGATTTGACCATTCTGACAGCGGCACATGCCGGTGACGGCAATCTTCATCCCGCCATACCCTACGACCCTCGAGATCTCGAGCAAGTCAAGCGCTTGCGCCAGGCGGATCGGGCCATTTTGGAGGCGTGCGTGCAACTGGGCGGATCGATCACCGGAGAACACGGCGTTGGCATCGATAAGGCGGAGCACTTGCCGCTCATGTATTCGCCAGCGGAATTGCAAGCGATGGCGGAGGTCAAAGAAGCGTTTGATCCCCAGGGGGTATTAAATCCCTTGAAGGCGTTATGGCCGGCTCCAAGCATGGACACTTTGGACCAACCGCATCAGTATCCCGTGCATATGGATTCGGTGCAGGCGTTGCAGGAAGCGATGCAATGGAGTTGCAAGCATGGGGAACTCCTCACGATTCGTGGGCAATGTCGTCGCCGTGAGACGCCGAATGCCACTAAACACGTCCTAGACATGAGGGCTTTTGATGCAGTGTTTGACCTGGATCGCGATAATTTATCAATTGAGGTGGGAGCAGGCATGCGCGCGGGTGCCCTAGCGCGCCTTTTACACCACGAGGGCTTAGACTTGCCGGGGATTGAGCCCTTTATGGATGAGACAGTGGGTGGGCTGGTTGCCGCCAATGCGGCATATTGGAGACACAGCGGTGGACACGGATGGCGAGATGTCGTGTTGGCAGTGGAATTTGTTGACGGTCGGGGTCGGTTGCTGCGTTTTGGTACCAAAACGATGAAAAATGTTGCGGGATACGATTTGAGCAAATTGCTAGTAGGGTCGCGTGGCCGACTGGGAGCGATTACCCGTCTTACTTTGCGGCTGGTGCCCAAACCGCAGACTGGGCACATCGCACTCAGCCCGCCGATGGATCCGCAAGAGGCTGTACAGGCGGCGCAAAGAGTCATGGTGCGGGCCGACGCCCCTGCAGGATTGTTGTTGGTAAAGGCAGCTCAAACGTCATCGGTAGAAATTTGGTGTACGGGAGATTTGCGAGATGGTGTGGTCCGGGAGAAGTTAAATCGCGATCTGGGTGTAGGCTTCCGCTATGAAAGTGGAGAGGATGCATGGCTCGCATTAGAGCAGCGCCGATTGCACCAAGTGTACGGGGCCATAGCCAATGGCTCCTACCGGTTCGGGAGGATTCCCATTACAGCGGAGGACTGGACGGTAGTTTTTCAAGAGGAAGACGCGCACGTGACTCTGTGCCCGGCGGGCCGATGGTACGAGATGATGGGGAGTAAGGTTCGGAGTCCGTGGCAAGTTGCGGTGAATCAGGACGTGGAGAGGTTATGCGAACGGATTGGCAGAGTCTTTGACAGGGAACAACTATTGCAATGAGCAAAAACTTGTTTTCGGCTAACGGCGCAAGCCCGCCTTCCTCGCCACGCCTCAAGGCGGGGGCTTCTCGCGGGCATTTGAAATCAATCGCAAGGGAATGGGGGGAAGGCGGCTTTTTCGGCTAGCCGCTAATCGTAATGGACTTAGGCGTGAAGGGAAAGACCTATTTATTAATAGCGGCCAGCCGCGGATTGGGACGAGCTGTTGCGGATGTTTTGGGGCAAGAGGGTGCACAGGTCTTCGTGACCAGCCGATCCCCAGGGCATGACGCCATATTGGACACGGGTGATGTGAAATCCCGGCAGAATTTTGTGCAGAGCGTAGCGGGTCGGCATTTTGACGGCATATTTGTGAATACCGGAGGTCCGCGGGCTGGCGGTGTCATGGACTTAAGCGATCAAGATTGGGAACAAGCATTTCAACAGTTGTTGATGGGCCCCATCTATCTTTTGCGGCAGTTGTTGCCCCAGGTGCAACCAGGAGGCTCAGTGCTCTTGAATGCGTCGAGTTCCATTCGCGAACCTATCGCGCATTTGGCATTGTCTAATGTCATGCGAGCGGGATTGCACGCGTTGGCCAAAACCCTTGTTGACGAATTGGCCCCGCGTGATATCCGCGTGAACATGATTGTGCCGGGGCGCATAGATACCGAGCGTGTTCGGGAGCTGGATAAACTAGCGGCGCAGCGTGCGGGAATATCCACGGAGCGTGTTCGAGAGCAGGCTATCGCGAAAATACCTGCCGGGCGCTATGGAAATCCGTTGGAGTTTGGGCGGCTGGCGGCCTTTCTCCTGTCGCCATCCGCTTCTTATCTCAACGGTTCCTGCTACTGGGTTGACGGAGGACAAAGCCGCAGCCTCTAACAAGTCGAGCGGTTGGCGGGATAAAACGATAGGCGAGTACAGGGTCTCAAACCAAGGGGGAATTTTGGTGCTGCAGTACGATTATGTCATCGTGGGCGCAGGCATGGCGGCCGATGCGGCAATTAGCGGAATTAGGCGGCGCGACCCGCAGGGGTCGGTGTTGGTGATCGGGGAGGAGCCTTTTCCGCCCTATCAGCGTCCTCCACTGTCTAAAAAGCTCTGGTTGGACATGCGCCTGGAAGAAGCGTTTTTGAACAGTTGGCAGCGCGGACGAGGGGTTGACTGGGCCTTGCATACTCGGGTGGTCCGGCTTCAACCGGAACAACGACAGGTACAGACTGACCACGAGCAGGTAATTGGATATGGAAAGTTATTGTTAGCGACCGGGGCACGACCGCGGCGATTTGCGGATAGTCCGCCTTCGGTGTTTTACGTGGGATCGTTACGCGAGCACGTGCGCCTGTGGAGCGAGTTAGCCGAACCGCGTTCGATTGTGGTGGTAGGCGGGGGGTTCATTGGTGCGGAAATGGCGGCGGTGCTGTCGTCAAGGCAACATCACGTCACCTGGGTCATGCAGGAGCCATATCCGTTCGCAGGTTTTTTCCCTGATGATTTGGCGCGACACGTTCAAGAGGAGTACCGTAAGCACGCTGTAACCATACTAGGCCACAGCGATGTCCGGTCAATTTCTGAAGAGAGTGGAGAAATCCACGTGGTGACGCAGGCAGGGCAAAATGTAACGGGCGAGTTGGCGGTTGTCGGTATTGGTGTGACCCCGAATGACGACCTGGCAAAGACGGTAGGCTTGTCTGATGGCATGGGGATTGAAGTCGATCAATACTTGCGCACGGCCAACCCCCATATCTGGGCGGCGGGCGATGTGGCGATTATGCGCCCCGACCTGAAAGCCATGATGCACGAAGACCATGCCGTGACACAGGGACGGGCAGCAGGAGAAAATATGGCGGGAGCACAAAAACCTTACAATCATCGCTCGTTTTACTACTCCGATTTGTATCATTTTGGATATGAGGCGATCGGGGAGTGCCGTACGTCACATCAAGTGGTCGAAGATTGGGTGGTTCCACATGAAGAGGGTGTCGTGTACTACCTTGAGGATGAGCGCGTCGTGGGAGTTCTCAATTGGAATGTGTGGGATGGCATAGCCAAAGCACAAGCACTCATCGATGGGCAGCGTCCTGTCCGCACGCCAGATTTAATCGGACACATCCGCAATGCCCAATCATGATGGATGCGGTGGAAACCAGAGGGCTTAAGCGTTGTCCAACGGTGGAGCTGGGGCTACAGATTATGGTATCGTTTGGCTGAAAGCTAAAAGTTATCGGCATTGGAGAGCGGCTGCTGACTTTTCAGTGGTCAAACTCTCGACATGACGTCGACGGTCGCATGAAGGCAGGGTGGCATGCGGTGGTTGCACGCAGCGTGGGTATCGGTATGGCAACTTGGCTTCGTTGCATGAACGCGACGCGACAGCCAACAGCCGCTACTGGAACCGGCAGGGTAGTTGACTGAGGCTGAGGGATGTTGAGAAAGGTGGGTCGATTCTGACGCGCCAAGCTGATATTGACGATTTTTTAGAGTTTCTTCAATATGAACGGCAAGTGGCTGAAAACACCCGGGTTTCTTATGCTCGCGACCTTCGCGACTATGCCCGATATTGCGCTCGCAATCCTGCATCCGACGACCATCAGGTACTTGGTTATTTGCAGCAACTGAAGCAAGCTGGCATTGCCGCCACTACGCGGGCGCGGCGTCTGTCCGCTCTGAGGACCTTTTATGGCTACCTAGAGCGTGAGAATCGAATCGCCCGCAACCCGACTGTCAATATCGATTCGCCCAAAACGGAGAGAAAATTGCCCAGTGTGTTGAATGTCGATGAGGTTAGCCGTCTGCTTGACGCTCCCGATACCCAAACTGTGCTGGGCGTGCGCGACCGAGCGATGCTGGAGTTGATTTACGCGGCAGGTCTGAGGGTAAGTGAGTTATGTCATTTAACCATCAACGATTGGTGGCCTGATCCACCACGGATCCGGTGTGTTGGCAAGGGGTCGAAAGAACGCTATGTCCCGATGGGGCGATTCGCATTGCAGTGGCTCACGCACTATGTAGATGATGTACGTCCGGTACTCATTAGCTCAAAGAGTTCAGACTATTTGTTTTTGAACCATCGCGGCGCTCCCTTAACTCGTCAGGGGTTTTGGAAGGTCATTCGCAATTATGGCGTTAAAGCTGGAATTGACAAACCGCTAACGCCCCACACCATGCGGCACTCCTTTGCAACCCATTTACTGGAGAACGGGGCCGATTTGCGGGCTGTGCAGGAGATGTTGGGCCATCAAGACATTTCGACAACCCAAATCTATACCCACGTCAGTCGCGCACGGTTTCGGCCAGTGTACGACAAAGCCCATCCCCGTGCGTAGTTGCTGCGAAACTTTTTGATGCGAGTTTCACCGAGAACGATATGTCATGACGTGGCACTCGCGTAAAGAAGGGGCCTTTACATTCCTCAAAACTTTCAAAGCTGCGACCTCGTAGGACAGTGAACCTGGCCACCCGGTGCCCGCACGAATGCGGCTAGCCCGGTCAATACCGGGGGTCTCAATTGGGGTACATGGGTCCACTTTTTTCGTGATGGCCGTACGATGAAGGGTATAACCGCGGTCGAAGCAAAGGGGCATGGGTGTCCGTCTACCACCCTTGGCTGTAGAGGTTTGCGCGTGCCCAATGAGCCGGCAGCCACGCTGGTTGACGAGGGCTCTGTTCGCTGCGTCGAACCCAAAGTGCTTTCCGAACATGCAGGGCCAGTGGCGGCGGGGGCGCGTCACGCTGGTGTCTCTTAGAGGTTTCACCAGCCTGAAGACGAGGGCCCGCCGGGGATGGCGTGCCTGAACGATTGAGAGGTGCCCGCCTTGAACTGCGGATCGCCTTTTACGAAGGGGTGGGTAACGCTTAGCGCCTCGCGGTATGAATTGCGATGGGCCCGAAAATACTACGCCCAAACACTGGCATGGGGGCGGGAGTATGAGACATTGGTATCAAAAAACCATCGCATTGTTATTGGCAGCGGCATGGGTGGCCGGACCGGGTGCTATCGCGTCAGCCCAGTCCGTGGCGCCGCCTTTGGTATTAGCGAAAGCTGTCGAATTGGTGGATGGATCGTCCGGCCGCGTAATTTACGCAAAGGATGCCCATCAACGGCTGCCGATAGCCAGCGTGACGAAGCTGATGACGCTCTATATTGCGGTAAAGGCGATTGAAGACAAAGAACTTTCCGCGCAGGAGTTCGTCCCGATATCTGACGAGGCGTATCACGTCAATGGATCGCAAATTTGGCTGGAACCTGGGGAACGGCTGACGGTAGACCATTTGCTCAAGGCCATCGCCATCGGGTCTGCCAATGATGCTGCGTATGCTTTGGGCGAATATATTGGTGGGTCTGCCGACGCCTTTGTGGAAGACATGAATGAGACGGCGCGAGCTTTGGGAATGAGGGAGACGCACTTTGTCGATGCGCACGGTCTATCCTCGGTTAATCACTACTCCACGGCCCACGATTTGGGGCTTTTGGCAGTGCGAGCAGTTCGAATGCCGCTATTGTTGCATTACACCGCGATGCGGCAAGACCGTACGGTGCGCAATGGCAAAGGGGGAACACTATGGCTGATTAATCACAATCGCCTGTTGGGGAAATTTCCTGGCATGGATGGGCTGAAGACCGGGTATACCAGTCGCGCCGGCTACTGCATGGTGGCAACCGCGAAACGGTTAAATACCCGGCTCATTGCTGTAGTGTTGGGGGCGCCAACCTCCAAGGCGCGCTTTCAAGATGCGGTCACTCTGTTGACGTGGGGATTTCAACACTACCACACGGTGACCATAGCGTCTAAGGGTGCGACAGCCGGCGAGGTGCATGTGCGCCGCGGAGGAGCACGTCGGGTGAAAGTGGTGTATGCCCACGATAGCTATCTGACGGTGGCACGTGCTGAAAAAGTACCGGAACGTGTAATTCATCTACCGGCTGCAGTGCAGGCCCCTATCGTTAAGGGTCAGGTTTTGGGATATCTCAGCGCGCAGCAAGGCGGCCAGGAAGTGGCTCGAGTTCCCTTGGTGGCGCAGTCGGGAGTTAAGCGAGTCAGTTGGTGGCAAGGCGCGTGGCATTATTGGTGGAAGATCGCTGGATGAGGTAAACGAGCGGCAAAGGAGGGAGAAGGTGTCTAAAGAAAATCTGGAAAAACGCCGTCAAGCATTGGCGCAAGTGCGTGCCATGGCGCAAGAACAATTACGTGAAAGCGAAATGGAATCGGTTCAAGCCTTGAGTGCTTACGATAACCACTCAGCCGATTTAGGGACAGACACCTGTCAAAGGGAGCTTGAGGCGGGTTTGGAGGCCGGGTTCAATCAAAAGCTGGAACAAGTACAAAGGGCTATGGTCAAACTGGCCGAGGGGACCTATGGTATCTGCGATCGGTGTGGACGCCCTATTGATCGCGAGCGCCTCGACGCCCTCGCAGAAGCTACGCTGTGTGTGAACTGTCAGGAGGAAAGCGCGGACGTCCAGGTATCGCCCATAGAGAATAAATTCTCGGCGCCCGACTTCTTCGCCGGGAATATCGACGAAACCAACGGTGCGGTGGAAATGACGGGAGAGGACTTCTGGCAGGCGGTGGCCCAATTTGGCACGTCCGATACCCTCCAAGACACGGCGCTTGCTTCGCAATGCCCTAATCTCTGGGCCCATCTCCCAGAGGATGTCGGAAGTGTCGAGTCGATCGAGAAAATGGTGGATAGTGACGGAGAAGTCTTATTTGATCGTGTGCATCAACAAAACCAAAACAGACTGATGAATCGAGACGATCTGTCGGATTGTGATTTCCTATGAAGGCGACGCCAGTCGCCTTTTTTTTTGCCCGTGGTCGTGTATGATGGGCTCAGGGAATATATGGCATAGGAGGAAGCCATGACCATCATGCATTCCATTCAAGACCATCAGGTGCGCGTCGTCCTCAAAGGGGATCTCGATTTAAAAACGGCTGATCCGTTGCGCGAAGCGTTGGATAAACTGTGTGAACGCTACCGTGACCGAAATATTGTGCTAGACCTAGCCGAGGTTGACTTTATCGACAGTTCCGGATTGGGCGTCATTTTGGGGAGGTATCGGCGTTTGGAGAGTCAGGGCCGCACCATTTCCCTGGCCGGGGTCAAAGCTTCGGTGCGCACCGTCTTAGAATTAGCCGGAATTGATTCGATCATCACGATTGTGGAGGCGGGACGGGGACGTTTTGAAGCGCCTGCATCCAAGTAGAATTTTCCTGATGGGACGAAATACGGAGGAGCGAGGATGGGTGAATCGGGTACATTTGCGATTTTTATCATTGGCGGACAATGTCGGTTTAGCTCGCGTCAGCGTTGCGGCCTTGGCAGGCCAAGGCCGTTTTTCGTTATCCGACATTGAGGAGATCAAGGTGGCGGTGTCGGAAGCCGTCTCAAATGCGATTATTCACGGATATCAACGGCGCACGGATGGCTGGGTGGAACTCGATTTAGAACTAGATGACGCCGGGCTCACGATCGTGGTCGAGGACTGGGGTGTTGGCATCGAAGATATCGAGCAGGCGCGGCAGCCCAGCTACTCCGGTGATCCAGAGCGTATGGGCCTTGGTTTTGTGTTTATGGAGTCGTTTATGCATGGCTTAGAGGTGGAGTCGACGTTGGGTCAAGGTACCCGTGTGCAGATGCGGCGACTAGCGAATGTGTCGGGAGAGCTTTCGCGCGATGCCCAGTGAAGGGCGTCGGCCCGACTTTGAACGAGACGAGCCCGAATTATATCGCCAAGCTCAAGCGGGCAATCAGGATGCGCGACAGGTCCTGGTGGAACGGCATTGGAATCTCATTTGGCACATTGTGCACCGTTTTTCCGGTCGCGGGTATGACCCCGATGACCTCTTTCAAGTGGGAGCCATCGGGCTCTTGAAGGCGATTGACCGATTTGACGTTGAACGGGGATTAAAGTTTTCAACGTATGCCGTTCCCTTAATTTTGGGCGAAATTCGTCGGCACTTGCGTGACGACCAACCCATTCGGGTGGCCCGCTCCTTACGCGAACTCAGTATGAAAGTGGAGTCGGTGCGGGCCCATTTGGCTCAGCGATTGGGACGCGATCCGACGGCGCCCGAAATTGCCCAGGCGTTACAGGTCGACGTGGCTGATATAACCGAGGCCCTAGAGGCCATGCGCCCCCTGACGTCTCTCAATCAAACGGTCGACACCCCCAATGGCTCGGAAACCCCAATTGGTGACAATATTCGCGACAACCAGTCTGAAGGTGATTGGTTAGAGCAATTGGCGTTGTCTCAGGCATTTATGCTGCTCGATGAGCGCGAGCGTCACATTTTACGAATGCGCTTTGTTGAAGGGCGAACTCAAGTCGAGGTGGCCAATCGCCTTAAGGTATCTCAGGTGCAGGTTTCTCGCTTGGAACGGCGCGCCCTGGAACATTTGCGGGAAGCACTGAGCGACGACGAACCGGACCACTAAGAGCGAGTGTTGAATTCGGATTTCGTCCATACTACTCCCGACCGGAGACGGTCCGGGAGAATTTTTTTGGCAGAGGAGGGCGTCGTGCAGTGGGCCTGCAACAAACACGCTATCAGCAATTGAGCAAGGAGAAGATGCCTAAGCGCCCTGTACTGAGGAATTTGCTGTGGGCCTTCATGATTGGTGGCGCTATTTGCCTGGCCGGTCAGTTCGTCCAACTATTCTTCATGCACCAGGGGATGAGCGTCAAAGAAGCCGCCTCCCCTACGACCGTGGTGATGGTAGGCATTGGAGCCGTACTCACTGGAGCTGGACTATATGACCGACTGGTGAAGCGAGCGGGCATGGGAGGGACGCTTCCGATTACGGGGTTTGCGAACGCAATGGTGGCGCCCGCCATGGAGTTCCGTGCAGAAGGACTGATTATGGGTGTCGGGGCGCGGCTCTTTACCGTAGCCGGGCCTGTTTTGGCGTACGGCATGGCCGCCGCCTTTGTCGTGAGTGCTGTCCGCTACCTTGTAACGGGGGTGGCGTAATGGCGAAGGAGCGCAGCTCTTCGGCCACTTTGCTGCCGCAGGGGGTCTACATTGTCAGCACCGGCTCAGTTGTGGGCCCCAAGGAAGGAGAGGGCCCTTTAGGTACTGCGTTTGATCGAGTGTGGCCGGATGAAGGCAAGCGCTTTTCTAGCTACGAAAAGGCCGAACAACAGTTGTTGAATGAGGCATATGAGGTAGCCCTGGAAAAATCGGGATTCGACTGGAGCGACATTGATCTGGTGCTTGGCGGCGACTTGTTAGACCAGACCATCAGTACGAACTTTACCGGTCGGCAACACCAACGGCCGCTCCTGGGATTGTTTGCGGCGTGCGCCACCTTTACCGAGGCGCTGGGGTTGGGTTCTATGCTGGTGAGCGGTAGCAATGCGCGTGATGTCATAGTTTCGGCCTCGAGCCACCATCTTACGGCGGAGCGGCAATTTCGTTTTCCCTTAGAACTCGGCTATCAGCGGCCGCCTACGGCTGCCTGGACGGCCACAGCCGCCGGCGCCGCCGTGCTCTCTAAGGACGCGGGGCCAATTCAGGTGCGGGCCGTCACATTTGGACGTGTGATTGATGCCGGGGGCCGCGATCCGAATGACATGGGCAGCGCCATGGCACCGGCGGCATTCGATACGATTTATCGGCATTTGGCGAGCACGCGCACACGGACTTGTGATTACGACGCCATTGTGACCGGGGACCTTGGTTACTTTGGACTTGACATGCTGAAAGTGTATGCCCAAGAAAGTGGCCTGATATTTGGGGTGGAACTTCAGGATTGCGGACGTTTGCTGTATGACCCGACCACCCAGGATACCCATAATGGGGGCTCGGGACCCGGTTGCTCGGCCTGTGTCTTTGCCGGCCCATTGGCCAACCGACTGGTACGTGGTGACTGGGGCCGCTTGTTATTGGTCGCCACCGGAGCGTTGTTTTCGCCCACCACCTATCAACAGGGCGAAACGATTCCGTGTATTGCTCACGCTGTCGAATTAGTGGCGGTTTAGAAGGGGGCCAGGACATGAGCTTTGTCTGGGCGTTTGTGGTGGGCGGCTTACTGTGCGTATTAGCACAATTGATTTTAGATTTAGCACGGTTGACACCCGGCCAGGTACTCGTGCTGTTTGTGGTAGCGGGCGCGCTGATGGGCGGTCTGGGTGTTTATGGCGCCTTCGTACAATTCGCAGGGGCAGGAGCCACCGTGCCTTTGCCAGGGTTTGGCTATACGATGGTCGAGGGAATTGGGGAAGCCGTCAAACAAAAAGGGCCGATGGGTCTCTTTACAGGAAGCTTGACCGCCTCGGCTGGCGGCATCAAGGCAGCGGTCCTGTTTGGTCTGGCGGCATCCCTCATATTTAAACCAAAAGCATAGGGGGAGCGCAAATGTCCGCGAAGAAACGCGTCATCATTGTCACAGATGGGGATGAGACCGCCTATCATGCCTTGTCTCTTGCGTGCAAAGAACTGCATTGCCATCCTTTAGCCGCGTCGGCGGGCAATCCTACCCCCTTAAACGGTCCGGAATTGCTGGAGGCGGTGCGGCGCGCACCGGCTGATCCGGTTGTCGTCATGGTTGATGATCGTGGGGATGCTGATCGGGGTCGAGGGGAACAGGCATTGACAGAGCTTACGGGTAGTCCGGAAATTGAGGTGTTGGGGGTCGTGGCCGTAGCGGCCAATACTCGCCCTGTGGACGGCGTCGCGGTCGATCGCTCGGTGGACCAACACGGCGACCTTGTCCGGCATGCCGTGAATAAGAAGGGTCGAGGGATAGCTTCGGATGTTTTAAAGGGTGACACTGTTGATGTTTTGGCTGACTATGCAGGACCAATTGTCGGACTGGGCGATCCAGGGAAAATGCAAGGGCACGACGCTATCAAAAATGGCGTGCCGGCCACACGAAGAGCGATCGAAGAGATTTTGCGCCGGGAGGTTGAGCGCGATGGCAGGCGTTAAGTATCGGGTCCACGGAAAAGGCTCAGTCAGGACCCAAGAGGTCTCCAAAGATTTCGACAGCAACCTTAACTGGATGAAACGGTATCTGGGCTACAAGGAATCCTTTGACATTCTGGTGCGCGAGTTTGACGTTGCTGACCATCGCTGCGCGCTTGTTAGTGTCGACTCCTTTATTGATTCGACGGTTCTGACACTGATGATGCAGGCCTTACAAACCTTAACCCCTACGGATCTCGAACATCCGACCTTGAATGGCCTATTGCACCGCACGATTCCGTACGTGGAAGTAACTCCGGTCAGTGAACTCGATCAGGCGGCCGAGCAAGTGTTGGCTGGCCCTGTAGCGCTTTTGGTCGAGGGAGTCGAGCACGTGATTGTGGTGGATATTCGAAAGTATCCGGACCGCAGCCCCAGTGAACCCTCCATTGAACGGGTCTTGAGAGGGCCTCAAGATGGGTTCATCGAAACGTTGATCTTTAACACCATCCTGATTCGCCGACGTCTGCGCGATCCCAATCTGCGAATTGAGGCGGCTCAGGTGGGAAGGCGGTCCAAAAGTGATGTTGCCATCATATATATTAAGGACGTTGCGGATGATAGCCTGGTGCGGTTGATCCGTGAACGGGTAAAAGCCATCGATGGCGACGCCATGACAATGTCGGAAAAAGCCTTGCAGGAGTGGGTCTTGAAGAAACCGTGGTGGAATCCGTTCCCCAACGGCCGATTTACTCAGCGTCCCGATGTGGCCGCCGAGCACCTGACCGAAGGACACGTGTTGGTGATGATTGACACCTCGCCCAATGCTTTGATCGTTCCCATGACATTTTTTTCGTTTTTGCAATCAGCCGAAGAGTACCACGAAGATATCATGGTGGGCACGTACCTTAAATGGATTCGTTTTATGGGCGTGTTGACGGCCTGGCTGCTCCCGCCTCTATGGTATGCATTGGTAGTGTCGCATGTTCACTTACCGGGATCGATCGACATTTTGTTGAAGCCGACCAACACCGCCATTCCCCTGTTCTGGCAACTTTTAGCTTTGGAATTGGGTGTGGATTTGTTGCGCTTGGCTCTGACCTTTAGCCCCGATCCGCTGACGCAATCAATGGGGTTTTTTGGCGCCATTTTGCTGGGAGATGTCGCCATTAAAGCCGGATTAATCGATGCCGAGGCGATGGTGCTTGTTGCTGTGGCAGCGGTTGGGACGTTTAGCGTGCCGGATATCGACTTTGGTTTAGCGATGCGGTTGCTGCGAATTTTTCTTCTCGTGGTGACAGGGCTATTTTCAGTGGTTAGTGCCCCCTGGCTGGGATTCGGGTTGGGTCTGGCGATCCCACTGGCCTTGATGTTTACCAATGATTCGTTTGGCGTCTCCTATGCATGGCCCTTAGTACCCTTTAATTTAATGGCATTTACGGCGCAGTTGGGGCGTAAGCCGTTGAACCGGAAGATATATCGCCCGCAATTGACCCATCCCAAGGACGTGACCCAACAACGCCCTGCGACTAAAAACAGGGTATAATCGGTTGACCGGTGGTTTTAAGCCATGCTAGGCTACCATCAGCACGGGACGCTTTTCCGGCGTCCCTTTATAGTATTTGGGGGGACTGTGTATGCGTCCACGCACTTATCGCAAATCGTCTGACGGAGTGATTTCGGTCGGAGGCGTGAAACTGGAAGATTTAGCGGCTCAGTACGGAACGCCGTTGTATGTGTTAGATTACGAGACACTGGTCGCGAATATGCGTGCGTATCGGGACGCTCTGGCCCACTGGGGCACCCCGTATTATGCCGGCAAGGCCTTTTGTTGTCGGGCCATGGTGGAGTTGGTGGCACAAGAACAGTTCGGACTGGATGTTGTCTCTGGCGGGGAGCTCTATACAGCCCGGACTGCGGGCTTTGATATGTCGCGCGTGTTATTTCACGGCAACGTCAAAACGGCGGCGGAAATTGACGCAGGACTTCAGTCTGACGTCGGTCATTTTGTCATTGATTCGATTGATGAACTTGTGGCGGTCAACCAGGCGGCGGCTCAAAGCCAACGCGTGGCACCTGTGTTGCTGCGTTTAACGCCTGGCATTGAGGCGCATACTCACGAATTTATCCGAACTGGCCAATTCGATTCGAAATTTGGCTTGGCATTGGCCAACGGAATTGCCGAAGAGGCCGTCGAGAGGGCGTTGGCGTGCACCAATCTTCGTCTCGACGGATTTCATGCGCACATCGGATCACAAATTTTAACTGTTGAACCGCTTGTCGCTAATGCTCAGGCCTTGTTACAGTTTAGCCTGAGGATGCTGGAACAGTTTGGCTATTGGCCGCGCATTTTAGACATTGGCGGCGGTTTTGGGGTGCAATACACCAAGTCTGATCGTCCGCCTGATCCGGCTGTGGTGCTGAGACGTGTTAAGGGCTTAGTAGACGAGTGGACACCGCCCGGACACAGGCCGCCTCAAATTATTGTGGAACCGGGACGTTCGGTGGTGGCTGAGGCGGGATTGACGTTATATCGCGTTGAAGTAGTCAAGGAGGTGCCGGGCGGTCGTGTGTACGTGGCCGTAGATGGAGGTATGGGCGATAATATTCGTCCTGCTTTGTACCAAGCTGTCTATTCGGCGGAACTGGACGGAAAGCCGGACGATGTTCCGTTGCAGGAGGTGTCGGTGGCCGGGCGCTATTGTGAAACGGGCGATCTCTTAATCGCCTCGGTAAAGTTGCCCATGCCCACTCGGGGAGACTTGTTGGCGGTGTGGGGGACGGGCGCCTATAACTATGCCATGGCTTCCACGTATAATCGCGTGCCACGACCTGCAGTGGTGTTGGTGCGCCAAGGGGATAGCCAGGCATGGATCGAGCGTGAGCGCTGGGAGGACTTGGTCCAATGGGACCGTCCATTACAGGTGTCACCGGGTGTTGAAGCCTGAGGTGTCGGATCAAGTGGGCAATTTGCAGGATGTAGCGAATCGCATTCGAAAAGAGCCGCGCTTAGTCCAAACCATGGATGTGTCGCTATTGCTGCAAGAGGCCGTGGGGCGGTGGCGTCAATACGCGGATTTGCTCGAGGCTAGCGAAGAAGTTCCTGTGGCGGCATGGATCGTTCGACGCAAAGTTGAAGGATTGGTCAGGCCGGACGAACCCGCCCCGGAGCCGATAGCGTTCGATCCCGCCTCCCGTGCATCGTGGCCGAGCCGAGCCGCTGAGATGTTGCAATTGCAGCAAATTCGCGCTGGGCGCTTCGTGCCGCGCGCTGGTCAGCCACCAGTGTGGACACGGCCTGCGCCCGTCAAAGATGCCAACGTGTGGAAGCTGGTCTGGTCTTTTCCGCGCTTGCGCCCGCGCCGAGAGGTATCGGTGGCGCTGGTGGAGCGCAAAACCGCATCGTTGCGCGATCACATGCAGTTTTGGGAAACACGCCTGAATCAGCAGCAGCGTATCGTGTTTGAAGACGAGATGGGCGATTTGCCCCGCCGTGAGTGGGCTGGCTACTTCTTGGCAGTTGTTCATCTTTGGCACCAGCAGTCTGTGCGGATAATTCAGACAAAAGCGTTTGACCACCTGATTTTAGAGCAACCCGTGAAATGATGACGGCTGCTACAAGTTGAGGATCGAGACTGAGGTTTCGCGGGCGAGAAAGGAAGATCCGGCGAATTGTAATGGCGGCTGTGTGAATAACCGCATGGTCATGTTTAAGGTTCGGCGGGTGCGCGTAACCGGGCCAGAATTTCTCGTTCGAGGTTGGTGTGCGCGGAGCTGTCCAAAATCATGCAGGACGCTGCGGTGCCAGGCCGGCGCTACTGCCAGCGGCGAACCAGCACCTGCACACATGGTGAGGGCTCGAGTCCTGTGCCGCAGCGACGGATGACCCTATTTCGACATACTAACCAATCGGGAGAAAGCGAGGGAAGCGGCTTGTTCTCCGGCCTGAAGGCCAGACTCTCCGCTGCCGAATTCTGGTGAAAGGCGATGGTAGTATCGGCAACAATAGGTTTATGCCTGATGGCGAATCCCCGGCTATTTTCGTACAGTCGAACACAGGGTCCGGTGCTCATTCGCGACCTCTAGACCTGCTTGAAGCCTTGTTGTTCGTGCAGGCGGAGCCCGTGACGTTGGTTCAGTTGGCAACGTGGCTGCAAATGGACGTCAGTGCCGTCGAGTGGCATATTGGTGCGCTGGCTCAACGCTTGGCAGAGCGCGGGTCTGGCCTCACGGTCCAGCGGGTTGCGGAAGGGGTGCGGCTGACCACACATCCTCGGTTAGCCGACCTGCTCCACGAGCGATTGAGTTACGTGGCGCCGGAGCCACTGTCTCATGCCAGTTGGGAGGTCTTGGCGATCGTGGCATACCGACAGCCCATTACCCGGATGGAAATCGAGGCGGTGCGCCAGACAGGATCGGAGCGGGCCCTGGAAACCTTGATGCAACGCCAGTTAATTGAGGAAGTAGGGCGCAAGGAGGCTCCGGGCCGCCCCATCTTGTACGGGACTACCGCTCATTTTTTGACGCAATTTGGTTTGAGCTCCGTTGGGGACTTGCCTAAGTTGGAACTTGATGGGCCACCGGACGCATAAACGCCCTTGGGCGGGAGATGCTGTGATGGGGTGTGTTCATGGATCTCGGAGCGTTCGGTGTCGCGGCCTTGCTTTTCATTCTCACGATGTGGGGAATATCCAAACCGTTTTGGCTTACTTTCACCTGGACCGTTGAAAACTGCCGCGTTAATCTCCAAGTGTGCGTTGATTATTCTGCCATTCACCGGCATCGGAGTTGGCAATTGCCAGTCAAATCCGTGCTCCAAGCTTCGCCCCCCGCACTCCCCATGAATTGGTCTGGGCACGCCATTGACCGTGCGTGTTGGGCGCTGACGGTGCTCTCGCGCCTAACCCAGCACCTTTTTGAACGGATGCAGGTCGTGCGGTTTGATCTGCGCTGTCGAGTAGGGTTGGCGAATGCGGCGCAGACGGCGTTATGGACGGCTCAACTGGCGGAAGCCGCAAGCGCCTGGATTGCGCTCAAAATTTCCCCGCGTGCGCAAACAACGCCAACATTTGAGATCGAGCCAATTTGGGATGGATCTGCTTTCTTATGTAATTTTACCAGTATAATTCAGCTCCGCCTCTCGGATATTATTCTGGCGATGATATCTGGCCTAGTCGGCCCAAGTCGAGGAGGAGTTTGGTATGGAAAACTACAACGGCGACGCGCCTAAAGCGTCGGGCCATCCCCTAGAAGCATTGATGAAAACCGCCATGGAGTCAATTCGCGGTATGGTAGACGTCAATACCGTCGTCGGAAAACCCGTCCAAACCGAAGATGGTGGCACCATCATTCCGGTTTCGCGGGTTTCCTTTGGTTTTGCCGCGGGTGGGGGAGAATATTGGAGCCGGATGACGGAGCACCCGAGCCACCCGTTTGGCGGTGGCAGTGGAGCGGGCGTCACGTTGCATCCAGTCGGTTTTTTGGTCATGCACAAAGATAATGTGCGGCTTTTGTCGGTGGATAAAGGCGATGTGTGGGAGTCGCTGGCCAACAACATTCCCCAAGTGATCGATCAATTGCAGGGAATGTGGAAAGATCGCGACAACCCTGCTCAGGACCGACGGCGCTCAACGGTCGTCGAGTCATCGTCGCTTGCATAGTAGTCTGCCATGCGAAGTCTATACCGGGGAATCATTGGATTTGGGCTCGTCGCTATTCCTATTCAACTGTTTAAGGCGATGGACAGCGAGCGGGTAGACACTCACTGGATCCACACCCCTTGTGCGACCCGGATCCATTATCAAAAGTACTGTCCGATATGCGAAAAGGTGGTGCCAGCCGAAGAGGTCGGAACCGGGGCACAGTTGCCTGACGGGCGCGTGGTGATGCTGCCGCCCGAGCCTTATCATGCGGTATCCGACCACACCATTTCGATTTTAAACTTTCCGAAATTGGCGGAAATTGATCCGGTTCTATGGGACGCGGCGTACTGGCTGGAGCCCGGTCCGGGTGGGGATAAGCCATATGCTCTGTTAGTCTCTGTGATGCGCGAGTTGAACCGCGTGGCGCTGGCGGAAATGACCCTTCGGACGAGAACATCGCTGGCCGTGATTAGGCCGTACAATGCAACGACCTTAATGCTGCACCGCATGTACTATCCTGAGGCATTGCGAGGACAGGGTGCACAGCGGGGGCCCGATTCGGTGGCGCTGAGCGAACAAGAACTCGCGATGGCGCGAACTTTGGTGCAGTACTTGGCCCATCCTTTCGTTCCGGACGAATACCCCAATCATCGGCGCCAGCTGCGTCTTCGGCAAATAGAGGCGCTTTTGCCAACCGCGACAACACCCAAGACGGACGTGGCGCCAGAGGTGATCGATCTCATGGAGCGGCTCAAAGCATCCGTTGATGCCCAAAAGCAATTACATGCGGAGACACCCTAAATGCAACCCGGGGAGTTCGTGCCGCCGATGTTGGCGATTACGGCGAGGCAGCCCTTTTCTGGCTCCGATTGGTGGTATGAGACAAAATGGGACGGTTATCGTGCGATGATCAGTTCCGGTCGGGATTTCCACATTTTTTCCCGTCGAGGCCAGGATTTAACTCTTAGGTATCCCGGTCTTGCCGCCATTCGACACCAATTGCCGGACTCCATTGTGCTGGATGCTGAACTAGTGGGATGGATCGACGGCAAACCGGGATTCGTCGAATTGCAAGAACGCCGCGCCGAGCGCTACGTGCTCGTTGCCTTTGATTGTTTGTACGCGCGGGGGCGCTGGCTCTTGCAAGATCCGCTGCAGAAGCGTCGGGAGGAGCTCAGACGTCAGGTGCAATCATCGGGAGTCTTGGTTGTATCGGATGGAGTGCGGGCGCAAGGGGAATACTTGCTTGCAGCGGCAAAAGAGGCGGGTTTGGAAGGCGTCATGGCCAAAAAGTTGGACAGCCCCTATTGCCCGGGGCAGCGGTCAGCCAACTGGCAAAAATTTTTGGTTCAGTACACGAGCTGGGTTTGGGTAACCGATGCTGTGCGGGCTAAGGACGGCTCATGGTACTGGACCATTGAAGAGGTGCAAGACAAGGTTTTGAAACCGGTTGGGAAGATGCGAGCACCCCAGGGGTGGAAGGCCGATCGGGTGTCAGAACCAAAACATTTAGGGCAAGAACCATTCCTGATAGAGGTTGCGTATCGAGGTCGAACCCGGGAGGGGCGCTTTCGCCATGCCCAATTTAGACAATGGCCCACAGTTCATGAATCAAGATGGGATGCAGATTCGCCATCCCAATCGGATCCTCTATCCCCAACCCGCAATTAGTCGAGCCGAGGTTGTGCGTTACTACGCGGCTATCGCGCCATACCTGCTACGTCAGGCAAACGGGCGGGGGTTAACGTTAAGACGGTGGCCGCATGGCGTTGAAGGTCCGGCGTTTTACCAAAAACATTTGTCGTCGGGTGCGCCTATCACCGTGCAGACGTTTTCTGACGTGATTGCCTGGGTGCAACGCGGTGCATTAGAATGGCATGCGCCGTTGGGCTGTTTAACGGCACCTGAATTGCATGATTGGGCTATTTTAGACTTGGATCCCAATCCTCCCGCCGATTGGAACCGGGTGGTGGACGTCGCTCGGGTCGTTCGGCATTTGTTGGGATTGATGCACATTCCTTTTTTATTAAAGACATCCGGTCAACGTGGCCTGCATTTTTATATTGCCATCAGACCTTATCCAGCTTCGGATGTGGTCCGGATAATGGGGCGATTGGCTCAAATTGTGGTACAAATCGTTCCGGATTTGGCGACCACGAGTTGGCTCAAGCGTGATCGCGGGAGCCGGGTCTATTTGGACTACCTGCAAAACACAAGAACCCGTACCACTGTAATGGCATACAGTCTGAGGGCCACGCCGACCGCGACGGTTTCTATGCCGATCGACTGGGATGAGGTGGACGCGCCGCCGAGCTACTGGACAATGCCCGTGGTACTGAACCGTTTACGCGAAGGCGGCGACGCGTTTCGGTGGCAAGGTCCTCATGTAGACTTAGACGCCGTGAATAGACGCTACGGACCAAAATCAAGGAGGTGTGACAGCGATGGCTGAGCCGAGCGCGCTCGCCTTAGCCCGTACCTTAAAGGCGTGGGACCAATTACAACCGCAACTGCAGAATGGCCTGGACATCCACGCGTATCAAATCGAGAGCATTTTGAAGATCGTGAACCAGCTAGAAGGCCGGGCGATTCTCGCAGATGAGGTAGGGCTGGGCAAGACTATTGAAGCGGGGTTAGTTACTGCTGAACTAACGGCGCGAGGTCTGGTCGATAACGTGTTGATTTTGGTGCCAGCCGGGTTGCAGTCGCAGTGGGTGCATGAGCTCAATCAGAAGTTTGGGTGGACCGCGCAAAAAGGTGCAAAAGACCGAGGATGGCTATGGGTGCTGTCCATTGACTCTGCCAAGCGCCCCCCGCTGCTACACCAATTGCAACATGTCCAGTGGGACTTAGTCATTGTCGACGAAGCGCATCATCTGAAAAACACCCGGACCCAAAACTATCAATTGCTGGCAGGGTTAAAGTGCCGTTATTTATTGTTGTTAACTGCCACTCCCATGGAGAACCAGTTGACTGAATTGTACACCCTGGTGAACTTAGTGAAGCCTGGTTTGTTTGGGCCTTACCTGAGATTTTACCGACAATTCATTTTGGATAAACGGACGCCACGCAACGCTGCGGAATTGCGCCGCTTGCTCGCTCAAGTGATGGTGCGCAATCGTCGCCAGACTGTTGGATTGAAGTCTCCGGGTCGGGAAGTGACGCTGGTGCCGCTTAAATTGAATGAAAAAGAGCAGGCGCTCTATGAGGCACTAAGTACATCGCTGAAAACGGAGTATCGTCATCGGGTTCGGACCGAACAAACGGTCTTGCCACTTCTCGTTTTACAACGGGAACTGTGCTCGTCTCCGAGGGCTCTTGTGCCGACGTTGCGAAACTCGCAATGGATTGGGGATTCGTTAGCGTATCTGGTGAAACTGGCCGAATCGATTGCCGTCACGTCCAAAATGCGGGCGGTATTGGAACTGGCACGGCATGTTCAGGATCGGATATTGATTTTTACCGAGTATCGCGGCACTCAAGATGCCTTGGTAGAATTTCTTCAGAAGAACGGCTACGAGGCACAGGCTTTTCACGGTGGACTCAAGGGTGGCGTGCGCGATCAACTGGTCGACTGGTTTCAAGCCGACAAACGGGTCTTAGTGTCGACGGAAGCTGGCGGGCAGGGCATCAATCTCCAATTTTGTCATGTGGTTGTGAACTTTGATTTGCCGTGGAATCCTATGCGGATCGAACAGCGCATCGGGCGTGTGCATCGAATTGGTCAAACCAAACCGGTTCAGATCTATAATCTGTTTGCGGTGGACACCGTGGAGGCCGACATTTTGCGGTTGCTGCATGAGAAGATTGACCTGTTTCGCACTGTGGTTGGCGAATTGGACGTCATTTTGCGTCACTTGGAGCGACGTGGCAGCCTAGAAAAGCGGTTGATTGATATCTTCTTTTGGGAAGATGACCATGACAATATGATGCGTCGTCTAGACCAACTGGGCGATGAGTTCCTGGCAGCGCGGCGGCGGTTGCAATGGCCTGACGCGCCATCGCTGAGCCCAGAGGCGACAGGGGAGCGTGCCTAATTTAGGCTCGCCATTTGCTGAACAATCTGGCCAACCCGGGTCGACCTCGCTACAATAGGCGAGAAGGGACGCGGTATATCGATGGCGACGGGACTGAATGCGCGTGATCGGCGGACGCTCGAAGCGATGTTGGCGTCATTGATCCGTCCGGTGGAAGTGTGGGCGTTTTTAGATGACCGACCAGATAGTGTCGAAGTGGCCGAGATCCTGCGCATCACGGCTGATCTGGCCCAGGGGCGCCTTATCGTTCGTCTGTTAGGAGACGGTGCACATCCACTGGCCAGGATATTGACCAAAGACCGCCGTCCGGTACTATGGGTACTGGGGCCTAATGGCGAATTTTTGCCCATCGAAATTGTGGGACCGCCGCGCGGTTATCAATTCGGCGCCTTAGTACGCCTTTTGATTAATGTCAGCCGCAATCGCAATGATCTGCCGCATGGGGTGGCAGGGCTCATACGTGGCGTGCCGCTGGATGTGCAGTTGGAGGTTCGGGTAACACCAACGTGTCCCCACTCGCCACAGGTGGTGCGTGTCGCCGAAGCCTGCGCGTTGGCCAACCCGGGTCGCATTGTGGCGCGGGTGATCGACATCTCGTCTAGCTCTGCGGGGGGCTGTGACAGTTTGCAAGTGGTGCCGCAACTGCTGATAGCGGTCGAGGGTCAAACGGTGACCCAGCATATCGGCATGGTGTCGGCCTGGGATGTGGGGCGGATGATTATGTCGGGTGTGAAAGGGGCCACGCGCCGTGTTCGAGATATTACGCACAATTGATGCGATGCGTGACTGGGCGAAGACCGAAAGACAAACAGGCCTTCGTTTGGGACTTGTGCCGACCATGGGGGCTCTGCACCGCGGTCACTTGGCATTGGTCGAGGAGGCCCAACGGCGGGTTAATCGGGTAGTGGTTTCGATCTTTGTCAATCCCCTGCAGTTTGGACCAGCAGAAGATTTAGCGCAGTATCCGCGGAATCTTGAGGATGATCTAAGGCAATTGCAGGGCCTAAATGTTGCTGCAGTGTTTCTGCCCGATTCGGACGAGATGTATCCGGGTGGGCTAGGCGTGACGCGGGTGACGATTCCGGGTCTCTCTGAGGTATTATGCGGGGTGACGCGACCAACCCACTTCAACGGCGTAGCCACCGTGGTGGCAAAGCTTTTCCATATTGTCGAGCCAAATGTTGCAGTGTTCGGAGAAAAGGATTGGCAACAGCTTGTCATCATTCGCCGAATGGTGTACGACCTAAATTTTCGAGTCAGTATCGTTGGCGTTCCGACCGTCCGCGCTGAGAACGGGTTAGCGTTGAGTTCGCGCAATCGCTATTTGACGCAAGAAGAGCTGAAGAAAGCGACCGCGCTTTATCATAGCTTGCAAGAAGCGCGGCAACTGTACCGGCAGGGGGAGCGCCGACGTGATGCTCTTCGTCGCGTGGTTGTGGATGTATTGACAAACGCGGGGCTAAGCTATGAATATATTGAGCTGGTTAATCCGCTAACGCTGCAGCCCAGCCCAGAATACTTGCAGGGGCCAACCTTGGTGGCGCTGGCCGTTCACGTTGGCTCTGCCCGGCTGATCGACAATGCGATCTTGGGGCGCGAGCAGCTTGACGAGGCCGCGTTACACGGGAACGGGGACTAGTCGGGGAAACGGGCTTAAAGAGCAGGTCGGGACACTGGGTGAAAGTATGGGATACACTGCACGGGGCAGGCGTTGCTCTCGGTATCTGGGGGATAAAAGGTTCAATGGGAGGATAGAACTCATGCATCTTGAAAATCGACTGCGGGAATTGGGAATAGAGTTGCCTCGACCGCCACAGGCGGTGGCGGCTTATGTGCCGGCAATCATTTCGGGAATGTGGTGCTTTACGGCTGGCCAACTGCCGTTGCGGGATGGCGTTCTGGTGGCCCAAGGAAAGGTCGGGCAAGAGGTTGATGTGCAAACGGCATATCAGGCAGCTCGGCAAAGTGCGCTGAACGCCGTAAGCGCAGCGGCTCACGCGGCGGGCGGATTGGAACATTTGGTGCGTGTTGTTAAGGTTGTTGGCTTCGTGCAAAGTGCCGACGACTTTCATGAGCAACCGGCGGTAATCAACGGGGCGTCCGAGTTGCTTGAAAGTTTATTTGGCGAGGCCGGGCGCCATGCTCGGTCGGCGGTGGGGAGCCAGACCTTGCCCATGAATGCAGCGGTAGAGGTTGAGGTGATTTTCGAGGTGCGCGCATAGATGGCCCAAATCCGTGTTCAACGTATTGTCCAGCAAGCGGGACTCACCTCTCGGCGCCAAGCGGAGAGGTGGATTGAGGCTGGTCGGGTTACGGTCAATGGTCGTCCCATTATGTTGGGTACGTTGGCCGACCCCCGCCGCGATACCGTTGCGGTGGATGGAATCGCGATTTCTAAGGATGTGCGCCCCGCTACGTATCTTGCGCTGTACAAACCGGCCGGATATACGACGTCGTTGCGTGATTCGCACGCACAGCATCTGATTACCGACCTGGTGCCCCCTAAATTTGGTCGATTGTTTCCTGTTGGGCGCTTGGATAAAGACAGCGAGGGGATCATTTTACTGACAAACGACGGCTGGCTGGCGCATCGGTTGATGCATCCATCGCATGGCGTCGAAAAGATTTATGAGGTCTGGGTGAAGGGATTTCCGAAGCGATCGCATTTGGAGCGCATGCGTCAGGGGATCGTGTTAGATGACGGTATGGCCCGGCCGGATCGAGTAGACGTGTTGCGGCGACAAGATGATCTTACGCTGTTGCGCGTCATTTTGCATGAGGGACACAAGCGCGAAATTCGAAGAATCTTTGACAGCATCGGCCATCCGGTTGAGCGGTTGGTGCGGATCCAGTATGGCAATATCTCGGTTCGGGGGCTCGAAGCAGGTCGGTATCGGCCATTGACGCATCGCGAGGTGCGTGAACTGAAAACCCTCGTGACCTAAAGGGGAAAAGTTATGACGAGTACGCGTCCCATGCGAGAGCAGTTGATGTCAGTGGTGCAGGACGTCGAGGCGGTCAAACGCTATCATCCTGCCGATCGGGGAATTCGGTCGGCCACGCCGGAGGAGGTGCGAGCCGGACTCACGGCGGACGTCTATTTCGTGGGCACCCAGCAAATATTGCATCGTTTGGCGTTGCACGATCTCCCGGTAACGGCCGAGGTCTTTTCTAATCACCGTGGGGTGTTGGCGGGCGTAGAGGAAACGTTGGCTCTTCTAAGCGATTTGCCGATCACTGTCGAGTCTTTGGATGAAGGTACGCAGGTTGACGCCAAAGAGGTTGTTATGCGCATTACCGGACGCTATGGTGACTTTGGTCTATTTGAGACAGCCATCTTAGGAACGCTGGCGTCCTCTTCAGGTTGGGCGACACGGGCTCGCGAAATTGTCGATATCGCCGCTCCGGTTCCCGTGATCTCTTTTGGGGCGCGACATGTCCATCCTGCGGTGGCGTCTGTCATGGATCGGGCCGCGCTAGTGGGGGGAGCCCAAGGTGCAAGCAGTATTTTAGGGGCTCGGCAAGCGGGCGAGGTACCGTCAGGCACGATGCCGCACGCATTGTTGTTAATGGTTGGGGACACAGTACGGGCAGCTGAAGCATATGATGAGATTATGCCTGACGAAGCGCCGCGCGTTGTGCTGGTAGACACATTTAAAGATGAGGCCGAAGAGGCGATTCGGGTAGCCGAAAGGCTTGGCCGCCGACTGTCCGCTATCCGCCTAGATACTCCGCGGGAACGCGGTGGGGTTACGCCAGCATTAGTGCGGGAAGTGAAGGCTCGGCTCGCACAAGCGGGTTTCCCCGATGTTGGAATATTCGTGTCGGGGGGCATTACGCCAGACCGAGTAGAGGCGCTGAAGGCGGCCGGCGTGAGCGGGTTTGGCATTGGCAGCTACATTGCGTCAGCGCCGCCCTTGGATATGACCATGGATCTAAAAGTGGTGAATGGGCAGCCGGTGGCGAAGCGAGGGCGGATTCCAGGCCTCACTCCGAGTCGTCCGCTGACGGTTCGCAAGCGTGGCGCAGACGAAGCGCGTCTGTGAGCCGGGTCCATTGCGCATCACTTAACAAGTGGTGAATGGGCTCGGCATAGGTCAAAGACCCCGATTCCCAGGCCAAGGCTAAGCGGTGGGGGACACTATCATTAAGGTCAAGCCATTCGATGAGGCGGAGACGGACCTGTTTCCGAGCGGCCGCATCATCAGGGAGGTCCTGTTCGAGACGTTGGATTGCCTCATGCTGGCGTCCCGCCAGATATAAGGCATCGGCTTGGGCAAGGGCAAATGGGTCGGTACCGCGAAAGAATGGCCACACCAATGCGGCCAGCTCGGGGTGAACCAGTGTAAGGTCTGCCAGCAGAGCACGCTGGCGTTTGGGAGTGGGCACTATCAGTGGCTGTGGGGACCACAACTGGCGAAAAATGGCTGAGGCGGCGGCAGACGTGTCCAACGCAAGGAACACCGAAGTAAGTTTCAGGACAGGCTGCATCCAATGTAGCCTCACCCACAGCGGGGCATCTTGGGCGCGCGGGCTCTGATATTGCCGGAGCCAGTCTGTCCATAGGTGTTGAATCGCGGCATGGTTCAGCCAACTGGGATGAAGTTCTGCCCATATGGGCAGCGAAGGGTCCTCTGCGAGATGGAGGTTCGCGGCCGTTTGTAATAGGGAAACGAGAGTGGGCAGGAAGTCTTCTGCCTGGGGCTTTCGCCAAAATGGCGTCGTAACCGGAATGAGATGCCATGTTAGGGGTGATTCAAACGGCCAGTCCGCAATCAGGCGGTCGGCCTGCACGACCAATTTCCACGGCGCTTCGGCATAGTCCGCGGAAAATCGCGAGAGGTCCAGCATGAGTGCCACCGCATGGGCGCAGAGCTTCGGCCTCCGATCGCAAGTGCACGTCACGGCCCAAACGCCACCTTCGATGGTGGCGCGAGGCCAATAGCGGTCTCGATAGCCTCGTAGTTCAGCGGTGTACAAAGTTGAGCCGCGGCGCAACCGGCGCGCCAAACGATCTTCGGTCAAATAATCCTGGGCATGGTGGCGCAGGGGCCTGGGCACGGTATCCAGCCAGGCATGTACGGAGGCTTTGTCCACAGAGTCGTCACCGTCCTATCATGCGCAAATGTCCACGACTAATGCCACAAGCTGCGACCGACTTAATGCCGACGGGCGAGTCCTGGCAGCATCGGGATGGCGCGGCAACATTGTCACGGGTTTCTCCGACCTTTGTAATACCCTCACCAATAAAGCTTCACAACCGCCAACCATTGCCGTATCGTGCCTACAACGGATAGGCAACACATGCCACGATAAAGGAGTCGTACAGATTTCGCAAGGGGCCAACGATGTCGCCCGACCGCTAGGAGTTTGCCTGTCTTCTCGTGAGATCCTTGGTAGAGTGGGCCACGTGTTCATTGTCGATGTGCGTTGAGCCGACTGGCTACTATAGCCACGGGATGGCAATCCTCGGGGCACCGGCCGGCGGCACAGACCTTTGAAGGTCATTCACATGCTTACGGACATAACTACTCGGCGGGGGTTGGTCACATTCGCTCTATTCGCCGGTCCGCGATCAGGCCGAAAGCAGTTATCCGGTTTAAGGAGAGACGGTTTGGCACATCGCCGGCTGCTACGAAATGGCATGAACCGTGTTGCAAGATCCGATCGGCGTGTGGACTTAAGCAAACAGCCGTCCTCGTCATGGGCGTGCATTGGTTGATGAAACGCCTTCAGACGCAAAGCATGCTAGCGAAAGGCCATCACCGGGCGGACTATGATAGTGGCGTCAACTCCCGCGGCTGTGGTTAATAGGGATGAGCCGCGCGCGGAATGCAATTGAAGCGTGTTAGTCAATGTCCGTTGCTGAGTGATGTGAAGAGCACGATACGGTCATCTGTCAACCACTACAGAGGAAGTGCGCCCTTTTGCCTGAAATTCCCCAGATAAAGCGCAGGGACGGTGGGATCCGCGTTGAGCGTGCGCAATCAAGGCCAGCAAGGCGGCCTGGGATCAGCAGGAGAGCTGATTATATAGAGGAAGTAGCGCGGTTTGAGGGAGGCTGGACCCGTTCTCCGATTGATGCCCCTGGTAGGTGCGGAGGCCCGTGTTAAGGCTAGGCGTCACTGTTCGAACCCTGGCGAGTAAGCAATCAAAATCTTAGCATCCAATTGGGAGCTTAACTGCCTTCGTATTCGCATCAAATTGGGGCCGGTGACCTCTTGAAAGTGCCTTGCGATCTCGGCACAATGGGAAAGATAAGCGGAACAATCCACGGTCAAGGGGGTCTGGTGATGAAGGTCACGTGTCGGGTCTGTGGTCAAACGGCTGAGGTGGCCATTTGGAGCGAGGAATATGAACGTCTAAAGACCGCCGAGGATCCAGCGTATATTTGTGATGCTTGTGCGCAGAAGATTCGGGTTGAAGCGCAAAACGAACAACCGCACTAATTTGTACTGGAGCAAGGAGGACGAGAGGTTGATTCGCGGTATTAGGGGAGCTACAACAGTTGAGCAAGACGATGCAGAGGAAATACTGCTGCGGACGCAGGAACTCTTGTTGCAGATGGCTGAAGCTAATGAGGTAGAACCGGACGATATGGCCAGTATTTGTTTTACTTTGTCACCGGATTTGCATGCCACCTTTCCAGCGGAAGCGGCTCGGCGCATCGGATGGCAATTTGTACCAGTCATTTGCATGCGTGAACTGGACGTGCCGCATGGCTTGCCCAAAACTATTCGCGTTCTCATGCATGCGGAAACGCCACGCAATCCGCGTCAGGTGCAGCACGTATACCGGGGACGAGCCGTTGTCTTGCGCGAGGATTTGGATGCTGACGTGAGTCCGCGTGGATAGCACCCAGCAGCCGAGGCCGGCTGTGATCGCGGTTGATGGTCCTGCTGGAGCCGGCAAGAGCACGGTTGCACGCAAGTTAGCGGCCTGCCTGAGTTTTTTGTATTTGGATACGGGGGCCATGTACCGAGCCTTTGCGTTGAAGGCGTTGCGGGAAGGGGTGGACTTGCGCGACGAACAGGCGCTGGCGGAATTGTTGGCTGACACCAAGATTGAACTTTATCCGATGGCGTCCAAGGGGTTGGTGCAGGTAATATTGGATGGGAACGATGTGACCGCTCTGTTGCGCACGCCACAAGTGAATGCAACCGTCGCCCAAGTCGCAGGATTTGCGTCGGTGCGTAGTGATATGGTGACTCGCCAACGCGAAATGGCGCGTTTGGGGGGGGTTGTAATGGACGGACGCGATATTGGTACATTTGTGTTGCCTCATGCAGAGATTAAGTTCTTTCTAACTGCGTCGCTCGATGCCCGGGCCCACCGCCGCTATCACGAATTGCAACAACTGGGATTTGACGTGTCGATTGATAGGATACGGGAAGAGATCGCCCATCGCGACATGCTTGATTCGAGTCGACCTTACGCACCGTTATTGCAAGCCCGTGACGCAATTTTGGTTGATACCACCGACATGGAGGTTGAGGAGGTGGTGGCGCACATGCTGGCCATTTGTCGTCACCGCCTAGACTAATGCTGGTTTATTGGTTTTTATATTGGACAGTGCGCACGGCCTTTTTCCTCTATTTTCGTGTACGGGTCACGGGGTTGGAGAATTGCCCCAAAACTGGTGCTCTAATCGTGATTGCCAATCATCGCAGTGGCTTCGATCCGCCCATGGTGGGCGCAATTTTGCGACGCCCGGTGCATTTTATGACCAAAGTGGAACTGTGGTCCTATCCATTACTGCCCATCGTATTCAAATATGTGCAAGCGTATCCGGTTCGTCGTGGGCGACCCGATCGCAAGGCGATCAAACATTCGCTAGATATTTTACGACGGGGTGAAATTATTGTGCTATTCCCGGAGGGTCACCGCAGTGCGACTGGTGAACTGCAAGAAGCACGGTCCGGCGTGGTTTATTTAGCGCAAAGAACCAATTGTCAGTTATTGCCGATCGGGATTACAGGCACCTACGGATTTCGACACACGGTTCGTTTTGTGTTTGGTCAACCGTTTCAACTGGATCCCAAAATGGATAGGAAAGTAGCCCAACAACTGGTGATGGATAAAATTCGTGAGTTAATCAAGCAGGGCGAAGCGATTGAAAAAGCGTCCACTCGGCCGTCGGCGCACGTACAGCGGCATTAGGTTTGAACCCCGGAGTTAAATACTCACCGAAATGGCAAGTTTTCGGCGTAACGACACGGGAATTCACCAGGAACCAGCGCGGAGACCCCGTCTTTCCGGGCGAGGAGGAAGCGCGTTGATTCGCGAACCGTTTGCGTTATTGAGCATATTGTGTTATACTCCTGGTATGACCCTCACGTTGGTGATCAAACTCCAACCGACGCGCGATCAAGCGCAGGCCCTACTCCACACGATGGAGCGGTTTAATGCGGCCTGCAACGCCATTGCCGCGACCGCGTTTCGGGAACACACGGCGAACAAGATTCGCCTGCAAAAGCTGGTCTACGCCGACATTCGCGCCACCTTTGGTCTGTCGGCGCAAATGACGGTGCGGGCGATTAGCAAAGTGGCGGAAGCCTACAAGCGGGACAAAACGGTGCAGCCCACCTTTCGTCCGCAGGGGGCCATCGTGTACGATCCGCGCATCCTGTCGTGGAAGGGTCTCGATCGGGTCTCGATCTGGACCTTGGACGGGCGTCAGATGATTCCCGTCGTCCTGGATGGGTACCATCGGGCGCGAATGAATCGCATCCGGGGCCAAGCCGATCTGCTGTATCGGGACGGGCGGTTCTTCTTGGCCGTCGTCGTCGATGTCCCCGAACCACCCCCGCTGATGCCCGACGGCTGGTTGGGCGTCGATTTGGGGATTGTCAACATCGCTGCCGATTCGGATGGCGCGACGTATTCGGGGGAACGGCTTGCGGAAGCGCCAGCGGTTGCAGAAGAAAAGGACGAAATCCGCGAAGCGCTTGTTGAAGACACGGCGGCGCAAGGAACACCGGTTCGCCGCCGATG
>PXYV01000108.1 GCA_003023745.1 Sulfobacillus acidophilus | reverse complement strand
CTTTTTGTCCTATCTGGCCACCGTACCCGAAGAAATTCAATCCCGTCTGGGCCGACTTCCCGAATAGCACCGGAAGAAATTAAGGAGCATTCATATAGTGTGCTTTGTCGAATCATGAACCCCAAGAGGTAGAAACATTTATAATTGGCACTTAATTTAAAAATATAGTCCACCTATTGACAGATTCATTGAATAGCGACTATAGTGAAATCGATATCTGAAATCAATTTCTTTAGGGGATTTGCTCGTGCCAAACATAAGTGACGTAGCTCGCCGCGCTGGGGTATCGACAGCTACCGTATCTCGGTATTTGAGAGGTGTCTCCGTGCGATCCGGGGATTCCATTAGGACTGCTATTGAGGAACTTGGTTACCATCCCAGTTCGGTAGCTCAGGGATTAAGGTTGGGAGTGCATTATGCGATCGCCGTGGTGGTCCCAGACATTACGAATCCGTTCTTCGCGGAAGTGGTTAGGGGTGTCGAGTCTATTTGTCGGAAGGGGCCCTACCAGATAATTTTGCTAAATACTGATGAGAGTAGTCGCGACGAGAATGAGATCCTGCGAGACATTGTTCAGAGGGTGGACGGAATTATCCTAACCCCTACGACCGAGAGACAATCCAGTGCAGAACAATTGCAGAGATACTATGACGCTGGGACTCCTATAGTGCTCGTTGACCGAGTCATTCCCGGTAAGGATTTTGATTGTGTCTTAGTAGATAACAAACGCGGGGCCATACTAGCGGCGGACCATCTAGTGTCGCTAGGACATAGAAGAATCGCGACGATACGAGGGAGCATGACTACAACCCCGGGCCGCGAACGCTTTGAGGCTTTTTCTGAACGTCTTTCCGATGTGGGGATAGATCTTCCGCCAGAGTATTGTCGCGACGGAGACTTTCGCGAGTCAAAGGCATACCAGGCAACATTAGAGTTGATGGCTCTTGCAACTCCTCCTACTGCTATCTTTTCTGCCAACAACCTAATGACAGCTGGGGCGCTTAAAGCACTTAGCGCACTACGTATTAGGGTTCCAGAGACAGTTTCAATTATTGGTTTTGACGATCTTCACCTAGGTGAGTTGTTAGCCGCTCCACTGACATGCGTGACGCGAGATGCCGTCAGACAGGGCGCTCTGGCCGCCCGGATGCTGCTGGCACAGCTAGACGGGAATGTTGAACGCAATCCTCGCACAATAGTTCTAGATGTATCACTGTTGAAGCGGGCGTCCTGTCGGAAGGTCAGACCATCCGACGAACACGATGAGGCGTTCGAAAGGAGCATGTAGATAATGATTGGAGTCGACAAGGTTAGTGTTCGATTTGGTCATACGCTCGCTCTCAAAAATGTGACTCTCCACATAGCTCCTGGAACAATTCACGCGCTGGCAGGAGAAAATGGTAGTGGAAAATCGACGCTTCTAAAGGTGCTCGGAGGAGTTGTGTTGCCTACGGAGGGCACCGTGATTATGGATGGTAAGCCGATCGTCCTTAAGTCTGTGAGGGAAGCCATCGAGCGTGGGATTGGTTTGGTTTTTCAAGAATTAAGCTTGTTCCCGCATTTGTCTGGGTTCGCGAACATCGGAATTGGAAAAGAACCACATCGCGGTGGTTTCATAAACAATCGGGAGTTGCAACGGAGTATTGAGGAAGTTATCCAACGGGTGGATTTTCCTCAAGTGGATTTAACGAGACCCGTTGGCTCTTTGTCGATTGCCGAACAACAGATGGTTGAGATTCTTAAATGCTTGTTTCGGTCGCCGAGTGTTATTCTCTTCGATGAACCAACGGCGTCCTTAACGCGCAGGGAATCGTCTGCATTGATTAGGACAATGAAACAATTGAGAGACACCGGATACACGATCGCATTCGTTTCACACCATCTGGACGAGGTCTTTGAGTTAGCGGACTGGGTCTCCGTGTTACGGGACGGAGAACTGGTCTTGTCTAGTGCCGTTAGCAATACAGATCAGGACCAATTGCTTCAGGCAATGCTGGGTAAACCTCTGACCGATTTCTATCCATCCCGACACGGAGCTCCCTCTTCGCACGTAGGTCTCCGTTTAAAGCGCGTGGCTGCAGAACGTCTCGAACCAGTGGATCTCGACGTGTATGAGGGCGAAGTTCTAGGAATAGCGGGAACTGTCGGATCGGGAGCCAACATCTTAGCAGATGTGATGGCTGGTTGGAAACTCGCTCTGAGAGGAACTATTAGTGTCGGGGAGCGCGAGGTGCGGATGCATGGACCGGCAGACGCATTACGCGCAGGGATCGGGTATGTTCCTGAGGATCGTCGAGACGAGGCTCTATTTCCGGGGCTCTCGGTGTCAACAAATGGCACCTTGCCGCTTGTGTCTAAGTCTAAGAGCCCTCTGGTGCGGAGGGGAGGAATCCTCCGTAAGCTCGAAGAACAACGCAGCGCTGGCGAGTTGGTCAAACAGTTGCGGGTACGTCCATTGTCGACTACGAC
The DNA here is from genome assembly GCA_003023745.1 of Sulfobacillus acidophilus. GTDB lineage: Bacteria > Bacillota > Sulfobacillia > Sulfobacillales > Sulfobacillaceae > Sulfobacillus_B > Sulfobacillus_B acidophilus_A. The sequence continues at coordinate 1,664 of PXYV01000108.1, read as the reverse complement.
AGCAGTCGACAATCTGTCGGGCGGCAACCAGCAAAAGGTTGTAATGGGGCGTTGGTTACTAAGAGATGTACCTTGCTTGATATTGAATAATCCCACCAAGGGCATTGATGTTGGTGCTAAACACGATGTGTATGAGCACGTGATGGCACTAGCGGATTCGGGCCACACTATTGTGTTTGTATCGACTTACAATGCTGAGTTGTTGGGCGTCGCAGATCGGATCGCTGTAATGTTTAAGGGTAAACTGTTGGGACCGTTTATGCGCGCGGAACTTGACGAGGAACGCTTATTAAGGCTCACAATGACTGGCTCCACAGATTCAGTAGGAGACCCGCTTTCTTTTGAAGGAGGACATTATGGCACGTGAGACTGATAGGACCGCTAACCAGGCGTTAGGACCCGAAGGGCATCCACAGAAAATAATGGGGCGCATGGCACAATTCTTGAATACTTCTCTTGTGGCTGCCGCTTTGGTCGCGCTTGTTGTGATTTTTGGTGTAACTGCTCCGAGCTTTTTTTCATCGACTAACGTGCCGACGATCTTTGATTCGGTTGCCGTCATCGCTGTGTTAAGTGTAGGCCAGGCTTTTGTAATAATTACGGCCGGTATCGACTTGTCCCAGGGATCGGTAGTCGCGTTAGCGGGCGTAATCGGCGCGTCGATAATGGCGGCCCATGGCGTTTTTGTGGGAGCCATTCTTATGGTCGTCATTGGTGCATTAGTGGGGTTATTTAATGGGGTTCTTGTCGCATACACTCGAGTCCCGGCCTTCATCGTGACATTGGGGAGCCTAAGCATGGCAGCTGGTGCGGCTTTGCTCTACACTGGTGGCGAACCAATATATAATCTACCGTCATCACTCGTGAACTTTGGCAACGGTGCCTTCTTGTATGGATTGCTTCCTTACATCATCATCATTAGCATTGTGGCCGCGATAGTTGGCCAGATCGTCTTGGGTCGCACGCGATTCGGCCGCAGTGTGTATGCCATAGGCAGTAATAGAAAGGCCGCTCTATTATCGGGTGTGCGCGTACCTCGCGTTACAGTTTTGGTATATGTCATTTCTGGTTTTTTGTCAGGGCTGGGGGCACTGATGCTGACAGCTTACGTTAATACTGCCGATCCAGGTGCGGGAACGAATTTCGAACTGGATGCTATCGCGGCAGTCGTGATTGGCGGCGGTAGCTTATTCGGCGGCCAAGGGTCAGTATGGTCGGCTGCTCTGGGCGCATTGCTCTTGAGCGTCCTCGCTAACGGCACACAACTTTTAGGAGTCTCGAGCTATGCTCAGACTTTAATTTTGGGGATTGTGGTTATTGGCGCGGTATTTATTGACTCGTTTCGCAAACGATCGGCGGTCTAACCCAGTCACCCACAAGTGTCGGGCACCTTCGGTGTGCAATACCGGCAAACTAAACACAAGGAGGATCACGGAGTGAAAGAGAACATTAAGCAACGCAAGATATTCGGGCGTTCAGGGACGATCGGTCTAGTAGCCGCCGGAACCCTAGCTTTAGTCGCTTCAGGATTTGCTACGATGGGCTTTGCGACCGGGGCTTCAGTTGCGAAACCAATGTCTATATTAATGCACCTTAAATTTCCTAGGATTATCCAACCACAAAGGATCTGAACTGGTGCATGGCGAAACCCTTTCGCAAGGAGG
>PXYV01000107.1 GCA_003023745.1 Sulfobacillus acidophilus | reverse complement strand
CTGCGGGGTATGGTTATCGGTAGGCATGGAATACGCACCTCCTGACTGATGAGATGGATTGGGAACGGACGAACGGTGATGGACGACAGACAGGATGCTGAGAATCAGGCCTAGAGGTCGGTGATTATCGTCAAAGGGTTAGGACCGATGAGCGGTCAGATACCAGAGTCCCCAATTGCCGAGGCTGACGATGCCGATCCAGGCGAGCCACCATGCCCACGAGGGCCAAGAGGGCAATCCATAAGATCCCGTGAGGCCGTAGGCCGAGAGACCCAGAACCACCACGGATCCGGTGGCGAGTCCGCATATGAGACGGGACGATAAAGAAAACATCGGGGACACCTCCGAAAGGCTTTGCCGTCACGATATCACGGATTTGGGGAAAATGCGGGCACATTGGAAAGGTTAACGCCATTCGGGCGGAAACCACTCTGGCAGAGCGTCGGGCGGCACTCGACGGCGGGCATTCCCGCCGGACCACCGAGGGGTTTCCTGTGGCGTGCCAAGCAGAATAGCGGTCCACAGCCATTCCATGGGCGGGGGGAGGGACGCGGCGTGGCCGGGTTCCTGAATCCACTGCTGAATGGTATCCCAGCCATAGACGGCAAAGAGCCAGTCCCAATCGGGGAAGTCGCCATCGGCCAACACGGTGGGGATAATGAGGGCGGCATGGCGCTCCGTATCGAGCTGATCCGCGTGATACCGATAAAAGAGCCGATGCAGAGATGGCGGGAGAGTCATAGCGCACTACGGCGTCTCTGAACGGGAACGATCGATGCGTGGGGCATAGCGTGCGATGGTGGTTTTGAAGTTCGGCATTGGTAAGGAAGATGCTATTGATTCTTGGATCGGGCTAGTTCCGTCTACGTTACCAGGGGTATACGAGATGTTTTTTTTCAGGGACGTAAGAAAAGCGCATATAGATGTTTTCGGTGGAAACTACGAATGTCTTACCGCAGACCGCACAAGTAATAGTCTTGCCCAAATCGAGACGTTGGTCGTCCAGTGCGTTGGCGCAAAATGGGCACATGATGTGAAGTTGCTGGCCTAGAAATCCTAAGTCGGTGAGTTTAACCATAGCTTCAAAAACAGTCTGCGGATCAAGTTGCAGCATCCTGGCCACAAATCCAGGCGTAATAGACCGAATTCCGCCGGGTGCCGATATTTCTTGAATCACATGGTAAACCTTCGATGTTACGTGACTTTCCATACAACGTGCCTCCTCTAAATGCTTTGCTGGGGCATTGTTAGGGTTGACGCATCAGCTTTTACATACAGTCTTTTTGGGGATGGTTATTGACGTTGTTGGGTGTTTAACAAGGTGTTGACTTGTTGACCTGACAGAACTGGCGTACGGGGACTCATGGTTGCGGCAGCTCAATGGTTATGGGAGCTAAAATCGGTGTTGCGGGTCGCTCTGTCAGGTCCATATCTTCAAAATACAATGCTAAGGCTTCCCGCAGGTTATCCAGAGCCTGGTCGAGCGATGAGCCCTGACTGGTTACGTCGACTTCTAAACAGCGTGCAACAACCCACGGCCCTTCGTGCGTGATGGCGGCCGTCAATCGGACGGGATGGGTCATTGGGATGCCCTCCTTTTGCTATCCAGTATACCGCACGACGATAATGGGGAAAATCCCGGACAAGGGATAGGCAGTGAGGGATCCGATGGCCACGTGATGCGGGGGATATTGCATGATAACCGCTCGTGAGCTTTAAGGGGAATGTTCTTCCTGCGTTGGAATAGGTGGGCGGTAATTGGCCATCAGGGCGCGAGCACTATCTAAAGGAAGCCAGAATCGTTGGTTGCTTAATGGGGTGAAACCATAACGCATATAAAATGTTTGAGAATCTTCCAAGGTATCTACCACTAAGGCGACAGTGGCAATAGTCGATGCCGTGTCGATGACGCGGCGTAAGGCATCGACAAGTAAAAATTCCCCGAGATGTTGACCGCGATAAGATACGTCGATCGCCAGACGGCCTAATAAGGTGACGCCCACATCGGGATAGCGAGCCAGTTTGCGCTGATAGTCGGCCGGAATGTCGGCTAGTTTGATACTTAAGGACGACAGGGTGTAATAGCCTAAAATTCTTTGAGGTGCGATCGAAGGGACGGCGACAAATACGGCCGCCGCCCGGCGTTTGATGTCTTGCGTCGCGCGTTGACGGAGGTATTCGTCTAGTCCGCCTGTGGGACAATGGAAATGCTTTCGATCATGGTATTTGGCCAAGGCTTCAACATGGATTAATGGGTTCATGACGAAGAGTGATCAACCCGCGACCAATAACGTGCGACGGCTTTCTGTAAGGCCGCAGACGGTGGGGGAGGATTTAATAATTGCTCAATAAAGGCTTGACTTTCTTCAGCGTTTAAGGTCATCACCGTTTTTTCTTGGACGATTGCTTGAGCGCGTGGGGTCACGGTGGCTAACACAAAGGCGGATGTACTGAGTCCGAGAGATTCAGCCGCTTCATCGAGTAACTTTTTCGTTTCTGCAGAAACGCGAATTTCTAAACGCGACTCGCGTCGCGGGTTCGTTGTTTCGGTAGGCATGACATGTCCTCGCCTTCTTTGAGTCGATATGATCTTAAATGTACGGCATTTGTCCATACGTGTCAATCCTCCTCAACATGATCATATGGACTGTGACGAGCAAAGTATTCTACGACGCATGAGATGGAAAGATATCGGGAGAATCCAAGGGAGAGGATTGAGCATGTTTTTAGGCGTCATTGTGCCGGGGGTGTGACGCTGTGTTCCGATGTGCCAGCACAAACTGCCATATGGCGTGATTGTTGGCGTTGAGGTGGCGCACCCGAATCAGGGTCCGCAGGGTGTCATGGGGCACGTGATCCCAGAGTTGGCCGAAGCATTCATCCATAAAGGCACTCGTGAGCACCTCGACGCCGCGAAAGTCGCAAATGACCGGATGGTTCTGGGCGATGTGGGTTTCTAACAGGGTGCGGAGGGGCTGCGCTTGAGCGCGTTGCCCTAAGATGGGGGAGTGACAAAACGCGGCGCAATCAATGATGAGGGGTTCCATGGATAATCATGCCTCCTCATGAAAGATAATAGGGAATTCGTCCCATGTTCGTCCGTCGAGCAACCGACCGGCGCGCTGTCGTTGGATCCCGCCCCATTGCTTGAAGAAAAACGGGATACCGTGGGTTATACATTGATCGCGGATCTCAATCACCCATTCGCGGGCCATCGGTCGGGCATGGGGACCGGATTCACCGCCGACAATAACCCAGTGAATGTTGTCGAGCGGCAAATCGGGGAGCGGTCCCAACAACGGTTCGCATGACAGAAAGCGTATGGCGGCAGGTACTTGTTGAAGCCAGGCAATTCGGTAAAGTACATCTTGCGACTCGATACTTGTTCCAATCCAGACGTTGGCCGGAAATGGAAGTTTCTGTGCGAGACGAGCAAGACGTTCGGGGCGCTTGGTTAACACTTGATAGATATGTTGAGGTGTTTGGGACATAATGGAAAAAATATCTGCAATAAACTCATCCGGGACGTCCGGATGAAACACGTCACTCATTGAATTAACAAAGATTCGCCGGGACTTAAGCCAATGGAGAGGAACTGTTAACACCTCGGGATGCAAGGTAACCCGAAACCCATTGACATATCGGGACGACCCCATAGCTTGCAATCGATGGGCCATGCGTTCTGCGTAGCAATGTTTACATCCTTGACTCACTTTCGTACAACCAGTAACGGGATTCCATGTGGCATCCGTCCACTCGATAAGACTTCGGTTGGCCATACGTAATCATCTCCTAATTGAGAAAATAATTATAAGGAATCATTAATTATTGGCACTGCGTAGAATATGACCGGCTATTTTCATCGCTAAGCCCATAGCTTTTCGATCGGGAGACGAGGGTGGGGCATTGCCCCAAAACGTGTCCCATCCGGCGTGATCGAGAATGATCCAGTGCCCGCAAGCCAAGCAGGTATGGGCCACCCGGGTTTCGGATTTCGGCACGCGTCCCCAAAGGGCGATCACATTTTCGGTGCCGCAGGCGGGACAGCGTTTGGTATCTTTGGCGGCATTGCCGCGGCTATATTTAATCATGGCACACAATGCTCCAAGGTTTGACAAATTTGTTCCCCACGCGATCCGAGAATGACAGAAGAGTAGAGATTAATAAGCGTCACAGCGTGGAGGGATTCATCGAACGGGGAAGAAGACGTG
>PXYV01000106.1 GCA_003023745.1 Sulfobacillus acidophilus | reverse complement strand
CGCAAGGCGCATGATTCCGTCCAAGATTGGGGTAAAGTTTTTTCCGCCCCAGCGTCAATCCCAATCAGAATGCGGTGTCTAGCACAACGCAAAAAGCTCCCATGTCATCACGCTAATTTCCAAGAAGGTCTATGTCGCCCCCAAAATTGGGGGCGGGTAACGCTGCCACCCGCCCGTCCAAGCCGACGTCATCGGCCGGCATGCCACTCAGTCAACTCTTTCCGCTAATCGCGACCGCGTGTGCGTTCACCCGTGGACCCTCTACACCCGGACCACAAGACGCCAAAGATCCAGTGCATTTCCTGGCGCAGGGCGTTCAGACTTGCTTCACCCACACATGGTCGGGATCTTCGTGCGGCATCAGCACCCGGTCTTGCTCGCCCGCCATCATCCATAAATAATAGAGCTGGTAGCCCGCAGCGGCGACGACAGGGTGATAGCCGTGAGGAATCATGAATGTGTCGCCGTCATGCACAACATAGGCGCTAGATTCCGCCGGATCCTTGCGGTAGTGCAACTGGGTCGCGAATCCTTGCGGCGGGGCTACGCGAAAGTGGTAGAGTTCTTCCATATCGGCCTCGACGCCGGGAATATAGTCGTCATGCTTGTGGGGTGGATAGCCTGACCAGTTTCCTGCGTCGTTTATCGTCTCTCCCACAACGATGCGAGAGACCGAATCGGTCACATTGCCCACCACAATATCTTGTACGGTGCGTGCCCAATTACCCTGCCCCACCCGGCGCACCTGAACCTCACCGGGCTTAACCAAGAACGGAGCAAACGCCCCCTCAGCGGGTGTTCCCGCAATCGCCGCCTCCATCGTGTTGGACCCGTTGTTGCGCACTTCGTAGGTCGCATGCGGCGGTAAGTACACAGCCGTTGCGCGGTCACTGAAAACATCCGTCCGTTGTCCGCCAAATGTGTGCGTGCCGACGCTCAGATCAAATTGTCCTTGCAGCAACACGAATACCTGCTCGTTTCCCTCGGTATCGCCCTGATAGGTCTCTCCCGGATTTAATTTCAAAAGTGCCAGGGTCAGCAATTTCAGTGTGCCATTACTCGATTGCACAACGGGATGGTAACCGTGATAGGGCTGAGCCTTGATTAACAACATGATGAACATCCTCCCTCGCCCGCCGCGGGCCCATCCACTAGCTGCTATTGGCCTATGACTATTCAAGCCGCCTAAGATCGCCTAATCGCTCGACGTCAAATACCACTCCGTGCCCGGGGCCGTTAAATGGTGTCAACATACCGTTCGCGTAGGGCAAGCGCTCGGAGATTAACCCTAACTCATAAAGGCCAATGGCCGGCAGGTGCTCAACCCTCCCTACCACATCAAAGGCCAGGGCAATGGGGGTGGCCAACTCCTCTCCGCAATGAAGCATCACCGACTGATGACGTATTTCAGCCATCTTGAGCAAACCACTCCAGTCCCGTAAGTCAGCCCGACACACTCAATCATGTTGTCATTGAGGATTCTACCGTGTGGAATGGCCATGGCGGTGTGGCTATCGGAAGTTACACAAACGGCGGTATGAAGGACGTTTTGGTCCGCAACGTGAGCTTCAACGGTACAGAAGACGGAATTCGTTTCAAGAGCGCGGTCGGCCGCGGCGGAGTGGTGCAAGACATTTACTTTGACAATCTCCAGATGCAAAACATACAGGACTATGCGTTCAGCATGAACGCAAATTACAACAACCAGAGTCCTGCAACCGGGTCTTTGACATCACTCCAATATGTACCGCAATTCCAAAACATCTCAGTTAATAACCTTATCGTCGACTATGCAGGTCAGGCCATCCGAATCACCGGCTTAGCATATGCCCCGATCTCAAATATCTCGTTCAACAACGTCACTTTTAAGGCTGCTCACCAATACGCCATCGTGGATGCCGACAATGTTTCCATGCACAATGTTAGTTATCAACAGGCAACCGAACTTGGAGCTGTCTACCATTACGGCATTAGCGGACCTGGCCCGGAGTAGGCAGTCGGCTTCAACTATCGTTGCTTTCTAACCTGCTCGAGCATCCGACGTTGCCCCGCCCGCCACTATTGGGTAAGGCAGCGATGTAAGCACCCATTCCGCATCCTAGAATTGGGAACTGTGAGGGTTTTTAAGCAGGCGGGTCGCGTAGGGAGGCTCCGTAAAGACGGTGAGGGGCATAGCGCGGGCGTCGAGGATGGCTTCTCAGGTGGCATGGAAAAGGCCGGGCAGGGAGACGATCCGCTGCCCGGCGGGGTTTCGGGTCACCCGCAGGCTCGCCAGATGGCGGACCACTGCGTGACCCGTCAGGTTTTTGCGCACCCGCCGCGATGGGGACGGAATGGGGATGGCGGCGGCGCGAAGGCGCCGCTCCGCCAGGCTGTATAAGAGACAGGCCAACAAGAGCACGTAGCCCAAGGCTTCGATGCGTTCGGGCTTCTTGACACACAAGGCATCAACAAACAGAGGATCTTTGAGGAAATGAAAATGGCGTTCCCCATGGACTGGCCCTTTGTATTTTCACCCATAATGGCACTGTTGACGGCTCAACGCGTTCAACACAGAGAAACTCATCATAACAGCCAAACCTCGAGACCGCGTTCTACCCACTCGTCCAGGCCTAGTGATAATCATCCCCTATCGGGATCGGTTTGGGATCGGCGTCTACGTCACGTTGGGGATGGGGAAATGTCTGTAGTCGCGGGCTGAAGCGTGCTCAACGAACGAGATGCAAGGTCTAAGGGCGGTGATTCACCGTCCGGCACCTGAAGCGCCGACGACAATTCTCCCATCTCGGAACTTTTCCGGTTGATTAGGAGGTGACAATCATGGAAGTGCGTTCGGGAATTACGGCAGGATTCGAGCATGTCTGGGACTGCTGCTCGATCCATTGATAAGGTCCACCAGTACGGTTGACCGCTCTATTTAGTTCAGAAAAACAAGATCGGGTGCGACGGGAAAGCCTTAACTTACTCGCGTCGCACCCGCAATTATGATAACGGTTATAACGTCGGCGTCGCATGACACATCGACGGCAACCGTCGCGCGAGCCCAGCAAAAAGGCCGGACGCTTCGTGCAACGGAGCCGTGGTGATGTCAATCATCGGCGTCGAATCGATGAAAATTGGCATTCTCAACTGTGCCGATTACTGTCCTCCGGCCATGGCAACTACTTCACCCGCCGCGTTATTCTTTGCGGGTGCTCTTCCCACTCTTGACCGTGCAAAACTCCCGGAAGTTTTAACTGCTGCCCCAAATTTTATTTATCATTAACCAGCCTTGAGCGCGAAACCTACTCAGCCGCACACCGCTAACTTTTTAGCAAGGGCAACAGAGCTTCCAGCCGCTTCATGTCGGGTCCTGCTACCACATGTTCGCCATCGGTTAGCACCGGCCGAAGAAAAAGTCCGGGGTTTTGGGTGAGCCACGTGGCGATGTCCTGATCCGGCCAATCCTCCATAACCAGGTCAGCCGGCCTTCCGTCGATATACCCGAGCGGATGGACAAATCCCATTAGCCCGTCAGGCAATTGCCGACTCAACTTGAGCACGAGTTCCGCGTCCAAGGAGTCCGTCATGATATTGCGCTCTAGATAGTCGACCTGATGTTCAGTAAGCCACTCCGTCACCTTTTCGCAGGCTTTGCAGCCGGGCTTTTGATATAACATCCAAGCCATCATCGTGTCCTCCTCGCTCGATATCCCTGCCGTTATCGGTGGTCTACCCCGTGATAGAGCCTTCAGAGTAAAAACCCGTCCGGTATCCAAGACCCCCTGATTTTTCTCTTATATGCGCCGCGGCCCGTCGGGTCTCTCTCCGCACGCCCAGCTGCCAAGGACTCCCGTCTCCAGACTGAAAGCTCTCCCTGTTGTGATGGTTTTAGAGTGTCAGTTCCAGCGATCCCAAAGCGATCCCGAACTCGGACGAGAGACCGCACCAACTTTCGGACAACATGGCACGGTCGGATAGTTGCCAACATCCAAGGCCGAACTCCGAGGAGTCCATCGCTTGGCTTCGAATCGACCCCGGAGCGACATCTTTCAGTCTGGAGATGCGGACTTGACTTATGTCAAAATTAGACGCCGAAAATTCGTGGATCGCGTCCTCCTGAGATCCTCTGCCAGCAGGTGGGGACGGAGATTAGGGTCGCTGGACGGCCTACACGGGTTTTCCCTTTATGTAGAGCTCCACATAAAGGGAATTATGTAGAGCTGTAGGTTATGGTAAGAAACGGCCACCCGCATCATAATCCGTGCGGATGACCGTCG
>PXYV01000105.1 GCA_003023745.1 Sulfobacillus acidophilus | reverse complement strand
GCACATGGAACTTGTCGATCACGATGGTCGCGTCAGGGAGGCTGGCCTCGACGGCGTCTTTGTACGGACGCCACATGTCCATCGTGACCAGTCGTACGTGCTCGCGATGCGGCAATCGCATGAGGTACGCCGTCACGGTCTCCTTATTGCGGTTCACCAGCAAATCGACCAGCGTACATTCTTGGACGTTGGTCACCACGCCCCGAGGACGGATGAGATGGATTTCATCGAGACCCAGCCATTGCGGAGTCTCGACCTTACGGTGCGCTTCTAAGGCGGTCACATGATCGTGGAAAATATCGCGTACCGTCCGTTCGGAGATACCCACCTCCTGCGCCACGTGGGTAAAGGGCCGTCGGATGGCCGCCGGTCCGATCCAGGCGACTAACCGTTCCGTCATAAACCGCCGAGCATTCACGCCGGGCAAATTCTCGTAAAAGGTCTTCCCACACGTTTTACAGCGAAAACGGCGCGTTTGGAGTAGAGACCCACGCGCTTTCCATGCATCGGCAGATCCCGGGTCCATTGCTCACGACGGCCATACCCGACGATGGCCGCACTTTCACAATGGGAACACATCGTCGGGTCTACCAGGGTCTCGGCGGCAATGTGGTAGGCGTCATCGGTCTCATCCACCGTGATGATGCGGTAGTCGGGCAAGTTGAGCAGGTTCGGCACGGGTACTGCGATACGATCGTCCATTATGCCTCCAACTAACTACGCCATCTATTCGATCCATCACAAAATCCGTTTTTAATTTAACACAACAACAGCGGGACATCCATCACAAACCCCGTTTTTGGATCCGATTGTGCCTCCGGAAAAACTAGCCGAGATCCATCACGAATCCCGCATACCCAATAAAGATCCGATTTACACCGAAGTAGGCCGCGTCGTTAAAGGGTGGTCCACCATAGAAACCATCGAAAAAGGTCGAGTAACGGTCAATCCGGTCACCAACGAAAAAAGCTATCCGATTCACCCATACGCGATCACCGCCATCACGATTCATGTGTCGGCGCCGTCCTCGTAGCGGTGTGCCTCCTCTACCATTTCAATTAACTCTGGTCCCTCATGGCGCGTGCTGTTCACCCGTTTTGACACGGCGTGGAATTGTAAGGACGGGTCTTGATTTTCTAGTTGCTGTATCAATTTTATCGACTGTAGGGCGTTGTCCTGTAACCACTGAGCGGCCGATTGTCGGTCGGCCAACAGCGGCATCCGTTTATGGATGATCGCAAGCGATGCTGCGGCATCGCGCGTAAGAATGACAGCGCGCGCCCCATCGGGGGTTATTTGATACAGTCCTAGAGCCCATAATGGCTCATCACTAGCGCTGTACAGATAATACGGCTGTTTCGTTTGTTGGTGCCACTCGTAATAGCCGTTCATGGGAATAATAAGGCGATGGCGCGGCAACAGCGCGCGAAACCTGGGGAGGACCGCAATGGTCTCACACCGTGCATTGACCACCAAACCATGGGGCATTTGCATGCCCCACCGAATCGCTCCGCCTACCGTATGGGCACCGGCCTGATGGACCAACGCCAGCATCAAGGTGCCCGGTGCCACGTTATAGCGCGCAGCGTAGTCGGGCGTACGCCACTGTACCGGCCAAGCGTGGGTCCATTCCTCAAGCGACCAGTATTGAGAAAACCGTCCGCACATGCTCGCCACCCCGATTCCATGATACACTGTGTCCGAGTGTGGCCCAAGCCCAGTGATGGGGATTGTGTACAGAGGAGGTAGCCAACCATGGGCAATCACATAGAGTTCGGCTTTCGTCGTGCCCAGTTGGTCCTGATGTTGCTCATCTTCGTCGTGGGCGGTGTGCTCATTTGGTTTTCCGTGAACACCCACTCCGCAATTCGTTCGCATGTAGATGTCTTAAACACACGCCGACCCATGAATGTATTAGTGGCGGTGCAGGGTACTCCCCTCGATCCAGGCTTTGTTGGATTCATCGCGAACGTAAAACCCAACACTCGCATCCTACGGGTCGTGCCCATCGCAGGCAACCGATCCGTAACGGTTAATCATGTCAGCGAGCCACTTTACCAAGCAATCTCGGATTCTAAGCCGGCGCAAGTCCTGCCGCTCGTATCCCGCGCCAGTGGGGTTTCACTTCACTACTACTTTTTTCTTGATTCCAGCGACCTATTTGACCTTCTCGACGCCCTGTACTATCACACGCCACATTGGCCCAGTCAACGCACCCCTTTGACGATGTTGAAGATCTTAGGGTATCCTAATGGGCGCATAGAACCGCGTCGCGAGATTGTGCTCTTAAGCGAAATGGTCAATCGTCTGCCGCTCATGAGTCCGATTGCGGCAGGATCGCTGCTAAGTATTCCGCGCACGGCACTGACTAATTTAAGTAGTCAGCAATTGTTTTTGTTGGCCAATTACGTGCGAGGCGACGAGTTGCAGCGGGGGACGATTTCTCGGCATCACTCCGCCAGGAGGGCGCATGGCTAAGGACTGGACTATCGGCGAGGGACTGACAAGCGGCATTGGCAAGGTGGCGGCGTCGCTTCGGGTGCAAGAAGGCGAACGCTCGCTCCTCCGCAACGTGGGATGGATTTTCATCCTGTCGCGTCTCTTTTTCTTTGAGGTCGCAAGTTTGGCCTATATCTATCTGCCCCAGGCCTGGATTGAAGCCCCTCAGGGCACATTGCCTCCGTCGGGCGGTTTGCTGTATCAAATTGTTAGCGGCCTATGGGTGCACTGGGATGGGCTTTGGTACTTGTCCATTGCCACGTTCGGCTACGCGGGGCGTCCTACGGCTACCGCCTTTTTTCCTTTATACCCCCTGGCGATGAAGCTTTTGGGCGGTGGCATTGTCTCGGGCATCATCGTGTCGCTCCTCGCATTCTTGGTCGCCCTCCTGTTTTTAGAACGTCTGGTCACCCTGGAGTTAGGGCCTCGGGTCGCGTGGTATTCGTTGTTAGCTTTAGCATTTTTTCCCACCGCCCTTTTTTTGAATGCTGTGTACTCAGAAGCACTGTTTCTCGCATTGGCGTTGGGCGCCTTGTACTATGTTCGCACCGGCCGTTATTGGATCGCGGGTCCACTGGGTGCCTTGGCCACATTAACAACCGTGTACGGTGCTTTGTTGGTGCTTCCTTTTTTGTGGGTTATTTGGCGAACGGAAGGATTTCGCCTGCGCAAACTGGTGCACGTGCTGTGGATGCCGTTAGGATTGGTTAGTTATATGGTATTTTTGTTTCCGCGATTTGGCGATCCGTTGATCTTTCAAAGCGCACAGTCCCACTGGGGACGACACTTTGAGCCCTTTTTCGTGACGCTCTATCAGGCTGCCCGCAGTGCCTATCACGACGCTCCGCTGGCACTTAGCTGGCATCACTTGTTTGCTGGCGGAGCACCATCGACGACACCGAGCAATTTCTTTAACTTTCTGTTTGCGATATTTGCCATTGTCTTGTTGGTATTGAGTGCTCGGCGAATTCCTTTCTACCTGTGGATTTATACCGTTGCGGCTCTTCTCATCCCATTTTCCTATCCGGCCTTTGGCAATCCGCTGATGTCGATGCCGCGATTGATTTTAGAGGCTTTCCCGCTCTTTATTGGACTCGGAAGCGTAATGGCTCGAGTCCGCTGGACTCGAGCCCTGTACTTTATCGTCGCGATTCCTACGGGAATATTGCTGACGGCGCTCTTTGCGACCGCGCACTGGGTAGCCTAGTGCCCTCCACAGCCGCAGCCGCTAGCCACGTTGGGATTGGAGATGTAAAAACCCTCGGACATTGCCTCTTTTTTGTAATCAATCACGGACCCGTCCAGCAAGTCGCGGCTCTCAACACCGACCAGAAGCGTTATTCCCTCCGCATCGAGTGCCTCGTCGTCCCCGGCTCGCTCACTCTCCCATTGCATTTGGTATCCGATACTGCCACATCCGCACGTTTGCCCAGCACTAATGCGCACAAAGTCAGCGCACTTGTCCTGCGACAACGCCAGAAATGCCTTTTCCGCCTCCGGCGTAATGGTCACATTAACCGCCATGGAATATCGCCTCCTACATAACTTATGTTAGTGCAAGGGCCTTTACCTGTAAAGACGCAGGGAAGCCCTGGGCCCTGAGCCTCGTAACCTATCACAAGCATGTGTCCCGCCTTGCTTCGAACGGGTCGTCAACGACCCGCGTTACTTCTTTCGAGGCATCATGAAAAGCCTCGCTGTGCGGACACCTCACGCCGCGGTAGCACATTGTCAGCAAGAACTAGCTGGCAGCTCTTTCGCGTGATCCTAAGCCCGCCCGGACCATCCCCACGGCGGGGTGCACCTAGCAATTGTGAGTAATACTTTACCAATAATGGAAATATATAGCACGCAAAGGAGTTTTTGAGGTCGCCCACGAAGTAACTCCTCATCATACCAGGTCTGCCGGACCTATGAAG
>PXYV01000104.1 GCA_003023745.1 Sulfobacillus acidophilus | reverse complement strand
CGATGGTGGGATGTTGAAAGACCACGCCGGCCAGGACGGTGTTCCACATCGCCCGCACGGGGTAGTCGTTGCGCCCGCGTCCGCGGGCGTCTTCTAAAATCCGCATCAAGGGTTCATCCGGGATGGTCTCCAGCACTAACTGCAAGCGCTCCAAGTCCCCCAGGGGTTGCATTGCTTCCCACGAAAAGAACTGGAGTTGTGGTATAATCGCCATGACGGGCACGCTCCTTCGAAATGGTTTAGCGGATCACTTCCATTTTACAAGAGCACGCCCGTTTTTTGGCGCCGTGATGCCATTTTCTTGGGATCGATCCCATTGGGGTCAAATTCCCCCATCAAAGCCCGGCCATGCCTTGCAAGGCGCATGATTCCGTCCAAGATTGGGGTAAAGTTTTTTCAGCCCTAGCGTCAATCCCAATCAGCATGCGGTCTCTAGCACTACGCAAAAGGCTCAAAGCGCACGAGCTCCGGCACCCCACTCGTCGCCGCGGCCTAGATCCAGGCGGGGAGGGCCTGGCCCCGGCGACGGGTCAGCAGGGTATGGAATGGATGGACCAGCGTCCAGACGCGGTGATAGACGGGCGCGGTCGCCAGGAGCTCGCTGAGCACGGCCGTCGCCTGACGGGGCCACGCCTCGCTCGGCACCATAAACCAGGCCACCCAAGTCCGCCGCGCATCAGGAGAACTGTTCGGGACTGAGCGGGCGGGCCCAGGCGGTCCCGCCGCGAGCGAATAATCAATGGCGGCCCCATCCATGATGCGCCGCGGATACCGCTCCCGGATGTCCGCCCGAAGCGTGACCGGGACCGCGTAGGCCCCCCGGAGATTCGCCAGACAGATTTGATGACTCCGACCCTCCCGGTACTCGGCCATCAAGCGTTGGGCACAATGGCCACTCCAGCGAATAAACGCCATCTGAATCACTTCTCCTGACCGGGCGCGACCGTACTGGTCGCGACAACCGCTGGTGAGGCGGTCGGGCGGTCATCGGCATCGACGGGTAAGGCCTGTCCCGGCCGCTCAAAATAGGTGGATCCGCGGACGTTAGCAGCCCCCGGCGAGTCCGTGTGTTGATGCGGAACTTTTCGGGCGGCGACGCGGCGACCGACGCACACCACCTGCAGGCCATGAAGAAGGTCTTGGTGGGCACGGTCATCGCGACCGGCGCCGCCGGCCTCGCGCATTTCGCGGCAAATCTGTTTTAAACGACGGATCACCCGGGGGGCGGAAGGCCAAGGGGTCTTCCGCCGCGTTCGGCTTCGTGCAGGGTATAATGAGGCCAACGACGACGGATCCGCGCAAGGCAAATCGAGGAGGGCGAGTCGAATGAATGGGCGGCAGCAGGAAATGTCCTTATCTCGGCATTTGGATTAGGTCGCGATGATCTGTCGGCAATACGGGGTGGCGCGGTTAGCATTATTGGGTTCAATCCTGCCCAACGATTTCACGGAGGACGGTGACATTGACGTGTAATTCACGTTAGCGCTGGATTCTCCTGTCCTTCTGGACTGGTTCCATCTAAAGCAGGTGAGAATTACTTGACAACGGGACAGATTATATATTATTGTTCCTAACAGGAACATGGAGTGGTGGCTACTGCGTAGCGGGAGTCACCTTTTTCCTATGATTTCGGCAAAACGATTAAGCCGTACCCATCTATTTCTCTGCGGGGACCCCGACGAAATTTTTGTTCGATGATAGCGTAATCTTCGTGTGGGTTCTTACCTAAATAATGGCGGCCGATAGGGCTGACGACGAGGTCGGCGAGTTGTAACCCCGCGATGTTGGCTAATTTTGGATAGATATTCAACGAAGTAATGGTTTTCCGAATGTCTGAGCCCCGAACATACCGGGTTCCGTCTCGTCGAATAGTGTTCCAGGCCTGGGTTAATTGTTCGTCGAGGAAGGGGTTGCGGGATTCGGCAATAATGGTACCGGTGGATTGGTGATTCCTTACTTCGTAATAAAAGCGCTCGACAAGGATATTTAAACTCAGCACATAGGGGTCTATTGCTGCTTCCGCGTATTTACGGGAATGGTTTGGTTTATCAATAACGCAGGCAACAACTTGAAAGGTTAAAGCCTTCATGAGTTGATTCAGAAGGGTGTAAAACTCCTGTCGTTTCGTCGAGTCCATGAGAATCGTGAAATCTTTGCGATTCCGAGTAATGTCCGCTGTGTGTAAAATAACGGTATCGGAGTCAAAGATATCTTTTTTCAATTGTTTCATCCCTGGATTAATTTGGTGGTTGATTGCCTGATCGTCAGCGATGATTCCTCCTAGAACGAAAATCGGATATTGTGGGTCTATTTTCGTTAAACTATGGTCGCCTGATTCGTCCAAAAACAACGTCCACATCTGCTCTCCATCCTTTTTGAAGGTGGTATAGTTTGCTTTCGCCATCGCGCTCCTTAAGTCCTGTCGCGGGTGTTTGGAGGAACCAATTGCGCTAAAATTCACGTCTGATATGGACCGCTCAAGGGGCGGGCTTTCTTTTTGGGCAAAACCATATAACCGATGGGAGGGAGATCCGATGAATGCGATCATTCTGGGCGGCATCGAGTATGTCGCCAGCAAGATTATTGGGTTTTGGTGTGGCTCTTCGCCACCGTGGCCAATTTGATGAACGCCGCCGCGCTCTATCAGACCCAGCTGCCGTGGGTGCAGAAGGCCAAAACAGCCGTCGAGGCGGTGGCGTGGACGGTCTTGGGCCTCTACATCGCCTACATTGCCGTGACGCAGTACATTCTGTGGAACGAGGGCACGGCGGATCTGGACGGCACGGTGCTCAATAAGGCGATTCTGCGCACCGTTCTCTACGTGGCCGTCTCGGGCCTCTTTGCCACCGCCGTGTTTCAATGGGGCCTCGATTTGGCCCAAGTGATTGCGGCCAGCCCCATGATTCAGGCAGCGCTAGCCACGAACACCCTGGTACAAGACCTGACAAACTTCACGTCAGTCAGCGTTGGCCTGGCGCGAGCCGTGGGCCTTGGGGTGGTGCTGCTCCTAATTGCCGCCATCCAGATGGCCATTCGGGCGGCGGAATTGGTAATCATGTCATAGGGGCGCCGATCGTGGCCCTGGGACAGATGAACGCGGACGGCGGGACGTGGACGGCGTGGTGGACAAATCTCGTCATCCTGAGCCTCAGTCAGGCCGTGACGATTTTGGCGTTCAAAGGCTTCGTGGGCACGACACAAGTGCTGACCGCTGCCCATACGCCCGCGTGGCTGGCCAGCGTGGCCCGCGCGACGCTGCCTATCGGCGGCTTCGGGCCGGTGGCCATTGGGCTGATGGAGACGGCGGTGCGGATGATTTTCTTGGTGCTGTTGATGGTTGGCTGGATGGTGGTGGCCATCCGGGACCCGCACCTCTTGCGGCAATGGAGCTACCGAACCGGGGTGAGCGGCTTTGGGGTGTGGGTTGGTACAACGGTTGGGCGAAATGCGGGCACCAAAGCTACAAATAAGCTGTTAAGTGGAACCATGTTAGGTTCTTGGATCAAATAAGTTCTAAGGGGGAGGTGATTAGATGCCACAATATGTGGATGTGCCTAAATACGACGAAAACGAGGATATTCGCGATTACTGTACATGCCCAAATTGCCACATTATCTGGCCGCACTATGAAACTGCAAAAATGCCTTGTGTATGGCCAAATAGAAGTGGACAGTTTGGCCATAACTTTTGGCTCAGGCGCAGGTTTGGTGATCGCACTGCAGGCCTTGTAGGCTCCTTCCGCTGGCCGCCAGCCATTTCGACAGGGTTGTTCACCCGATGTCATCCCGAACAGATCTGCCCCACCCCTGGGGTGAGCACGGTCAGGCCGGGGCGTGGAGAATCCGCGCCCGCAAGAGATCAAACTTCGCCCGGCCATACATGAGACGTTTGAGCCGCTTAATCTGGTGATTAAACCCTTCTGTCGGACCTTGGCTCCAGGGGGTCGCCAGGGCGGCTCTGACTGCCGCCTAGTCTCGCCGGATCCCGGTCGCGAAGCGCTGAAACTCTTGCAGGCCACTCGCTCCCGCCCGCCGCAACCACGGCTCCAGGGCTTGGGGTCGGCGTAAGCGCGCCTGCGGATGGATGAGACGCCACGGCCTGTGACGCCGGCGGAAGCCAGCGACACTAGCCGCCGCCCGTATACTCCCATGGTCGATCAACCGGCGGCTTGGCCGGCTGTGCGGCGCTATTTGATCCGTGACCGCGCGTTGCCCGCTGACACGGTAGACCGTTTGCGCGCGGACGACCGGATTCGTACAGCGCGGTGGGGCGGCGTGCCGTACGCCGTGTTCCCCTTGCGGGATGCTTCGGGCCGTGAGGTGGGGGCCGTGCTCCCATAGGCGCTAACTTTTGAATTTATTGTGTAGACGTAAAGGAATTTGACCCTGCCGTCGCGAAGTCAGAAGGAGACCCATTCTCTTAGACGGAGA
>PXYV01000103.1 GCA_003023745.1 Sulfobacillus acidophilus | reverse complement strand
ACCGACACATTTACCAAACTCGGAGAGGCGTGTCGATTCACCCACGGCCAACGTTATACAAAGCGGACCGGGTTTACCTAGCTCAAAGAAGATGGGGCCGTCACCGGTAGCGGTCTCGCGTCGGCCCTATCCTTATTAGTGTGTGCTCGCCGACTTCGTAGGCTAGCGCCCGTCCAACAGGCATTGTCGGTCGACGATGGCACACCACATAACTTCGGGCATTTCGGGGCACATTGAACTTCAACCGGATTAAGAAGGGAGAACCCCGATGCCCAGAGTAAAATTGAACACCATGGTCGCAATCCTGTCCTTAACAGGTGTATTGGCTGCCTGCGGCAACACCCCAACAAATCCATCGGCTAGTGGCAGCTCATCCCCACACGCAGGCATGAAGCACTCCCCCAAACCTAATAGCGCCGCCAGTTCGACCCGAAAGTCGGCCCGTCACCACACCGGGTCCACTTCACACAAGCATAGTGTGATGTCCGTACGCCCCAAAAAGGGCAAGCGCATTGCCGCATCGAAACCGTCAAAGAAGCGCAAGCGTCAGGCACTGGTGGCCAAACCCATTACGCTGGGGACCTTGCCAACGATGGCCGCCGTAAGGCCCTTTAATCCACACCTGATGGATTATCATGAGGTCTCCACCTTTATCCCCGACATGGGATATCACTGGACCACCCAAGTACCAGGCATGGTATTTATGACCAATCAACACAATCAAATTACGGCGGTGGAATCCATGTTTCCACAGAATTTGGGAACGTATAGTTGGTACGATCCACCAACGCCTCCGTCAGTCTTAAATGCCAGTCTAGCGTTTTACAGCGAACATCTCTATTTCGTGCCGCCGTCGACGATTACCCCGAGCATGTCGCCAACACAGCCAACAGCGCTTTCGTCCTGGGCGACATTTGTGGCAAATAACCCGCGGTTAAAAGTCTACGTCAAGGAACCTGGGACCTTTCACGGCTATACGGTCTACGGCCCCCCTAACGGCCCTGGAATTGACGTACTCGTTAGTCCCACGGGTCTTGTTTCAGGGTTTTTCGTCGCGGAACCTGCTTCATGGGGATACAATCCGGTCTATGTGACAAATCACGGAAAACCCTTCACCACCAAAATATTCACCAAGGCTTACTATAGTGTCTTCATGTTGGAACCGGCTCAAGCTTCCGCCACAACCACTTGAAACGCGGCCTTCGGGCCGCGTGCTTTATTGCATCCACTGCCATGGTCGAACCTAAACTTCCACAACTAACCTACGATTTTCCAACCATTGTGGAACGACTAGCGCCCGATCCGATCAATCCGCTTCAATCGGTCAACCCCTAATTTCATTTCTGTCTCAGACTTTACTTGAAATAATCGCGACGGATACTGTACAGGGAACTAAAGTTGTCGACACTTAAGAAGTAAACTTGCTGACACTCCCCGTTTGGGAACTAAAGTTATTAGCTGCCCCGCATCGGACGAAAAATCGGAAGTAAAGTTGTTGACAGCAGCCCGGATTTGGGAAGTAAAGTTGATTCAAGAACCCGGACGTTTTTCCTTTCGCCAGAGTGAGTGAACCTGTGGACATTCTAACGAGCAAGGCCGGGCCAGACAGTACTGTCAACTTTGGGACGTTTAAAGGTGGCAGAAACAGTAATCTTCTGTTCGTCGGCATGCATTTTCTTACCCATCAGACGGATCCTCCCGCGGACGGCGTCCGGCCAAACCACACCGCCGGCTCGTTCTGCAAAATTAGCTTACCACTGTCCAAGGCTGTCCGAGTCCTTGATGCACTTATGCTCCCGAGAGTTCATCAAGGATCATCAAGGATTAGGAAGTCTTCGGCTCTTCTACCGTCGACGCTACCACTCTTGTGGGTATCGTCGCACATGCAAGACAGCGATGACCGCAACGTGGTCGGAGGATACAACAAAGTAAACGGCATAAGGAAACCGGCGCACCTCGGTTTCAATCACGGGGAATTGCTGGGGATTTTCGGAGACACGGTCGATTAAGCGATCGAGTGCCGCAACGAAACGCTCTCCCAGTCCGAGGCGCTGCCCTTCATACCACGCCACCGTGTCTTCCACATCATGTTAGGCACCGGCACTGAAACGAACCGGGAGGCTCATGCCTTCGGCTTCGATTGACGCAAGTCGCGGGTTATTCGATCCCGAACCTGATCCCAATCCCGAAGGTTGGCATCCGGGTCGGCCAGCCGTTGCCGAATGAGCTCTTTGTGCCAGTCGGGCACCGGAACCCGGTCTTCGCTCGCCGTAATACGATCCCACAGGGATTGGACGTAATCGACCTTTTCCTCGGGTGACAGCTCATCGAATCCGGCCGGGGGCCACGGAACGCCTGCAGACATGCCCACACCTCCATTTCATTCCATAATAGCACGCGCCCATCGACGGCCGAAAAACCCGAGACGAGGAATCACTCGACATCACCTAGCCTCTTCCCTTTCCCTAGTGGGTAGCCAGCATCTCTCATGAACCACACTGGGCTAACTGCAGATTTGCCCCCATTAATGCCTAAGCAGTCAGCCGCGACCACGTTCCCGGCAGGGCTGGAATTCCAGAGAGAAGTGCCGCGCCGCTTTGGCCCGAACGTGTCCTCGTCTACGCGGGCTCGATGCCCCAGCCATGGACCGTCCCACCTGACCGCTTGCATTGTTGGCTCATGAAAATGAGGTCAACCAAGATAACTGGTTGACGTCATAATAGTGCGCACCGTGCAGGCGCACCATTCAGGGGAACCAGACTACCGGTGCTTGAATTCGTTCATGACCTCGTCAAACAAGTGCCAAGCTTCTGTTCGCTTGGGTGCGTCGGTGTCCGGGTCGGCCATGGTGATTAGTGCTTTCCACAGGGCCCATCCCCGAGCGCGCGCCCACGTCCCTTCATCCGCCGCCAGACACCGGCGGAACTCCTCTCGGCTCGCAGCCGAGAAGAACGTCCACGCGATGGCCACGTCGCACGCGGGGTCGCCCACTCCCAAACACCCAAAGTCGATGACTGCGCTGAGGCGGCCATCCCGCACTAACAGGTTCGACGGGTGCATGTCCCCATGCACCCATACCGGCGAAGCGCCCCAGTCTCCATCACACGCAGCTTCCCAGACCGCCGTCGCGGCTTCGGCGTCGATCCGACCATCGAGTTCCCTGACCGCTTGCCGAGTTTCCTGGTCATAAACACGGATGTGGCCGCCCCGATAGAAATTATGAGGTCCAGGCACCGGGCCGCCTACAGCATCGGCCTTCTGCAACGCGATCAGGAAGTAAGCCACCTCAGCTGCGAAGGCCTGACGATCGCGAATGCGGGCTACGTGCGCGGTTTCCCCGTCAATCCACCGATAGACGGACCACGCCCAGGGGTATCCATCGGACGGCCTGCCCTCCGCTACCGGCGTCGGAATGGCCACAGGTAGGCGACCGGCCAACTCCGGAAGCCATCGCTGCTCTTTCATCACTTGTGCGGCGTAGGCGGCGTGGCTGGGCAGCCGGACCGTGAGCTCCGTTCCCAGACGAAAGGAGCGGTTGTCCCAGCCACCCGGTTCGATTGGCCGAATGGGTAACGTCCTCCATTGGGGAAACTGCTGGTCGACTAATCGACGAACCAGCGCGACATCAATATCCATCGGGTGGCACACTCCTCATTGGAATTTTCTCCCGTGCGAGGCGCAGGAGCCCATACCCCCACACCCTTGCGGCGACGAGTGGTTCGATTCCGTGACCTCATAGCACAACTCATTGATGGGCGTAGAGACGCGCATACACGTCGTCCCGCGCCAACAAGGCCTTATGGGTGCCTTGTTCGGCAATGCGGTCGGGCGTTAGCACCACAATCCGCTGCGCATGGTGGACCGTCGAGAGCCGCTGGGCAGCGCCGTGAAGACTCCGTGGGCCCGCATAGTATTGCTAATGTGGAGGACCAGCAGGGGAAAGATCAACGTAAGAGCGGTGCCGGCTAGACCACAGGTCAAAACCGCTGCTAAAAGCGGCCGCTGCGGCCGGTAATACAATACCAGTCGCTGGATGGATATAGACATAGAAAACCGTTCTGATGGACTTATCCAAATTGGATCATTGCTGTCCAAATTTGTCGCCACCTTCCTGGTTCATCGCGTCGCGGCTTCTTAGGGTCTCAAGGATCGGTCGTCCACCGGAGGGCGCTCCCCAAGCGAGTCACCGAGCAGTCCTGCCGTCAGGCAGGAACGGGTGAGGAGCCCCTCACCGAACTCTCGGCCACGTGTCGTAAATTGATGGCCGCATTGATGTCGCGGTCATGATGCGTATGACATTCGGGACACGTCCACTCCCGTACGGAGAGCGGTATGTTCGGCACTTTGTAGCCACAAGCGGAACATGTTTTACTACTGGGATACCAGCGATTCACGACGACAACCGTGACACCGCGCCTGGAGGCCTTGTATTCGAGTTGGCGGCGAAATTCGCCAAAGCCCCTATCCGCAATAACGCGGGCTAACTTGTGATTTT
>PXYV01000102.1 GCA_003023745.1 Sulfobacillus acidophilus | reverse complement strand
AATCTTCCTCACTGGATTTGAGAAAGAGCCGGTTATGATCGTATTTCCAGGGGAATAGGCTCTTATTCCGGTTTTTGGTTCCAATGATACACAGACCCCAATGTACGAGGAGCGGCTTTTCGATAGACGGATCAACCGATGGCGGGAGTCCTGATACGGCTCTGACCCAAGGTGGTGCTTTGACTGATGACTGACCTCACGAAGGGAGAAATGCAAGATGATCTCGCGGCCTTGGGCCAATGGTTGGTAAATTCCCATCCGGACCCATTCGCCCCACTGTCAGCGCCTCTCTCAGACGTGTTATTACAATTATAACCCACTCCGTGCGGTGTCAACAGTACAGGCTGCAGGACATGTTGGGCACATCGCACACTGCGGACTGACAAGTGGGGTAGACGCACGCATTGATCGGTCATACGGAGACATACATCCTCGGATAACTCAGGTGACAGAGTTCAGACCATAAAAGCGTTCGATTTATACGGGCTAACGTGGGATATACCGTACTTAAATCTCCGCATTTTTGCCTCTTTCTCCACCTGCCGCAGCCAACCTGAGTTATCCATGGATGTATGTACGGAGACTTAATAACACGGGCTGGAAATATCGATTCGGCATCCGTTGGCTACAGGCTGTCCTTGATCGACTAACGGAGGCGTAAGTGCTTTAAGCCACCCCAAGTTTTGGGCAGGAACCGAAATTCAGGATCCCGCCGAGCCGCTAGCTGTTTTTGGAGACCTGGGTCAAGCGCGGCCGCTGTTGGGTCGTGAACCGTCGGACCACCGAGAAACGCTAAAACACCACGCGGTCGGCGGGACCGGGTTCCTTGGGGCCATGGTCTCGTCTCCACTCGGCGACTCTGCGGCAGTCCGGGCAATCGATGTCTTCTGGATGCAGCGGGTGGACGCCATGCTCATGTACGTCGTGCACCTTATCCCAGAGCGCCTGGTCGCTTTCTATGCCGACCGTGGGATTTCCCGGTTGCATGCCGCTGTTCTTATTGGGCCCGCTCTGGTACGCGGGAACCTTCATGATGCAGAATGGGCAAGGCCCTTCGACATCGACCCCGGCAGCCCACCATTGGCGGTTGAAGATTTCCCCCGATCTCGTTCGGTTCTCTTTCAGGTGGCCACAGACGCGAAGGTCGTCCGACGCCTGGCGATGAAGTTGCTCCATCAAGTGGGCCAGGGCCGAGTGGCCGACGCCACGGACTAGCCTGGTCTGAGAGCGGATGGGAAGCTCGTCCTCCAATTGCGGGCTCATCAGCCATCTTCCCCTGGGGCGACTGCGAATCAAGGCTTCGAGGTGCGACTGGGCTTCCGATATATCGTGAAACGGACGACCTTCTGGCGGCACTTGGTAGCGCCAACCGATATCCCCCCAGGAATCCGGGCAGAGGGGACACCAGTTGCGGCTCTCGTCCCCGGCGTCTCGAATCATCACGCAGTGGTCGTGCCAATGAAGCCAGATGTCATACCGCCGCTCGGCCACGCCGACCGCCTGGGCTGTCTCCAACGTCCATTTCTCCGGCGAATACCACTCGTCGAGCGCGGTCCACACGCGCGGCCAGGCAGTGGTCATCGGATCGCCTTCGGGTCTGACGGACTAAAGCGAACGGTTGTGGGCGGGATAGGAAGGCGGGTTTCCTCCTCCATGTGTCGAAATGGACGGGACTCGTACTCGACAGTCATGTTCAAGCGCGGAATTTCGTCATCCGGAATGGGAGGCGTGACAATGAAGTTCTGATTGGCATGGCGGTCGTTGCTCTGTCCGCTGTCGGGCATCGCGTCGTAACCGTCGATGGAGAGCTTGATATCAAGGTGGTGAAAGGCCCCACCGTTCAAATTGGTTCCTTCAAGTTCTACCGCCACTAAGCTGCAATTATTATGCTGGCGAATATAGGGAACCATGACGAGGATATCGTTGTGCTGCGCGGTTGCCATCACGGGAACGAATCGCAGAAATTGGTCCGGTTGAACCCGTTCCCGGGAATCCGGCCGACGATGAAGAAAGGCAAACAAGTGCTGCAACACGATCAACGGCGTATCGTACTTATCCGCCCAGTCTTTCAGATTTTCGGATCGGGGGATTCCTGGGTTCCCTTCGGAGATCGCATAGCGCTCGGATATAAGCGCAGAAATTTTCTCATCAATGTCTTTGAGGCGTTCATCATAATGCTCAGTTGGTGGGCGAAATGGCATCATTCTCATCACATCCTCCATTCAGGCTCCCTTGGCTTCACCCTCGTGCGATCGACTCTCTGTCGGTTCGTCGCTGCCCAACCGTCTTGATCCGGCCTCAGGACGTAAAAGCGTCTTCTTGACTTTCCAGCCGCTATCTTCATTCCAGTCATCCAGCGGCAGCTCCATCTCTTCAAGGCATTTTGGGGATAGCGGGGGCTCTGTGAAATTCTAGGCTCACAAACCGACGGGCATGGCTCCCGCTTGAGACAGGCGATAAACTCTGCCATGCTGGTGGTAACTGCGTGGCGGGGAATGCCCTGACGTCTACCACGATGCCTGTTCTGCCTCGGAAGGGCACCGCACGGGCTGCCGTGTTCCCTGAGTTATTTGACTTGAAGCGTGACCCCCCGACTGGAAGGCTCGGCAATCTTCTTGACGGCGGTCCCAGTGGCGACGACTTCCATGATTTCTTCCGAGCGCGGGATAATCTCAATTTGGACATTGATCACCGAATCGGCGTCCAAGGCATCCGCTTCGACCTTCATACGCTGCAGTGATAACTCGCGCGCCGCGTACATTAATTGCGTCAAGGTCTTCAATTCACCCCGCTGCAGACCTTTGAAAGCCGTCGCAATGCCCCCAGATACGCCCATGCTCATCACCGAATTGCCTAACACGAAACCCAGGGGCTTATACCCCGCATCCGTCACCAGCCAAAAATCCATCGCGGTCAAATTGCTCGTCGCCGCCCCGTGTTCGTGCTGCATGGTCTGTAGTTCTTGCTCGACGTCATCCATGGACGTGATTTGCGCATTGTTGTTGAATAGCGGCATCATCATTCCCCTTTCTGAGACATCATTATATCAAAGGGCATTCCGTATATCAAAGGGCATTCCGCGTACTGTGCGAATTGTCGTAAAAGCGGGCCATATCGCTGAATTTTAACCCAGGGAGGACGCACGGCCCCCCAACCCATGCCGGAACTGGGACAGATTGCGTCAGTCCTGTTGCGTGTTTCCCTCCCGCGTATTCCACATTGCACCGTTAATCCAGTGGTGACGACGCATGACCTCTACGCCGACAACGACCAGTCCCCACGGGTCTGGGTGCCCGGCCGTCCTTATTTGGCAAGCGTAACATACATCACACGTAACTACTCAGCGTCCCCATGAGCTTTTTGCGCTGTTCTAGGGACCGCACCGTGACTGGCGTTGAGAATGCCCGCCAAGAAACTTTACCCCAGAACTCGACGAAGGCATGCGGGATTGAAGGAAGCGGCCGTCGCCCTGGACGGAATTTGACCCCATGGATGTCGATGATAAAAAAACGGCAAAATGACGCCAAAAACGGGCCTGCTCTGGTAAAATTGAGGTATCAACCCAATCAATTTCATAGGAGCGTGCCCGTTATGGCCATTATACCACAACCAAAGTTGTTTTCCTGGGAAGATCTGCAACCGTTAGGCGACTTGGAGCGCTTGCAGTTGGTGCTCGAAACCATTCCCGATGAATCGTTGATGCGCATCTTAGAGCACGACCGCGGACGCGGTCGGAACGATTATCCCATTCGGGCGATGTGGAACTCCGTGCTGGCGGGGATCGTTTTTCAACATCCCACGATCGAAAGCCTGCGGCGGGAACTCAACCGCAACGGGCAATTGCGTGAAATGGTGGGGCTGGGCAGTGTGGCTCCGTCGGCATGGGCGTATACGCGATTTTTGCACCGCATTCTAGAACACCTTGAGGATCTTGACACGATGATTCACCACGTCATCGATGACCTCCAGCAGGTCTTGCCCGACTTTGGCGAACGATTGGCGATCGATAGTAAGGCGATCGATTCATTTGCTAAGCGGCGATCCGACGACACGACGCCCGATGGGCGTCGTGATACGGATGCGGATTGGGGCAAGAAGACCTACCGAGGAGTCGATGCCAAGGGCAAGGCGTGGGAGAAGGTCACGGCCTGGTTTGGCTATAAGATTCATCTCCTGGTCGATGCGACCTACGAGTTGCCGGTCGCTTGGACTGTCACCAAAGCCTCTACGGCCGACATCACCGAAGCCCCAAAGTTGTTAGCGCAGCTCCAGTCGAAGCATCCCCTCGCGCTGCAAGCAGCGCGGGTTTTGATGGGGGACCGGGGGTATGACGATACCAAATTAGTCCGGAGCTTATGGGACGATTACGGAATTAAGCCCGTCATCGATATTCGGAACATGTGGAAGGATGGCGATCCTACCCGGATGCTCCCGGGACACGACACCGTCACCTACAATTATCGGGGGGACGTCTTTTGCCACCATCCCGAGACAGGCGCAGTGCATCGGATGGCCAACGGGGGCTTTGAAGCTGACCGAGACACCCTGAAAAAACGGTGTCCCGCGAAGTTTGCGGGCATTACCTGTGATGCTCAAGACACCTGTCCGGTCGCCCAAGGCATCCGAATTTCCTTGGAGACCGATCGGCGGGTCTTTACTCCGATGGATCGCAGCAGTGATACATGGGAGCGCGAATACGCCCATCGCACGGCCGTGGAGCGAGTCAATAGTCGGTTAGATGTCTCGTTTGGATTCGAATTACATACGATTCGCGGGATAGCTAAGATGCGCGCCCGCTGTGGATTGGCGCTACTTGTGATGCTGAGCATGGCGCTCGGGCGCATCCGG
>PXYV01000101.1:2822-8111 GCA_003023745.1 Sulfobacillus acidophilus | reverse complement strand
ATGGGTACACCCCGTTGAGACACCTTCCAAGGCACGGGTTGTCGCCGTTTCTGGCGTATCGTATGCTTGTCTCATTAATCGTACCGAAACGGGAGCGAAAACGCATGATTTACGGCTATGCCCGGGTCAGTTCGACCACGCAAAGTTTGGACGCGCAAGTCGCACAACTCACGGTTTACGGTTGCCAGAAAATCTTTCAAGAAAAACTGTCCGGGCGCTCGCTACGCAATCGCGCCCAATTTACCGCGCTCCTGGATCGCGTCACCACCGGCGACACGGTCGTGGTCACGAAACTGGACCGCTTTGCCCGGAGTACCCAAGATGCCCTCAACACGATGGCCACATTGACAGAGCGGGGAGTCTCCCTTGTCGTGCTGAATATGGGCGGCGATGTGGTGGATACCTCCACCGCGATTGGCAAGCTCCTGATTACGATGTTGGCCGGGATTGCCGAATTCGAAGCGGATCTGATCAACGAGCGCCAAATCGAAGGCATTGCCGCGGCGAAGGCGCGGGGCGTCTACAAGGGACGGCCCCGGACCTATACCGTGCATCACAAAGGGTTGGCCCATGCGCTGGAACTCTTAGCCGCGCGAGACACGAATCATCTGACCGTGAACGATATTTGCGCGGTGACGCATGTCAGCCGCGCCACCCTCTATCGCTTGGCGCGCCAGGCCAAGCGGGGTTAGTGGTGCGTCCGCATGTCGACGGCGGTGGGGGCACTCCCTCCCATCACATGCGCCCCCCGCGTGAGCAGCGTGTCTAATGCGATCTGCACCGGAACCGACACGACGCCCTCATTCCCAAGGATAAAGCCATGCATAAACGGGGGCGCCTCCTGCACGCCTTGAAAGGGCCCCGGGTTGACCGACATGACGTACGTTTCGGTCGCCGGCGGCACCTCGTCGTGCGCCACATAGAGCACGGGCGTGTGTTTCCCGCGGTGCGACAGCGTCGCCCCCGCGACCGGGACTAAATCGAGGGCACCGCCGGCGCTGCTGACAAAGGTGAAGGCCTGCCCGTCATCCGGACTCCAGCGAGCCCAGCCATAGACCGATTCGGTGGGGGCAAAAAATCGGGCGTAGTGGGCGGCCACCTCGGCGGGCGAGAACCCGGTAATGCGCGCCACGTATCCGACCCCATGGGTCAGGTCGCGGACCTGGTCCAGGACCGTGCGGCTGATGACCACCGGTGGGCCCATCAAATAGGCATTAGGTTCAAAGGTCGAGAGATACGTGGCCGTGGGGGCCGGGATACTCTGCGCATGCACAAACAAGACCGGGTCTCCAAAATGCGCAGCCCAGGCCGTGGCGGGCAGACCCCAGACGAGATCCTCCAGCGAAATCAGGGTCACGTTGCGAACCCCCGGTTCGACGGCACGGCGTAGGGTTGCGGTGGCGACCGCGGTGCTGATGGGATCCGCGGATCCGATCGTGTCCGTGGTAAAGCCTAAGGCTTGGATGGCCAGGGATACGGCAGGGGCAAAGGGACCCACCAACAGAACCTGCGCCGGGGCATCCACCCCGGCGGGCATCAAGCGCTGGATTTCCTCCGCGACGCGGGGATCCAGCGTTCCCAGGGGATTGAGTAGAATCGGCGCATCGATGGGGAAATGCACCAGGGTGAATGCGGCCGCATCCAGCGCCGGCTGATTCACCGGAGCCAGAATGACCGCATTGCTGCCATGCAGCCAGCCAAATCGACTCAGCGCGACGGCCGTGCCAATGTCATCGACAGCCGCGATGCGTGTGGTGTTGGGTGTGGCCACGGCCGGGTACAAAAAGCGGGTAAAGCGCGTCGTCATCATGAATGCACCTCCGAGAGTACCATATTCTGGGATTAACCTTGAGGTGACTCGATTCATGGACCGAGATGGCATCGACTATCGGGACGGTCTAGGGTCCAATGGCCCGCGAATGACGGGCGGGTGGACGGCGTCACGCCACGGGATACCGGGTACAATCGAGAGAGTGGGGGGCCTGGGAGAATCGGCGGCCGACTGGCGGATACTTCGGAGTCCACCCGATAAATCCGGGCCATCGTCGCCCGCCGGGTGCCAGTCGTATTGAGTACCGCGGTTCCCGCCGGGATACCCTATGGCCGACGGTGAGGGCGGGGTCCCCAGCACGGAATGACGTGGGCCGCGCGACGCGGGCTGCGAGAGCGGAGGAGGGGGCAAACCGATGCCAATGATGATGGGCGGGGGTGGGGGATGGGCCTTCCTACTTTGGGGTGTGGTGATGCTCGCAGGGCTGGGTTGGGTGGTGCGGCGTTACGGGTTGGCGAAACTACTGCCGGACAGGCGCCATCGCCCGGCCGCCGACCCGTTGGCCCTCGCCCGCGAACGCTACGCGCAGGGGCTTATCACGAAACAGGAGTTTGAGGACGTGGTCCACCATCTGTTGAACACCGAGCGCCCTGACGACTGATGCTCCGTTGTCAAAGGATTGGATGACGGTGGTGGACGTCGCTTGGCACCCAGGGCGACCCGTTCATCCAACACCCTGCCCCAACGACGAAGGCTTTTCCAGGTGGTGATGGTAGACCGTTCCACGGTGGCGTTGCTAGTCGTCTGGCGCGTCATGGGGTCGGCCGGTATTGGGCCGGGGGGGTATACCAGCGATACTGCCCATACGTGAACACGGCCAACCCGACGTAGGAGACAAAGGATACGAGCAGATGCCATCGATAATAGGTGAGTTCACCGGTCCGCCCGAAAAAGACCCATTCGATCAGGGCCATGACGCCAGCCGATACTCCCCTAAACACCCAGACATTATACTTTTGCACGAATTGAATATAAAGTACCGCCAGTGGTCCATAACCCCCGATTGCGATCAAGAGCATGATGAGATGCCGGGGCATCAGAGGGTCTGTGTAGTCGTATAATTTCAACTGGTATACGAACACAAAATCCCCGATATGCCCCAACCCGATCATGAACAGATACGTCGGGTAGAACTCCCGGATGCGGCGTTTGTCCACCAAGAGAAGGAACAGTCCGATGGTGATCAGGGTGCCAATGATGTACGGCATGCGGCCTCGCTCCTCCTTCGGAGTCGGAAATTCTCCCCACCTTCCGGCGGCGTTCGCCGTCACCGATAGATTGCCCAAACCGCCGCCTATCGTTTCCCCCGAGGAGGCCGCCCCTGGCGTGGCAACATGTGGGAGAGTGGCGTCATGGGTTCCAGGACAGGATAGGGGGGATCAACCACAAGGGGGAGTCTTTTTTGTCACACGAAAAATACGCATCGTGTATCGAAGCTTGCCAAGACTGTGCGGTGGAATGTGAACATTGTGCCACAGCCTGTCTGCATGAACCCGATGTCCAAGCACGCACCAAGTGTCTTCAACTGTTGAGGGATTGTGCCGATATCTGCCTCTTGGCGACGCAATATATGGCCCGGGGCAGTGCGTATGCGGACGCGGTCGGTGAACTGTGCGCCACCATCTGTGACGCGTGTGCGACCGAGTGTGCCCGGTTCCAGGACGACCACTGCCAACGTTGTGCACAGGCGTGTCGGACATGTGCTGACGAGTGCCGGGCGATGGTGGCCGTCCAATAGATTAGACCTACGATCCACATGTTGGCTATAGGCGGGGCGATCCGGTGGTCGCCCCTTTTTTTACCGCACGAGGCAGGGATCGGGGAGCCCGCGCCCAGAAAGATGGCGGGGATCCAAGCGGCCGTGCCTGTTCGGTGGTGGCACACAGCCCAGGGGCTGGATCCGGTTCCACTGTATTTTTTGACCCTTCACGATGAGAACAAGCCCTTGTGGACGTGAACCCCGGTTGGTCGACACACGCGAAAAAGGATTACGCCGACGGCATGATGTGGTGCCGGTATGCCACCGGGGCCAGGTCATGCCGTGTCTGGTGATAGCGTGTATGGTGATCGAAGCGGATGTAGTGCGCGACTTCTTGGGCCAACGGAGACACACGGCGGATCGATTGGACGTCCACCAGGTCCGCCTTCGGTGGGCGGTGTAGGGACGCGGGAGGTCGCCACCGGATCGTGCGTGCGCTACAGTGGCGGAGGTCCGTCACGCGCCCATCAGGTCGGCACATCGAGGCACCCCCGTGTTGGCGCGAACCCTGTTGATAGTACGGTCGCTCAGTGCCCAAGCACTGAGCCCTGAAGGTTTTGCTGAAGCCGTTGACACCACCGTGCGGCCGCCAGCCGACCCCGGTTTGGCAAGCTGGAAAACCGAACGAGTACCGGGACTTAGAGCGTGGCGCAGCGGCTCATGAGGGCCCGAGCAGAGACAACCGCCTGGACCCCAACCAGCCTCGGCACCGATAGCCACATTCAGCGCCTCGGTATTGTTCTTGGAACGCCTGATCGTCCTGTCACCAAGAAACCGGGCTCAATTGGACACAAACCCGGGACACCCTGGAGGTCAATCATGATAAATAAAATAAACGTCCCGAAACCATCCGCGGTGGGCCACCGCCCCGCTTCCGTGCCGGTTGGGACCCGGGCGGTCATCGGATGGCGGATGGGGGGGACAAGTGTAGACCCGCATAACCGGGTGCGGGCAACCCGCGTTGGCCGGACGCGATGAGGCAGGGGCGGGCCGCCACGCGATAAGCCATGCCATCCGCATGGTGCCCCTTGACACCGGCGATCCGGTGTCATCATAATACCGGTAGGGAGTATCAGTAAGGGGCGATTAACGTGTACCAGTATGAGCACGATAAGGAGAACTTGATGGCGCGGCTGAAGCGCATTGAGGGCCAGGTCAAAGGGATTATGCGCATGGTGGACGACGGCCGGTATTGTCCCGACATTTTGCAGCAAGTGGCGGCCATGACCGCCGCGACGGATGAAGTCTCGCTCATCTTGCTCCGCTCCCACATCAATGGGTGCGTGAGAGACGCTATTGAACAGCATCAGGGCGATGAGAGCATTGAAGACCTCATCGCCGTCGTGCGGAAAGTCATTCGACGATAACGGAGGGATCGACTCGTGGCAGACGCTATACCAGTCCAAGCACCGCCGACCGATCAGGGTACGCGTGACATGCAACTGGAAATTGCGGGCATGACCTGTGCGAGCTGCGTCGCCCATGTGGAAAAAGCGCTTCAAAAAGTGCCTGGCGTCGAGACGGCCAATGTCAATCTGGCGTTGGAAAAAGCGCGGGTGACCTTTGACCCGACGACGGTCGGCACCGACGCGTTTGTACACGCGGTCGCGCAAGCGGGCTATGCCGTGCGCACGGAGAGCCGGGTGTTGGCGGTGCCCGGATTGGAAGAAACCCCGGTGCGGGATCGCGCCGAGCGGGC
>PXYV01000101.1:0-2817 GCA_003023745.1 Sulfobacillus acidophilus | reverse complement strand
GAGTGGATCCGGGGTGTGGGGGAGGTGGGGGCCGTCCTCGACGCCCTGCGCCAGGCGGGGTTGTCCCCGTCGCTGCTGGACGACGGCGCGGTTGTGGATGTGCGGGCGCAGGAGGCGCGCGAGGCGCAGCGGCGCCTGGCGCTGTCCGTCCTCTTTACGCTCCCGCTGTGGGCCGCGATGGGGCGGATGTTTTTCGGCGTCGGGCCGCTCTGGTTCACCAACCCCTGGATGCAATTCGTATCGGCTACGGTGGTGCAGTGGGGGCCCGGGTATTCCTTTACCCGACGGGCCTGGCTCAATGTACGGCACGGCAACGCCAACATGGATGTGCTGGTGGCGACCGGCACGCTGGCGGCCTGGGGGGTGTCCGTCTATGGCGTATTCGCCCACGCCCCGCTCTATTTTGATACCGCGGCCACGGTGATTACGCTGATTCTGGTGGGCAAGTATCTTGAGGCGGTGGCCAAAGGCAAAACGTCCGAAGCGATTCGCCAATTGCTGGCGCTGCGGCCCAAAACCACGCGGGTCGTGGACCCCGCGGGGCACGTGACGGAGGTGCCGGTCGAGGCCGTCACGGTGGGACAAATCCTCGAGATTCGCCCTGGCGATCACATCCCCGTGGATGGCCAGGTCGTCCGCGGGCAGGGCCTGGTCGATGAATCCATGCTGACCGGGGAACCCGACCTGCAGACCAAGACGGCGGCCCAGACCGTCTCGGCGGGAACGGTGCATCGCGGCGATCGGGCCTTTCAGATGGCGGCGACCCGCGTCGGGCGCGATACCGTGTTGGCCCATATCGTGGAGGCGGTGGAAGAGGCCCAGGCGGCGAAGGCTCCCATTCAGCAGTTTGCCGATCGCGTGGCGAATGTGTTCGTGCCCCTTGTGCTCGGCATCGCCGTGGTCACGTTCGTCGGCACCGGCGTCGTCACCGGGGACTATCGGGCGGCGCTGCTGCGGGCGGTGGCCGTCTTAGTGGTGGCGTGTCCGTGCTCGTTGGGCCTCGCGACCCCGACGGCGGTGATGGTCGGCAGTGGGATTGGGGCGCGGCTGGGCGTGCTCTTCCGCAACGGCGAGGCGCTGGAGCGGGTGGCCAAAGTGGATCTGGTGGCCCTCGATAAGACCGGCACCATTACCGAAGGCCATCCGGACGTCGAGCGGATTGTCCCTCACGGGACCGTGTCGGAAGCGCGCATGCTGGGCCTGGCCGCCGCCCTGGAACGGGCGTCCTCCCATCCCTTGGCGCGCGCCATTGTCCGGGCCGCGGACGGGGTCGAGCCGGTCGCGCTGGCGGATGTGTATATGGAGGAAGGCCAGGGCATGGTCGGATTTCTGGATGGGGAGACCGTCGTCCTGGGCAATGGGAAGCTGCTGGCCGCCTATGGGATCTCGGTCCCCGAGGGCTTGGCTGCCCCGCTGGAGGCGGACGCGCACGCGGGCCGGACGGTGGTCTGGCTGGCCCAGCACGACACGGTGCTCGGCGCCCTGGTCATCGCGGACCGGATTCGGGCCGATGCGCGGACCACGATTGCCGCCTTGGCCGCGCGCGGCATCCGCACCGTGATGTTGACGGGCGACCGGCAAGCGACCGCCGAGCGGGTGGCCCACGAGGTGGGTATTGCCGACGTGCGCGCGGAGCTTTCCCCGCATGACAAGGCGGCCTTTATCGCGTCGGCCGAAGAGCAGGGCCGGTCGGTGGCGATGGTCGGGGATGGGATTAATGATGCCCCGGCGCTGGCGCGGGCCTCGGTGGGGATGGCGGTGGCGAGCGGCAGCGATGTCGCCACCGAAACCGCCGAAGTCACCCTCATGCGCTCAGAAGTGGGTGCGGTGCTCCAAGCCTTGGCGGTGGGGCAAAAAACCATCGGCAAGGTGCGGCAGAACCTCTTCTGGGCGCTGTTTTACAACGTGTTGATGATTCCGCTGGCGGCGTTCGGTGTGTTGTCGCCCATGATTGCCGGCGCCGCCATGGCATTCAGCTCCGTCACCGTGGTCACCAACTCGTTGCTCTTAAAAATGTCGACAAGGAGGATATCTGCATGGAACGCACCACATTGAGCGTGACGGGCATGACCTGCGGGCATTGCGTCAACACGGTCACCGAGGCCCTGAAAGGGGTCGCGGGGGTCAAAGTCGCCAAGGTGACGCTCGAAACCGAGCGCGCCGAGGTGACCTACGACCCCGCGCAAGCGTCGGAGGACGACCTCAAGGCGGCCGTGACCGCGGCCGGCTACACCGTGGCGTAAGCCCGCTACGGACACCCTGCGAGAGGAGAGACGATCATGATGGAACAGTGGACGCTGGATATCCCGGAGATGTCCTGAGGCGGGTGTGCATCCTCCGTGACGAGGATTCTGCAAGGCCAACCCGGCATTCGCGAGGTCCAGGCCGATTTTGCCCAGCACCGCGTGGCCGTGGTGGTGGATCGTGAGCAAGTGGATGAGCACGCGCTCTTCGCGGCGCTGACCACCGGCGGCTATCCCGCCGAACGCGTCGCCGAGTAGACCGCCGGCTCCCGGAGCAGGGGCAGACCGCCCCTGCTCCGGGAGCTAATCATTACCCAGACAGGGATAATTTCCCAGAATCCGTATTGAACAAGGAGGCGAGCCCATGGGATGGGCGCTGGCGTTGTCGGCCGGGATGGTGACGGCCTTTAATCCCTGTGGGGTCGCGCTGTTGCCCGCCTTTTTATCCCTACTGCTCGCGCAGCGGGGACAAGCCCCCATAGGCGCTAACTTTTGAATTTATTGTGTAGACGTAAAGGAATTTGACCCTGCCGTCGCGAAGTCAGAAGGAAACCCATTCTCTTAGACGGAGATG
>PXYV01000100.1 GCA_003023745.1 Sulfobacillus acidophilus | reverse complement strand
GGGGACCCCGCGGCCCACACATCGAGCCCTCCCGGACTACTCTTCAATGGGACGTTGTCGGGGATGACGAATACGCCAAACTAAAAGCTCCGCAGGAGCCACGCCTGGTCCCACGTACACACGGAACTTTTTTCCGCGAAAGGCGATGAGGACCCGCTTCAGCTCGATGTCCATCAGGCGTCCATTTGGCTCATCCCAGATCGTAAGGGCGCGAAAGGGCAAATCATCGTACGTTGGAAAGCGTTCGAGATAGACGCTGATCGTCCGGCGCAACGCGATGGCGACCGGATCCCACCCCTGATTGGGGTAGCCGCGCCAGCGGTCGTAGTCCCACAAATCCTGCAGAGCACGCCGAGCAAATCGGATGCGCGACATTAGCGTTCCGGCATCGTCTCATCGTGGCCGACCAAATACCTGAGGTAGCTGTCGGCCTCGTCGGCGCCGAAAAACCGCTCGTTGTTTCCCTGCGCAGCGATGTCGCGGATCAAGGCGACTTCGTCTGGATCCCAAATCAGTTCTCGCCCACCGCCCTCACTGGCTAGCCAGCGTACGATACGGTCGAGCATGGGCAAGCGTTCAGGGGGGATCGTTTCGATGAGGCGTTGAATCTCTTCGCGTTCGACCGCCATGAAAGCCACCTCCACTTGATCGTAGTATAGCATCCCGGCACTGGGACGGCCAAACACAACCGTTCGACATCTTCAGTGGCACCCTGCGGGACTCTCGCCCCCGTGCGTTCTCCATGACGTTGCTCGTTAGGAAGCCTTGTGTCAAGTCCACGGACACGTGAAATTCGTAGCAATGTCAAACAAGTGGAGGCGGTGCCATCCTTCGGAACGGGCGGATTATTGATGTCCGTCGTCGCCCTAAGGGGGTGGCTGACGCCGGCCTCGCACACTCGCCGCGTGGAATCCCCTGATGGTCCGAGGGGACTCCATGCGCAGAATGGCCGCCGTGGGAATGGTGAACCGGTAGCAAGGTACGTTGCGCGTGCAATTGGGTTCGACGACAACCGCCAGCTCGGCAGCGTCGACGGGAACCGGCCGCGACACCGTATGATCCCCGTCGACGGTACCTGTGGCTGCGCCCGGCTCTTCATGGTTCGCCCCCACATCATCCGTTACCGTGATGCGCCAAAAATAGGCTTCGAGCCTTTGCACGCTGGTGGTGGGATGAGGTACGGGGGATCCATCGTGAAGTAAAACCGGATGGCATTCTGATCATTCTGGTCACAAATCACGTTCGTGAAGGTCAACCAGCAATACGGTATCCGCGACAATTCCGGTTAGGAGCTTTCCGGTCATTCATGGCCACGACCTCCACGAATCTGACTCGTCCCTGCGGCGTGCTATCCTATGGGTAACGATATCACAGCCACTCTTCCGGTATGGTTCTCTAACACTTCGGCAAGGTGCTGATACTACAACAACGGGTATGTCGGTGGTTCTGGCCAATAAGCCAGATAAGCGGGTACGAAGAGCAAAACCTCCGTCCTCGATTCCACCAGCCATAAAATAATGGCGCTCCGATGTATCGAACGGTCAATGCCGCAATCCGGAATAGTTCGATTCGGTTGGCCGGGGTCACAGAGGAGTACAAAAGGGCGGTCCGAATACGCTGCCATGGCCTCTTGCTCTGCTTCGACATGTCCTCTTGGAAAATTTCGCGCCAGTCCGCGAAAATTTTCATGCGGCCGAAGCTCACGATTCCCGTTGTCATTAAGGATGTGGTCAACGCCGACACGTTTCTGTCGATGATCTCCCCTAGCAAGTCGTGAATGTCCGACGGCAATCTATCCCGCAGAAGCTCGGGCCTCATCGATTCAAGGGATTTGCGAAACCACGCCATAGGTCACCTTCCTATCCGTGCCATCGCCCCAACCATGGTTATCGGGATTGTATTGAGGCTATCAATCATTTCGTCCGGTTGTCGGGCTTGGTATTCGCGCGCCGCCCCACATGCACCGCAGCGATTGACGCCAGCGCACCACTGTATCCTTGTCCTCTCAGGCTGAGTGAGACTACACATCATTCAATACTCTGTAATTGGAACGCCTGCTCAATGATGGCCATCACGTCATCCAAATTATCTAGGCTCTCTAAGATTACCTCGACGTCGCCGTTGCCCTACCGACCAACGGCGGTGACATCCTTACATATCCCCTTGGGGTCAATAACGTCGCCGTATTTCATATTGACCGACAGACGGAGACGCGCTTTCTGGATGACGACATCCACAAAGTTAGTGTCCGCTTTGTAGGCGATGTAGAGCTTCCTAAATTCCCGCGTGACGAAGGTCCCGAGGTTGAGGATCCGGGTATTGAGCTTCTTGAACAGCATGCGGGTGTGGGCGTTCAACTGGTCGTAGCTTTCCAGCGAATATTGCGGCGCGGCCTCATCCTGCTTGCGATGCTTGCGATACGGGGCGAGTTCACTTTCCGTGAGCGTCGGATACGGCCAGACCTTTGTCGCAATTTCACCAAGTTGTGCAGCTCGCGCCGTCACTTGCGCTTTGCCGGAACCCCCCGTCAATATCGAGTTTGTCGGCGAAGGCGGAATCGCTCATTTCGGCGTTGTACGCCGTCAACGTGAGGTTCCCAATGGTGTGGAGGTACTTCTCTTGCACCTCGCGCCAATTGCTACCCAATGCCGCTTTCCAACTGGCCGATAACTGTGAGTTTTGCGGAATGATGTGTTCGTGGTCAGGTTCTCTAAAGCTACAACGGCCCTGTTATCCCAATTCTCGAGCCGGCCCAAGATGTATCGGCACCGATTCGTGTTGTAGATATCTCGGGAGAGGAAGGTGGTGAGGAACCGCTCGTCACCCGGGAACTCCTTATAGGAGTCCTGGAGGACGAAGGCGGCTTTGACCGAGTTGAGATAATCATCCGCGTGAATATTATTCTTCATCGTCGCAAAGGTCTTGTTCAATGAGTTCGTCGGGATGTCACACACCGCGCGGCGGAGGACATAGCTCACGTAGGACCTCACGACTTGGCGTAGTTCGTCCAGGTTCATCGATCCGTGGTCGTAGTCATCGTGGATTTTCAGCAGAAAGGGATAGGCGACATCCATGCGAATAGCCTTCATATCGTCGTACAGCGACTTCAACGCGGCGTCAGTGCTCGTGCCAAAATACATATTGGTGTAGTGCTTGGCGCTGCGGTTAATGTCTTGGCACAGCTCCCGGATATCCATGCCGCACTCCCGGTGATACTCCTTGAACTCCTGATACACCTCATTTTTACGCGGGATGCGCCCGAGCTTCATCGTGAGGTAGTCGCGGAAGAAGTTATCCATGACCTCGCTCTGGTGGTCGTAGTCAAAAAGCAGTTCCGTGGGGCGCCACACATTGTCATAGACATCCGCCTGGATCTCGGGCTTCAATCCCATCAACATGTAGTTCCGGATCAAATCAGAATCCGTCAAATCCATACCGGTGGAATGCAGGCTCTCAAATATCGCCTGAGGATCGTCCGAACCCCGATCCAGCGTGATGTTCACAATTTGCAGCTTGCCGATGGATTCGTAGACTTCCTCAGGCGACAGTTCCTTCTTGGCGACTTGCCGCGCAAAAAACGTTTTCTACGAGACGCGATCGCCTGCCTTCGCGTCGTGGAGAATGTTGAACAAGGTCCAGCAGCGTCTCGCGGTCCGTCTCGGTCAAGTACATTTTGGAATTGGTCCTCGCCGGTCGCGTACGCATTCACGAGTAGGGTGTCGGTAATCTCTTGTGCGTTCAGACCCACGTCGGGACCGCCTGGGCATAATCCCGCAAGGCGATTAACAACAGGGTCAGCGTCGTCAGGCGCTGTTGTCCATCGATAATCATGAATTTCTGGAAGCCCGTCGGCTGCACCTTCTCACCGATGTTGACGATGGATCCCACAAAGTGCCCGTCACGCCCGGCCTTCTGCATGGCTACAATGTCCGACCAAAGTCGTTCACACTGTTCTCCTCTCCAACTGTACATGCGCTGATACACAGGAATCACGAACTGCTTTTTGCCGTCTAGAATTAGAAAGACGTTACTCTTCACTGCCTCCATAAATCATTCTCCTAGCGATGTTAGTTGTCAGTCCACATCTCACACTGTGCGATGACCATCGCGATCGCACCTTCCATACCCTCGGATGGATACTTGTACTACTTCAGCAACTTCTTCACCATTCGGCGCATGCCGGGGCGGGCGGATTCCTTCTTCTGCCAGTTCATTATGCGGCCTTTGCACGTCAAAGCCCAACCCGCCCGAAAGCCTGCAGCGCGCTCCCCCTGTCAATCGCGAACACTCCACTCGGTCTTGTAACCGCATCTCCGCTCTCTATCCCTAGCGTGGCGCCCTCGTTTTGGACCGTCGCAATGTACGCCGCTGTCATCTGGCTTTCTCGACTCGGCACGGAAAACAACACGCCACCCGTAATTCTCACCTATCTAAAACACTGTATTTAGAATCTCTTAGATCAAAAGCCGGTTTGGTTCCTTCAAGAACATCCATGATTTTCTGGGCAATTTCTGGTTCTTCGATGGAACCTCAGACGTACGTAACTCGATTGCCATCCGCCTTGTTCAAGTTCGCATAAACTAATTGGTCCGCATCGCACACGACCGCCAGATTAGGATTATGCGTAACCATTATTATTTGTCTACGTTTCTTGGCTTTCTTGATGAGTGGTACGAGGGTCCCTGCGATCGTCTGATTATCAAGGTTTTCCTCGGGCTGGTCGATAATGAGGGGTATATCCCCCCGATCCACCAGAAGATAAAAAGTCAGCAGAAGCACGCCTCTCTCGCCAGGCGAAAGCTGGTCGAGAGGCTTCGCGTGCCACCGTAGTTCGAACTGGGGCCGCAGATAGCTCAACCCAAACAGAAAATTGTATAAGTCCTTCGCACTTGTACCCTGTCTCAGTTGGTCCGTGAGACTCACTTCTTTTGCGCAGTCCTGTTGGCGATGGTCGTAGCGCAGCGCCTTCAACAACTGAGCGACAAACTCCACGGTGCCCTCGAAGGTGGTACAATCCCCTTCTTGAATCATCTCCTCAAGACGCTTGCTGCCCTCTTGACCGTAGAAAGACCCCGCTCGACCTTGGTGAATATGTTCTAGGAACTTCTCACCCAATCTCTCTACCCCAATGGAGGCCTGAAACTCTAGCTCCGCGTAACTTTCATCGTCAATGAATTGTTTTACGGGCTTATATAGCGCTCGATACTGGTGTACTAGTTGTTCCTTTGCAATATCTCACCTTTCGCACCCTTAGTAAGAGTGCCGTGAGTAATGAGACCTTCGGCTATCCGGACGGGATCTGAACAAATCGCCG
>PXYV01000010.1 GCA_003023745.1 Sulfobacillus acidophilus | reverse complement strand
CGCTGGGATAACCTTTGGGCACAACACCCCTGCGCCCAACTCGTGCCAGTCCAAAGGCGCATTGCGGCGTGATCACAATTTTGAGGTGCACCCGTGGTACGGCTGTGATCCCTTCTTTGGCGCTACAGTAAAACATGCAGCAGATAGCGTCTATGACGAATGGGTCGGCTGGATAGTGCAGGCGTCGGAGCACGTCTTGAAGTCGAATCGTAGTAGGGAGGATCGTGTGTGCATGAATTATCGCGAGATTAACTCGTCTGTCATTGATAGGTGGGTCGATGACGGTTGGGAATGGGGAATGCCGATTTCTCACCAGTCCTTCGTGAAGGCGGTCGAAGGAACATGGCACGTGCTCCTTACGCCCACTAAATCCGTGCCTGCCGAGTGGTTTCCCCCGTTTCCCGGTTGCAAGATCCTCGGGCTGGCGGCGGGGGGTGGACAACAAATGCCGGTCTTCGCGGCCCTCGGTGCCGAATGTACCGTGATGGATTATTCTCAACGGCAGTTAGGCAGTGAATTAATCGTCGCTACACGAGAAGGATATTCCATTAACCTCGTTAAGGCCGATATGACCGAGCGGTTTCCGTTTGAGGACGCATCATTCGATATGATATTTCATCCCGTCTCAAATTGTTATCTCGAAGAGATTTTGCCTGTGTGGCGGGAGTGTCATCGTGTGTTGACTCCGGGCGGTGTGCTCATGGCCGGGATGGACAACGGCATCAACTATATATTTGATGAGGAAGAAACCATTCTTAATACGCCGCTCCCGTTTAATCCGTTACGGGACGACCGACTTTATCAAGAGTGCCTAGAGAATGACACGGGCATTCAATTTTCCCATACGCTCGACGAACTGCTTGGCGGACAATTAAAGGTGGGATTCATGTTGACGGACTTGTATGAAGACACCAATGGGAGCGGCCGATTGCACGAGTATCATGTACCGACCTATATTGCGACAAGAGCCATCAAACAGTGATATGTATACATGCATATAGCCCGAGATACCTTTACTAAGAATTGCGTCGGGGCATTTTGGCCCGTGGTCTACCTCCTATCGGTTTTCCTCAATGATCGGCTGTAACACCAACGCACACCGACCGTAGGGACTCATGATGACCACCCGGTGCGCACACTACGCGACACAAGATCGTGAACGTGGATAAGTGGGAGACTGCATAGCCGGGCATAGGCGCAGGCGAATACCAATCTCGGAGCCTTGGGCTGGGGGAGTGCGACTCGAGGAAAAATTATCAGAAGAAGCATCCCGCCTAAAGCCGACCGAGAGCAGAGCTGCAGGGCATGCCATCAGTGGTCCCTCAGTGCATAACGGTCAATCGGGGCTCGAGTCGCTTGCATAATGAGCGGTTCTTTTCCGTCGTTGTTGCCTGGACATGTCGATTTCGCGAAAATTGAGCTATAGTCTATTTGTAGGACCTATTGCACACGGGTCGGCGTCGGAGGCTTTCCTGGGAGGAGAATGACGGAATTGGACTCAGCGGACATGCGGTTAGGCGACTTATTTAGCGAAGTTCGCCCCACCCGAGGATTTGAGGAAATTGCCATGCAGATTCAGTCCGCTGTGTATGCGGGTAAACTAAACGTGGGCGATCGCTTGCCCAACGAACGGGATCTGGGCGAGATTTTTGGTGTGAGTCGCGCTACTTTGCGCGAGGCTTTGCGCCTTTTGGAGGCCTTAGGGGTGATTGAAGTGCGGCGCGGGGCCAGCGGCGGCGCCTTTATCGTGGAACCGGCACCAGAACGCGCGGGCCTCTTGTTGGGCTCTTTTATTCACTTTCGCCATGCAACTTCCGAGGATTTAAATGAGTTCCGCGAGACCTTTGAAGCAGAGACCGCTTCGTGGGCGGCTCAGCGGGCGACGATAGACGAGTGCCAGGAATTGCTAGGGCTGGTCGACCAAATCCGCCGGATTCGCGACACGGGATCGTGGGAGGCGTTTGTGGACTTAGATCTTAAGTTTCATTTTAAAATTGCGCAAATGTCCAAGAATAAAATTCGGATTGCGATCATGCAAGGAATTCATGAGGTGTTTCGCAAGAGTTCGCTCGCCATCGCCCAGGCTGACAGCCCGTTATGGCGGCGGCAGCAAGAAACGGAAATATCGGCCGTTGCCGATGCCATTGTTGAGCACCGTGCCGATGACGCCAGGCGCTTGATGCGCAGTCACATTGCTTCAAACGTAACCCAAGCGGATGGCGTGGACGCGGGAACCGCGCTGCCCCAGGATTCTTAGGCCGCAACGGTTGCATATTTTTGCAGAGGAGTTATAATAATCTCTAATGGTCTAACCATTAGAGATAAGAAGAAAGGCCATGTTTCAAACCCGCTTCACGTAGTCGACTGCTGACCCGTGACCGTTCACGATCGTCGCTGGTTGATGCCGTTTGCGAGAGGGGATGTTTGGATGCGGTCGGTGCTACTCCGGTTCCAAGAAGCACTGCGTGAGCGTGGATGGGATGGCGCGGTGATTGCATCGCCCGAATCGCTGTCCTCGACCAATTTGCGGTATCTCAGCGGATTTACCGGATCTTCGGCGTACTTGGTGGTCAGTACCGAGAATGCGTGGCTTTTGACCGACTCGCGCTATCTTCAACAGGCTTCGGTCGAAGCGGGTGATTGTGAGGTGCTGGAGCAAGGGGTACACGTCGCCGCAAGCATTGCCCGCATCTGCCGCGAACATGGGATTTTTACACTGGGTTGGGAGGACGATAAAGTTCCAGTGCGGCTTTTCAAAGAGTGGCTGGACACCATTCCAGTGGTGTGGCGGCCGTTGGATCATCTTATTGAAGAGTTGCGCCTGATTAAAACGTCAGAGGAAATTGACGCCATTCGCCGAGCGGCTCAGATAGCAGGAGCGGCCCTGATGGAGGTTTTAGGAAATCTCGTGGGCCGTCGCGAGATCGATGTGGCGCTCGACTTAGAGGTGGCGATGCGACGGCTTGGGGCGGAGTCGTTGGCATTTCCTACGATTGTGGCCTCGGGTGAACGAG
This sequence comes from Sulfobacillus acidophilus, assembly GCA_003023745.1. Classification (GTDB taxonomy): domain Bacteria; phylum Bacillota; class Sulfobacillia; order Sulfobacillales; family Sulfobacillaceae; genus Sulfobacillus_B; species Sulfobacillus_B acidophilus_A. Next base: position 64,584 of record PXYV01000010.1, on the reverse strand, counting down.
GAGCACTGCCGCATGCTCACCCCACGGACCGGGTGATTAGATCCGGAGAGTTGGCCACGATTGATTACGGAGCACAGGTAGAGGGCTACAAGTCCGATGAAACCGTCACAGTGGCGACGGGTCCTATTCCCGCCGATTTGCGCCGCGTGTGGATGGTGGTCAAACAGGCACAAACACAGGCTATCGCTACCATTAGGCCGGGGATGAGCAGCCGCGACGTGGACGAAGCAGCGCGAAACGTCATTCGCCGGGCGGGATACGGCGACGCCTTCGGACATGGAACAGGGCACGGGGTCGGATTAGACATTCACGAGGCTCCTTTTGCGTCGCCAAACTCGTCCTACGAACGCCCGCTGGAAGCGGGCATGACCATTACCGTGGAGCCAGGCGTCTACCTCGCAAAAATTGGCGGTGTGCGCCTCGAGGATACGTTTGTCGTCACTCCAACGGGCTTTGAGCGCTTGACGATTGTACGAAAGAGCTTGAGTTTCTTGATTAGACGCACTGTCGTAAGGAGGAATTTTTGTGCCGCAATTTGCAGGGGTATACGTGGCCAGCATTACCCCAATGACGTCGCAGCAGGAAGTGGATGTGCCGGGACTGCGACAACACATCAATTGGTTGATTGAATCTGGAGTGGATGGCATCGCACCGACGGGGTCGTGCGGCGAATACGCCACATTAAAGGACGAGGAGCGCGAATTGGTGATCCGAACCGTGGCCGAAGTTTGTCATGGTCGGGTTCCCTTGGTCGTAGGGGTGGCGGCTCCCAGCACTGCGCAGGTGGTGCGTTGGACGGAATTGGCCAAGACCCTGGGCGCGCAAGGGGTGATGGCGTTGCCCCCAGTCAATTATCGCCCTACTTGGGAAGAGGTCTATGCTCATTATGCGGCGATTGATGCGGTGGGTCTGCCGATTATTGTGTACAATAACCCCTATGATACAGCAGTCGATCTGCCGCCCGCCCGACTCCATGAGTTGGAGGCGCTCAAACACATTCAAGCGGTGAAGGAATTTAGTGGAGATGTGCGCCGCATCACCGAGATTCAGGAACAAACCCATCTTGAAGTGATTGCCGGTACCGACGATCTCTTAGTCGAAAGCATGCTGTCTGGGGCCAGCGGATGGATTGCCGGTATGGCAAACATTGTGCCGGAAATTTCGCTGCGGCTGTATCGCTTGGTTCAGAATCATCGCCATCCTGAAGCCTGGGAGTTGTACCGCAAGCTCTTGCCGCTATTGCGCTATGATTCCACACCACGGCTGGTGCAAGTGATCAAGTATGGTTTGGAGTATATCGGACGGCCGGTAGGACCAACACGGCCCCCGCGATTGGCATTGTCTCTGGACGATCAGAAGACAGTGGCAGGCGTGCTATCAAGCCTGTAACAGGAGGGACGGCGATGGCCCCTCAGGTCATTGTCATCGGCGCGGGGGTGATTGGCAGCGCTTGCGCCTACTATCTTAGCCAAGCCGGGGCCTCGGTGACGTTGATCGACCAGGGTGATGTGGGCTCAGGGACGTCGTCGCGTTGCGACGGCAATGTCTTGGCGATTGACAAAGAGCCGGGGTACGACAGCCTCATGGCGCTGATGAGCCAACGATTGCTGCACGAACTGGCGAGCGTGTTGCCGCCTTTTGAATACCGGCGGCCCGGAAGCTATCTCGTCTGCGATAATGATGAAGAGGCCAAGGCCGCCTGGGACTGGGTGGGGCAGCAGCAGGAGGCGGGACTTCCCTTCTGGTACTTGGATCGAGCCGCCATTCACAGCCACTTGCCGCACTTGGCGTCAGACGTTCCCGCGGGCTTGTATTGTGGATCCGATTCGACCTTAAATCCGCTCCTGTATACCCAAAGACTGGTACAAGCGGCAAAACAGCATGGGTGTCAGGTGCGGGTCCATCAAGCGGTCACCGAGATTGTCGTGAATCGGGGCGCGGTGGCGGGTGTCCGGCTGGCCGACGGTACTGTGCTTGTCGCGGATGTGGTGGTGGTCGCAGCGGGTGTCTGGTCACCTCGGCTGCTTCAGCCGCTCGGTGTTACGGTGCCGATTCAGCCGCGCAAGGGCCATCTCTTAGTGAGCGCTAAGGGACCTTTGTTTGGGGATGCCAAAGTGATGGAATTCGGGTATCTCATGAGCAAATTTGGCCGTGAGCGCCAAGCACCGGAGGATGCCCTACGTTATGGGGTGGCTTTGGTTTATGAGCCGACCGAAAGCCATAATTTCTTGTTGGGCAGTAGCCGTGAGCTGGGTGTGTGGGACACTGCGCCCAAGTGGGATGTGGTTCAAGCGATTGGCCGGCGCGCGTTGCGCTTTTATCCGGGAATGCAGCAGGCGACTTTAATTCGCAGCTATGCGGGCCTTAGACCATGGACGCCGGATCATTTGCCGGTTGTCTCCCGCGTGTCAGACATTGCGGGACTGGTTATCGCTGCGGGACATGAAGGTGATGGCATTGGACTCGCGTCCGTCACCGGCCACTTGGTGTGCGATCTGACGTTAGAGCGTCCGCCCATCATTGACCCCCGCCCTCTGCGTTGGGACCGTCCCGCTTTAACGTCCTGGAAGGATGGGGGAGCAGATGGATGAGGAAATAAAGGTCGAGCGATCGTCCGCGGTGGTGGTCTGCCGCTGTGAGCACCTCACCTGGGATGCGATTGAAGAGGCTATGGCGATGTTTCAGCCGACCTCGTTACGGCAATTGAAACTTGTCACGCGTTGGGGTATGGGGATTTGTCAAGGTCGTATGTGCCGACCCATTATGGCGGCCTTTGAACAGCGAGAAGAGAATGCCTCACTTGGGGCGTTGGCGGTACGGCCACCTTTTAAACCCGTCAGTCTGGGGACCTTGGGACGTATGGGGGAGGATGCGTGAGATGACAGGTCGACTTCACGGGATAGGTTCTGCGGAGCGCCAAAGTCCCACGGTGCAATTTTACCTCGATGGAAAGATCGTAACGGGAATGGTTGGAGAACCGGTGGCCATGAGCCTTTGGGCGTTGGGCGAACGCACTTTAGGGTGGAATGAAGAAAGCGGGGAACCGCGTGGCGTCTTTTGCAACATTGGCCATTGCTTTGAATGCCGCATGACGATTGCGGGGCAGCCGGACCAACGCGCCTGCCTCTATCCGGTCCGGGAAGGGCTTGAGGTGCGGCGTCAGCCTCGACCGTCCGCTTTGACAATCGTGGATGGGATGACCCGTTTGTGACGTCGTCGGATGTGGTAATCGTGGGAGCGGGACCGGCAGGTTTAAAGGCTGCGGTCTACTTGGGACGTGCGGGCATTGATGCGTGTGTCGTCGATGAATATCCGGTGGCAGGCGGGCGGCTTTTAGGGCAACGGTATCGACAGCGGGGCCATTGGTGGGTGGGGCGCAAGGTGGCGCAAGAGTTGCTCGACAGCTTGAGCGCGTGCCCGTCGGTACGGCTTTTGCTGCACACGTCGGTCGTAGGATTGTCGCGTGAAGACGACCGATGGCAGATCCGTCTGTCCGGAGCAGACGGCAATATTGAGGCAAAAGCAGTGATTGTCGCGACTGGCGCGTCAGAGGTCCCTATTCCCGTGCCAAACTGGACCTTGCCGGGCGTCATGACGGTTGGAGGTGCTCAGGTGATGGCCAACGTCCACGGGGTGCGGCCCGGCCAACGCGGCCTCATTATCGGGTTAGGGGCGTTGTCGTTTGCGGTTGCGCAAGAGCTCGCCTGGGCGAACGTGGAATTGGCGGGTATTGTCCTGCCTCCGTTTGGGCCGCCGTTTCGGTGGCTCGGTAGCGTTGACGAACAATGGAGTCGGCTGGTTCATTGGATGCACCTGGCCCCAATCTGGATGCGGCCGCTCCAACCGGCGTTGATGCGGCCTCAGTGGTGCCGCCGTATTATGGCGGCAGCGCCGCGCCGCGGACTAGCGGTGGCAGGGACGCGCTTGCGGCCTAACGTCCGGGCACTGCGCATTGTCGGAGATGATCGGGTGCAAGGGGTGGAATTGGTGCCCTGTCAAGGCGATGCTGAGCCGTCGGGAAAGCCTTGGGTCGAGCCGGTCGATTTTGTCTGTCTATCAGGGGGCTTGCGTCCGGTGCCGGACATCGTCAAAGCGGCGGGGGCGGCAGTGCTGGAATCCCCGGGCGGATTGTACGACGTGCCCGTCTCGGGCCCTTTGGGAGAAACCACCGCACCCGGTCTATTTGTTGCGGGAAATGTGTTGGGCATTGAGGGAGCGCAAGTGGCGATGGCGCAAGGGCAATTGGCTGCTCTGGGTACGGTTTGCTGGCTGACACACAGCCCCGATCGATCGCTTGAACAGGAGCGAGCTTTCTTGGCGGAACTAGAGGAAGCCCGCCGAAAGACTCTTATCCTGTTTGATCCGGCGTGGCCGGAAGTTCAGTGCCGCGCAGAGCAAGCCTGGCGGTCAAGGGGGGAGAGCCATTGATGGAATTTGACCAGGTGTTTCGCACCATTGAAAGCCATACGGGAGGCAATCCGACCCGCACCATTTTAAGTGGCGTGCCGCGGCTCAAGGGTCAAACGATGATGGATAAGGTGGAATATTTTCGCAGCCGTTACGATTGGATTCGCACCGCCCTCATGTTTGAGCCGCGCGGGCACGGAGTCATGTCCGGCTGTGTGCTGACCGAGCCGGTGCATGCCGAAGCCGACATCGGCGTCATTTACATCGAGGTGGGAGGCTATTTGCCCATGTGTGGGCATGACACCATCGGACTGGTGACAGCGCTTATCGAATCAGGCCAAATTCCGGCGCAAGAACCGGTCACGTCGGTGGTCTTGGATACCCCCTCTGGGGTTGTGCCAACCCAGGCTGAGGTGAAGCAGGGACGGGTGCTATCGGTCAGTTTTGACAATGTGCCAGCCTTTGTGTTTAGGCGGGATGTTCGGGTACGCGTACCCGGTTTGCATGAAATCTCCGTGGATGTGGCTTGGGGGGGCAACTTTTACGGGTTGGTGTCCGCCGCCCAGTGTGGTCTTGAACTGACCCCCGATCACGCACGTCAGGCCATTCGGCTAGCCCAAGCGATTCGCCAGCAGGTCAATGAGGGCATGGAGATTGTGCACCCGGAGCTTCCTGCGGTGCGCGGACTCACACACATTGAGTTCTACGGCGAACCGACTCACGAAAAAGCCGACGTTAAAAACATGGTGATTGTGCCGCCCGGCGGTGTCGATCGTTCCCCGTGTGGCACCGGCACGTCAGCCAAAGCCGCTGTCTTGTGGGATCGGGGCGAGCTGGATGTGGGCGGCTCATTTGTTCACGAGAGTGTGACCGGCGCTTTATTCACCGCGCAAATTCTAAACCCTGCACAGGTCGGCTCATTTCCTGCGGTACGCGTGCGCATTACCGGTTCGGCTCAAGTTTACGGGGAATCGACGTTTGTCCTAGAGCCAGACGACCCGCTGCGCGCGGGATTTTTGTTGCCGTAACGAAGGAGGTCGCCATTGAATATCCGCGAAGTCTTTGATGTGATTGACCTGCACGCGGGCGGGGAGCCGCTGCGCATTATTACGGCTGGGTATCCGCCTTTGCGCGGCCGCACGGTGTTGGACCAACGCGATGAGCTTTTGGCCCACTATGACCACTATCGACGGCGCCTGATGGCCGAACCTTGGGGGCATGAGGACATGTCCGGATGTCTTTTAGTCAGCCCGGAGAGACCGGATAGTCTGTACGGACTGATTTTTATGCATAACCAGGGCTATAGTTTCCTTTTCGGGCACGCGATTCTTGCGGTCACGAAAATGCTGGTGGAAACCGGCCAGGTGGTGTTCCAAGCCGGGGCCAAGGACGTCAGCGTGCGTTACGATGTGCCTTACGGGCAGATTACGGCACATGCGCGCCTTCACCAGGGCTGCGTGTCTAGTGTCTGGTTTGAAAATGTGCCGGCCTATGTTGTGGCCCTGGATCAGGTGATTTCAATCGGCAGTCGGAGCATTGACATTGACGTGGCATTCAGTGGCGCGTTTTATGCCCTCGTCGATGTTAAGGCATTGCAAAAATCGGTCAATTTCCACGATCTGGACGACTTGCGTCAGTGGGCCCAGGATATCAAGGCCGCAGTTGAAACACTGGGTCTGGCACGCCATCCGCACGAACCACGCTTCGATGGCATCGACGGGGTTGTGTTTACGGATAGCGCTGACTCCCCTGACCATTTAAGTCGACAGGTGACGGTGTTCGCTGATGGTGCAGTTGACCGCTCGCCAGGCAGCAGCGGCATCAGTGCGCGCTTGGCGGTCCTGGGTCGGCGCCAACGCGTCGAACGAAACCGAACTTATTTCTTCGAGAGTGTCATCGACACCATCTTTGGCGGAATTGTGTTGGGCGATGCGCCGCCTGTAGACGGGCATATGGGTATACGCACGGCCGTGGAGGGTCAAGCCTTCTTAACAGCCTTCCGGCGTTTTTATGAAAATCCGTTCGATAAACAAGGGCCCTTTTTGCTCCGCTAAACGTGTACCATAGAGCGTGGGGCATGTCTACGCACGGTGACGAGGTGCCCAGTTGGTGTCGATGATGGATGCGCAAACATTGGAATCAATTGAAGGACAGGAGGCTCAAGATCATGACAGATGCCCAAGACTATATTGGCGGAAACTGGGTCGAGGTGACATCGCGCCGGCAAGTCCGAAATCCCGCCCGTCAGCAAGAGGTGTTGGGAACGATTGGACTGTCCGGGGAATCTGAAGTCAATGCGGCCGTTGAGGCGGCGGCAGAGGCATTCCGAGGATGGAAAAAGCTAGGAATGGTCGCGCGCGGCAACCTATTGTTCCAAGCCGCAGCGGTATTGGACGCACATGTGGATGAGTTGGCAGAAGTGGCAACGCGGGAAATGGGCAAGCCCTGGGGCGAAAGCCGCGGTGAGGCCTTGCGGGCGGTCGCCATCTTGCGCTATTACGCGGGGGAAGGATATCGCCCGGTAGGCGACGTGATTCCGGCCGCCAGTGCGCAGGCACTGCAATATACTGTGCGTGAGCCGTTGGGAGCCGTGGCCGTGATCACGCCTTGGAACTTTCCGTTAGCCATTCCGGTGTGGAAAATGGCGCCTGCTCTGATTTATGGCAATACCGTGGTAGTCAAGCCGGCTGAATGGTCTTCGCTTACAGCGGCCCGCATTTTTGAATTGATTGCGCCAATCTTTCCACCCGGCGTGGTGAATTTGGTGTTGGGACTCGGTACCGATGCTGGGGAGGCATTGATTCAACATCCCCAGATTCAAGCGATTAGCTTTACCGGCTCGACCACAGTGGGGGCCCGTATCGCGGAGACCGCAACCCGGCGCAATATCAAGTATCAGACCGAAATGGGTGGCAAGAATCCCGTTATCGTGGCGGCCGATGCCAATTTGGATTTGGCGGTGGAAGCGGTGGTATCGGGCGCCATGCGGTCGGCAGGACAAAAGTGCACCGCTACTTCGCGCGTGATTGTTTTGGAGGCAGTGCACCAGGCGTTCCGCGACAAGCTTGCGGCCCGGGTTCGCGCCCTCAAGCAGGGAGATCCGCTTGACCCGGATACGTTTCTTGGACCCGTGGTGTCCGCGTCTCAGCATCAAAAAATCATGGATTACATTGCGGTGGGTGCGCGCGAAGGAGCTGAACTTATTGTCGGCGGAGATTTGGCCGATACGGCACTAAAAGATGGGTTTTACATACCTCCGACACTCTTTGATCGTGTGTCGGAAACGGCGACCATTGCCCAGGAAGAAATATTTGGGCCCGTCGTCGGCATCACGCCAGTTGCCACCATCGACGCCGCTATCGCGGCCGCCAACCGCGTCCGTTATGGTCTGAGCGCGTCAGTCTTTACACAAAACCTGCAAACCGCCCTAACTTTTGTTGAAGAGATTGAGGCGGGCATGGTGCGCGTCAATGATGAAACGGCGGGCGTCGAGTTGCAGGCGCCCTTTGGCGGTGTTAAAGCCTCAAGCTCGCACTCGCGGGAACAAGGGCGCGCTGCCATGGAATTTTACACGCATGTCAAGACGGTTGCCATCAAGCCGTAAGAATGTCCTCAAAACCGACCGCTTTGAGTAGTAGCTGCAATAGAAGTATCGTTGCGCCCCGGCTCACCGTCGAAATAGCGACTGCGGGCTGGGGCGGTGACGTCGCTACTTTCGCGGGCCTTCATGACGGTGCCGTTGCTCTGCGCTCCACACTTTTGTCGTTTGATCCTTGCCTCCTTACCGCACGCATCTGGGGCTGATGGTGTCGTCGGGTGCAAATCTTGCACCTGCCGTCACTTAGGTGCACCGTCCTGGTTTTCGTTAGCACGCGCACATTCAAGAACCTGTGCGATGGGTCGAGATGGCATCGTTCACTGCCCTACAGTAGACAATTGGGGCCCGCTCGAATGCCATTGGCCTGTCGGTGTCACGGGGGCTTGTCTGCGAATATGCTATACTTATAGAGAGTACCAGTAAGGGGTGGGGCTGGTGTATCAGTATGAACAGGATAAGGAGCGTTTGCTCGCACGACTCAAGCGCATTGATGGACAGGTTAAAGGCATTATGCGGATGGTCGAGGACGGCCGCTACTGTCCCGATATCTTGCAGCAAGTCGCCGCGACAAATGGTGCCATGGACGAAGTGGCCTTAATTTTATTGCGCTCTCACGTCGATGGCTGTGTTCGTGATGCCATTGAGCACAATCAAGGCGACCAGGCCTTGGAAGATTTAATGACAGTGATTCGCAAGGTGATTCGGCGCTAGGAGGGGGACAGCGTGATATCGGCAACCCATGAGAATACCCAAGAAGTACAACTGGAGATCTCGGGGATGACTTGCGCCAGTTGTGTGAGTCATGTGGAAAAAGCACTTAAGACCGTCCCCGGGGTCACCGCTGCCGACGTGAACCTGGCACTGGAAAACGCCCGGGTGCGATTTGCGGCTGACCTTTCCAGCCCCAAAGACTTTGTGCAGGCCGTATCGCAAGCTGGATATCACGTGCGCACCGAATCGCGCAGTTTTGCTCTGGATGGTTTGGAAGAAGCGCCTTTGCGCGAGCGCGCCGAGGCAGCGGTGCAGGCCGTGCCGGGCGTGGTGCGCGTCTTGCCCAATGCCGCCCAAGGAGTCTTGATGGTAGAGCGGGTCCGGGGTCTGGGAAGTGATCAGATCGTGTTAGAGGCGCTCGCCGGCGCCGGGTTTCAGGCCACGCCCATGGCCAACGGACGCGACGCGGTGGATCCCCGTGAGCTCGAATCGCAGCAGGCACGGCGTCGCCTTTTGATAGCGGTTCTCTTTACGCTGCCACTGTGGGCAGCTATGGTGCGAATGTTTTTGGGCGTAGGTCCGAACTGGATGACCAATGGCTGGTTGGAACTCGTAGCGGCCTCGGTGGTGCAATGGGGTCCGGGTTTTTCCTTCACTCGACGGGCCTGGCTGAATGTCCGCCATGGCAATGGCAATATGGACGTGCTGGTGGCGACTGGAACACTGGCAGCCTGGGCGGTTTCGGTATATGGAGTACTGGCGCATGCCCCGCTATATTTTGACACATCGGCCACCGTTATTACTTTGATTCTGGTGGGAAAGTATTTGGAAGCGGTGGCGAAGGGCAAGACCTCGGCCGCAATTCGCGAGCTATTGGCCTTGCAGCCCAAGACCACGCGTTTGGTCGGGGATGACGGGACTACCGAGGAAATTTTAATCGATGCGGTGCTCGTAGGCCAGCGCCTTGAGGTTTGGCCGGGCGACCACGTTCCAGTCGATGGACTAGTGTGGCAGGGTGAAGCCTTACTCGACGAATCCATGCTAACCGGAGAAGCCGATCCGTCCCGCCGCCAGGTAGGCCAATTGGTGACGGGAGGCACTGTTCATCGCGGCGATCGGCCGTTTGTCATGGAGGCCACGCGCGTCGGCCGGGATATGGTTCTCTCGCAAATTGTGCAAGCGGTCGAAGAAGCTCAGGCTGCGAAGGCTCCCATTCAACAATTTGCCGACCGTGTGTCCAATGTGTTTGTGCCCATTGTCCTTTCCATCGCGCTCGTCACCTTTGTGGGCACTGGTTGGTTCATGGGAGATTGGCGGACGGCACTCTTGCGGGCCGTCGCGGTGTTGGTGGTGGCGTGCCCCTGCTCGCTGGGATTGGCGACGCCTACGGCGGTTATGGTGGGCAGCGGCCTGGGGGCTCGCCGAGGCGTGCTGTTTCGAAACGGCGAGGCTTTGGAGCGAGTAGCGCAGGTCGATCATATCGCGATGGACAAAACCGGGACCCTGACCGCGGGGCATCCTTCAGTCGTCGAGGTCATGATCTGGGGAGAGCATACCCAGCAGGAAGTTCTCGCGTTGGCCGCTGCCTTGGAAAAAAGCTCAAGCCATCCTTTGGCTTTGGCTGTGCGGGAACAAGCAGGCCCGACACCTCTATCGGCCGTTGCCGACGTCTATAGCGAAGAAGGCCAGGGGCTGGTAGGGCGTCTCGATGAGGAGACGGTTCTGATCGGGAACGAAAAACTGCTGGAATCCTACGAGGTGTCGATTCCTGACGAGTGGCGGGCGCAAGCGGCGCAGCAGTCGAGCGCCGGTCGTACGGTGGTGTGGCTCGCGGTCGGCTCGACAGTATGGGCGGCGCTGGTAATCGCCGATGCTCTGCGGCCCGATGCGCAATGGGCAGTGAATGCCATGAAACAACAAAATCTAAGCGTGAGCATGCTAAGTGGCGATCAGTCGGCGACTGTGCGTCGCATTGCGCAAGAAGTTGGCATTGATGAGGCGCATGGCGAATTATCTCCTCAAGACAAAGCCCATTGGGTGCAGCAGTTGGAAGCGGCTGGGCATCATGTGGCGATGGTTGGCGATGGGATTAATGATGCGCCGGCATTGGCGCGGGCGTTTGTGGGCATGGCCATTGTGAGTGGCAGTGATGTGGCGACCCAGACAGCCGAGGTTACGCTAATGCGCCCGGATGTCGGTGCGGTACTAGAAGCCTTGACAGTGGGTCGGAAGACAATGGGCAAGATTCGGCAAAACCTGTTTTGGGCACTCTTTTACAACGTCGTGATGATTCCTCTGGCGATTTTAGGGGTGTTGTCGCCGATGATTGCCGGCGCCTTCATGGCATTTAGCTCGGTCACGGTAGTGACGAACTCATTGCTCTTGAATTGGACACGAAAGACCGTCTAATGTCTCGTGGGGCCGCTCGAGCAGGTTTTGTGACGCGTGGTTATCTTCAACAAAGTAAGTCTTTGTTGAGACTCAATAAGAAGGAGGCAATTTCATGGAACGGGTTGAGTTGGCAGTAAAAGGGATGCACTGTGAGAACTGCGTGGCGAGTGTCACACAGGCATTAAAGGCAATAAATGGGGTGAAACTAGCCCGCGTCAGTTTAGAAAATGAGCAGGCCGACGTGACCTACGATCCGTCTAAGACATCATTGCAGGCACTGAAGGACGCGGTTGAAGCGGCCGGCTACCAAGTAGCGTCTTAATCCGTTGCGCCGTGGTGTCGGTTAGGCGACACCACGGCTAATCACGTGCAATGGCGCCAGGAGAAAGATTTTAGGACAACAGGCTAACCCACTACCCCCCTGGGTGCAACGCTCCAAGCCCGGATGTCGGATCGGCTCAAGACACCCACCAATCATTGGCCGAGTATAAAATCGAAACCGGATTCTCGGTGCGGACTACGCCATGCACCGAATCTGAATGCACTAGCAACGCTGGATAGTACGGCATATACAGGACCGGGAGATCATGTGCGGCCCAGGCCTCATATCGAAACATCCGGGCTTGCGATTGGGCAAGCGTCGTCGCGGGGCGGTAGGTGGCCGCGATTAGCTGATTCATGGTGGCGTTCTGGTAGTGCGAATAATTGCCGCCTGCGTGTGGCAAAAACAATCCGCCACCAGTTGGGTAGTAGTCGGGTTCATACGTCCAATACCCTTCAGGAAAGTAGGCCATTTGCCAGGCGGATTGCTTGGGGCCGACCATGACGCCAAACGCGGTGCTAGCGTTTTCGGGCTCGAGATGCACGTCAAACCCTTCTTGGCCCCAATCATAGGCCAGGAGCTGCAATGAACTATTGGCTGCAATGCTTCCGTTTCCGTACATCAGCGTAAACGCGAACCGATGGCCGCCCTTGGTCCATACGCCGTGATCGAGATGCCACCCATGTTGTTCCATGAGTGCCCGCCCGCGGCGGGGATCAAACGGATACGGATTCTTGAGCGACGGGTCAAAGAACTCCGTACGCGGCTTGGCCGGAATCGGACTAAAATCCTCAACCGCTTCATTGTGGTAAAAGCTTTTGATCATGGCAGGCTGATTGATGCCCATCTGCAACGCTTGCCTCACATAAAGCTGGCTAAACTGACGGCCGATAAAGCCGGCTTTTGAGCTCATATTGAGGTCGAGGTAGTTGAAGCCAAAGGCGTAAAAGGGCGAGATGGCATCGGCGGACAGCGCCCGGGCGCTCGACAACAAGGCGAACGGCACGTATCCGACTTGGACGGTGCCGCCTTTGAGCGCGATGAATTCGTTGGCATCGCTCGTTTCGTACTGAAAGATGAGTCGCGAAATATAGGCTCGATGACCGCCATAGTTGGGGTTGGGCGTAAAGATCCATTCATCGTTGGGGGTATATTGGGTTAGGCGAAACGGGCCGTCGACGACCCGGTACTGTGGGGCCAGGGGACTATTTTGCAGTCGATTCAAAAATAGGAGTTCTTGGTGCATGTTGGTTGGGTAACGATCCCACACCGACTGAGGCAACGGCGTCAATTGATTGATGCCGTTATGAATAAACCATTCTTGGTTGGACGGTTGATTGAGGGTAATGCGCACAGTGGAAGGGTTGACCGCTACGACACTTTTCCAGCGGGTAGGGATCCCGCCAAATCCTTGTCCCCCAAAGACCCAAGGGGCATTAGGTTGAGAGGCTGCCCGAATAATCTGCCACGAGAACACGATGTCGGCAGCCGTAATTGGCTGACCATTCGACCAATGGTACCGGTGACCTAATGTAATCGTGTAGACGGTGCCCGATGGATTCCAGGTAATGCGGGATGCAATTGATCGATGAAAGTCGATGGTGTCCGATGGGGTAATATCCAATAGCGGTTTATAGAGCAACGCGGACAACTGAATGTTAATGTTGGTAAAGGTCGCACTCGAATAGATGGGCAAAAAGCCATTAGGCGCTACCCCCGGCGTCATGGCGACGACAATCGTGCCCCCCTGGTGCGGTGCGTTGGTCGCTGCAGCCCATACGGGGGGTGAAGCTTGCAGGCCGAGTACCCCGACCGCGAGGCTAGCGACACTGGCCACTATGTGTCTTGGGACGGTCATCACGAAGAAACCTCCGTTTCGATTGACTTAAGAAGTGATGATCATACGATGTTTCGCGTTAGCGTTGCAGCATTTGCGACCATTCGTCGGGCGTTAAAAGGACCAGGCGCACGGGGCTGCCATCCAACCCGGTCAATCGCAAAGGAGCGGCCAACATCAGATAGGAGCCGGGTGTGACCTCGATCAGCCGCACTCCTTCCAAAATGGCGATGCCACGGTCCAATAGCAGTCGATGCACGGCGTAATCGGTTGTGTATGGTTCGATTGAATAATAATCAATGCCGACCGTTCGGATTTCGTGGTCCACCAGCCATTGCGCGGCTGACAGATCTAACCCAACATAAGACGAGTCGAAACCGGGGCGATCCATAAGGCTTAACCGACTATTGCGAGTGCGCAGCAACAATCGCGGTGCACAACGCTCTGGAATCTGGCGCGCTAAATCGTCGGCAGTAATGACAGTGCCATGGTCCAGGTCTACGACATCGACCGGACCGATACAATGGTCAAGCGGCACCTGATCAACCCCTGCGCCATGGGTCCGGAAATGAAGCGGTGCGTCCAGATGCGTGCCGGCATGCGTTGATAATCGAATCGCATGCACGGTTGCATCGTCGCCGGCGTCGGTGCTGCTCAGACGAACCGCCTCAAAGGGTGGATCACCAGGCCACACGACCATCCCCGGAGCTATAGGCGCGCTTAGATCATACATAGCTAACTCCCTACGTTTTTAATCCAGTGCTTAGACCGATTGGATATCAGGATCGTGCGAAGAATAGGGTTAGCATAATGGAAGAAGATACCGAAGGCAAGACTTTTGTGCACCCTGCTTGTCCGGGAATTTTTGTCGTCGGCCTGGCAACGTGCAGTTGCACCAAGGTAATAGCGTGCCTCTTTCGGTTGGCCGTGTGCCTGTTGGTCTTTTGCTCCGCTCCAGACCCGGCGATGCAGCATCCGCTAAACTCACCATCCGGTGGAGAGACCTCTGGGGTGACATGAGAACTTGGGCCGACGGCAGGAAAAGGCGCAGGAGGGGCTCCGAATCAGTCGTGCTATGGACCCCATACGGGCATTAGGACTGTTTCCATCACATAAGCCCGTCCGTCCGTTTCAACAACGTCGCGAATCGCCAAAGCGACATCGTCTGGAGTCAATGGATTAATCTTCTCGCTACCTGGGAATCCATCGAAGTCGGTTTCGACGCTCCCTGGGCATAGAGCCGTAACTCGAATCCCGTACTGGCGCATTTCGCGTTGGAGTGACTCTGTCACCGCCATGACCCCAAATTTTGTCGCGGAATAGGCGGATGATGTGGCCGTGGCGCGTTTGCCCTGAATGCTCGAGATATTGACAATGTGTCCGGAACGGTTCTGAATCATTGTCGGCAGCACGGCTTGCGTTAGGGCTACCAGTCCCAAGAGGTTGGTCGATACCATATTGTCCCAATCATCCATGGTTAAATCTAGAAATCTGCCGTATTTCCCTACTGCTGCATTATTGATCAACACGTCGATGGTCCCGCAGGTCTTTAATACCCATTGAGAGAAAACTCGGATCGCCTCAAAATTACGCACGTCCAGCGGATATGCGTAAGACTCTGCCCCTAATCGGCGCGTTTCTTGAACAACCGCATCTAAGGCTTGTGTATCGCGCCCGACCAATACCAATCGTGCTTTTGTTCGTGCCAACTCCTTGGCGGTGGCGCGCCCGATGCCACGACTAGCTCCGGTGATAATGACGACGCGATCGGCCAGTGGGCGATACATGGAGGACCTCCTGATTGTTAGTTGACTACCGCCTAACTCATTCATGCGGTACGTCTGCCTGGAACGAATGGGATTTGTAGGGCGGGGCTGACTCCCGAACCATACGTCATTTTACCAGTATTCGTTGCATCGTGCTTTATTCCACATGAACTTTGCAGGCCTAACATGTTCATTGCCGGGTTCCAATATATGTGTGTTGGCCATATGGCAATGAGCTGGGCGTCGCTCGGAGAAACGTCGCATGGACGCACGCATTGCGCCCATCTCCCTCCATAACTGAGGGACGGTCTAAAAGAAATATTGGCTAAGTGCAATCTGCAGGTTGGAATTCCCCCCTTTTTTAGTCAAAGCCCCATTGTTCGGCAATCTCGAATCAGGTTGAAATGTAAGGTCCGCACTCGACGGTTTGCGCCCCCTGTTGGCGGGAAATACTGTTGAAGACGGACCGACGCGTGATGGGTCCACGACTGGTCGGTCTCAAAAAATTAGGATCCTTTTGTGCGGACCAAGTCCGTTCTTAGCGTATGGCTACTCGGTCACAATGACCGGAGATCGGAGGCAGGTACTCGTGTGCGACCACCCCTGATCCAGGTTATTCGTGCCGTTAAGTATGATTGGGTTTGGCAATCAAGGAAAACCGGTCAACAGGAGATCCCAGCACGATGGTCCTTACGGTGAGCTCTCTTGATCCGCAACGATTGCCGCAGTCTGATCTTGAACAAGGAAGCGGGCCGTATCAAGAGGAAGCCAATACCGTTGGCCTCCTAAATGCATGAAACCATAACGGGTATAAAAGGTCTCTGAGCCATCCAGGGCGTCCACCACCAGCGCTACGGTGGCAATCGTTGCCGACGACGATACCACGCGGCGAAGCGCATCGACAAGCAAAAATTCTCCAATATGTTGCCCCTGAAACGCTACGCCTACCGCCAAACGCCCTAACAAGGTGACTCCAACATCCGGATAGCGAGCAAGCTTCTGCTGATGCTGAGCGGGGATATCCGTGACCTTTAAGCTAAATGAAGACAGCGTATAGTAGCCTAAAATTTCTTCCGGCGCGGATGGGTAAACACCCACAAACACCGCGGCGGCGCCACGCTTCACATCCTGGCTAGCCTGTTTACGAAGATAATCCTCAAGCCCGCCTGTGGGACACTCAAATCCCGTGCGGTCATGATGGCGCGCCAATGCCTCTACGCGGATAGGTTCCATCATTACTGGGAACGTTCTACCCGCGCCCAATAGCGTGCCGCAGCGGTACGGAATACGGCATTAGGTTCTGGGGGATTCAATAATTGATTGACGAAGGCCTGACTTTCTGCCGCGTTTAAGTCCATCACCGCTCGTTGTTGCACCACTTCTCGGGCCCGCGGCGTCACGGTCGCCAACACAAATGCCGACGTGCTCAGCCCGACGGCCGCCGCTGCCTCGTCCAACAACGCTTTGATTTCAGCGGGGACCCGCACCTCTAAACGTGATTCTCGGCGCGACATTACTGTTTCTGAACTCATCTGGCACCCTCGCTTTCTATGAATCTGTGCGATCTTAAATGTACGGCATTTGTCCACACGTGTCAATCCTCCTCAACAGCATAGTATGGGCAACGCCACAAAAAGTATTCCAGCACCGCCAACTCGACACGTGCGTTAAGCCACCTCCGGCTCTGATGCTCCCGGGTTGGTCGCTCGACCGTGAATTGTTGTCCTACCGCATTTTGCACCAAAGAGGCTAATACTCCCGAAGGCCCAATCAACCAGGCTTTACACAAAACAGACCCCATTCCGCAGGATGAGGCAGAAGACCATCCAACCTTAGATTGCATATAGCCGAAATATTTCGAAACAGGTCGTTGAAATCGGGGCTTGCGCAAAAGAGCGCAGACGGATTATCGTTGACATAATGGTCAAACCATTAGTCAATGGAGTGAAGTGACATGGGGGAATTGTTGCAGCCCGAATATTTTAAGTTACTGCGTGAAAGTGAAGCGCCTCAGATTAGCCCCGATGGGCAACATATTCTCTACACGATTCAGTTTTTTGGGAAAGCCGGTGAACGTAGGCTAGACGTGGTTTATGTCAGCCCAAATGAAGCGCCGCGGACATTAAATGTAGGAGGCAACACTCATCATCCCAGTTGGTCGCTGGATGGGAGCCTTATAGCTGTGGCGGCGACGGAAGCCGACGCCCGAAAATCGGAGGTTCACATCTTAAACGCGAACGCCGACAGCTTATGTGAGCGGTACAACATTGATGGCGAGGTGTACGCCATCATGTGGAATGCAGACAATACTAAACTGGCAGTGGAATTCTTCGAGGCGGGAGGTGATGATGACGGCCCTCGCGTGGTCAAACGCCTGAGGTACAACTACAATGGTCGGGGATTCATTGGCTCTCGACGCTGGCAAATTGCACTGATAGACCGCGAAAGCCACTCCATTCAAATCTTTGGTGATTCGCGGTTTCATCACTTTAGCCCGGCATGGGCTCCCGATGGCGAGCGCTTGGCGTTCATTACAACGCGGCGCGCGGATTGGGATTTAGAGTGGATATGGGACGTGTACGTGGCCGATTTGAAAACCGGAGCGTTCACGCGCGTAACGCAATCTGATGGGGTTTCGTTGTATCCTGTTTGGTCTCCGAACGGAAAGAATATTGCGTACTTACACAATCACTGCGTGTCGACCGGTTCGACCGCCGATTACCATTTATGCCAGGCTTCTATAGAGGGTCAGAGTTGGCATATCAAGTGTTTGACGCATGATTTGGATCGAGGCGGAGCTATGATATACGAACTGCCGGTCCCTGGGGGAGGGCGGCCGGTTTTTGCCGTGGATGGTCAATCCATTTTTTGGGTAGTCAATGATAAAGGCCGGTATTGCCTTGAGTCGGTTACGGGGGTTGGAACCAGTATAACGCTTCAGCGCGATGTGGGTTGGCCAACAGCGTCCCGCGACGGGAGGTTCATGGCGTGGTTGCAGTATCGTCCGGACGGCCCTCCTGTAGTAACATTATGGGATAAAAGTTCTGAGCGTGCTGTTAAACGATGGGATGACAACAAGTGGCTCCAAGGGCTGTCTCTATGCCGTGAGCCCCGACTGTTCAGTTTTGCCTCGGATGAACATGTGGTACAGGCTTGGTTATGGGACGTGGATCGCAGTCAAAGTAAAAAGCCGTTATTAATCCAGTCCCATGGCGGTCCACACGGCACCTTTGGCCCCTATTTTTCCATGACCCAACAACTGCTGGCTTCAGCAGGATATTGTGTTGCCGCACTTAACTACCGGGGTAGTGCTGGATTTGGACAAGCCTAGGCGGACTTGGTGCATGCTAATTGGGGCCCCCAGGAAGGGGAGGACGCGATACGGTTAATTGAAGCGCTGTCCGCCGAACACATAGTTGATGTGGCGCGAGTTGGTGTGTTCGGACCTAGTTACGGGGGATTTATGACCAATTGGATGATCACGGAGTATCCGTCACAAATTCGTAGAGCTGTAGCGCTGTCCACGGTCTCTCATTTGCTGACGTCAGCATTTGGCATCGACCACTGGGAGTCGCTTGCGACCGATCAGGGCGGATGGCCGTGGGAAAGGCCTCAGTATTATCAAACCCATTCTCCGGTAATGAAAGCTCAAAATGTGGAAGCCCCCTTGTTACTATTGCACGGTGAGGACGACATGACGTGCCCGCTGATTGAAGCCGAGATGATGTTTGTCGCATTGCGGTGGCAACGTAAAGCAGTAGAAATGGTTCGATATCCAGGCGAAAGCCATAGTTTTCACCGTGCTGGACGGCTGGCAACATTGGTTGATGTGCATAACCGGATGTTGTCGTGGTTTGCAGCACTTTGATGGATGATAACGTCGTTGTCTTGTGCCCATAGAACTCGGAAAATCCAGTTATCATGTGAGGAGAGAAGGAATTTTGGAGCAGTCGATTCGACGATTTCAAGAGATGCTGGACGCCAGCGGTCTCGATGGCGCATGGATTGCCGCGCCGGAAGAATTGAGTTCAACCAATCTTCGATATCTTAGTGGGTTTACGGGGTCATCAGCGCACTTGTTGGTGACGCGCACCGCAAGTTATCTAATCACAGATTTTCGCTATTGGGATCAAGCATCCAGCGAATGTCCTCAGTGTGAGATTATTCGCTCAAAAAAATCAGTGAGCGAGATTGTTGCAGGATTGGTTATTGACCATCGGCTTCGCTATCTCGGGTTTGAAACTGAAAAAGTGCCTGTGGCAATGTGGAAAAATTGGTCGGCTGAGGTTCCTGTCGTATGGAAACCTCTGGATAAGATGGTGGAGAAGCTTCGACTCATTAAGTATCCTGCGGAGATCGAGGCTATTCGCGCGGCGGCACGCATTGCTGGAGAGTCCCTGATGGAGGTGCTCGGCAGTGTCGTCGGCCGCAAAGAACTGGACGTCGCATTGGACTTGGAACTGGCGATGCGGCGACGTGGTGCCGAATCATTAGGATTTTCGACTATTATCGGTTCTGGGGAACGAGGAGCGTTGCCGCATGCGCATCCTACTGATCGAGTCATTCAAGCCGGGGAATTGGTTACAGTGGATTTTGGTGCGCAGGTTAATGGCTATAAGTCGGACGAAACACTTACGTTTGCGACAGGGCCTGTTTCAGAGGAGCTCAAAACCATCTGGAATATAGTGGCGAAGGCTCAAGCTGCGGGCATTGCTGCGGTGAAACCGGGGGCAACGAGCCGTGATGTTGATACGGCGGTTCGCACTATCATCGGCGACGCCGGATACGGCGAAAGATTTGGTCACGGTACTGGGCACGGGGTGGGGCTTGATATTCATGAGAACCCGTTTGCTTCGCAAAATCCCCAACAGGAACAAGTGTTAGAAGTCGGAATGACCATCACCGTAGAACCGGGTATCTACATTCCCGGTTTGGGAGGAGCACGCTTGGAAGACACGCTTGTTATCACTGAAAACGGAGCGGAACGACTGACGATTGTTCCAAAGAGTTTTCAAATTATATCGTAAGTCTGCAACGCTTGGACATACGAGCGCGGGACTAGAACAGTTAAAATAAGGTGCGCTTTGCTGGGGTCCGTGTCACAGACATCACTGCCATCGAATGCGCGGGTGCGTCTGGGTTGTGTTGAACTGCAGGTTAACGATTTTACGTGGGAGGACCTCGAATAGGACACCTTTATCCGGGACTACCGCAATCTCGTTTATTTCGGCGACTACGATTTTTCGCACCCAGCGATAAAATTCTGTGCGTCAATTTGTGCGTTTTTGTGTATGCTAATAAGAAGGCAGCGATAGTGAGTCGAGAGGTGATGAAAATGCGGACGACCTTTACCAAAGATGAGTTGATTCCGGCTCGCGCTTTCCGAACGCTGTCACAACGGGAACTGGCGCGAAAACTGAAAAACCATGAGAAACTGGGCATTCTTTTTGCGCAAGAGGGACTGGATGCTGTCATCGTGTCCTACGAACGCTATGAAACGTTGATGCAGAAGTTGGCGATGCTCGAAGAAACGCTTGAGGATGCCGAACTGGCCGCTCAGTTGGGTTCACGTGTGGAAACAGCCCCTGATAATTGGATACCCCATCCTGAGAGCGTTTCGACGGAGATGCTATATCGTCAACATCACCCATGAAGCGTCTCGACCATCCGTACCTGTACATGCAAGATCTTCCCACCCTCGAAACCGTCTTGGGACCGGGACGATTCGCCGAATGCTTGCGCTGTATTGATCACACGATCTCGATTGTCATGCGAGATCCCTTACAAGAAGGGACGGCGTTAACGAGACCGCCACTGGAGAACTACCGCAAAAAGAAATTTCATTCGACGTTTTCTCCGCCACGTCATGTTCATCCCGATTTGCGTTTGGTGTATCGTTATGATCCTCGTGAGGACGTGCCCTTTGTACTCGGCGTTGGCTTGAGGCACCCCCGGAGTGCCGACGATGTCTATGTCCGTCTTAATGTTCGCGCGATCGAGCCATCGTCATTGTCAGAGTCTTGATCCTGCTTCGCATGCATGCCTAACCCGCTAATAGGAGAGGGTTTTACGCGCCGGTGCCGATCGGCGCGTAGTTTTTGTGCGCCCGGCATGGGCGTGTGCTTTAGGGTGAAAGTTCCGAACGGGGGATGACCGTTCCAACTGTTAGCCAAGGGCAAGGGTGTCCGCCATGATTGTGCCATGAAGCTACTACGTAACAGATGGGGTCATGTCTCTCGACGGCGCCCTACAAGGGGAGCCGTCAAACCGCCCCAAGCGGGTCGGACCCAACTGGCATCCACGGGGCACCCTCAAACGCATCCAACAGGGGTCCGACACGCCTCGATCCGCAGCCGACCGTTCGGGACTACCCATGCAAGGTTTTCGCATAAGGTGGCGATTAACTCCCCGCGACTTAGTCGGTGAAACCGCTGCAAAGTCTTCGGGAGTAATTGAGTGCCAAGACCTTTGCACGGTTTTTAGGCTAAGGTCCTAAATTCATGCTATCGTGACTGTGTCCGTAACCCCGCTGGGAGGTGATGCCTGTGGTGGTGGTCAAAATGTTGGCGCTGATTGTGTCATTGGGCATTGATACGTTAATGGTGTCGATTTCTTTGGGCACAGCTGAGCCGCAGCGCTCGACCCGCATTCGCCTGGCCGTTGCCTTTGCCAGTGCGGAAGCATTGATGCCACTGATTGGCATTGGTCTGGGCCATGAATTGGGACGGGTATTCGGGCGATGGTCGTCGTTGGCCGGGGCAGTGGCGTTGTTGGGGGTAGGGGCATGGTTTGTGTTCTGGGATCGCGAGAGGGAATCGGCTGAAAAGCCGGTGGCTCTCACCACCTGGACCATCGTGGTATTAGCACTCAGCATCAGCATGGACGAGTTGGCAGCGGGGTTTTCCATGGGACTTTTAGGGATCCCCATTATTCTTACGATTATCCTCATTGGCTGTGAGGCGTTTGCTTTTACCCTGACGGGTCTTGTTTTGGGAAGCTGGTTAAAACCATTCCTGGGGGAATGGGCGGAAAAAGTGGCTGGTGTCGTGCTGGGGTGTCTCGGTTTCTTTCTGCTTATTCACGTCGGCTCCTCTATCCTTTAGCGGTGTAGTGGGACGGGATGATGGTCCAAGGCGTTGTGCATGTTTTGGGGATTGTTTTGGATGGTTCTAGAAAGGTGGTTGTTATGGCGTCGTTTCACATTAAAAGAGACCAGGTGCACTGGACCTGGAACAACGCGCACGCCCCTGTAGTCACGGTGCGTTCGGGAGACCTGATTACGCTGGAAGTGGCCAATGCCTCGGGTGGACAAATACAGATCGATTCGACTGTGCAAGATGTTGCCCATCTCGACTTTACTCGCGTGAATCCTGTTTCCGGTCCCGTTTTTGTCGAGTCGGCCGAACCTGGCGATGCACTGTTGGTGGAAGTGTTGGGTATGGAGATGGATAGCTGGGGTTGGACGGCAAACATTCCTGGTTTTGGGTTATTGGCCGAGGAGTTTTCTGAACCCCACCTTCGCATTTCGCGCGTCGGTACAGACTACGCGGAAATACTGTCTGGGATTTTCATTCCGGTCTGCCCGTTCATTGGCACAATTGGAGTTGCCCCAGCCCAATCCGGAGACCATCCACTCGTGCCTCCCAGCGTTCAAGGCGGCAACATGGATATGCGCGATGTCACCACCGGTTGCAAACTGTGGCTTCCCGTGGCAGTGCCAGGCGCATTGCTATCGGTCGGCGACACGCACGCCGCTCAAGGCGATGGCGAGGTGGCCGGAACAGCTATCGAAACCAGTTCGATGGTGACTTTGCGGGTATATCTTCAAAAAAATGTGCGCTTGGGCACTCCGCGCTTGGAATCTGACTCTAGGACGCGCCGGCAAGGGGGCGCCTGGGTGACGACCGGTATTGGCCCCGACTTATTGCAAGCAGCGCGCCACGCCACGCGCGAGATGATAGACTGGCTTGGACAATGGACCGGTTTAAGCCGCCTGGATGCCTATCTTTTGCTGAGCGTGGCGGGGGATTTAGCGATTTCCGAAGTGGTTGATGCCCCGAATTGGGTGGTGAGCATGCGCTTAGGTAAAGACATTTTTGAACGTTCGGGCAGTTCATAACCCCTCGCGTCGGTGGGGACGTGTGACCGCTCCACATCAGGATGCGACCGAAGACCGCGCTCGTGCAACGGTGGGTAATGGAGCCCGAAAATTTGAGGGAACACGCGTTACGATGGTTCACCTGTCGGTTGGGGTGAGATTTGGCAATCGAGATGACGGATCTTGCGCGTTGCAGGCGATGGTGGTGGTTTTGGATGTCCAAGCGTGGAGTCCGCGCGAATAATCCGGGGTGGCTCAAAGTGTAGATCGTTTTTCAGAGGCGCTCAGAGCGTGGTCGGGCGATGCCTCGGTGGTCCGAACAATGAAGCAAGAGCAAGAAAGAAAGGAGCCCTTGAATTGGGCTCCTTATGATTATTTTTTGACGGTCCAATAGTTTGGCATATAAAGGTCTTCAATCGGGTTAAAGGTTGATTCGACACCTTTGAGGGCCGTTGATGACTCGTTTAATGTAGCCAGCCATGGAAACCACAGATAGGGGACCTGTTTTGCAGCGTATGCTTCGTACGCAAACAGCGCTTTTTGCGACTGTGCGGCCGTGGCTGGCAGGTACGTGTCCTCAATCAGCTTGTTCATGGTGGGGTTACTGTATCCTCCCGCATTAGAGGCGGCCCCGGTCTTAAACAGCGCGCCGCCGGTGGGGTAGAAATCGGGCTCGTAGGTCCAGCCGGCACCCCAATAAGCGGCATCCCAACCGGACGGTTTGCCATGATCGGTCGTGACCAGATTGTCAAAGGGCATGGACACCAAAGAGATTTTAATTCCCTCTTTGGCCCAGTCGCGCTGCAACAGTTCCACCGTATCTTGCACCGCTGGATCCCCTGACGAGTAGATGAGCGGGAATTCGAACTTTTGCTTGCCCTTGGTCATGACGCCATGGACCAGACGCCACCCGTGACTTTCCAATAGCTTTTGACCAGCTTTGATGTTAAACGGATACAGCTGCTTGTTCAGCGCCGGATCGTCAAAGACGGTCTTGGGTTCGGAGGGAACGGGGCTGTCCTCGATAATGCCTTGGCCGTGGTAGATGCCGCTGATGATCGCGGGTTGGTCGATGCCCATTTCCATGGCTTGACGGACATAGGCTTGACTAAACACCGATCCCATGCCGTCTTCCGCTCCCGGATTTTCGTCTAGACGCATCATGTTAAAGCCAAAGAGATAGCTAGGCCAGTATTTATCCCCCGTCAGATCTTTGCGCACCGACCACATGGCCGGTGGAAGATAGCCTACTTGTACGGTTCCGGACCGAAGGGCCGCAAACTCACTCGATGTCGATGTCTGGTACTGGAAAATCAGTCGTCCGATACTTGACTTATGGCCATCGAAGGACGGATTGGGAGTGAAGATCCATTCCTCGTTGGGAGTGTAGCTGGAAAACTTGTACGGACCGTCCACGACGTGATACGGCTGCGCCGTGGGATCGTTGGCGATACTCTTGATCCACGTTAGTTCCTTTTGCATATTGGACGGATAGCGGTTCCATGAGGCTTTGGGTACGATTACAAACTGGCCGATGTCGTTGTGAATGAACCAGTTGGGGTTAGCGGTAATGTTCAGCGTAATGGTCACCGTGTACTTGCTGGTGGCGACGACACTCTTGAGATCGTTGGGCATCCCGCCAGTGCCGGCGCCGCCATAAACCCAGGGCAGATTGCCGTTGCCGCTGGCGGCTTTCATGATATCCCATGTAAACACCACGTCTTGCGCGGTGACTGGGGCGCCGTTGGACCAGTGCCACTTCGGGTTTAAGTGAATGGTGTAGACTGAGCCTGTCGCATTGCTGACGATGGATGACGCCAGTGACTGCGAATAGTCCGCCTCGTCCTTGTTGTTGAAATAGACTAAGGGCATGTACATGAGATCGTACATCTGGGTGTTGGTATCGGTGTAGGCTGAGGCCGACAACACGGGGAAAAACCAGTTGGGACTGGTTTGAACCGGCAGTGCCACGACGACCGAGGCCGCACTGGTTGTGGACTGATTTCTCGCATTGCTGCTCCAAGCGGCTAACAGTGGTGCCGTTAGGCATAAGGCAGCGCCTAGTGCCAAATGGTGCCGTCGTAAAACCATGACGAGTCCTCCTCAATGTGTTTGAAATCCCGTCCCTCCAAAATGCGTGTCGAAGATATGCTCCGACTCTTGTAGGACGGGTTCTGAAGACTTAAGAGAACAGGCGGGCGATCTAACACAACGCCCGCGCTTTGACCGATTGATCAGTGTTTAAATTTCTACCCCATAAATATTGCGGACACTATTCGCCATTGAGCCGCTCGAATCCTGCTTTTTGTTGCCGGTCGGTCGGTCCCACGATGATTAGGTCGTCACCGATAAATGTTACCCACAGTGTTTTTGGCCAGTATACGCCATATTCGCCTTAACAAAGTGAAATACCGATAACGGCTCCGCAAAGTGAAAGGTTGAGAAACCCTTGGGAAAAATGGTGATTCGAGCGTATACTTTGGAGATGGTCTGTTAAGCGGTTGGTCAATCACCGAGACAACTTTCGGAACCCGTCGGGCCTGCTGCCGTCGTTTTATTCCCTTAAACACGATCCGATACGCGCCTAGAGGGGATGACTATGCACAAAAACGATGAGGGGGTACACTGTGGTCACGCAGTTTAGCCGACCTGGAATGATATCGGCGGAGAGGTTCTGGTACTACGCCATTAACAAGACTTTTCTGGGGGTGTGGACATGAAACTGATGATTGCGATTGTGCAGGACGCGGACCGCAGTAACCTTGCCAGTGCTCTGCGCCGGGCCAAAATTCGCTTTACGCGTTTGAATACGGTGGGTGGCTTTCTGCGTCAAGGCAACGTCACCTTTTTGATTGGCTTGGAAGAAAGCCAAGTCGAATCCACTTTGCAAATTATTAATGAGCACTGTCATGAACGCGAAGTGCTGCATCGTCCAGGAGCCGGTGCCATGCATCCCGACGCATATGTCTCACCTACCTACGTGCAAGTTGGTGGAGCAACCATCTTTATGGTTGATGCCGAATCCTACCGCTTATAGCGCGAGGGTGCAGATGATGCATGATATAGCGGGCCATGGTGGTTGCTTCCGGCACCTCAAGCGCGACCAAAGCCAGTCCATACGCGCATAATGCGGTCCAACCGTCGATGCCAGTCCATAGCACGAGTGGGATTACAGGCCGGGTTTGATACAAATGGGTTAATCCGGCAATGCTCAGTAAGACCAATGCCAGGGTTGCCAGGGCGAGGGTGACGGAGGTCAGAAACGATTGTTGGGCACTCCAGATCAGCCGGGGGTAGCGGGGGACAAGTAGGATGGCCAAGTTGATCCACGACGCGATGCTGGTGGCCAATACTAGGCCGTTGACTCCGGACCAATGGACCAAGATGAAATTTCCGACGATGTTGACGGAAATGGCAATGAGGCTGGCGCGAGCGGGGCGCTTGCTATTTTGCGCCGCATAAGCGACCTGTTGCAGATATGCGTTGAGCGCTTGGGCCGGAAGCGCGCTAATGGCGAAGAGAAAGATGTGTGCGGTCAAGGTGAAGGAGCGCGAGCCAAAGTGGCCATGCTGATACAGCACTCGGAGAATCGGAGCGTGCAGGATTAGGAGGATGACCGTCGCAGGAAGAATGAAAAGCACCAGCCATCTCATCCCGTAAAGCGCTAACTGGGAAAACTCGGCGCGACGATGTTCGGCGTGATGCTGAGCCAAACGTGAGAAGATGGGTGCGGTCAGGGGCGCGATGATCAGGGCGAGTGGAATTTGACTGACAATTAAGGCAAAGTTCATCGCGGAAATGCTCCCGGCTGGCAACGATGAAGCCAACACACGGTCGGTTAGTACTTCAATGTTGGCGGCCGAACTTGCCAGAAAATACGGCAGAACCATCCGGGCAAGCGCTCTTAACTGCGTATACGAAAAGTTCAGAGAAAAACCTAGCCTAAAACCGCGCTGTCGCATCAGCGGTACTAACAGGAGCAACTGCGACGCCACCGCCAACGTGGATCCTAAGGCGGCGGCCATGATGTGCAAATGACGAGACAAAGAAAGCATTGCTCCGACTTGGACCATGTTGACCAATAATGGCGACCAACTCAGTCCTGCGAAGTTTTCTTGCGCTTGCAATACGCCCGTCAGTAATCCACTGGCTCCCCAAAAAATAATGGCCGGAATCATGACCCGGGTCAACAACACGGTCAGATGTTGTTCGGCGCCATGAAACCCGGGGGCCATGCAATGGACGATGGTCGGGCTTAACCACTCGCCGGCCAGGGTGACCAAAAGGGCGCAGGCAAAGACGAGAGTCCAAACTTGGTTGATGAAGTCCTGCTGGCCCGCTTGCCCGTGTTGCGTGCGGGCGTCAATCAAAAGCGGGACCGTGGCCACGCCCACCGACTGACTGACAGCGCCGAACAACAAGTTCGGCAACGACGAGGCCATGACAAAGGCGTCGGTTGCACGCGACGTTCCAAACAAGACCGCCAAAGTTACCGTACGCCCGAACCCTGCCACGCGGCCAAGGAAGGTCAGCGCAAAGATGAAAATCATGGATTGCCGCATTCTAGGGGTAGTCACGTCAAATCCATTCCTGGTGGGTGATGTCAGGTGTCATGTTGCTAGTGTGAACCGAACTGCACGCTCTTATGCGATTCTCCCAAACTTTAGGCAAACCGTTCGCGGAGTGCGTTGGCGCATCGTAGACCGATGAAGATGGTCGTTTGCTTTGACCAGGAGCCACCCGGATTG
Source organism: Sulfobacillus acidophilus (assembly GCA_003023745.1). Lineage (GTDB taxonomy): Bacteria > Bacillota > Sulfobacillia > Sulfobacillales > Sulfobacillaceae > Sulfobacillus_B > Sulfobacillus_B acidophilus_A. Next base: position 36,706 of record PXYV01000010.1, on the reverse strand, counting down.
GGAATCTTGAAAACCTGCCGATAGTTTTGCCTATCTAACGCAGCGACCGCTCGGACCCCGTCAAGTGCCTGTTGTGAGGACTTAAGGGCAACGAGTGCACCGCGGAGCGATGGCAATCGTTCCGGTTGGGATGGCCATAAACGGGTGGGCTTTATCTGACCAGTCTCCAGTCACCCTTCACGGCTCAAAGCTAAAGCTGCCTTTCGTTTTGGTCAGGCGTGCGAAGCGTGCCGTGAACGTGCCCCATGCCTGCAGACGGATGGGATTAATACATCATTTGCGGATCGAGGTAATGCTTAAACTCCAACAAGTTATTTGAAGGATCAATGAGAAGAAATGTCCAGTGCTCTTCCACTAAATCTTGAAAGCGGCGGCTAGGCTCGTGAAAAAAAGGCAACTCGCGTTTTCGGGCGAGATTGAGGAGCCGCTCCCAGTCCTCGCGGTGCTTAAAAGTGATGCCGAAATGACGCGGGTACATCTCAGGATTCTCATCGATTTTGGTGGAGAGATGTACGACAAGCTGATCGCCGAAGAAGTCCAGGGTAATCCGGTCGGCGTAGCGCCGCGCCAACTTGCATCCGAGTTTCGTCACGTAAAAGTCAAACGCTTCGTCCAGATCCCGGCACGGGATCGCTAAGTGAAACACATTATCGGGATTGCGCACCGGACCCCTCCTTTTTGGTCTCATTATAGAATAAGACAACAAGCCTGCCTATGCCCGCTTCAGCTTCTCATCCATTGCTCAAGAGACTGTCGGGGTTTAAGAGATCGGGGGGCACGTGTCCCGAAAGCGCCGCACGGATATTGGCGACTGCGCGCAGCGCCATCGCTTTGCGCGTTTCGTTGGTAGCCGAGCCAATGTGCGGGGTAGCCAACACCCGCGGATGCGAAGCTAATGGATGACGAGCATCGACAGGTTCCTGAGCAAACACATCTAAGGCAGCACCCGCCAGTTCGTTGCGGTCCAACGCGCTCTTGAGGGCGATCTCATCCACAACGCCGCCTCGCGCGGTATTGATTAAAAACGCAGAAGGCTTCATGGCCTTCAGCCAGTCCTTGTCGACCAGATGGTAGGTTTGGGGTGTTAACGGGACGTGCAGCGTGACGACGTCCGCGCGTGCTAAGAATTGTGAGCGGGCCGCACGCGGTATGCGTTCCTCGATCGTTGCGCGCCCATCACGTGCCCAAGCGATGACCGGCATGTTGAAGGCGAACGCGCGGCGTGCGACGGCGCGTCCGATGCGTCCTAGCCCTACGATTCCCAACGTCTTTCCCGACACTTCCGTGCCTAAAAATCCATCAGGACGCCAAGTGGTCCATTTTCCCGCTAAAAGATCGTCACGGGCCGGGACAATGTTACGCATGAGTGCAAGAATCAGTGCCCAGGTTAATTCTGCCGTGGCTTCGGTGAGAACATCGGGTGTGTTGGTCATCATAATGTGGCGGGCGGTGGCCGCTTTTAGGTCGAAGTTGTCGTAGCCGACCGCCATGTTGCTGACAATCTTCAGGTGAGGGGCTTGGGATAGTGCCAATTCGTCGACCCGGTCAGTCAACATGGTCAGACAGGCATCTGCTGTCTTAAGCCATGCCGCGAACGTTATCGGATCAATTGGCCCGTCACCCTCCCATATTTTTAAGTCGCCCAGTTCGTTTAATTTCTGCAGTGCCTCAAAATGAATGCGACGTGTTACGACGATTAGCGGTTTTTGCATCTTGGACTCCTTTAAATTCGACGCCGCGAGTGCTTATTGTCACGTGCCATGTTGCGCGTTCGGACTCCTATTGCCCGTTCACTCGCACCCACGGTCGTCCTCCAATAATCTGAAGGTGAACTGGCACGTCCAATGCTTCGGACAAGATGTGATCGGTCAAAATGTCTGACAGTGGGCCTTGAGCAAAAACTTGACCGTCTTTGAGCACTAACCCATGCGTAAAACCGGGCACTATTTCCTCCGGATGGTGAGTCACATAGATGACCCGTACAGATTCCTGGGGATGAGTCATATAGCGCTGGATTAACAGCAACAACTGTTCCCTTCCCTTGAGGTCCAGTCCTGAGCAGGGCTCATCTAAAATTAAGAGCTCGACTCTTGCCATCCAGGCGCGCGCCAACAAGACACGGGTCTTTTCACCCTGAGACAACGCGGCAAACGCACTATGGCCCAAACGCTCGAGATCAAATTGGGCGAGGGCCGACTGTAGGCGCCCTGGAGGTGGATCTTCAGTCCCTTTGCCGATCACGGCTTGATGACCACTGGCCACGAGATCACTCACGGCCACGTGACCGTGGTCACGAGCCATCCATTCAGAGAGATGGTGACTGACCCAGCCGATGCGCTTACGCAATTCACGCAAGTCAACCGTGCCATAACGGTGGCCGAACACCGCTACATGGCCTTGTGTCGGCCATTCGTAGCCGGTAATGAGCGTTAGCAGCGAGGTTTTCCCGGAACCGTTTGCACCCATGACGACCCAATGTTCGTCAGGTTGGACGGTCCAGCTGATGTTGCGCAAAATCGTGCGATGGCGCCGTTCTAGCGTCACGCCGTTAAGGGATAGGACGGGGTTCATCGAAAAACTCCTTTAGCAAAAGTCTATAGGCGTGTGTCACCGCGATGCACCCTTGTCCGCCGACCATGCCAGCGAATGCTTAACCAGCAACAGCGACTACAGGGCCCAAAAACGGCATGCGCCATGGAGGCGCCGTTCGCCTTGAGCTATGGACCATTATACCTGCACCAGAGGCTGAGCGCAGGTGGTGGTGTGGCCGGCGTTGAGTTTGTGGCTCGTTTGGCACGTGTTGGCCCATCTGCCGCAAGAAAGCCGGTCCGCAGTACAATGTAAGTCGGTGAAGAACGGGGGGACATTGTGCGCAAGGCCCTATTAGCGGCGTCCGCGATCGAGGCGTTTTTCCTCTTGATGTTATGGGGTTACGGACCACTGTACCTGCACCAGGCATTTCACACGGACGACGTTGTCGCCAGTTTAGCGTCGGCGGGACCAGCTTTGGCCACGTTTCTCGGTTCCACTTTGTGGGGACATTGGTTGCATCGCTTAGGAATTCGACGCGCTGGGGCGATGGGGCTGGTTGCCTATCTGGGCACCGGTCTAGTGGCAATTTGGGCGTCATCGGCCGCTTTTTACATTGCCGGGGCAACTGTCACCACGTTTTTTTCGTCGGCATTGGCGCCGGCCACCCTGACGTTTTTGACGGTAGAAGGAGGGCAGATGGGGCGCCGTTTGGCATCCCGGCTGCAATGGCAATCGAGTGGATGGATGATTGGCGGCGTGGTGGGAGGTTACGTTCAAACCATGTCAGTCCGAGCTTTTCCCGACCTTTTAGGGACCTTGGGGGCACTGATGCTGATTCCCGCTGCCGCGCTTTTGCGTCAACCGCGCACTCCGGTTCGGGTGGAGGCGGCGGATCGCTCGTCGAGAATCCCCCGCCTTGGGTTAACTGTGGTATTGGTTTTGCCATTCTTTCTCGCCTATGCCGGGAACGAAGGTTTTTTCACCAATTTTGGGCTGTACTTGCACGGGTTACGCGTCCCCACGGCGTGGGTGGGCTGGAGCGCAGCCATTAGCACGGCATTGGGATGGGCGTTAGCCTCATCGATTGGGCGCTGGACGGATCGGTTTGGCGGCAAGATGGTGTTGATTCGTGTTCTCGTAGCCTATGCCTTGATGTACCTTGTCATGTCGCTAGCGGATTCCAAAGTCGTCGTGATCATTGCGTTTTCCTTGCCCCTATATCCACTCCTAAACATTGGCATACAACGCACCGTCGCTGAAACGTTGCCCGGCGAACTGCATGGCGGCGCCATGGGGATCATCAATGGGGCGACGGGGTTAGCCACCTTTGCGGGAAGCGTCCTGATGGGCGCCGTGAACAACTTTTGGGGACCGTACGGAATGCCCTGGGCCGCCGTTGCCTTCGTTTCCCTAGGTCTGTTGGTGGCGCATTTTGTATATCGCGGTGCTGCGGCAATCGCCAATCCATAATCTGCTTTACGAGTTGCGCAGCCCGACATGACGCGGTCGAGCGTGCTCTTGCCTCTTGTAACACCTCAGCAATATTTCTGTTCTAAGCTAGTTGGAAGAACGATTCGGGATGAGCCGAGGTGAGGTGAAATGTCCGAGAGACCCTCTGATCGCATGGATCAAGGTGTTGTAGCGTCGCTGACCTTAAAGCTCAAGCGTCTTATCGTTGGCCTTTCGGTGGGAGGATTTGTGGGCCTGGTCGTGTTGGCAGCCGGCCATCATGTGGGTACGACGACCGAGGACAATACCATTTCGGCACGGCCAACCACGTCACAGTTCTTTGGACTGTCGTCATCTTCGGCGAAGTCACAGGTCACCGCTCCGCAGCCGACTGAGTCTTCCCCACCTCCTGTCAGTGTGACAAATGTCTCGTAAGTCCTCCGTGTTTAGGCGCGCATCCTTTGCGGCCATGGGAACCCGCGTGGAAGTGCTGGTCCAAGAATCGCAACTTCGTGAAGCTTTTGTGTTGGTGAAACGGCTCTTTGAGACTTGGGAGGCGATTATGAGCCGCTTTCGTCCGAATAGCGAGTTGTCCCGTTTAAATCAGGCTGCCGGTCATCCCGTGGTGGTATCATCGCTGCTGTTTCACGTGATTAGTGAGGCCCTTGAAGCTGCGCGCGTGACCGATGGAAGCTTTGACCCGACCCTGGGTCTGCAATTAAGCGCGCTCGGCTATGATCGCACCTGGGATGCGGTGTTGGCACACGAGCCCGAAGCGCCTCATGTTGCATTCTCGCCCAGTGCGGCGGGCTGGCGAAAGATTCATCTGTCGCAACGTACGCATACGGTTCACTGTCCGCCCGGGATGGCATTAGATCTAGGCGGGATTGCCAAGGGGATGGCGGTAGATGCAGCAATTGCGCAATTGCAGCGTGTCGGGTTGGTGCCGGCCCTCGTGAACGCTGGAGGGGACTTGGCCGTCGTCGGTCATCCACCGGATCAGGGCTGGCCCATCGCTGTGGGCGACCCGCCTGGCCGCCGCGTCATCTTGTGGCATGGGGCGTTGGCAACGTCAGGGATTGGTCGGCATCGGTGGCGCCAAGGCTCCCAAATGCGGCATCACATCGTCGACCCGGCGACGGGACAGTCTGTCGAGAACGATGTCTGGCGCGTAACGGTGGCGGCTTTGACGGCAAAACAAGCGGAGGTGGCGGCAAAAGTGGCCTTTGTGCGGGGACCGGCGCGAGGACTGAGGTTTCTGGCTGATCTAGGACTGTCCGGCGAGATAGAGCTTAAAAACGGTGAGGTGCGAACCGTAGGTGATTGGCCGTCTGGCCAGGAAGATCGATCCCAATGATAATTTGGTACGTCGTACGGGCGAGCGGCTTTGTTGCATATGGTCTGGTCACACTGGCGATTGTGCTGGGTTTGTTGCTGAGTCAGCGCCTGCAATCGCCCCGCCGTTGGCCGCGTATGGTCAACCAGGAATTGCATCAGTTCACCCTCTTGCTAGCGGCTATTTTTACGGTGATTCATGGCTTGAGTGCCTGGATTGATCCATTTACCCGATTCCGCTGGTTTGAGGTGCTTGTGCCATTTTACAGTCATTATCGGCCATTATGGATGGCGTTTGGCATTATCGGCATGTATCTGGGGGCAGCACTAGCCTTGTCGACGTGGCTTAGACCACGCATCGGCTATCGCGTCTGGCGATCCCTTCACTACCTCGCATATCTGGTTTTTGTGTTGGTGACCCTGCACGGCCTTGGAACCGGCAGCGATACGCGCACCCGTTGGGCGTTGGCCATCTATGCCGTCAGTGTAGGGTTGGTGGCATCCTTGACTATTTGGCGCTTGTTAAAGCCCGCCGGACGGGGAAAACGGCATGGGCGGGCAGTGGGGGCGGTTCTTGGCAGCGTAGGTGCGTTGGTGTTGTTTACGCTTTTGGGTCCGCTGCAACCTGGGTGGAATGCCATTGCCAACAATGGGCATGGATCGGGCGCTCGGACACCGACTACGGCGGTGGGGCGACCTGCCGTAGCCCAACGTTTTATGACCTCGGTGTCAGGTACTATTCAGCAAGAGACACAGGGTAACGGACATTTGGACATCGACCTTCTGGCCAAAGTTCCCGGGACAACTGGAGGAACCCTGGCGATTCAATTACGGGCCCTTTCTACGTTGGACGGTTCTGCCGTTGTCCAAAGCGGTCGCGTGTTATGGGAGCCCGACCGGACCACCACCTATTTTGTGGCCCAACACCTTTCCTACAACAACGACGTGATCAGGGCGACACTTAAATCATCGACATCGTCGTTGAATGTGCGGATGCGCTTGACGGTGACCGCGGTGAATCCGGGACCCAAGACATTTGCCGGCTCACTGTCGATTAGACCCTAGAATTTAAGACCGATATCACGTGACTAATAATACAGGGTTCCGGCTAATCGATTGATATACTTCTTGTGACAAAGGCTTGGTGGCATGCCGGTTTAGCAGTGGAAGGAGCGGCCATGAGCGCGTATAGCACGGCGACCACGCAATGGGGGACGTTGACGTTTGGACTGGTTGCCGGCGAATCGGGGTTGAGCCGGGTTATCTTACCGTATGAATGGCAAGATCCCGCCCATCCGGCGCACCGGTACCCTGTTGATCGACAATTTTTAAGGCCCTGGCTGGATCAGTTTGACGCCTATTGGGCAAACGAATTGGTAGGCTGGGTGGGGCCCCTTGACTTTCACGGGACGGCTTTTCAAACGAAGGTATGGCAGGCGTTACAAGACATTTTGCCGGGATCAGTCCAGACGTATGGAGAAGTGGCACGAAGGCTGGGGAACTCCCGGGCGGTTCGGGCGGTAGCATCCGCAATCGCGCATAATCCGCTTCCCATCATAGTCCCCTGCCATCGCGTGATTGGGGCGCGTAGCACCTTGATTGGGTATCAGGGCGGCCTCAATTTGAAGGAGAAGCTTTTGCGGCATGAAGGTGTTCACCATATCAACCCGACGGGCCATGCCCGCTTTGCGTTTTAGCGGGGGTGTTGTGTCCTTATCCTTGGCCCAGCTTTGAAACCAGCACCGTGAGCGCCTCGTGGGTTGGAACCAAGAGATGATGTCGGCGTGCGTGAGAGACAATATACCCATTGATGGCGTCAATTTCGGTGGGCAAGCCGGCGTGTACGTCCTGGGCCATGGACGACCAGTTGTCGCGGGTGTCTTCCAGCAGCCTGGCCACACGCGCCAGCATGTCGGAAGGAATTGCGGTGCCCTCTGCGCGAGCCACTGGGCTTGCCTCATCGGTCAAGGGCTGTGCTAACTGCCAAAGTGGATGACGGATGAGTTCGCCATTGGGGCAATTGGCAAGGACCGTGAGCGGATTAATAATGCTGTTTTGCACAAGCTTTTGCCAACGCAGATTTTGCATTCGGCCAGGGGTGACCCACTGCCAGCCCCAATGATACTGATTGCCATAGGTTTTGAGGACGTCTAGTCGGGCATCGGCCACGTGCGGAACGACTGTCGATCCCCGGCTGACGATGCGGATGGTGGGGATATTGTCGTCCTGACGCGTGATGGCGGTAGTCGTTATGCCCATTGCCAAGACGACGTGCGGCAACTCGTGCAAGATCTCTTCTTGGCCCATGCCATTCATGAAGGATATCACGACACTTTGTGGCGCATGTTGGGCGATCCACCGCTGAGCTGTCGACAAGCCGCGCCATTTGACCGCTAACAGCACAATGTCGGGCGGATGCGGAGGAAGGGTGTCCCAGCCCCAGTAGGCTGGCTGAACGACCTGGTGCGAGCGACCCAATTCCATGATCTGATATGGAGGAGAGACCCGACCAATGATCCAGGGATGGATGGCGTCAAGATGGTAGGCGAGGTAACGAGCCATGGCTCCGGTACCTAAAATCGCCACGGTCAGTCGCTGTGTTCGCGGCTCCAAAAGGCCTCCCACTCCTTGTCGGTGATATGATAGCTGTGTTCATCGGAGGGAAACGCTCGAGTACGCACCTCGCTCCCATATTGCTCAATGCCGGAGACAATGGCGTGGCGGACATCGGCAAAGGGTTTGGCAAACTTAGGATAGCGCGATGACAGACCGAGGCAGTCGTGGAACACGAGCACTTGTCCGTCGGTTCCATTTCCGGCGCCGATGCCAATGGTCGGAATGGCGATCTGTTCTGTCACATATGCGGCCACGCGATCCGGGATACCTTCCAGCACCAGAGCGGCGATGCCGTGATCTGCGAGGGCCTGGGCATCATCCAACAATTGTCGGACGGTTTCCTGAGTGCGGGCTTGCACGCGATATCCGCCCATGGCATGGACGCTCTGGGGAGTCAGGCCCAGATGGCCGATGACCGGGATATCGTGCGCAATCAGCGCGTCCACAACGTCCAGCACGCGGCGGCCGCCTTCCAACTTAACACCGTCGGCTAGCGTCTCTTGCATGAAACGACCGGCATTGGATAGGGCCTGGTCGGGCCGCGTATAGCTGAGAAACGGCAAATCCACCACCATCATGGTCTTTGGGGCTCCGCGCCGTACCATCCGGGCGTGATAGACCATGTCGTCCATAGTCACTGGTAAAGTGGAATCGTAGCCCATCACTGTCGTACCCACCGAATCTCCCACTAAAATCACATCGACACCCGCTTGCTCAGCCATCTCCGCTTGCGAGAAGTCGTAGGCCGTCAGCCACACCAAGGGTGTTTCTTGCTCTTTCCAGCTCTTTAACTTTTGTGCAGTCAGCCGTTCTTTCAATAGAGCCTCCTTTGCCATCCACCGGGAACCCCGGTCAGGCGCTACGCGTAACTTTCGTTCCTTTGACAATGATGGTAGCATACAAGTGTACAGAAGTTGGATACGGGACGGAAAATTGACATGATGGGCACACAAATGCAGTCGCTGGCAATGGAGGGATTGGCTTGAATTTCGACTTAAGTCCTGACGAGGTGATGATTCGTCAGGCGGTGCGCGAATTTGCCGAAAGCCAAGTGCTCCCCGGTGCGAAAGATCGAGACGAAACAGCCGAGTTCCCCTTTGAACTCATGCAGCAAATGGGAGAACTCGGATTTTTTGGATTGCCGTTCTCGGAAGAGTGGGGAGGATCGGGGGCAGGCACGGTGAGTTATGCCCTCGCTGTGGAAGAGATTGCGCGAGTGGATGCGTCGTTGGGTCTGGGGTTTGCGGCACACGTTTCGCTGGGGTGCTCGCCCCTCTATTTTTTTGGTAGTGAGGTCCAAAAGGAGCAATACTTGCGTCCGGCCGTGGCGGGCCGCTTTTTGGCCGCGTTTGGGCTCACAGAACCGGGGGCTGGGTCTGACGCCGGGGGAACGAAAACCTTGGCAGAGCAGGTTTCCGGGGGCTGGAGCCTTCGGGGTGAAAAATGTTTTATTACCAATGCTGGCCATGCCGGCTACATTGTGACCACGGCCCGCACCGCTCGTGATTCACGGCGGATTTCCGCATTTATTGTGCCTAAAGACACGCCAGGGCTCAGCGTCGTGTGCGCCTACAACAAGTTGGGAATGCGGTCTTCCGAGACCTGCGAGATACATTTTGACGGGGTGACCGTGCCGGCAGACCATCTATTGGGCGAAGAAGGGCAGGGGCTGCACCAGTTTCTCGATGTCCTGGACGGAGGCCGCATCAGCATTGGGGCTTTAAGTGTCGGGGTGGCTCAGGCGGCATTGGATGCGGCGATTGCCTACGCCACCACGCGCTATCAATTTGGTCGCGCCATTTCACGATTTCAGGCGGTGCAGTTCAAAATTGCCGACATGGCGCTAGAGGTGGAGATGGCTCGGACGATGGTGTTAAAGGCCGCCTGGCTGAAGGATCAACATCGACCCTATGCCAAAGAAGCGGCAATGGCCAAGCTTTTTGCGTCGGAAACGGCCATGCGTGCCGCCAATCAAGCGGTGCAAATCCATGGCGGCGCTGGATACATGAAAGATTACCCGGTGGAGCGCTATCTGCGCGATGCGAAGTTGTTGGAAATCGGCGAAGGCACATCGGAAATACAGCGATTGGTGATTGCCCGGCAACTGGGACTTGAGGAAGCCCGTTGAGCCCTCGTGAACAGGTGATCCCCCGACGCGACGGCCAGGCACCCTGGCCGGCTTTTTGGCGGGATCGCATTGAAGGGTGGGCAAAAGGCTTCTCATATCGGATGGACTGGACACCCTGGCTTATGGGAAGTATCGATACCTTGCCGGAAACCACGGGGCTATTAGTACCGGAGCGAGAGGTGTTCGGGCCTCCGGCGATCATTGCTCCCAGTCGTGGGGGAGTATTGCTCGCGTTTTCTGCACGATCGGTCAATCAAGCGATGCGCGTGTGGACGTCACTTTCTGTTTCGACACTGTCTAGCCCTAAGTGGCATGTCTCGTGGCTAAATGGGCTACAATCGAAAGGGGTCAAGGGGTTCCCTGCGGCCTCGGGGATGCCGGGACTGGATATGCTGGACTGTGGGGCGTTTCAGTTGGTGTTTTGTCCCGAAGTGTTGGGGCCGCTGGGGCTGGTGAAGGCGCATGGCAGGCGCCCGCTTGAGGTGTGTGAGGACTTGGAGATGTGTTCCAGTGCATCGGGCCTTTGGGTGCGCGGCCTTAGAGTCTTTGACGGCTTGTGGCGGCATGGCCGGATTGAGCCCGCGTCTGGCGTGGATGGGTGGTTTCATCTTTTGGGAAGTCGCTTATGGTGAGGAGGGAACGTTGGGATGACAGCGGTGGTAGCAAGTTTGGCAGGAACGGTGTTCAAGGTGTTGGTCAAACCGGGTGACGTCGTGGAAGTAGGCCAAGAGGTGGTGATCATGGAGTCGATGAAGATGGAGATTCCGATTGAGGCGGAAGCTGCCGGTATCGTCCATGAGGTGCCGGCTGAAGAAGGAACCTTCGTCAATGAAGGCGATCCCTTAGTCATTTTGGCTTAATGCGTCAGTGAGGGGGCACGGGGTGAAATCTGAGGAATTGACCGCCTTGCGGGCGCGCATCAAAGAGGGTGGTCCTGAAAAATACCGGCAGCGGTTGGCTGATGTGGGCAAGTTTGAGGTACGCGAGCGATTAGGACGACTTTTCGATCCGGGTTGGGTTGAAGATGGCCTTTTGGCGAACAATCGTGATCCGGAGTTGGCGGCGGATGGGGTATTGACGGTGACGGGGCGGATCCAGGGCCGTACCGTGGTGGCTATGGCGAACGATCCCACCGTCAAGGCGGGCTCATGGGGTTCGCGCACGGTGGAGAAGATTTTGCGTATCCAGGAAAAGGCGCTGGCGCTGAATTGTCCCATCTTCTATCTGGTCGACTCGGCCGGCGCACGCATCACCGATCAAGTGGAGATGTTTCCGGGCAGGCGAGGAGCGGGCCGGATTTTTTACAATCAGATTCAGTTGTCAGGCCGTGTCCCGCAAATCTGCCTTTTGTTTGGACCTAGTGCGGCTGGCGGCGCTTATATCCCGGCCTTCACCGACATCGTGATTATGGTGGAACATAACGCGTCGATGTATTTGGGATCGCCTCGCATGGCAGAGATGGTGATCGGGGAGAAAGTGTCTTTGGAAGAAATGGGCGGAGCCCGTATGCACTGCACCGTCAGCGGCGTGGGAGATTTATTAGCCCGTGATGAGTTAGAGGCGATTTCATGGGGCCGCCAGTACTTGTCGTACATGCCGGAAAACTGGGAGGCGGCACCGCCTTTTGCTACTCCGCGGCCCGCCGCCGCAGATGGCTGGGACGGAATTATCCCCGAGAATCAGAACATTCCATTTGATATGATGCAAGTGATTGATCGAATTGTCGATCAAGAGAGTTGGTTTCCGATTAAACCTTTGTTTGCGCCTGAGATTCTTACCGGCTTGGCGCGGATAGATGGCCGGGCGGTGGGCATCGTCGCCAACCAGTCCAAAGTTAAAGGCGGGGTGCTCTTTGTCGACAGCGCGGACAAGGCCGCCCGCTTTATCAACCTGTGTGACGCGTTTAACGTGCCGTTGATTTTTCTGGCCGACGTGCCTGGCTTTATGATTGGGACGAAAGTGGAGCGTGCTGGCATTATTCGTCACGGAGCCAAGCTCATTCAGGTGGTCTCCGAGGCGACGGTGCCGAAATTGAGCGTGGTCGTGCGCAAGGCGTACGGAGCCGGTTTATACGCCATGGCGGGACCAGCTTTCGGAACAGACGCCACGATTGCGCTGCCGACCGCTCAGATTGCGGTCATGGGTCCGGAAGCTGCAGTGAACGCCGTGCATTACAACCATATTCAAGAGTTGGAGGAGTCCCAGCGCCGCGCCTTCGTGAAAGCCAAACAGGAAGAATATCAGGAGGATATCGACATTGGACGGCTGGCCGCAGAGCTGGTCGTGGACGAGGTGATTGTGCCTCAAGACTTGCGACTGGAATTAGCGAGACGGTTGGCCTTGTATGAGAATAAAAATCGGGAATTTAGTCGTCGGCGGCACCCGGTTACCCCAGTTTAAAGGAGGATCCAGGATGTTGGAGCGCGCGGATTTGCCCGAGCGAGTGGAAATAAAAGATGTATCACCGCGGGATGGATTGCAGTTTGAACCTAAGCCGTTATCGGTCTCGGACCGGGTTCACCTTGTTGATCTCCTAACGGCGGCGGGTGTTCCGCACATTGAAGTCACGTCGTTTGTCAGCCCCAAGTGGCTGCCACAGATGGCGGGCGCGAACGAGGTGATGGCACGCATCGAGCGCAAGCCGGGAGTGACCTACACCGCTTTGGTGCCGAATCCTAAGGGCGCGGAACTGGCCTTGGCGGCCAAGCCTGATGAATTGATGGTCTTCGTGTCGGCCAGTGAAACGCATAATTATAAGAATGTGCATTGTTCCATTTCAGAGTCGTTAGGCGGGTTTCACCGCATCTGCGATATGGCGCGGGGGGAAGCGGTACCGGTCACGGCGGTGATTGTCACCGCGTTTGCCTGCCCCTATGAGGGGCGGGTTCCGGTACACTCGGTCCTCGATCTCTCGGTGCGCTTGGAAAGCATGGGGATCGCTGACATCACCTTGGGGGACACGGTGGGGGCGGCGAACCCGCTGCAAGTTGCGGAAATGGTGCATGCGTTTCGACTGAATGCGCCGATGATTCGGGTGGGGTTACATTTTCACGACAATCGCGGCACGGCGTTAGCGAACTTGTTGGCCGGAATTATGGCTGGATGCGTGCGGTTTGAGACGGCATTGGGGGGGATTGGCGGCTCGCCATTTTCACCGGGTGCTGGTGGAAATTTGGCCACGGAAGATGCGGTGTATTGCTTACAAGAAATGGGTATTAAAACCGGCATTGACCTGGAGCGATTGATGGACGCGACGCGTTTTTTGGAAAGTGCGATCGGGCATTCCGTGCCGTCACGGGTGTACCAGGCCGGAGGCCGCATGGTGCCCACGGGCGTTGAAGGAGTAATCGATGGCTAATGTCAATTGGGAACGCGGACCCATTACGCAGGTGGTATTAAATCGGCCGCATGTGCGCAACGCCTTAAATAGCGAAACGATCGAAGAACTATTGGCAGTGCTGGTCGATATTGCCCACGATCCGGGGGTGGAAGTCGTCATCTTAACCGGTGCCGGCGAGAAGGCCTTTTGTTCGGGAGCGGATTTGGCGGAGGTGGGGAGTTTACGATCTTCCGAGCAAGTACGCACCTATTTTGGCAAAATGGCACAATTGATTCAGTCGTTGCAGCAACTGCCGCAGCCCGTGATTGGAGCCGTGTTTGGCCATGTGTTGGCTGGCGGTATGGGGTTGGCTGCCGGCGTCGATCTCTTGGTGGCGGACGAGAACACCCAATTTGGTCTTCCCGAGGTGAAGGTGGGGTTGTATCCGATGGTGGTGACCGCGCCCATTTCCCGCTTGATTGGGATGCGTCGCACGTTGGAGTTGAGTCTGACCGGTCGCCTGATCGACGCAAACACGGCCGAGCGCTGGGGATTAGTGAATCGAATTGCTGCCGAGGGTCAGGCGTTGCACGAAGCCTGGCAATTGGCTAACGAGATTCGCGTGGGTAGTCCCGTCATTGCCCGGTTGGGCAAAGAAGGGTGGCGACGCGCACAAGATTTGGAGATGGCCGATGCGCTGACCGCTCTACGAGATCTAGTCACGCTCGTGGCCTTGTCCGAAGATTCGCGGGAGGGCGTGGCGGCGTTTATAGAAAAACGACCGCCTCAGTGGCCGTCGAAGCAATAGTCTACCTATTTCTAAGTGCATGCCCGTGCCAGTGGTAGAACCGGATGACGCAAAAAAGTTTTTCGATCCGATGGTGGAGAGCAAGTGAATCAAATCGCATTACTGTGAAACGACAGTGGAGCTGTTTTGCTGTGCTCGCTACTAGAATCGTTCCGAAAGCTTGAACCAACCTGGGGAAAAGTCGGCACATTTGCTCGCCGCATTGGCGGACTCTAGTTCGTGAATTTAGGAATTGATGAGCAAGGTATGTCTTTGTTGTGTCGTCCAAATAGATGGTTTTGTTGCGGTGGGCGTCGTCTAACGGCATCCTCTCCAACCTAATCGCCCTACAGGCGGCGTATGAGTCGCTCTGGTGCGTGTACGGAAAAATTCGGCTTTCATAGACGTACAAAACGTGGACTACTTTCTGTTCAAACTTGAGTGACCGTGCTGTGAATCATTAGTCATAGGTGGTTATGAAGGTTATTGCCCGTTACAAGAATCTTGTAACCATGCTTTGAACCCAAGCACGAACCCCCTGAATCTTATCGTTGCAACCAATACCGCCCAAAAATTCGAGCGGCAATGGCATAACGAAATCTGGGACTTAAAAGATCGATGGCGACGAAGCGAATTCGCCCTCTGGTCCGACCGTCGTACAGTTCTCGCATCTAATCCCCGTTCAAGCCAACCTTTGAATTTTGTTTGCATTATAAACCCAGTTCGACAGATTATCTCAACCTCTCTGCTGCAAAATTTCTAGGAGGGGTACTCAGGACTTGATGAGAAAAGCCTGCTGCTCGGTGTTCTCGTTGCGCGTCGGTAAATTCCCTCAGCCGTTCGATATGCTGGAATTACGGTGGCAAATCCCTCTTTGTTGTGAGTTTTGTCGGAAGGATCGGAAGAATTATTATTGACTTTTAAATACTAGAGAGTTAAATAAAAACTAACCAGTTAGTTTTAGGTGGTGAGCCGTTGAGGTTTGACCAACTGCAAGAAGACGCGGTGTATCGAACGCCCGTGGTCTTTGTGAGTCATGATGACATAGTGCGATTTGCAACGGAGTGGGATCCTCAATATTTACACCTGGACAATGCAAAGGCTCTCGTCGGTCCATTCAGTGGGATCATCGCTTCGGGTATGCACACAACCGCATTGGGTATGCGTTCGTGGATTGCCGAAGGTATCTGGGGAGATGATGTGTTGGCCGGAGTTCGGATGCACCTGAGGTTTTTGCGACCGGTGTATCCTAACGATCGACTTTGGACGGAAACACGGATTATGCGTTTGCGCCCCCATCGAATTCCTGACCGAGGCTATTGTGATATCCGCATTCACGTATTCACGGAGCGCAGCGGACCCGTTTTACAAATGGACGTAACTACATTAGTTCGCCGATAGCCCCGATTGTTGCCGTGAGTCGTAACAAAATGCGATGAAGGAGGATTTAGGGAAACATGTCTCAGTCGCTATTTTGGGATCCGATGATTGAAACGCTTCCGCGTGCGCAAATTGAATCCTTGCAAGGGATGCGATTGGTTCGCCAGGTCGATTGGGTCTATCACAACAGCGAGTTTTATAGGCAATGGTACTCGCGGGCTGGGATTAGTCCGAATGATATCCATGGTCTGAGCGATCTGACCAAACTGCCGACCATGAGCAAGGATGACCTTCGGGAATGGCGCAAAAAAACTCACGACCCATTCAGCGGCACCTTGTGCGTGCCACCAAAATTACTGGTGCGGATGCATCACAGCACGGGGACTTCAGGTCTGCCTAACGTCTATGGATTGACACAGAAAGACTGGGATGACGTGACCGACCAGTTTGCGCGCATGCTGTACCGCGTGGGTATTCGTAGTGGCGATGTCACCAACAATTGGCTGGAATCGGCCATGAGTTGGCACGGCTTTACGATGACGGCACCGGGAGCACGACGAATCGGTGCGACCGTGTATTCCCTTGAGCCGGACAATCGGTCAATTGCGCAAACCAACTTGGAAATGCTGGCGGGAGCTGATATGACGTGTTTGTTCACGTATCATCCGGAATTTGAAATTAACTATTTGCGGCAGCGCGACTTGGATCCCAAGACGGTTCATCCGAATCTGCGCTTTATCTACTCGGCTGCCTTAACCACGCCGACTCGGCGAAAACTATTGGAAGAAGCTTGGGGCGTTCCGTACTGGAATATGGGCGGTGGAGGCGATCAGTACCTATCGGAATCGGAATGCCCGTATTCGATTCCTAGCATGCATATGCCCGAAGACCGCACCATTGTAGAAGTGCTTGACCCGGTGACCCATGAACCGGTTGAGCCCGGTCAAGAAGGGGAGCTGACTGTGACAAATTTGTGGGCGGAAGCCTGCCCATATCTCCGCTATAGGTTGGAGGATATTGTGCGTGCGGACTATAACTCATGTCCATGCGGTTCAACTCATGTGCGGCTAACGTACCGTGGGCGCATGGCTTGGTCTGTTGAGGTTGGCGGCGTTCGCGTCTTTAGCGACGATGTTGAAAACGTTCTTTGGCGGTTTCCGGCCACCGAGTTTGCTCAGTACCAGCTAGTCAAATCCCCGGTCCAGCCACAGCCGCGCTTGATTGTCCGCACTACTCGCCATGCAGATCGGATCCACGACGAGGTCCGGTTTGTCTCCCAACTCGAAGACGCCATTGCCGAGGAACTTCAGGTGCCGACTACGGTCCAGCTAGTCAATCCCGGGCAGATCGGCATCGGCACGGTCAAGTTTCAGCGCGTTGCCGTGGAATCCGTCTAATTGCGCGGGAGGGAACATGAGCGAGTACAGTTTGTGGAACGCATTGGAGCGGGCTAGTGACCTCAATCCCCGTGTGCTTGCGGTCGATTGCCATGCAGGGCAATTTAACTACGAGGACTTTCGCGACCGGATAAATCGCCTCGCTTCGGGACTCGCTTCTTTCTACCACATCCAACTCGGGTCGCGGATCGTAGTTCTGGCGGGAAACTGCCATCGTTACGTGGAGTTATATTGGGCCTGCGTGCGACTCGGGGCGCTACTGGTGCCCATTAACGTGCGGCTTAGCCGTAGTGAGGTTCAATACATTATCGACCAATGCGATCCGGCGCTGGGCGTGGCAGACTCCGAGGAGTGCCGAGCCCGTCTTGTCACGGTAGCGCCCAAGTTGCCGATAATAGGCTGGGTGGAACATGACCAAATGATCGACACCTCGCCGGTTTGGGAAGGGTTATCGCCACCTGCTACCGCGCCAATGGGCATCTTTTACACTGCTGCAGTTGACGGCAAGCCTCAAGGCGCGATCGTGACTAGTCGCAATCTGTTGGCGCAGAGTTTGCAAATAGGACTGAGGTTGGGATTATCCAGTGCTGATGGCTATGGGAATTTTCTGCCGTTATTTCACATGTTTGGTGCCTGCTTTGCGGTGATGAGCGGCTGTTTTGGAGCCACTAACGTGCTACCGCCTACGTTCGATGCGCCGACAGCGGCAGATCTGGTGCGGGAAGGTCGCGTCACCTTTTTTAGCGAATTTGCACCAATGGCACAACGTCTTGGAGATGCTCTGGCGTGGGAATCGGTCGCTATCGGGCGTCTAAGACTAATTGTCGGTATTGATTCGCTCGAAGTCATTCAACGCTTTGTCAAGCTAGGCGTGTGTTGGTTCAATCTCTACGGCCAAACGGAGATTGCAGGGTTGGCCACTATGGGTGAAGTGCACGGAGACCAAGACGAAGCGGGTTACGTTGGTGAACCTCTTTGCCTGACATGGATGAGCATTCGCGATCTGGACGGGCGCCCTTTGTCGTCCGGTATGGCCGGAGAACTCTGGATTAGGGGGCCAACCGTGGTGGAGCGTTATTGGCCTGACCGGCCTACCCGGTTGACAGTCGATGGTTGGCTGAAGACAGGAGATGTATTGAAAGTTGATCACGGGCGGTGGATATTTGTTGGTCGCACCGACGATAAGTATCTCATTAAGTCGGGTGGTGAAAATGTTTATCCCGCCGAAGTGGAACTCGTGTTGTGTGCCCACCCGGAAGTGCTTCAAGCTTGTGTGGTGGGACGTGCCGATCCGGTGTGGCAAGAGCGTGTTTGTGCTGCTGTGGTGCTACGACCCGGCGCAGCTGTTTCTCCCGAGGAGCTTGCGGTGTTTTGCCGAGAGCGCATTGCCGCATTCAAGGTGCCACGCGAATTTGTTACGATGGCCCGCATTCCCCGGAAAAACGGCGCGGTCGATCGTGATGCGGTGCGAAGGTTATTAGAGTCGGAACCGCCGCCCGTTCTACCGCAACACGCCTAGCCGTGTTGGACCATGACAACAGCAGGGAGGTTTATCATGATTGTGGTGAAGGACGATTTATTGATTCTACGCGAAACACTCCAACGATTCGTCGATTCTCGCCTGCGTCCTCTGGTAGCCGAGTACGAAGCGAATCAGCGGTTTCCCATTGATGTCACTCGGGAAATGGGGCAACTCGGGTGTTTTGGGGCGGGATTTCCCGAGTCGGTTGGCGGCGCTGGTTTAGGCAAATTAGGCCAAACACTAGTCATTGAAGAACTATCACATGCATCCGGCGGTATTGCTGCTACCACCTTAGTTCAATTTCTCTCGATCTATCCTCTGTATCTACACGGGACAACCGAACAGCAAAGCATGTATCTGAAACCAGCCATTCTCGGAGAGCGTATGGCGGCCATTGCCGTTACCGAACCTAATCATGGGTCCAATGTGGCAGGCATTGAAACGGTAGCCGTTCCAGATGGGTCTGGATATCGCATCAAAGGCCAGAAGATGTTTATTACCAATTCGCCCTTTGCCGACTTTATGGTGGTAGCCGCTAAAACCCCGGGTTCAGATCCCCACCATGCAATCACCTTGTTTGTGGTTGACCGTAATTCTCCAGGAGTCATTATTGGTGGGCATCTGAAGAAACTGGGGTGGTGGACTTCGGAGACCGCGCCAGTTTACTTCGACAACTGCTGGGTGCCGGCCGCTCAGGTGATAGGCGAAGCTGGAGCCGGTTTTTACTACATCATGGAAGACTTCAACTACGAACGACTGCTCTTGTCAGCCTCCAGCATAGGGCTGGCTCAGGAGGCGCTTGCGGTGGCGAAGGCTTATGCGACCAGCCGTTCCCAATTCGGAGTCATTATTGCGGAGTTTCAAGCCGTGCGCCATAAACTAGCTCAGATGGCAGTGCGGCTCGAAGCAGGTCGGCAGTTGTTGGCACATGCGGCCACGGTGGCGGACGAAGCGGATGACTTTTCGGAGTTGGCTTCGATGGCTAAGTACTTCTGTGGCGAGATGGTCAATCAAGTGGCTTACGATGCCATTCAAATTCTGGGCGGCGCGGGCTACTTGCAGGACCATCCCTTGGAAAGAATTTACCGAGACGCCCGCATTATGACCATTGGAGGAGGTACCAGCGAAGTACAACTGAACATTATCGCCAAGCGGATGGGCCTATAGAAGGGAGACGAGGTTTTATGGCGCCGTCAGCGGCAATTGTCGGCACGGCCTGTACTACATGGCTAACGTGTCAGGACAAGAGACTAGAAGAGATGATTTTCGAAACTGCTCAGGCAGCCCTACAAGATGCCGGCATCGGCCGGGATGACATTGACAACGTAGTATTGGCCGCTAGCGACGAACTTGACGGCCGCAGTATTTCCAGTATGCTAACTGCAATGCCTGCTGGGGCGCTCTTGAAAGACGAAGTCAAGGTGACCGATAGTGGACTGCATGGGCTAATCCTCGGAACACTTCGCATTCTCAGCGGGCTTTACGATATTGGCATGGTCGTGAGCTGGTCAAAAGTGTCGGAATGTCGTCCCAGCCAAGTGTGGCGAGGGGCTCTCGAGCCTTTCTTTTCACGGGATGTTGGCGCAATTGACCCCTTGTTAAGTGCTGCTCACGCAGCTCGTTATGTAGCCGATTACGGGATCGACGTATCGTTGCTGGACGCGGTGGCTAATCGTATGCGGAATCGACCCGGGACGCCAGATTTCGACGCCGCTCCGACCTATCTGGCGTATCCGCTCAAGGCGTCCCATTTTGCCCCCACTGTCGATGGAGTAGCCGCGGTTGTCATTGCTTCATCGCAAGCATTCGCACAGCGCCGGTTTGCCCATCAACCGATGTGGATTCGCGGGATGGGATGGGACACTGATGCCTACTATTTGGGACAGCGTGGCTGGGACGGATGGAAGAGCTTGCGGATAGCCAGCCGCTTAGCACTCGAGCGGGCCGGGATTTCCTTGAGTTCCGTGGATGTTGTGGGACTCGAGGATATTTCCAGTTTTGAGCTCATCATGGGTGTTGAAGCGATCGGATTGGCTGATCAGGGGCACGGGGCCGAATGGATTCTTGATTCTGGATATTCCATCAACAGCCTGGCCAATGGGTTCGGCGGATATCCGCCGTTTTGCGCGGGGCTCTGGCGCATATCGCGCATCACGCAAGCCATGCGATCATCAGGAGCACAACATGCGTTGGTTCAAGGAAGAACGGGGCAAGGGGCCCAAGGACACGCAGTCGTGGTGCTCAGCCAAAAGTCAGAGGGGGGAATGTAAATGGGGGCACCAACGCAAAAGGCTGCGATTATCGGGGTCGGGGAAACAGATTATCAAACTCGGATTCCAGAGCAAACTTATGCGGAGTTAGCCCAGGAAGCCGCCAGAAAAGCCATCGAGGATGCCCATCTGTCTCCGGGCGACATTGAGGCCGTGGTTTACTCGATGGCACCGACAGAATTCATGGGAGTGACCGATGCTGACAAATGGGCCATTGATGCGGTGTTTGGCCGCAGTAAACCGTTTATGCGAGTTCATACCGGGGGTGCGACAGGTGGGTCGGCCGCCCAAGCAGGCTACATGCATGTGGCTTCCGGACTTTACGAGACCTGTTTGGTGGTCGGAGCCGACAAGGTGTCCGAAACGCCCGATGCCCAATTCATTCTGAACTTGATTTGGGATCCGTTTTTTGAGCGTGATTTTGCATTGAATACCATTACTATGGCTGCTCTACAAACGGTCCGGCATATGGCCAAATATGGTACGACGGAAAAGGACATGGCCCACGTGGTGGTAAGTAGTTGGAAAAACGCTCAAAGAAATCCCCGCGCTCACCTCAAAGGCGTTCTTACCATCGATGCTGTGCTTGAATCACCGTACTTCGCCTGGCCTTTGAAACGGTATGACTGCTGTCCACGTTCGTCGGGTGCAGCTGCGGTGGTGATTGCTTCAGAGCGCGTTGTGCGCCAGAAGGCGACACGTGCGGCATGGATTAGCGGCGTCGGCGGCGTCGCCAATACCGTCTACATGGGTGACCGCATGGGCGGGGCCCGAGATACCGATTTGTGCGATTGGACAGAACTCGAGCTGGCTGCCCGCGAAGCTTATCGGCAAGCCAAGATTACCGACCCGGTGAAAGAGCTAGATGTGGCGGAGATCTATGCGCCATTCAGTTCCAATCAGTTGATGGGGGTGGCGGCACTGGGCTTGAGCTCGCACCACCAGGCGGGAGCGTTAACACAAGAGGGCTTTTTCGACCTGGGAGGGGAAGTGCCCGTTAATCCTTCGGGCGGGACATTGTGCGCCAATCCGATTGCTGTGACGGCGTTGGTGCGCGTCTGCGACGCAGCGCTTCAAGTGTTGGGTAAGGCGGGCGGGTATCAAGTGCCGAACGTTCACGCGGCAGTAGCAACTGGGGTTGGGGGCTCGTTTCAGTTCCAAACTTGCATGGTGTTAACCGACGAACCACGGTAGCGAGAAAGCGGGGGAAATATGGTGGTACAACGTGATGACCTATTGGTGCTTGGGGTGGATTGGCATGTGCACTATGACCATTCGGCCGGTGAAATCGTCAGTGCATTCCTGAAAGGACTGGGTAATGGGGTGATACAAGGACGACACTGTCCTTTATGCGGCGCGGTATGGCTTCCTCCTCGCGCCTACTGCGAACGTTGTTTCGTGGCCACAGACCAGTGGGTGTCTGTGGGTCCGGGAGGAGTTCTTGAAGCTTTTACGATAGTAGGGCAGAAATTTGACAATCTGCCCGAGCCGCCGTATGTGATCGCCTTTGCTCGACTAGATGGATCGGATTCGTCATTGGCTAACTTTTTGACGATGACTCTGGGTAGTGTGGAGGAAATGGCTGAAAGGCTTGCCGTCGGCCAGAGAATTCGGGCTGAATTCAAGCCGGAATCACAGCGCCAGCTACGGATTACAGACTTTCACTATGTGCTGGCATAACGGGGGATGGTATTGACGTCGTATCAACATTTGATAGCCACAAGAGAGCGGGATATTGGCTTGATTGTTCTCAACCGCCCGGATGTCATGAATGCGTTGAACTTGACTATCGTGCAGGAACTGGAAGCGGCTATGGCCGAACTGGCATCGGCGGTCCGGGTGGTGGCAATCCGAGGTGCAGGGGGAAATTTTTGCACCGGTGCTGACCTAACCTACATAGACGCGGTGCGAACCGATCCGCCTCGATTGCGGATGTTCATCGAGCAAATTCAGCGCGCATTTTTAGCCATTGAGCGCTGCCCCGTACCCGTAGTAGCTTGCGTCGAAGGGTATGCTTTGGCCGGTGGATTCGAATTAATTCAAGCTTGTGACATTGTGGTGGCGGCTGACGACGCACAACTGGGGGATCAGCACGCCCGATTCGGGTTGATTCCTGGTGGCGGCGGGACACAAAGGTTGGTACAACTGGTAGGTCGCCAGCGGGCCAGTGCGTTGCTGTACACTGGTGACCGTATCTCTGGACGAGAAGCGGTAGATTGGGGATTAGTGTATCAGTCATTTCCATCAGAAAAATTGTGGATGTGCACCGACACACTATTAAAGCGCATCGCGGGCGGGAGTCTTCCAGGGCTCATTCGGGTCAAGCGGTTGATCGGCACCACACTTGACGCTCCACGTGAAAGCAATCTTAAATGGGAAGTGGCGGAGTTCTGCGATTACATGCAAGAAGCATGGGAACCACAAGAAGGCCTTAAAGCATTTTGTGGGCGTAGAACTCCAGAATTTCAACCACGATCAGATGGGGAGTGACTCCTTGCCCAATTTTCGGGAAGAACGTGCTAAAGCGCGCTTGGATGATATCTTGAAGGCTGCTGCCGAGTTGTTTGTCGAGCGAGGATACGATCGTACGACGATTGACGATGTGGCTGCCCGTATCAAGCTAACCAAGGGAGCCGTGTATTATTACGTGCACAGCAAAGGCGAGTTATTATATCTATGTCATCACGAGATGGTAGTGCGCAGTATTAAAGCTATCCGTGTTATTGAACAAATGGATTCCAGTCCATGTGATAAGCTTTATATGGCTATTTATCAGTTTGTGATGAGTGCGACTGAGAATCGCGCAATTTACACCGTCATCGAACGACCGGATGTACTGCCTGCAAAACTTCGCCGCAAGGTGATCGGCGAGCGGGATCGCTATGAAGCCGAGCTGCAGCGCTTGATTGATGATGGTGTCCAGTCTGGGGATTTCCACGAGGTTGATCCAGTGTTGACGAGGCTTTTAATTCTGGGGTCGGTCAATTCCGTAGCGCGGTGGTTTCGGGAAGGTGAGCAATACCGCGGTACCGATATTGCTCACTATTATGCGCAGCAGTTTTTGCGAATGTTGTTGCATCCTACAGCTGTGGCTCCGCCTCCCTCACTGTTGGACTTCTCCTCGGCGCCGGGGGAAACCTAGAGTGAATCCAACCCGCGTTGCCCAACTAGCCGAAGGACCGATCTGGAAACTCTTGGGCCTCAGGATTCGTGACGTCTCAGATGGTGAGGCATTCGTAGAATTGCCTGTGCGTTCAGATCTGCTGCAAATTTACGGCCATGTGCACGGGGGACTTCTTGCTACACTGTTGGATGCGGCCATGTCAACAGCCGTACATAGTCAACTGAATGAATCGGTCACCTGGGCTGCCACCACACACATTGATGTCGCCTATTTGAGGCCCGCTAACGGTGTGATGGTGTCGGCGCGGGGGCATGTGGTGAAATTGGGTGCGAAGGTGGCGTACTGCCAAGCAGATGCCTGGAATGATGAAGGTGACATCGTGGCTCAAGGTTCAGCCCAATTTTACATAGGGTACCGACGAGAATAGTACAAGGTCGTGATGCTATGAATCCTCTGGCGGGCGTTCGGGTGCTCGATTTGTCTCGGTTACTGCCAGGTCCCTTTGCTACATTATTGATGAGCGATTTGGGCGCTGAAGTCATTAAAATCGAGGAACCGCAGAAAGGTGATTATATTCGGGAGTTTGATCCAAAAATTGGGGACGATAGCGCCATTCACCACTTGGTTAATCGCGGCAAGAAAAGTGTGACGCTCGATCTCAAGCGCGATCGGGGCCGTGCGCTCTTTTTGGAACTGGTGAAAACTGCGGATGTGGTGTTGGAATCGTTTCGCCCCGGGGTACTTGATAGGCTGCAAATTGGCTTTGAGAGATTGCGCCGGTCCAATCGTCGCATCATCCTCTGCTCACTAACGGGTTATGGGCAAAGCGGTCCCCGCCAGCATGACGCTGGTCATGACATCAACTATATTGGGTACACGGGCATTCTTGCCTTGAATGGTACCGGAGATGGCATTCCGGTGGTCCCCAGTGTTCCCATTGCCGATCTTGGTGGCGGCGCCAGCATGGCGGTCGTTGGAATGCTAGCCGGGCTCTTGGCGCAGCGGACAACCGGCGAGGCACAGTGGATTGACGTGTCGATGCTCGATGGAACTGCGTCATGGCTCCCCCTTGTGTTGGCCGAATATTTGGGTTCTGGGAAGGTCGGTCAAAAAACTGGAGTGTTGTCCGGGGGATATGCTTGTTATACTACCTATCCTACTGCGGACTGCCGATTTATGGCCGTGGGAGCTGTTGAGGCGAAGTTTTGGGAAGCATTTTGTCGGCAATTAGGGCTATCTCATCTAATCGGACTGCAGCTTGCTCCGCCGGCGATCCAGAACACAATGAAAGAGGAGATTGCGGCCGTCTTTCGACAACATTCCCAATCATACTGGATTCAACATTTTGAAGGTGTCGAAGCTTGCTGTACGCCCGTGCTGACGATTGACGAGGCCATAAGCGATCCGCAGCTCCAAGCTCGCGGGATGTTTACCCAACACACTGGTGTTCCCGCCATTGGCCTGCCACTCCACTGGGTTGATCAGTCCCCGTGCCCCTTGGTTACCGCAGCTCCATACCTGGGTGAGCACACCGCAGAAATCCTTGGACAGCTAGGAATTAGCCCGGCACAACTGGAAGCACTTCGCCAAGAGAAAATTATCCGATAGATTGTCCAAAAACACGATTTCGAAGTGCTCCTGACTACTTGTTATTGCCCTGATTTAACAGAAACTTATCTTGGAGCGATATTGGCTCCATGATTGATTTTCGTGACTGACAAAAAATTTTTTCTATAGTGTTTTACGATGCACACGAGGCCTCAGCCTGTGCACCTTCGTGCTTCTGTTTGCGTCTGATCTCATGCTAACGACTGAAACATTTCAAAAGTGGATAGCTGCCGACGAAGAGCGGCGACCAGATAATCACCCTTCGTGGCCTCGTCGCTTGGGTTCAACTAGCGTTGATTTCCGGAAATATCCATATACGTGCAAGATCTTTTGACGCAAGGCTGGGTCAGTGGTAGTTGCTTATTCGGGACACGAAAGATAGTCCAGCTTATAAAACCAAATCTCATATCCCGAGGACTCCTATCATCATACATTGTCGCACTCTTTATTCCCCGCGAAACAGAGGTCTTCGCCGCTCATTAAAAGCTTGAATTCCCTCGCGAGCATCGAAGCTTTGGTAAAGATCTTTCAAATGGTGGCGCTCGATCGACAAACCCGTTATCAGGTCGGCGTCGCGCCCTGCCAATACCGCTTCTTTGATTGCTCCTAGCGATAACGGAGCATTTTGCAGGAAGGGTGCACAGAACGCTCGAGTTGCATCCATAAGATCTTCTGACGAATGACAAACAACATCCGCGAGGCCCCAGCCTAATGCCGTTGTTGCATCTATCGGCGTGCCCGCTAACGCCATATATTTGGCTCGTTGGTAACCAATGAGACGCGGTAGGCGCTGTGTACCACCGGCACCAGGCATGACTCCTATCCGAACTTCGGGCAATGCTAGTCGTGTTCCAGGACTCAAGATTCTAAAATCAGCGGCCAGCGCTAATTCTAGTCCTCCTCCATAGGCAACGCCAGCGATAGCGGCGACGACTATTTTAGGTAGTCGTTCCAGACGATGCAACACCTCATTAAATTCGTCAAGAAAATGCTCCATCACGTTCCATGTGTTGCCAATCCTGCTAATCTCCTTCAGATCGGCGCCTGCCGAGAACGCCTGGAGCGACCCCGTTAGCACCAGAACCCGTGTCTCTGACATGTGCGAGACTTGGTCTATCATATCGCCAAAATCCTTGACCATCTCCTCGCTAATCGCGTTAAGCGCTTCGTTTCGATTCAACCGCACCACCACGATCGCACCGTCATGCTGAACGTCTAAAGTTGTCAACATGCGATCCTCCTAACTTAAAGATTACGGACGTGAACTTATGGCAAGGTTGCATACCCGCCATTCACACCATAAGTCTGCCCGGTAATCCACGATGCGTTATCGGATGCTAGGAAGGCCACCAACCCACTGACGTCCTCGGGCTGTCCAATTCGTTTAAGAGGATAACGTGCAGACATCTTTTTTAATAGCGTTGCATCTCCCACCACCGATGAGACGCTTGGCGTGTCGATCGTTCCAAGGGCTACGCAGTTAACCGTAATGCGATAACGACCCACTTCTTTCGCTAATGCCCGGGAGAACCCTGCCGTGCCCGCCTTAGCTCCCGAGTAGACTACTAAACGGGGTTCGCCAACTCGTCCTGCTTCAGAAATCACATTAATAATACGCCCCCACTCATGACGAATCATGTGTGGCAAGACTGCCCTCGTCATGTACATGGGTGCCAGGAAGTTCACATCCACCCATGCTCTCCAATGGTCGGGGTCCGTCTCGACAAACTCTCGGCTCCAGCCGATAACGTCCTCCACGGTCTGTCCTGCATTGCCTGCATTGTTCACCAGGACATCGACCGAACCAAACTTACTCCCCACGTCGTCGATCATTCGAGTGACATCTGTCCACAGGCTGACATTGGCTTGATAGGGAACACCTTGGACTCCAATGTCCATAGCAGCAACTTCCTCGGCGACGCGACGAGCGCGTTCCTCCACGTAATCGTTCACAATAACTATTTTGGCTCCCTGCCGGGCCAGGGCGAGAGCTATCGCTCGACCGACTCCCTGCCCTGCTCCTGTCACTAATGCAACTCGTTCATCCATCACGCAGTCCGCCTTCCTTTTGGGGAATGTTTAGGCTAATGATTTTTACTACGATCCACAAATTTCTGGAGTTTGTGAGGGACTGGTCGTGGGATCTCCGAAGGCTGTACCCAGGTAATGGCAACTGGTACACGAAGTTCGTTTTCTAGTGCATGCGATAACGACTGCAGTAATTTATCTGGGTCACGAGTCAAATCACGGTCATAGGCAATGGATACAGTCAACGTGTCTTGCATCTCTGCTTCTCTTGTGATAAAAAACTCGGCTTTTCGAGTTTCAGGGTAGCGTTGTATCACGTTTTCCACATCGTATGGTAGGAAATCTTCTCCGCGCACCCGCACTCGCCAGTTCGATCGACCCAAAATACGGCCGTACGGATGCCCCATTCTTTCACAATGGTCATCATAAATTTCCACGTAATCCTCCGTACCAAAACGCACGTAAGGCACCCCTTGTACTAGCAAGTTACTCGCAACCAATTCGCCACGACCGACTGGCTCTCCGGTTATTTCTCCGGTATCGGGGTCCAATACTTCCACATAACCGATATCTCCCCAGTAATGTGCCCCCGGATGCTCGCATGATCCTTCAAACATCCAGACATAGCCTTCACCGCACCCTGCGCCGTCGCGCACAGTTACACCACCCCACTCTAGTTGCAGGTTGCTGCGAGCAGTATCAGTCAGTGCTTCTCCCATGGTGGTAATCATTTTGACATCCTGAAGGACGCCTGCTGGATCATACCCCATTTTTCTTAAAGCGACCGGAACCAATGTCGCCAATTCAGTGGTTATTGAAGGGATTACATCGGGGCGATAATCGAGAATCCACTGCGCTATCCGTTCGGCCATCATGGCATGGCCAAAGTCAAACAAGAGTGGCCGCAAGCCCAGGCGCCGCGACATACCCCAGGTAAGTGGCATCAGCCAATGAAAATTGATGTTAATCAAAAACGCTCGTTGCCCCGGCCGCACGCCAGCATCCCAATAACTGCGAGTCATGTATTCGATTGCCGTCGCCATGTCCGTCCGGGTATAGGCGCCAAGTGTTGGCAGACCTGTGGTGCCGCTTGAAGTCCAAAGCCCGACGAGTTGCGATCGGGGGACACAGAGCAGGCCGGAAAATGGATCTCCAGTGCGTTTTTGATAATCACGTAAGTCATCTTTATGAAACACTGGGACTCGCTTGCGAAAATCATCCCACGTTTGGATCTGATGTGGTTTAAGACCGTGGCGGTCATAGAGGTCTCGATAAAAGGGAGCCCGATCATACACATATTGAATTTGCCGTCGCAAAAGCTTCAATTGCCGCTCCCGTACTTCCTCGGGACGCATCGTCTGGATTGTTTGATCCCAATAGCTTTTCATAGCAAATGCCCCTTTCATTACGGGCCCTCGGACTCGGGAATAAACAGCCAACCGTCATCTAAGCATCCACAAGCATGTTGCGCGAAATGTCCTTTAATGCTGCTCTGATAACGAATAATCGGATGAGATCGCAAGAACAAGGGAGTAATAGTGAGATAACCCGTAGTCTCAGTAACCGTGTGACCGTCGTCATCCGTCACCTCGATAAGGTAATGGTCGCGGGCAAAATGCACCCCCTCCGGATTGCGTTCGCAATCCAGTCCGTAACCAAGAGCGTAGGGAATTTCGAGGATCCGACGCACAGGTATTTGCCACTCCTTCTCCCGCTTGATGCGGGTTTTTGCATCGGCCCATTCGACACTGCGCAAGACCACTGAACGATATCCGAGATCGGCCAAGGTTTTTGTGCCCAGAAGTTGACACACCGCCTCGACATGCGCCGAGTCAGCAAATAGAGCCGCGGGGTGAAGCAACTCCGCTGTCGCCAAGGTGCGGCGGGCCTCCGAGGGCACAAGCTCAAGACGCACGGTTAGAATGCCCAGCAATTCATCAACCGCAGGGCTTCCATACGCACTAGCGCCCCCGACCGCCGTAGTGAGCACCGCAACAAATGGGTCGTTCGACCAACTGAGCACCTGCACCACATCTTCGGCACCCAGACCCAAGATCGTCCACTGGCGGGTCATCACGTCTACCCAGTGTGTCCGTTCGTCATCAGTCATGCCCATATAGATCGAAATATCAGGCTTCAATGCCCCTGACGGAGGCCAAATATAAAGCAAGTTCCTTTCGGGAATAGTCAACCGCCCACCAAAGACATTCTCGGGAAAATTCTGCCGACCAGCCTTTAAGTCCGAGTCCCGCAATATCGGTAACTCATGCCATGCTTTCGGCTTGGTGACCCAGTGATGCCGATAAAACGGTGTCGCAAAGGCGCTAGCCATCAGCGCGTCTTGCTGCTGTTGGGTATCCACCGCGGCCGCTTCCCCCCATGTATATCCCATACCTACTCCCTCCTCCACACCTCTAGATTTCTGGAGCTAACGACGTATGAACACCGAAAGATCATCGCTGCAACACCCCAACGGCGGCTACCCCCGCATACCCTTGGGTATGCGTGACAGCAGTCTTCGGCCAATGGGCCAATTGTCGATCTCCCGCCTCGCCCCGCATCTGCACCACCGCTTCATACACCTGAGCTACTCCGGTCATTCCTAGCGGGTGACCCCGTGACTGCAAGCCACCACTGGGGTTAACGGGGACCTTGCCGTTAAGCCATGTATGGCCTTCTTCAATGAATCGTCCGCCCTCGCCTTCCGGACACAAGCCCAATTCCTCGTAATGCAAGATCTCGCCAATGGTGAAGGCATCGTGGCATTCTACCAGTTCGATGTCCTCCGGCCCTATACTAGCCGCCTCATAGGCAGCCAAGGCAGTTCGGTGACTCACTTCAGATTCGTCGCTATCAAAGCGCATCGTTCCAACTGCCGATCCCGCCCATCGCACAGCCCTCAGGGGATTAGGCAATACGGTAGATCCATTAACTAACACTACGGCAGCCGCACCATCGGAGGTGGGGCAGCATTGCAATAAAGTTAAAGGATCCGCTACCATACGTGACTGCAAGACTTCTTCCAGGGTGACCGCTTTCCGATACTGGGCGTAGGGATTCAATACCCCATTTTGATGGTTCTTGACGGAGACCAAGGCCATCTGTTGCACAGTCGTGCCATAACGGTGCATATGTTTTTGAGCCATCAATCCATAAAGTGCGGGCATGACGTTGAGACCCATGCGGTCTTCGTAAGACCCCGGTTCTCCCAGACCACTAATCACCCCCTTGGGCATTTTTTCAAATCCGACTACGAGCGCTACGTCCACTCGACCCGCCTCAATCCAAGTCGCCGCCTCATGAATGGCCGTCGTCCCGCTGGCACAAGCGTTTTCCACATTGACCACCGGAATGCCTGCCAACCCCAAGTCGTGTGCCACCTGTTGACCAGCCGAAATGCCTTGCCGGGTATGTGAGGCAAACAACACCCCGATGTGATCCCACGAGAGCCCCGCATCTTCGACGGCAGCCACCGCTGCTACAGTTGCCAGGTCCCGGTACGACTTATCCGAAAATCGCCCGGTTGGATGCATTCCCACCCCAGCTACAAGAACATTCGCCATGAGTATCCTCCTATCGATTTATGCCGGAACAAAAACGGGCCCAACCACACTCCGACCTTCTTCCTCAAATAAGACGGCGAGTTCCCCCCGAACGCTCATTCCGATCCGAATGTCCTCGGTCAGGCACTCACGTAAGTGACTCACCACCTGGACCCCATCCTCTAACAGGACCCGCACCAGCACATAGGGAACCAACCCGGTCCATTCCAGTGGTCCCTGACGCACGACGGTGAACGAATCGACAATTCCCTGAGGGATTAATAACACGTCACCGATATTGCCCGAATGACACCTTAGGCATCGTTTAACCCGTGGGAACGTGCGCCATTGACATTTTTGACACTCGGAGCCAGCTAATCGCAGGCTGCCATCCACCCCCATCGCAAACACATTGGGTACCACAGGAATCGCGTGACCCTTTCTGAGATCTTCTAAAATTGCTGACAAAAGGTATTCGACCTCCATTTCGCTTAAGTGAGTTAGAAGGCGGACAACCCGGTAAGATTTCGTCCAATAATAAGTTTTTGAATCTGGGTCGTGCCATCTGGAATGGGAAGCACGCGAGCCTCCCGGTATAATTGCTCTACAGGGTAGTCGCGGGCTAGTCCGTTCGCTCCAAACACTTGTAGTGCTTTGGACGTGACGGTAACGGCTGCCTCTGTTGCAAAAGCTTTAGCCATTGAGGTTTCCGTGTCGCACCGTGTGCCCCGGTCCAGTAATTGGAATCCCTGCAAGGTCAACAGCCGCGAGGCTTCCGTCAACATCGCCATGTCGGCCAGTAACTCTTGTATCAGCTGATGGGCGCCGATGGGCTTACCCCACTGCTCACGCTGACGAGCATATGCTATCGCCTCGGCGAGCGCCGCCTCAGCAATGCCACAAGAAATCATGGCCACGTAACAACGGGCCCGCTCAAATCCCTTCAACGTGCCGCGTAAACCAGTACCCAGATCCCCGAGAAGACGCGTTTTGGGGATGCGAATATTGTCGACTACGATTTCCGATGTCGGCCACTCGTTCATTGCCATCTTGTCAATATCGACGGCCGTATAGCCATCTTGTCGTTCAAGAATAAAACGCGACAGCCCATGTTTCCCTTCTCCTGTCCGCGCAACCATGATCATGACGTCCGACACGGATCCGTTGGATATCCAGAGTTTTCTCCCGTTGACCACCACAGTGTCTTTTTCTAGGCGTGCGGTACTTTGCAACGCACCGGGATTCGATCCCACCTCAGCTTCCGTGACCGCAACGCACCCGATTTGAGTCCCCTGAATCAGTGCGGGAAGGTAACGCGCCTTTTGCTCTGCAGTGCCATCCTCTGCAATCCAATGGGCCGCTTCCGAACTAATAAACGCAATACCACCGATGGCTGGGAAAGCTTTGAACAGGCGTTCGTATAATAACCCAACGGTGGCGTAGGATAAACCATATCCGCCATCATCTTCCGAGATTGGCCCCCCCACGTAGCCGAATTGAGCAAGGCCCTGCAATACCTCCAGCAACTGCTCCTTCGCAATACCCCGATCCCGAAAGGTTTTCCGTAAGGGGAGTATGCGTTCTTGAATATACCGCTCGGCAGCGTCCAACAATAACGTCTCCTCGGGAGTTGAGGTTGAATGCATGCTAAAACGCTCCTTTTCCGCGCTCGTCGATTATTTGCATACCATCCGCGAGCAGAGTTTCTACGCACACTCGATTGGGTGCGATGAGTAGTTCGGACCGCATGCGTTCCTTGAGGCGTTCTTCGTTGATGTGGCTGGTGCTCGATTGAATGGTCAGTTCCATGTGATCCGTCCCGCCCTCAGCCCATAAGCGCACGCGATAGTTACGCGGAGACACCTCAGGAAATTCTGCTAGCACTACCGCAATTTGCGATGGATAGAGCTTCACACCTTTGACCTTTCTTACTTCATCAATTCTTCCTAAGATACCCTTGGGTAGGGTGACGGTTTCCCCGCAGGCGCAGTTATCCGATACCAGTCGTGTTAAATCACTAGTCCTGAAGCGTACAAGAGGAAATCCTTCTTGTTTCACCTGCGTAACGACCAACTCCCCGGGCTGGCCTTGTGGTACAGATTTTCCCGTTTCCGGATCGAGAATTTCCGTTACTATCGCGTTGGAATAGACGTGTAAACCCCGTTCTGCTTGGCATTCTGTAGCCATCATGCCGACTTCACTGATACCATAAGAGTCGATAATCGTTACTCCGGGTCCGCCAAAGGCTGACCGTAACCGTTCCCGAAATCCCTCGACGGCAGACAAGGGTTCACCGCCCGCATAAATCAAACGTACGCGATGATTGTTCGGCAACAGCGGTCCGATTTTCAGAGCAAAACTTGGGTTAGTGATCAGAGCAGTCACGCCTAATTCAGCAATCCAATGCGCCTGCTGTTCCGCATTACCAGGACCCGCAGGAACGACAACTGCACCCACCGCTTCAGCCACCAAGTGGAAGTGCATACCCGTGTAAAACGGCGCATAGCCAAAGGTCACTTGGACCACGTCGTCGCGCGTAAACCCCGCGCGACGAAACACTTCAGTTTCGCGCGCAATGGATCGCTGGACGTCTTCCATAGAGGCTAGAACGGGAATCGTTCCTAATCCGGGAAACGGGGTAATGTGCAACCGTTTGGGTCCATCAAACCAAAACCCTCCATACGGTGGGTTGTCACGTATCGTAGTTAGGATGTCATTTCGGGTTAATAACGGAATATGGGTCCAGTCATTCCAGTCTTGAATATCGTTTGGACAAAACTGCGCGGCATCCCAGAGCTTTCGATACAGCGGAAACTGATACGCGTAGGTGAGTTGTTCCTTTAATGCCGCCATTTCGACCATTAGTTCTCCTCCTGGGATCTTATGCAATAGAGACGTGTCGTAGCTAGGACGGTCCTATACGCCCCATCTTGGCCATATTCTGGGAAAATCCTGTATGCTTTTCCAATCCGCTCATATGTCATACAGGGGCGCTGAGCAAGTTCGGATAGCATCACTCTCGAAAATCATGTTTGTTTGGTTGCTGAGCGCACGAAAGCAATACAATTTCGTTCTGCGTTTGAGAAAGCGCCAAGACGTTTTTGATGTGTGATTACAGAGGATTCAGTAAAAAATTACCATTCCGAATTGCTTCCTTCCGACCTAAAAAGCCTGAGAAGATGTGGCCGCTAACATGGAGGAACCCTTGAGATTAAACACTTAAATGTAAATGGTATTGCTATAATTATTAATTGTTAGATAATTAAGTTGTTTAGTCCTCGGCCTTGGAGAACGGGCAGACCATTCTATGGCCGTGGTTCGATATTCTACGGGTTAAAACCAATGGATCGAATTGCCATCCCAGCCAAAATATCCGCGATAGTCTCCGAAGGCAACAATCCCTCCGGGCGATACCACTGGATTACGCTGTTGCATGAAGCAAACCATGATAGGACAACAATTTGAGGATCGACTACGAGATGGTTAGCATTTGGAAGCTCAGAGACCAGACCCGCAACAGAATTCATATATGCGCGCATCCGGCTGTCAATCGGTGCCCGGTCTGCCTCGTTCATTTCTGTTCGCTCGCGCAGGTATACTCCCAGACTGTTACGATTCGCTAGAACGGCCAATACATGTCCATACAAGATATCGTAAAGCGTGGAAACAACATCTTTTTGTAAAGCGACTGCAGAATTAAAGTTGCTTTCCATGGCTTCCATCGCTACCAAAACGATGGCGTGAAGAATCTCATCTTTGGACTTAAAGTAGTAGTATATTGCACCTTTAGTCACGTTAAGACTGGTAGCAATGTCGTCAAGTGTGGTAGAACGATACCCGTGTATTGCAAACAAGCGGGCTGCCTCATTACGTATCGCTTCCCGACGCGTGTCTTTTAAATCAGGTGCAACAGGCCAAGTTCCTTTTTCTATGGTCACACCAATCAAATCCCCTTTGGATTGATGACATACTCGAGAGTATAAACAGATTTTACAAAAATAAGATATAAGAGTCAAGAATTTGTTTTTTCGGTCCTTTTGTTGCGGCGTTTCGGCTGGTGGGTGTTTTGCGGAATATGAAACCTGTTGATGAATCCACAAATTAATTGGAGGCACCCCTTGTTTTTGGGACGCAGTCAAGGTAAACTACCAATACAAACAAATGTTCAACAAGGGAGATTTTTGCATTGGCCATCGTGTATTGGAAACTGGGGCACTTGACAGCACAAGGGTTTCAGGAGCCGATAGACTCCTTCCTCGTATTTCGCGATGGGCGGGTTTTTGATGTGGATAGCCATGGCTGGGATTTAGGTATTCGACCGGGAGACGATTTGGCAGAAATGAAGTGGCGCTATCCTGGCGCCACGCAGATTCCCTGGCAAGCGGTCTACTATCGTCAGCTTCTGCTTTCATTGCAAGAATGGCTACGACATCATGCCGTGTCTTATCAGCAGACCGATCCACGTGAGGGGTGGTGGGAATGGCCGCGGCTAGCCGAAAGCGATTGGAGACAGTTGATGGGGGAGATTGTGCCACGCTGGGCTCAGCGAGTGCAAGCCGGAGTGGCCTCGCACCCTTGGCTGGCACATTGGATTGCTGAAGAGGGTAGACAATTGAAGCTTTCTGGTTGGGACTCTTTTTTTGGGGAAACATACATTCTGGATCCGGAAAAAGAGAAGAGATTTTGGCTGCAGTTGCCGCTCGGGTTTGTAGAAGGAGTTTCGGTGAAGACCCGACAGCAGTGGCATAAGCGGCATTGGACGCGCGTACAAGATGTTCCAGGCCTTTTTGATCGCCTTCACGCACACGAAATCGGGGAACGGTCGGTCAATGCGGGAGAAAGAATATGGATGCGCCGATTTGACGACCCGGTCGAGCAAGGTGTTGGCGAGATTTTGCGTGAACTAGCCGGGGAATTGCAAACCATATGCCGATCCCAAAATCAAGGAGTGCGGTTTTTGAGGGTTGTGTGGTTTAGAAAATCTGGCATCGAACAACGGGAACGGGAATGGCCAACGTTGGCGGGGGACGGCAAAACAGTCATGGCGCGGGTGCTTTCGTTGCTTAGTCATCCCCCGAAGCATCCTTTTGACGAAGTACAACTGGTGGTGCGGTTAGAGCCTCTGGCTCCAATGCAATTGGAGTGGTGGGAGAGCAGTCCTGATCGTTCTGTGAATCTAGGGTTTGCAGGACGGACTCGTTTTTTACCTGAGCGCCGGGAGGTATTACTGCAATATTGGGACCCATGGAGAATGGCGGGCGGTGACGGCCCATGAAACGTTTAGAGGCGGTGTGGGTCAAGGATCGAGTGCCACAAAAATTTATGTGGCAACGGCGCTTAGTGGTGATTTATCGCATTCTCGACTATTGGAGAGATATTGGGGAGTGGTGGCACAATGAACCGGAATTGTGGTTCTGGCGAGTCCAAAGTAACGATCAGGGGGTCTATGAATTGGCGTGGGATCCCACAAAAAATCAATGGTGGCTCTACCATGTCTACGATTAATTCACCGAAACCTAGCGCCTTCGGCCTGTCCGCCCAGTTGACCGTGCGGGCGATCAGCAAGGTCGCCGAAGCCGATAAGCGGGACAAAACGGTGCAACCGACGTTTCGCCCGCACGGAGCCATCGTCTACGACCAGCGGGTGCTGTCGTGGAAGGAGCCGGATC
>PXYV01000001.1 GCA_003023745.1 Sulfobacillus acidophilus | reverse complement strand
TTTTGTCCTATCTGGCCACCGTACCCGAAGAAATTCAATCCCGTCTGGGCCGACTTCCCGAATAGCACCGGAAGAAATTAAGGAGCATTCATATAGTATGGTCGTCTTGTGGACCTTCACACAAAACGGGGGACCCGGTTTGGGGTCGAGCATTTTGCCCCTCTTAGGGGCCCAATCTTGTCCTTGTGCGAAATGCAACTGATGACTTGGCTGCCCAGCACGGGCGGGTGTTCATTCATGTAGATTCTGTGCGCCCGCATGTCAGATTATTGCCGCGATGCAAAGTTCGTGCCTGTTTCTCTGCATGAACCTTTCAAAATGGTGCTCCTCCACTCTCGGGAGCATGGGCGTTTCCTTCCGGGATGTCGGCGCCACCTACCCGGAAATCGTCAACGGACCCGGTCTCCAACAGTTTGATCGAACCAGTGTGAGATGGGTTTCGCCCGGTTACGCGCGTGTCAGCAGAAGCGAAAATCGCGCACGGTCGCCTATAAATTCGAATAAGATAAGGCGGATGAGTTGACGTAAATCATCAAGAGTGGCATCATCGTACCGATGCCTACGGCTCTTCCATCGAGTAGGGTGCCCTTCGCAAATGACTTTGGATCTCGTTTTGGGGTCGTATCTGCAGTAACGAGTATTTCGCGTCAGTTGTGCCGCAGGGACGGACGACTCGACTCGCGTCGTGTGGTCTGTGCATTACCCAAGGACGAGTGAACAACCAACCAATTTTCTCCCGACGGGGAGTAGGTCTTCCTCCTTAACCGCGAAAAAGATATGATAATCTCTGCTGGCAAGAAATTTAGCCACAATATGAAGATATGTGTTGTTGTCCGCCTGTGAGTTGGTGATAGCGGTTCTTGGGTAACTGCGTGCCCTCCATGGGGGCGCTTGACGTTCAATACTGTGTGGGTGTGCGCGTGCATCGCTATATAAAAGGCATACCGGGTCAGCGCGAGCGAGATCGTCGGCGAAGGCTCTCATCGCCGAGATAATGGATATGAGAAAGGCAGGAATTGATGACTGTGGCCGATGTTCCCGAACGGCTTATCCGCGTGGCTACCGCCCTATTTTCGCAACGAGGTTATGACGCCACGTCGGTCAACGATATTGTCGAGGCAGCGGAGCTCACCAAAGGAGCGCTCTACTATTATTTTTCCGCCAAGGAAGACCTCTTGTATGCAATCCATCAGCGGTTTATCGAAGCGGAAATGGCTCATGCACAAACAATCGTCGAAACCACGGCCGATCCGGTATCAAGGCTGAGGCAACTCATCGTATCGTTGGTAGACTCAATTGCCGAGTATCACGACGAGGTCACGGTATTTTTCCGGGAAATGCATCGGCTACCATCGGCGCACTTTGAAAAGGTCCGACGTGTAAGGGACGCCTATGAATCGATTTTTGAGGATACCATCCGCTGGGGACAGAGTACTGGCCAGTTTCAAACAGCTGTTCCCGCCCGTTTGATGACGCTGGCGCTGTTTGGACAGTGTAACTGGACCTACACGTGGATGCGATCGAGCGGCGTCTATTCGCCAGAACAAATTGGCGAACGATTCGCTGATCTCTTTCTCAATGGCGCATTGACATCTTGACCCGGGCGACTGCCGATGGTGCCGCTAGGGAGAGTTGACAACGCACACACCCGATCGTAGCAGCATTGCGCATGCCAAGGGATTGTCCCCACATGAATTCGGATTGTCTATGAGCGCTTTTTCTGGGGTGCAGTCTCCGCGTTGGTCTGTTACTTCGCAGCGAGCCAACACCCGGAAAAAGTGGTGGACTGCGGAACTCCCCTGGCGTGCATTGTTGTACTTGCACTAGCTGCTCTCCTAATTATGAACTTAAGTTTCTCAGGTTGATCGGTGCGCGAAAGTCTTGCTCCGCCTAGAATTTCTAAGTTGACACGGCTTCAAATGAGGGTAATACACGCCCGCACCAAGACATTCTAAGAGGTGGGCTCTGTCGCTGGCCCCCGACCAGGAGGCATCACCACACTCGGATGCTCTGCTCCCTTCTTGTCGACCTGTCAGCCCCTTGAGCCAACCTATCGTGTATTTTAGTATCGGCAAATTTTGTTCGTGTGCATTTCCCTAAGGCCTTCCTCGTGGAGGATGGGTAAAGCTAGGAGGCCTACACCGCGTTCCACGATGACTATGGTTAGTGTGTCGAACGCCTATTTTCAAACCGCAAAAGAACCCTTCCCTACCCTCGCACATATTCTGATGCAGCGTGATCAATCGGTAATCTTTACGTTTTGACAGACGTCAATCAAGGGACTAATCTGAATAACGATGTCCCCGCTGAGGACGGCATCCATTCCCAGGCTGTACCGCGCATCGTCCAAGGCCCGGTACGGCCAGATGCTTGACGTTTCTACAGGGCGAGGCAACAATTTACGAACAGTGTACATTAGATTGATCGTGCCAATGCCTGGTGCCTATCTCAAGAACACCGGCGGCAACTATTCTGGTGCGGCTTCCATTACGGGTGCTGGTGCAAGGTTTCAATCAATTTTGAGGGACCGGCTATCAATTAACGTCCCTAGGCCACAAAGAGAGGACGGTATAGTGGCCCGACCGCACCTGTGCGGAAGCGGAGCCCAAGACACGCAATGAAACCCTTCTACGCCATTGTTGCAAACGGCATGACCGCACTATTAGCCAGCCCCACCGGTGCGATTGACTGGCTTCCGGTGCCGCGTTTTGACGGGCCGACAATTTTTGGTCGGCTGTTGGATCAGCATTCCGGCGGTTACCTAAGTTTGGAGCCGGATGCTTACGATACCGTAACGCAGCGTTACGCATCGGACGGTCTATGCCTCGAGACGCATTTTAGGACACAACAAGGGGAATCACTGGTCCGAACCTGGATGAGCATCGGCCGCACCGCGGTTTGGATGCGTTGCCAAACTGAGGCGCCGCTGCGTTTAACTTGCCGACCTTCATTCGGATATGGGGCGGTGCGCCCCGCGTACTACCCGACGGCCGGTGGCATGCGCTATCAAAATCCGCACGGACCGGAAATTGCGCAACTTCTCATCCATGGGCCACACCGTCCTTCCGACCGCATTGACCAATGGATCGTCGGCCCCGGAAGCTGCACCATTGTGGTTCGCATTAGTACCGAACAACCGGCGGACGTGCGCTGGCTCAACCGGCCTATTCCCAACGATCCCGATGAGCTCTGGCAGCATACCGCAGGCTATTGGCGTTCCGCCCGTCAACCCTATCACGGACCTCATGCCGAATTGTTCGGCCGTAGCTTGGAGATTGTGCGGGCTTTAACATTTCGTCCAACAGGCGCTCCCATTGCCGCCGCAACAACGTCCTTGCCGGAAGCACCGGGAGAGTCTCGGCAGTGGGATTATCGCTATGTCTGGATTCGTGACAGCGCCTACGCGGCAGAAGCCTTATTGGCAGCAGGTGACATCACCTCGGCGCGACGCATCATGGAGTTTTTGCTGGATGCGGTATCCCCAACCGAGCGCGTCTTTCCTGCTCCCTTTCTCCGAGTGGATGGCACGTTACCCGATGGTGAGCGCGACCTTTTGTGGTTGTCTGGACATGCAGAATCGCGACCGGCTCGCGCCGGCAATGGCGCCATCCACCAACTCCAACTCGATCTGGCCGGGAGCGTCTTGTGGGTGATCTACCATCTCCAAAATACTCAACCCGATCGCCAGTGGCTGCACCAATATTGGTGGGCCATTGAAGCGCTTGCGGAATGGATGCGCCATACCTGGTCTCAGCCTGATGCCTCGCTATGGGAATACCGCACCATTCGCGGACAGCATACCCATTCCCGGGTTATGAATTGGGTCGGTCTAGAATGTGCCTCCCTGTTATCGCGGTCCTTGGGATTGAATCAGAAGGCTCTGACCTGGCAACGAACGGCCGCGCGGATTCGCGAAACGCTCATGCGCGAAGCCCAGGAATCCGGGGTGTTCCTTCCGCGCCCAGGCAGCCGATCAACTGATGCGGCATTGTTGACGTTGCCTTTGTACAACTTTGTTGCGGCCAACCACCCCTATTTTCACGCAACTCTCGAAGCCATCGAATCCACGCTGGTGGCGGATGGCTTCGTGTACCGGTATCGCGAAGATGATTTGGGGCAAGCGCGCCATCCTTTTATTTTGGCAGGGTTTTGGTATGCGCGGGTCTTGTTGCGGCAAGGACGCCTCGCCGAAGCCGACCGCATTATCCAGCGTCACATCGAATTGGCCACCCCGCTGGGACTGTTCGGAGAGCATGTCGAACCGCTCACGGGAGCGGTTCGCGGAAATTTCCCGCAGTTGTTTTCGCATGCGGGACTCATCATGACCTTAGCTGAACGCGCGCGCTTGTCCGCGAGCCAGCCCTTGTTTACGTTCCCTGTCTCCTAGTCGGAGCCAGCAACTGACGGCGAATCCAATCGCTTGGTTCTAGGCATCATTCCTTGGACGGTACACCGGGGTGACCTGATGGCGATGTGCGGGCAACTGGCCCCGAACCAATGCCAGGTACTGTTTTTGCAATGCTTGGGTAATAGGGCCGGGATGGCCGTGATTGACGGGACGGCGGTCCACTGTGACAATACTGGCCAATTGTACCCCCGTGCCACACAAAAAGAGCTCATCCGCGCTGTACAGCTCGGTCCGATCGATATTGCGCACCTCACACGCAATCTTCAGATCGTCCGCCAACTCAAAAACCAGTTGCCGTGTGACACCTTCCAAAATATCGGCGGTCACAGGCGGTGTTATCAATGTCTCATTTCGCACCATAAACAAATTGGACGAACTGGCTTCCGAGACATGACCGTCGTCTGCCAGCATAATGGCTTCATCATAACCGTCCAGCCGCGCCTGATCGCTAGACAAGGCCGCATTAACATATGCCCCGACTACCTTTGCACGGGACGGGATCATGTTGTCCGAAATCCTACGCCAACTCGAGACGGCCACATGAATTCCGGTCATGGAGACATAGTCGCCCATCGGCACCGCAAACATCGCGAACCCGCTCGAAATTCCCGACAACCCCACCTTAATCACGGCATCCGCTTTATAGGCTAGCGGTCGGATATAGACATCTTCTTGAAAGCCGTTGGCGCGCAACAAATCCTGCGTGATCCGCACCAATCGCTCTTCGGAGTACGGCAAGTCAATCTGCAACAACCGCGCCGACCGCTGCATGCGTCGAAAGTGGGTACCCGGTTGGACAATGTAAAGCTCTTCCTGCTCTTCATTCCAGTAGGCTCGAATTCCTTCAAACACGCCGGTGCCGTAATTAAAGGCGTGCGTCGCGATGTTGATGTTAGCCTCCTTAAGAGGCATCAACCGTCCGTCAAAGAAAGCCACTGCATCTGCCATCTCGCTGTATCTCCCCAATCCTTTTATCATCTCGACCAAGTCCGCAATTTCTTTGACGGCGTCGCAATCTTTTGCGTATAAACTCGTCTAACTATTGAACACTAACTGCGGAGGCGAAGTGTGTGAAAATCAAGGACTTTCATATTACGGGACAATACCCCGCCCTGTTCGTGGAAACCGAAGTCGAAGAGAGCAAGCACAGTTCAACTTCTCCTCACGACTCCGGTAGCATCCGCCTGAATCTAGGTCCTTGGAACTACGTATCGCTTTTGAACGAAGGTGAATTAAAAAGCCTAATCCACCTCGTCTATCAGAGCCAACTGCACCATCCCACTCGCGCCATGCAAGAACTGATTGGCGCCTCACTCGACGACGCCACCGACACCGAGTTGCCGTGAAGGCACTACGGCAGCCGAAATGACATGTCATGCAGAAACGGAACGGTTCGGTGGTACGACCCGTCCGCTACCGTGAGCGTTTGGTGATTCACCCCGGGCTGCAATTGAATGGTCAGTCGGCGAACTGAAATGCCCGGAGGCAGCCAATAGCGAACCGTCACCGTATG
The DNA here is from genome assembly GCA_003023745.1 of Sulfobacillus acidophilus. Lineage (GTDB taxonomy): Bacteria > Bacillota > Sulfobacillia > Sulfobacillales > Sulfobacillaceae > Sulfobacillus_B > Sulfobacillus_B acidophilus_A. Next base: position 153,678 of record PXYV01000001.1, on the reverse strand, counting down.
CGTCGCCACGGGTTGACTCTTGCTTGTCCGACTCGGCAGGTTCACGTGCCCACCAAACACGGTCTTGTTGAGGGTCGTGTTGACATAATCCTCGTACGGAATGCCATCAACCCCTTGGATGGAAATAAGCTTTGAGCCCACCGGTACATAAAACCTCACCCAAGATCGATAGGGGACAAACAGCCAGCCGTTATCCAGCGCTGGATCGCGATAGCTAATACTCGTCGTCTCTTCATATCGTCCTCCAATGTTGGTGACCCGGGTACGGATATGATAGCTCATCTCAAAATTGTCCTTGTGGCCCAGCAAGTTTTCATCAACTACCGATAAATAATCCCCTTGCACGTGCCGGTCCATAACGCCCCCCCAATTGTAACGCACCACCATCGCCTCGTCGCGGGGATTTTTAAAGTACAACAAGATGAACTTCCGATTCAAGCCCTGGTCCACCGTCTGCAGCACTTTGCCCAGTACGTGCCCACGAGAATGCAACACATCTTGGAAAAGCGTCTTCATCATCGTTTCGATAAATTTTTTGCGAATGTTGTTGGGCAATCCCTCACCTTCGGCCATGTCTTCCATCTTGATGTTGGCGTCTTGCTCGGTCAAGCTCACTGAGCGTTTTGGTGTGGGAACGGTAATCCCGCCCACGTCGCCAATCAACTGATCGACAACCCAGGTGTCAATGAAAATAACACCGTTGATGCGCGGCGCACCGGGAATTGACGCATAAAACTGCTTAATGTACGACACCGTCGTTGGTACGTCCGGCGACGTATTCGAGTCACGCAGATGCCAATAGTAAACCGGAAGGTACGTTGCAATCACCGCCGAAGCCGGCGGATGATAAGGAACTTGGGCATCAAGCAAATACATGTTCTGAGCAGTAATATTTCCCAGATGGCCATGATTCAAAGTAAGGTAGCCATATGCCGTCATGAAGCCACCGGTAGATCGCAACTCCCCGCTGTTTTGAAAAATCAACAAGTAGCGCCTGCGGGTAGGATCGCCCAAGATGTTTTGCAGAGCCGATGTAGACTGATATATTAACGGCATGTTTTTCATAGCCGCATCCACCAAGGATTGCGCCGTTGCCAGTTTTTGACCGACTGGCGCTAAAAACCCGCTGAAATCGCGTGGATGCACTTTGTTCAAGGTTTGGGCAGCCGCTTTAAAATCCGGATAGGCTCGCCGTAAATCCGGGCCCATCACCGGCAGCGCCTTCAGAAACTCCGCCACTTTTTGCTTACCCAGCGCCGGCAGTCGCCCCTGCGCCCTCACGCGATAGCCCAGCAACGGCGCTGCCCGCGTTAATGCCGGCATCATGACGTTAACGCCGCGCAGACCCAGTTGGATGGCAGCCAATGCCTCTTGCCCATCCCGGTATTTGGCTCCGATCCCGGGCACCCAATCCCAGTAGCCCATCCAGCCCAACGTTGCCTGCAACGCGTTAATTTTTTGCTCGATGCGCGGCAAATCAGCCTTCATCGCGCGAAAGTTGCGCGCATGATTAGCGCGGTCTATCAATCGGATGTCAGACTTAATGGCCAGTGCTTGCCCATATAAGAGAACCCCGGGCACGATCAAAAATACCACAATCAACCCGGAAACCAACCCTGCACCGATGTACCACCAAGGCCAGTGCCGGACCTTTCGCCAAACCCGGGTTATTGTTCCCGCAATGGCCATGCTGTTCACCCCCTTGACCTTTTCCCAGACCTGACACGGATTTGGGAAATGCTTGCAAGATTGTTAAGGACAATTCATCAGACGCTCGTCGCTAGAATGCGTGCTTTAGGACAGCAGAGCAGTGCGTTCCTGCTCACGTTCTGTCTGGCGTACAGCCGTTTCTCCTCTCACGGCATGATGCGCAGGCATCAATGGAGCCTCGCCGGTGCGGTACCGACGCCGCAATCCCCTTACTACATGTCAACCTATTTACCATATCGCAACCCTAAAACTCTATCAATGACCCCCGATGCTGTCTGAGTTCGCCACCAGTACTAAACCTATGCGGCACGTCCAGTGAACTTGTTATCGACTCGCCCAACACCCGGACCAGTGGCTTTGCGCCACCGCGTCAAAAGCGCGGTGACGACGCCCGGCTGTAGAGAACTTGTCCGCGCGCCACCATTTCCTCATGACCCGCGCTGACTGAGACATCCGCTACCACAATGCGTCGGCCGGCCCGTACCAACGTGCCGCGTGCCACAAGTTCTTCAGCATCCGGCGGCGTAGGATCTAAATATTGCACTGCCAGATTAATGGTTCGCAGTGATTCTTCATGATTCATGGCAAATGCCCAGGCCCCGCACGAATCAACCAACGCGCTCATTACGCCACCATGAATCAATCGTTGGTGCTGCAGGAATTCGGGGCGAATTTTCACCCGAACCACGGCGTTTCCTAAAGCCATGGCGTGCTCGTCAATGGTAAATCCCATCCAAGCCCAAAACGGGTTTTCATGCTGAAACTGCTGAATCATGTTGGCCCTCCCACATCTTTTACCTACTGCCATGATATACTAAGCTTTAGTGTGTAGCGCCTAGGACTTGCGAACCGTAGGCGTTCTCGTCAGAAAGGAGACTAAGCATGGCATTGTGGTTTTCCGAAACAGCGTCCCCGGGACATCATCTTGAATGGAAAGTCAACCGACTGTTGTTTTCCGGGCAATCACAATTCCAAACGGTTGAAGTACTCGATACCCAAGCCTTTGGTCCGTCCTTAGTGTTGGACGGTATTATGCAAACCACAACAGGTGATGAATATATTTATCACGAAATGTTGGCCTGGGTCCCACTGAGCGCACATCCCCATCCCCACCGCGTCTTGATTATTGGCGGGGGTGACGGAGGTCTGGCACGCGAGGTCCTCTCCTCACCATGCGTTCAAGAGGTCACCTTGGTTGAAATTGATTCGCTGGTGGTCGAGGTCTCTCGGCAGTTTTTGCCGACCCATGCTAGCGCCTTTGCCGATCCGCGATTGCACCTGATTATTGCAGACGGCTTTGAGTATCTAGCTCGCACTGATCTAGAACCGTTTGACCTCATTCTCATCGACTCCACCGATCCAGAAGGCACGGGACCCGGAGGGATCCTGTACACAGCCGAATTTCACCAAAAAGTATTCCAAGCGCTAGCTGATGATGGTTTATATGTACAGCAAACCGGCACGCCCATCTACAATCCCGAAGTGTTGGCGGAAACCAGCCGCAGTGTTGCACAAATTTTCCCTATTTGTCGGGTCTTTTGGTGTGTCGTGCCCACCTATCCGGGTGGATTCTTTACGTTTACCAGCGGATCTAAACGGTATGACCTGCAGCAATTTTCTCCGCAAGCGGTGAACCACGCGCGATGGTACACGCCCGCCATCCATCGCGGGGCCTTCGCGCTTCCCCCCGTGGTAGCGCAGCTTGTGCCACCTGCGATCCAAGAGGCTCAAACATTCTTCGGGAGCTAAAAATTTAACGTCTCACGCCTTAGTGCCCAATGCCGCCAAGGCAGCGAGTCCAACAGCCGCACCTGGTCACAGAGACGGCCATGTAAAACTGCTTGACTCAACAACCACCCCATCTGGGTCGAAAGCGCTGCTCCGTGTCCAGTATAGCCGCTGGCCGTCCAGACCCCGTTGGGCAATTGGCGTAAATGCGGCATATAATCACTGGACAACGCAATGCGCCCAGACCATTGATATAACACTCTGGGGTCAGTAACATTGGGGAAAACGTGCCTCAACTGCTCCACCACAGACGGGTAGTGTCCCATCCGCAACTCCGCCGGCACCGCGCGGCCGCCGAACAAGAGCCCCCGGTCGCCAACCCGGCGATAATAATTGTAGGAGGCCTGTCTATCCGATACGGTCGGCATGGTACGAGGCAATTGCTCCGGATTATCCAATTGCACCAGAACTTGCGCACTGTAGACCGATCTTAGGCGCGCCTTAACATAGTGGGCAAATCGCGGAGCATATGCATTGGTGGCCAAAACCACCGCGTCGCTTTCTACTGATCCCCGCTGCGTGTGAATCCGAAACCGCCCAGAGTTCAGGCGTCCCACCGCATGAACGGGAGTCGACTGGTACAACCGTACATTTTCGCGCGCTGCCGCCTGCGCCAGGCCCAGAACATACTTCTTCGGATGAAACGCCAATCCTGACGGATCATATAATCCTCCGACATAGGCCTGTGTTCCAACCTTCTTCAGGACGCGCGCCCGATCCCACCAGGCATACGAATGCGTCGCGATCGCCTGTAAAAGACTTAGTTCTTCTTGCAAGGCCCGCGCCGCCGCATAACCGCCGGCTGCCTCAAGATGTCCCACAGCTTGCAAATCACAGTGAATGGACGCCTGCTTGACCAGACGCGGGACCCGACCTAACGCCTCTTCCGAGATCTCCCACAACGCTTGCGCCATCTCCCATCCGAGCCATTTCCGCATTGCGCTTAAGTCGCCGGGCCAGCCCCCAAGCAACTGACCGCCATTTCGTCCACTAGCGCCGTACGCTACCGTGTGCTGTTCACAAATCACGACGTCTAAACCAGCTTTACCTAAGTAGTATGCAGCCACAAGTCCTGTAAACCCCGCTCCGATAATCAGAACATCACAGCTTTTGGGCCAGGTTGCACATTCCGGGGGCAGATCGCTGGTGCTGGTTGCATCCCAATACGACGTCACGCGGCACATTCCTCCTTAACGCACATCCCTGTCGCCTGATATGGTGTTTCACTCGTCCTGATTCACGCGAACAACCGCGCGATACACTCGCTCTGCAATCGTTGCATCATTTACGGCACCGTCGCCCACATCGACTGTAACAGGATGATAGCGACACTGTGAGTCACGCGTCACGCAAAACAACATCTCGCTGGTGGATGACCGCACATGGTAAAGGTCCCAGGGAAAATGCCGATACTGGCCGACCGCCTCAATAATGGTTGCAACTATCGGGGCAGCCTCTTCTGTGACCAGGTGCACAACCGCTTGATCCAGTGGTCCATACAGCAACTGCATCTGAACAATCCAGTATGCTAATCGATCCTGCTCGCTTAGACTTAGGGACAGCGGCGTAAAATATCGATTCTCCCCAATCGTTCGGGTGATCTTCACCACATCAGGCCCGGCCGCCAGTACGTGAAAGTTTTCGTTCAGCAATCGCTGCGCGAGCGGTCCCATCCATCCGAGTTCTCCAAGCAACAAAATAATAGGCACTGTTGGGCCCCCCAATCCGATGTTATCATAGACGCGACCCCTGCCATAAGTTGCGGATTTGACCAATGTATGGTGTAATAACGGTACCTCTTATGGAGAGTGGCAGAGGGACGGGCCCGATGATGCCACGGCAACCGATATCAGGCGGTGCCAAATCCTGCAGCATGTGCTGGAAAATGAGAGGCCGGGGATTTATCTGACGCACTGCCGGCCAGAGAGGCCGGATTTTTTACCGCCCTCCTCGCGCCGACTGACCGGATCAGTGATGAAGCAGTTTCGTTACGGTCATTCCTCAAAAACCTTAAGAAGGAGAGCCTGTCGTGTCTGAACAATCCCAAGCCAGTTATCGTCCAGAAACCATCGCAGTCCGGGGTGGTTACTCGGTCGAATCCACTACCCGATCCATTTCTGTTCCCATATACCAAACCGTCGGTTATCAATTCGACGATACGTCGCATGCCGCACGGTTATTTAACTTAGATGAACCCGGCAATATTTATACCCGGATCATGAATCCCACGACTGATGTTTTAGAACAACGCATTGCGCTGTTAGAAGGCGGTGTCGGAGCAGTCGCATTGGCCAGTGGCATGGCCGCCATCACCGCCGCAATTTTAAACATTGCGCGAACTGGTGACGAAATCATCGCATCCACATCGCTGTACGGTGGCACTTGGACCTTGTTTACGTCGACCCTCAAGGACTTTGGCATTACCGTGCGATTTGTTGCCGACGAGGACCTAGATCGGATCGATTCACTGTTTAACCATCAAACACGGGCAGTCTTTGTCGAGTCAGTCGGCAACCCTCGACTCGACATCACGGACATTCAGGCGTGGGCAAGTGCCGCGCATCGACACGGAGTCCCTCTCATCGTCGACAACACCTTTCCCACACCGTACCTAGAACATCCCATAAATCATGGAGCCGACATTGTAGTGCACTCGTTGACGAAATGGATTGGCGGGCACGGCAACGCACTGGGGGGAATTGTTGTCGATGGAGGAAAGTTCTCCTATCAGGACGCGCGTTTTCCCTACTATTCAGAGCCTGACGCCAGTTATCATGGGTTGAAGTTCGGGCAACTGGCAGAACAAGCCTTTATCACCCGTCTGCGCGTGAAAGTTCTACGGGACACAGGGGCAGCTCTTTCTCCCACCAACGCGTATCATATTCTTCAGGGTGTGGAGACACTACCGCTAAGGATCCAGCGCGAATCGCAAACAGCCGCACAACTGGCCTCGCGGCTCCAACAACATCCCCAGGTTAACTGGGTTAACTATCCAGGGCTGACGAACCATCCCTCCCATGAGCGTGCGCAAAAATATCTCCTACACGGCTTATACGGGTCCATTCTCAGTTTCGGCGTTAAAGGCGGCCATGAACGGGCGTTAAAGGTGATGGACCAGCTTAAGCTCTGGCTCATTGTTGCAAACGTGGGCGACGTCCGGTCCATGGCCATTCATCCCGCTTCGACCACACACCAGCAATTGAGTCCAGAAGAACAGGAATTGGCAGGGGCACCGGGCGATCTCATACGGCTCTCGGTCGGCCTTGAACATCCAGACGACCTCTACGAGGATTTAGCGCAAGCCCTCGACGTTTAGAGCGGTCGTGCTGATGAGTTCCAACCCATACCCGTCACACGTTTAAAAGAGCCTCTTCGCGCAAAGAGGCTCTATCGTTGATCCACGCAGTACCTGCGAGACCTCCGGACTTGCGCCGCGGGCCGATGACACTAGCCGCGCCGTCGCGTCAACACAAACTCCAGCGCCTGCAGGGACTGAATATTGTTCGGTTTTACTTCCGCGCGTCCACCAGGCTTCAGGTCAAACAGTCCCATATTGGCCAATTGCCGAAAAGCCGTAAGCACAAAGTGTGTCGGCACATTCAGCGCTTTCGCTTCTTCTTGCACCACGAGTTCCTGCCCTGGCTTAATCCGTTTTGTCAATATGGCCTCCCGGTAGCGCTGCACCAATAAATCCAGTCGATTGGCCAATGGCGAATACATGAGGATACCCTCCAGCTCTGAGATTACGATTGCTTTTCTATTTTACCAAATTCGGAACTAAAGTTTCGGAGGTTGCTAAAGTGACCCTCACTTCGTCGCGGATTTTAACCGATGCTTGATACGCCGCTGAATGGGCCAAACCCTGTGCCCGCCACCGGGTGGCCCAGCACACCTAACCCGCACTGATTTAAGACCGGCACCCCGAACGTTTTCAATTCTAAACTCTGCAACGATGCCCGCAACTGTCGTGCAAAGCCGTCAGACAGGCCCCCAAGGCCGCTGTGAGGCCAACCGAGTCTAATTCGTGCGCATGCTGGCGCACCACGAGGACTAACGCGGATAATTTTAGGGCTATGGGCAAAATGTGGTTGGATTTCCCCGTTTTTTAGCTCAAATCGCCCTCTTCGGTAAGCTTGCCCAAGGTTGGAAAGGACGCTCTCGGCGCCCATGCTGTGCATACCTCACGGGTTAGAAACTCCCTGGAGCCCTTGCTCATCGGGAGTGACAACAATGGATTGAGGGAAGGTGCTACTGTTCTAACGCCCTCGTATATTCCGCAGCGGCGGATGTTCAGGACCATGCCTGCCTTTGGGCATCGTTGGCGCTGGTGAGCCAGATGGGCGGAAAAAGTTTGACAGTAAGAGATCCCTTTCGTATTGTTATAGTGACAGTGCTCACCACGCCTAGCGCGCAAGCGATGCGAAACCCGGTGAGCCATTTGCTTTATGTAGGGGAATAATAGATATGGCATATAATGTGAAACCCGCGGCCACCATTGATCAACAGGTTGCCCTCCTTAAAGATCGCGGTCTGGTGATTCCGGACGAGGCTACCGCCACGGCAATCTTGCAACGCATCAGCTACTACCGCCTTTCCGGATATCTCGTGGATTACAAGCAACCAGACGACACCTACTGCCCAGGAACTCAGTTGTCGACTATCTATGCGATTTATGAGTTCGACCGCCGCTTCCGGAACCTTCTGCTGGGGATGATCGAACCCATTGAAATTTCTATTCGGACCAAGATTGCGCAGTACCTTGCGGTAGCTCGTGGACCCCTTGCCTATCGCGACTCAACCTACTTTGTGGATGCAACCGATCATGGCAGCCAATTAGCGATGATAGACGCCGAGATCGCGCGCAGTCGCGAACCGTTTGCTGATCATTATCGGAAATACTACAGCGGCACGTTTCCGATTTGGGTGGCTGTCGAGATGATGTCCTTTGGGTCGGTATCCAAAATGTATAGCAATTTGGTCCGTACCCATCGCCAGCATATTGCCAAACTGCATTACGGACTGGATGAACAAGTCATTAGTCAGTGGCTTCGGAGCCTGGTGACGGCGCGAAATGCCTGTGCACACTGTGCCCGTCTGTATCGTCGGACCCCCACGTTTCAGCCCAAGACCTGTGATGACGATCGCTCCGATATTCGGGTGCCTCAGTCCTGGTTCACGGTCCTCATGGCCGCGCGGCACCTCTATGAGCCGTGGGCTGACTGGGGGCATTTTGTGACGGCGCTTGAAACGCTATGCGACGAGTATAACGATGTTGTTGACGTCTGGGACATGGGATTCCCCTCGCGCTGGGGCCACCTCTTACGGCGTCCTTGCCCACGCCATCCTTAACCGGTGCGGGTTGGCCTCGGTTTGCACGGTCGCTCCGAGGACCACGAACCTATTCCAACTGTCCTTTACGTTGTGACTGACGCCGCTATCCGGCCCGTAAGTGCATTGACGACCTGCGAGTGGCACCAATATTCCAACCAGGTTCTGCACAAAACGGTTTGAGTCCCTGGTGACGAGGCAGGTGACCATTCAACATAGATTGCAAATAGCCAATTTTAGTTACGTACAGCGGCGCATGACCCGGTCAGAAAGTCCGTATCATGCACAGCACAGAAACCGTACGCTGCAGTTCTACAAAGCAACGAGGTCGTGAATCCTGCAGAGCATCGGCTCAAATGGGTGACTGATTTGATTCGCTGCCGTCACGTCCCTGACAGCGTCCTCAAGTGCAGACGTGGTGCAAGCCGTACAGTCAAGCGAGATCGCCAAAGTCTGGCCATCTCGCTTGACTCTGATCCTAACTGCCTAATTCATAGACGGTCACCTGTTGTACGCCGAAATCGTTAATGACATTTTCACTGGCATTGATGAAAATGTCGATCCGATCTCCCTGAATGGCGCCACCGGTATCCATGGCCTGTCCCAGAAATCCTCCCGAAGGCAAGAAGTTATCCTGATATCCTGTCACGTAGACCACAGTGCCCAATGGTATGACACTCGGATCGACCGCGACCATACCATCTTCCAAGGGCTGACCATAGTAGTCGACAGGACCGTAGGGATAGTTATCTTGCAGACTGGGGCCATAGGAGGTAGCCACCATGTGAAAGGCTTTAAGAACCGGTCGCCCGTCAATTTTCGTGATGCTCGGTGTAAACTCCCCCTGCACACCGTCCGCCGGACTCGCTAACGACGGTTCATCGACTGGCGTGCCGCCCGTCGGAAATTGCGCGGGCAGTACGGAGCCGCTGGAAGTGCCTGTGGATGTGGAACTCGATCCGCTGGTCGTCGGTGCCGATGAAGTGTTGCCACTTGACCCAGAAGAGGAATTATCGCCGGAGGAACTTGCTGAATTATTGGCAGCACCGCTCTTTCGATCCCAATGCCGCCAATGCATCCACCCGCAGTGCGAACTCGACGAGGCGCCCGCGTAAGATGCGACCAATCCGAATCCCGCCAGAATGTCTTGCCATACAGCCGGCGACGTCACGCCTGTCGCAGTGAATCCATGGCTTTTTTGGAAGGCCTTCAAGCCGGCCTCGGTCTTCGGACCAAAGATGCCGTCCATTGGTCCCACCTGGGTGTAGCCTAACAATGCTAAGTCTGCCTGCAGCGTCATCACCCAGTGTCCGATAGACCCGTAAGACAGGACTTGTTGCATAGCCGGATGATTCTGTTCGAGGATCGCTGTACTGGGGGTGGCGGCGGCCATACTGGCACCGCCCGCAGCGAACAAGCTCAACGATATAACACTCGCAATGGAAGCGCTTTTCACGGATAATCGCAAAGGACATACTCCTCTCGTGATTAAGTGCCTCCGGGGTTAGCTGACGGGTTCGGGCGATGAGAGGCAGGCCCTACGATCGAATCGATTCACCCCATGAAACGGTTCCCCCGGTTGTCAGGCTATGACAATTCGGCCTGCTTATGGTAAGAAACCCTGTCGTAATTGTCAGCCCACAAATAACGAGCTGTCAGGGCCACTCGGTGCCTCAGGGCATGAATACCCGCGCATCACACCTGTACCGCATAATCCAACGCCAGTCCCAAAATTTTGATGATCCAGCCCAGGCCGCACCGACGATGAACACTGCCACGGTCTTTTGATAGAGACTGTGACCCAACGCCGCTGTGATAAAGACACTCGTAAAACGGGAGCATGTCGTGTGCTACAATACCGTGAGGTAGGGGGAAAACCCATGGCTGAGCATCGAATCGCGGCCATTGCTATGATGGCATCAGCAGCTGCGAGTTACGCCTTTGTCACGCCCCTGGTAAAAATTGCAGCTCTACACCACGTGCCTATTCGACTGTTGACCGTCTATCAATATCCGCTTGCCCTCACACTATTTTTGATCGTGGTGTTGTTCTGTGGTCCCTGGCACCCGCTGCCAGGGCGCGATTGGCGGCTTTTGATTGGCATCGGCGCCGCATCCGCCACAACGTCCCTCGCGTACTATCAGTCACTGCGTCATTTGCCGGCATCGCTTGCTATAATCCTTTTGTTTCAGTTTGCCTGGATGTTGCCCGTCATCGCGTGGATTGCCGGCGCATCCGCCCCGACGCCACGGCAGTGGTCTTCTATCGCCGCCATTGTGCTAGGCACTATCATTGCCGCTGGGTTGGGCATCCGCCAATTCTCGTGGATGGGACTAGGTCTTGGACTAACAGCGGCCAGTGGTTACGCATTGACGCTATTTTGGCAGTCTCAAACCTCTGCTGCGACCTCCCCCTGGCAGCGTGCATTAATCAGCACCGCCGTCGCAGCGGCCATCGTGACGGTGGTCTATCGTCCCTGGATTGCGCCGTCGACACCGTTTCCGCCCGGCCTAACACTAGCCCTCGGGTGTGCCGCCGGAGTGTTTGCCTTAGCCTTGCCCTTAGTGCTGGTCTACTATAGTGCCTTCGCTTTAGGCAGTGTGCTAACGGCCATTTTGGCCTCCTTAGAATTGCCAATCGCCGTGTTTTTGTCGGTCGTATGGCTAGGCGAACCCGTGCACTGGGTACAATGGCTCGGCGTCATTCTCATTTTGGCTGCTATCGTATGGGGTGCGGCCAGCACCGCCCGCCAAACTCCGACCAAGCCGCTTTGACCCCATCTCGGCCCGAACCTGTAGGACAAATTCTTCATCGACCAACGGCTACCCTCGTGCTTAGGCTTTTGTTATCATGAAAAGGCAGATAACCAGGAGGGACCCTATTGGATCGCACAGATGTGATTATTATCGGCGGAGGACCGGTCGGCTTGTTTGGTGCCACGATGGCCCGATTGCATGGCTTGTCCACCACTGTTATCGAAGCCTTACCGGAACTGGGCGGCCAATTGTACGCCCTCTACCCAGAAAAACCCATCTATGACGTGGCGGGCTTTTACGGAATCACGGGAAAAGATTTGGCTTTGCGACTCATTGAACAAGCCGAGCATTTTGGGCCAGACTTTGTCGTGGGGCAATCGGTTCAATCTATTGCGCCCTTAGGCGACGATGAGGACGGCTGGCAAGTTACCACCAACTCGGCCACGTATCAGTCTCGCGTTGTTCTCATCACTGTCGGCATCGGGGCTTTTGTTCCCCGCAAACTACCCGCTCAAGGCGCCGAGCGCTATGAAGATCGGGGCGTCTACTACCTTATGCCGCCCCTCGACCATTTTCACGGTCGCCGCGTCCTCGTTGTAGGAGGCGGTGATACGGCGCTGGACTGGACGCTTGCGATTGCACCGCGTTCGCGGCACCTGACACTCATTCACCGCCGCAGCCAATTTCGCGGGCAGGAGGAGAGCATCCGGCTCATTCAGGAGTCACCGACCATTTCCGTAAAAACGCCTTATGAGCTGGTGCGCATTGAAGGCGACGAACAGGTGCAACGCGTCATTGTCAAGGAGGTGACTAGCGGATCGGAAGAGGTCTGGGAGATGGACGACGTGGTGGGGGGACTTGGGTTTTTGCCGTCATTGGGCCCCGTCAAAACCTGGGGCCTGCATCTCTCGGGCAATACCATCACGGTCGATCCCGGGTCAATGGCCACCAACCTGCCCGGAATCTATGCTGTCGGCGACGTCGCCCAGTATCCCGGCAAAGTCAAACTCATTGCCACTGGGTTTGGTGAGGTCGGCATTGTCATTGCTCAAATTCGCAATTACATCGATCCATCCAAACACGGACTACCGCACAGCACCAACTTGAAGACGATTCCCCGCTAACTAATGCCACAAGGCGAGGGCCGCGGCAGCAACAATGGTGACACCAAATACTAGATCGCGCCAGCTTCTGGGGCTGGGGTGATAGTATGTGCGCGCGTGAGCGAAACGGGCTACGCGCCCGGTAAAGCCCCGCGCTTCCATGGCAATGGCGACGCGCTCGGATAGCCTGACCGCATCGCTTAAAAGCGGGAGCGCGTAGGTCACCACTCGAGTGCCCGACCAACGCGCATCCCGCCCTCGCACTTTTCGGGCCAAGCGCAGTTTCGCCCACTCCTCTTGAAACAACGGAAAAAACCGAAGTCCCGCCAGCGTTCCATAGGAAAATCGCGGCGGAATGTGAAACTCTCGACTTAAACTCTTTACCAATTGCACCAAATCAACCGTCGACACCAACAAGAGCCCGAATCCTACGGCCGAAAGCATCCGCAATCCCAACACCACGCCATCAATAAATCCAGGATAGCTGAGGTGATACCACAAGACATGAATCGTGGGCGTCGTTTTCGAAACATGGGCATACGCGGTCAGGGTCCAGACATAGACGGCAAAAAAGATGACAAAAGGAGCCAACCGTTTGATGACCCGCAGTATTTCGAGCCCACTCAAGAGCGTGAGCAACACCAACGGAATCATTGCCAGCAACGCCGCTTGCGCTAAACGATGGGCAAAAGCCGTTAACCCTACCGCAATAAAGATGCTCAATAACTTCCAGCCGGGATTAAGCTGGCCCATGGGGCTCGATCGCACCCGCTCGTTGGGCGTTTGAAAGCGAGGGGGAGCCTGTACCTGATCGCCTCGTTCCTCTCCGGCCATCAGCCGGGCCCGGCGCAACAGATCTGGGCGCAAGGCCAGTTCGGGCCACACTCCGTCAAAGACCACCCGCCCGCCATCAATGACGACCACGCGGTCAGCCCACTCCTGCACCAGTGCCACGTCGTGCGTCGAAATGACGACCGCCGCACCACGCCTCTGGCGTTCGCGCAAACGTTCCATGATTACGGTTCTGGTCTTGGCGTCCTGCCCAAAGGTAGGCTCATCAAGACAGTACAATGCATGCTCCAACTCCAACATGACCGCCACCGAAAGCCGGCGCTTTTGCCCCTGACTGAGTGCATAAGGGCTCTTGTCTTTCTGATCCTGCAAATCAAACTGGATGAGACGCTCGTGCACTGCCTCAGGAACCTCGGATCCGACGTAGCGATTGGCCAATTCATCTACCACGCGTTCAAAAATAAACTGGTGCTCGGGATTTTGAAAACCAAAAGCCACCGACCCGCTGCGTCTAACAAGCCCTGATGATGGACGCATCAATCCCGCCATCATCTTCAAGAGCGTTGACTTTCCCGCCCCGTTAGCCCCGAGCAGTGCGACTAGCTCACCTCCCCTTATTTCAAGATTCACCTGATCCAACACCAGCGGTGCTTTCGAGCCGTAACGCGCACCGACCGACTGCATTTCAAGGACGACCGCTTGATTGCGTGCCCCAACGCCTGGCCGAGGTCTAGGCGACGATCGCACCAATCCTTGATCTAAAAGCCATTGACGCTCGCGACTTAGAACTTCCGCGCTACGCCCGAACCGATAAATGCGCCCTTCCTTGTCCAACAACAGCACATAGGGCAAGTGCGGCGCCAAGGCTTCAAACTTATGCTCAATCACCATGACGGTCGATCCTTGATCCACAAACCGAATGATGTCTGCAAACACATCATCGGTGGAGGCTGGATCCAGGTTGGCGGTCGGCTCATCCAAGATCAACACCTGGGGATTGAGCGCCAAAGCGCAAGCAATGGCCAATTTTTGCTTATTACCCCCAGAGAGTATCATATGCTCGAGATCCAGTGGCACTTTCAAACCGCTTTCCCTCAAAGCCTGCACAATCAGCGGGTCCATCTTTTGGGGATCGACGCATCGATTCTCTAACCCAAACGCCACTTCCTCCCCCACCCGGATTTGGCAAAATTGCGAGTCGGCATCCTGAAACACATAACCCACCGCGCCGGCTTGATCCATACCCGGGTGACGCCACAGCGAACCGCTGAGCCGGGCGTCAACGCTACCGGGAATGAGGCCGGAAGTCAACATCGCCAACGTCGATTTTCCGGCACCACTAGCCCCGACGATGAGAACCGACTCTCCGGCTTGCCAGCGCCAATTCAAATCGCGCAACACTAGATGTGAGCCAAACGACACGTCGACGTGACTGAGTGTCAAGATCTCGGCGCCATTTTGCACGGATGCCATGCTCATCGCCATTAATTCAAAGCCTCCGCTCGCCCCTCGCGCACGATCGCAAAATTATTCAACACCCCTGCGCGCAAGAGTGCCCGCGCAACCAGCCAGGAGAGCACCCCGGCCAGCACTGCGCCGCTAATCATGGTGACGACTAAATACCCGACTTGGTTTCCTACAGAGTATTGCCGCACTCCATAATAGAAGTAGGAATATACGTAATTCCCAATTCCCCCGAGAGCGCATGACAAGATCATCCAGGCCGGTCCATAGCGGCGGTAGCGGCCGATGAGAAATCCCAACTCGATTCCCAATCCCTGCGCAATACCAATAGTAAATGCCTGCACACCATACGGACTACCTAACGCAAACTCCATGAATCCGCCAACGGACTCCGCCAACAAGGCGGCTCCAGGCCGCCTTACAATAAAGGGGACGATACCGCCCGCAATCCACCACAGTCCATTAAACGCCGCGGACGCCACTGGATTGACGATCGGTACCGCCTTGAATAATAAGTCCCAGCCGAGGTAAATTGCGCCCGACAATGCCGAAAAGATGGCCGTCAGCACAATATCCCGCATTTTCCACGACCCCATACTTCTGCCTCCCCCAAAAAAATATCCTCGGCCCGACCGGGAAACCCAGCGGGAAGAGGAATGAGGTGTCGTCTTTCGGCACTTTCTCCCGCTGGCATTATCCAGTTCGAGTTCTAAGGGTTAACGGATTCCCGTTTCTCAGCCTATTTGGCACCCCTAGCGCCATCTATGCAATTAAAACCAACATTACTCCGAAGCACGTTGCAATGTGCCCCACAACCAGGATTAAATATAAATGTTCGCGTCGCAAAAATCTAGTCTTTGTTATCGCTTCCCCGTTAACTACGAACCGCATCCGGAAAGAAATGCATCTGCAATGCGGTCAACACTTTAAACGCCTCTGAGCGGCCCGCTGTGTTGGAATCGTAATGTTCCTGGTAGAGCTTATGGGCCTGCGACGTAAAAAATTGTTCCAATAACGGCCAGCTCGGTCCGTCGAACTGCGATGCATGCGCCTTGATGGCGGCCAATTTGGTATCCCAAGTGGCTGTAACATCAACAAAAACGTTGGCGTACGCTGATCCGTAGAAGGCAATTTGCGGCACCTCCCAAGGATCCCCTTGCCCTCTAAAAGCCACACCGTTTTTGGCATAAATTATTGATGCCGCTACCGCTTTGCCGGTTTTAACGTGATCGGGATGACTTTCGTAGGGCGTCCACGGATCCACCGTCAAGACAAGAGCCGGCCGAAACTGGCGAATTAAGGGAACCAAAGCCTGCATGCTCTGGTGCTCAGTCCAGGCGCCGCCATCCTCAAACCCCAAATTATAACTGGCCTTCACGCCCAAAATCCGATTAGCCGCCCGGCGCTCCTCACGCCGCACCCGAATGACGTCATCGACACTAACCGTGGGATCCTCGCTTCCGCATCGGCCATCGGTCACCGTCAGATATGTCACGGCGACCCCTTGATCGCACCATTGCTTGACGAGAGCTCCCGCCCCCACTTCGTTGTCATCGGGATGTGGTTCAATCACCATGACACTGGGAACCTCTAGCAGCGATGGCAACCTCAACATCTGTCGCGCCAATTCGTAATCCATCGCCTAATGCCCACCTTTCTTACAGGCGCGTCGCTAATGCTACCAGCCAAAGCGCCCACCCCCCCAAAAAGCACAGCCCGCCTAGCGGAGTGATCACTCCCCAGCGGGCGGGCAATCGCACAAGCGCTAGAAAATACAAACTGCCGGAAAATAGTACAATGCCTGCAACAAAAAGCCACGCCGCCCAAACCAACAGAGCCGCCGGAGCAAAGCGAAACGCCGCTAGCCCCGTCACTAAAATGGCCAGTGAGTGAAATAACTGGTATTGCACACCCGTTTGATAGGTTTTAAGCCGATCCGCCGTAACCCGTCGAGTCAGTCCGTGCGCCCCGAAGGCGCCTAACCCGACGCCGCAAAAAGCCAAGGCCACTCCTACTGTCATGACTATCGACGCCATTTTCGTCACCCGCTTGAACGCTGCTCCCGGACACCCAACCCATCTAAGACATTGTGCATGTTCTACGGTAGCAAAAGCACTCGACTGTGGCAATTGGTGGGTCAAATTCCCCACCGGGCGCCAATATGCATCAAGAACGGCGACGCATACGCCTCAAGACTCGTGCCAACCAGGGTAACTGCCGCCATGACCATCACCAGACCAGTGAAAAAAGCGAAATGGCGACCCAGGTGTGGTGCGTCGTGGCGCGTGGCAGGCGAAACTAAGTCCCATGAAAATCCTAACGCCACCGCCCCTGCTAGCACGAGCGCGGGGAGCAAAAACACGCTTTGCAGCCCGATGGTCACCAGCCCCAATGTGACGCCGGTCCAGTGCATGCCGGCTACCAAAAAGTCGGCCGCAAATCCCAGAACAAACCCTCGAAAAAAAATCACAAGCAACACTAACGGCATGCCGGCCACTGAGATGCCTAGTACATACATAAGCCCAATCAGTTTCAAATTTTGTGTCAAGGCCGATCGAAACACATGATGATACGTTGGACCCGCGGCCTCCACATCCACAAATCGCTTTAAATACGCCAAAAGCGATAGCTTGTCCGCTACCGACAGAGTTCCAATAGCCAAAATTCCAAACAGCACCCCAACCGCCAAGGCTGCGAGCACCAAATACAGTTGGATCGTATAGCGGCCAAAATGCGCTTGTAGACGATTGCCAGGAGCGGGGATCATGTCTTCACCTCCTGGTGAAGTTTATGCCTGCGCTCTAACCGAAAGACCAGACCTACCGAGGCTGATTCACCCACCACAACAAGCCCACCAGCAAGATGCCGTTCGTAATCCCTCCGCTGGCCAAAAGCTGTAACGCCTGGTCCCGGGTCCACTGCTCCACGACAATGTCCTCGTCGGGATCGCCATGCGGCCTTCCCGCAGTGAGGTCGGTTGCATGCCACAAATGCACGCACTCCGTGCTATACCCGGGACTTGCGTAGTAAGAAAAGAGCGGACTCATTCGTGCCGCTACATATCCTGTCTCTTCAGCCAATTCCCGTCGGGCCGCGACCTCTAGGTCCTCACCCGCCTCAACAATACCAGCCGGCAGTTCAACTAAGACCTCTTGCACGGCCCAGCGAAACTGCCGCACAATCACGACGCGATGCTGCGCAGTCTCTGCCACGACGGCAACGGCGGGAGGCCGCACCACCACTTCCCGAGTTGTCGGGCCCGCTTTAGCTCGCACTGGATCGACCCGAACAGTTAGCACTCTTCCTACAAAGGCCAGTTGCGAGGAGCCGTCGGCCACTTCTCGCGCAGGGTCATTGGACAGTTTGCTCCCTCCCTTTCTTCTCTCCCGCTAAGGAAACGAACCAGATGCATGCGCGATTCCCACACACTGTCGCATCGTAGAATCTCTCCGGACTAATCCCGATTTTGATGCGCCTTCTCATATTAGCACAGCCCCAACATACACTATGATAACCACGAAGATCGTGCATGGTGGCAGGAGGTGTGCAATGGTCCGTCTCATATGGACAGGTCGAGCCGCAAGTTTGATGGTATGGCTTTCCACGTTACCGCCGACACTGACGGTGCGTCAATACCTGGCCACACAATCACGCCCACTAGGTCGGTCGAATCAGGCGCAAGGACTGCTTAAACACTAAGGTGGAACTCCCGTCTTCATCTTCGAGATGTAAGGCGTAGGTGTCATATCCCTTCAGTGTACCGGACAGTGTCGTCGCATCGGTGAATACCAGCAATAATAGTGTCTGTTGCTCGACCCACTCGCGGTAGAGGACATCTTGACTGGAAGTATGGCGCTCGTTAAAGATCCCTGACGGCTTCTTGTTCTTCCCCGTCGGTCTTGATGAAGTTTGTGGTATGCGGACCGGGGTCGACCTATCTCGCGGCGGAATTTCAATACGGTTTGGCATGGACATCCTCCAATCCAATAAATGGTGCCACCTTGCGATTGACTGCGTCCAACACCGCTCTGACACTAGCTCCATGGCTGTCTCCGCGGTCCTCCGCCGCTCCCACTAAAAGGGTCTCGCGGCGCCGTCGATCATATTGACTTAATCCGACCAAAACGACAGTCCGGTTTGCCAATGTCACCGTACGACACTCGCTCAGCACAATCGGACCAATTAACCCAGGAATACGATTGATCGCGTCAACCGCTGCCCATGCCATAATTTGATGATGTTGACTTGGCAGGTACCGACCCGACCATTCTCCGGTAACGCGTTCGGCCTCGGACTCTCCCCAAGCAAACACGACGCGCGCCATTCCTGTTTGGTTCAACGCGTCGGACTCCAAATGGTACTCGTAAATTTTCAGCCGCCCCACCCGAGCCCATGCCGCTTGGGATTCCGCCGTTGGCTCATCGGGAACAATCTGTGCGACTGAAATCCGCTTGTGGTCCACTTTTAAATGGTAGCGAGCCAATAAGGCGCTCTCCACGTCACGGACAATCTGCTTCGGGTTGCGCTCTAAATTGGTTAATACATGAATTTCTTCAATAGCTCCCCAGTCATTGACCGAGACCGCACACTTCATGACTGTGGGCAACTGACAAATCAGATTTTCCATTTCTTCAACGCTGACTTCGTTGACCTCATCCAACGCGTTCGACGTCCCCTTTATAAACAAGATGGAGGGTACCCAACAGTTCGGCACCCCCCGTTAAAACTCCTCCTTCGGAAACGAAACTTAATCCGGGACATACGTAGCTTTAACGCGCCCCATGGTGTGAATGCGGTTCTCGGCCAACTGGTCCGCCGCGTCTTGGGTCGGAATCTGCTCGCGCTGGGCCCGGCGCAAAATTTCGCCCACCTGTTGACCAATCAAACGTACGCGACTATAGGCGCGGTCTTGGTGATATCCGTCAGGATGAAACTCATCTGCCACGTTGACCACTCCACCGCCATTAATGACATAGTCCGGCACATACACAATCTGACGTTTCATGAGCTCTAAACCATGTGTCGGGTCTTTCAACTGATTGTTGGCTGAACCGGCCACAATGCGAACCTTTAATTGTGGAATCGTGTCGTCATTCAAAACCGCCCCCAGCGCGCACGGCGCAAAAATATCTGCATCGATCCCATAGATCTGCTCGGGCTCGACCCAGCTTGCCCCTAAGGCCTCGGCGGCAGCTCGAACGTCTTCGGGATGAATGTCTGTGACGGTCAGACGGGCGTTCTCATCCCTCAACAACTGTGCTAGCAAGAGCCCCACGTGACCCATACCTTGGATGGCAACGTGTTTGCCCGAAAGCGAGGGCGAACCGTACACCAATGTAGCCGCCGCCTTCATTCCCTCCAACACACCCAAGGCCGTCGCAGGCGATGGATCCCCGCTGGTTTCCTTTAATCCGCCGACGAATCGCGTTTCCCGTGCCACCATGGCCATGTCAGTCGCTGTCATGCCGACGTCCTCAGCCGTAATATATCGCCCTTGCAGGCTTTGAATGAGTCGTCCAAACGCTCGCAGCAATGCTTCCGACTTGTCCGTGCGGCTATCGCCCCAGATCACGGATTTTCCGCCTCCCAGGTCTAATCCCATGGCCGCGTTCTTGTATGTCATGCCCCGAGATAGGCGCAAAACGTCGGTCAGCGCTTCATCTTCAGACTGATACGGCCACATCCGGCATCCGCCCAATGCCGGGCCGAGGGTTGTATCGTGAATGCCGACGATCGCCTTTAACCCGGTTGTCTTGTCGTACCAAAACACCAATTCTTCGTGACCATACTTCTCCATCTCGTCAAATATGTTCATGGGTTCTCGCACGGCGGCGAGAATCACTCCCTTCCCAGATTTGTGTCCAGAGCATTAGCTTTCCCTCACACCTCACAATACAACCCATTAAAACCCTCTTGTGCAACGGGAGAAGCCCTGGTCTCGGGGCCGTGAGGCGCATGGTCAATCGCGCACAGATGAGACGTTGGCTAGGGGTGCGGCGCATCGGGTTCGCTAGGGTACTCTCCAATAAGAAACGGACCACCAACGCCCGAACTGGTGGTTACGCAACCAAACTTGGTCTGGGCCTGGTCCATGGCGATACCGATAGGCGTTCACGATAACCACAGCATCTCACCAAAGGCCCGCGAGAAGCCCCCGGCTGTGGGGTCTATGACGAGCATTACCACCCTATTTCGTCTCTACCGACATTGCGCGCAAGCAAAAGAAGCGGCCCCCCAAAGGTAGAAAGGACCGCGTCCAACAACTCCGCCAAGATCAGCTAACTCGCCTTCATTTGCATGCGCAACTTATCCGCGACCATGGCGATAAACTCGGAATTCGTCGGCTTGCCGCGGTCGCGGTTGACGGTGTGGCCAAATATCCCGTTTATCACGTCCACATTGCCACGCGACCACGCCACCTCAATCGCGTGGCGGATGGCGCGCTCGACGCGGCTTGGCGTCGTTTTGTACTTAGCCGCAATCGCGGGATACAATTCCTTCGTGACACCGCTTAGCAAATCCACTCGGTTAATAACCATTAGAATCGCTTCGCGCAAATACAAATAGCCTTTGATGTGTGCTGGAATCCCTATTTCATGAATCATATTGGTCACTTCCACATCAAGATGCTTAACCGGCACCAAGGCTAACTTCCCTGCTGGTAATGTCGCCTTGCGTTCGGACGCCGCAGTCCCAGCCAGCTGTTTGATGCGTGCCGCCAATACTTTCAGATTGAACGGTTTAAGAATATAGTAGTCCGCCCCTAATTCTAAGGCTTTTTGCGTCATGGTCTCTTGTCCGAACGCCGTCAGCACAACCACTTTAGGGCGTTTCTCCCACTCTAGCTGATTCATCCGCTCAAGCACACCAATACCGTCCAGATGGGGCATGATGATGTCCAACACAATCACATCCGGCGTCTGACGACTTAAAAACTCCAAAACTTCCATACCGTGATTAGCCACACCTATCACGTCCAAGCCGTCTTCTTGATGTACCGCTTCCTTCAGAAGCTCACAGAATTCGCGATTGTCATCTGCAATTAAGACCTGTATGGCCACTCTTGTTGCCCCCTGCGTAAAAATTTGGCATTTCCGCTTTCGTATAACTCTTCTCCGAGTTTTTATGATCTCCTGCAAGCCCAACCAGAGGCGATTCGCCCTCCCGTGCCACGATCACGACAGGGTTCGACACCGCCCTTACTTCCAATTTCTCCTCGATCCGCGCCGCACACCAATTTTTACTCTATCCTGCTTTTTGCGATAGCGCGAATTATAAGAGGATTTGACGAACGATTCTCGCTTCCCGCATAAAATTCCTTCTAATGTCGAGGAAAAGACCGGGGGCGAGGCCGTTGCCGTCTCACCCCAGCCCATAGCTGCTTTGTTGCGCCATCCAATAGGCATAGCATCCAAATCCAAGCCAAGGGCGATTCACCAAGACATGCGTCACAGCCCCCACAACCCGGCCGCTTTGGATAATGGGACTGCCGCTCATCCCCTGAACTATTCCACCGGTTTGCTCCATTAAGCGCGGATCGGTCACCTTGAATAAGAGTCCTTTAACACTCGGCGAATACTGGGCTGCCGTTTTTAAAATCTCAATCTGAAACATCTGTGGATGTTGCCCATGCAAGACCGTGACAATTTCGGCGGGACCAACGTGGACTTGGTCCGGAAAGGCCACAGGCATGGCCTGCGCCGGCCCCCATATGGGCGGATGGTCCAGTTGTCCCACAATACCCAGCCGTCCGTTGGCGGTTACCACACCAGAGATATTAGCAGGACCCGCCAAAACCCCGACTTTTTGGCCAGGTTGCGAAGGGCTGGCCGGAACCACCCCAACAATATCGGCCCCCATCGCCCGTCCTGCCAATATCCCAATCGGCCGACGCGTCACCCCATCGGTCATACTGTGCCCCAGTGCCGTAAATCGATGTGTACGCGGATCGAAGAAGGTTAAAGTCCCCACACCGCTCGTTCGATCTTGCACCGCAAGACCAAGACGCCAACTTTGGGTACGAGTCGACCAGGTTGGGGCGACAACTCGTTGGCGACCTGCCCGCGCGCCCTCCACCCATAAAACGACCGCCCGATGCTGCGCGCCATCGCGCGCAACTCGACGACGCAATAACGACACACTTGTCGCCAACCGTCCGTCAACCCGCATGATCACATCCCCTCGTTCAATACCCGCCGCCCCCGCGGGGTCGCTTAGGCGGCCGCGGTCATCGATGACCGTTAAATTCGTCACAATCAGTCCCCGAGTGTGCACCACCACGCCAATTGATTGTCCTCCCGGCACTGCGTAGATAGGCTTGGTGACGTCCACCGGCAAACCCCGCCAAGGGAGCCAGCCAAATAACCGTAAGTGCAACAGATAATGTCCCGAGGTGGGCGTGTAAAAATCTAGGTCCGCCGCGCTTTGAATCATTAAAGGGCGGGAATTGCCGTTGACAACGGACAACGGTAACCAACGCGTCCATGGCACCATCACGTCTTGGCCCGCTGGAATTTCCAGCCGTTGGGGGAACTGATACAGACGCTGCGCCGGCGCCGCGGTTCCCGCTATCAAGACCAATGCGGCGCCCGCCAAACCGACAATACGACGCCAAACCGACCGCATCGACCTCTCCGAACTCTTCACCAGCACCACCTCCTGGTGCTTAACCTGTCCTGAACCGGAACGCCTTCATTCCCGGCAACTAAGGGAGGTGATTACAAGGCAGGAAGGAGCACGATCGACTAAACTGCCGCATCGATGCGATTCGTATCAACATCTCAACCAATCACAACGATAAAATTTTTTCAGCCAGTTCATCGGCGGCATCTGGGCGGGCCCAGGCTCGTTGGCTCGCCAGCATCTGTTTTCTCATGGCGGATGTTTCGGCTGTCAATTCTAAGACGAGCTCCTTCAGGTTATTGTCGCCACGCATGGCTAAATCATGCATCACCAGGCGATCCCGATTTTCCTCCTCCTGTCCGGCAATCCAATGCGTCAATAACCAAGGAACGTTAGACTGACAAACCTCGGCCGCCGTGACTCCACCCGGCTTGCCGACGACTAAGCGGGCAGCTTTTAGCAACGAAGGCATATGCTCAATATATCCAACGATATGCACTCGCTCAGGCCATCGATATTCATCCAAACGCCATCGCAAATTCTCATTGTGGCCGCAAATCGCCAGAACCGGAAATGGGAGTTCCGTCAACCGCTTTAAAATTCTCATATATGGTCCCATCCCTAAGCCACCTCCGAGCAGCACAACCGGTCCCTGCCGCAAATGACCGATGAGCGGACTAGGCTGGCTAAATGAAGCGCGAATGGGAATCCCCGATTGCCATACCGGCCCAGACCGATACCCAAATTTTTCTAAATCGTCAACCTGCTCAGGCAACCACACCGCGTACGCATCTGCGGACGGCTCATACCAAAAGCGATGCACTGAAAGGTCGGTTAAAACCCCGACGAGACCAAGATGAGGGTACCGCGCCTTCACCCCAGACCAACCGGTCAAAGCGTACGGATGGGTAGCCACAACCACATCCGGGCGGTAGGCATGGTACACAGGCTCCAATGCTTCAATGCCGGCTTGCCGCCATTCCTTGCGATGCCGCCGCCAGAACACCTCGGCCCGGTCGCCGAGGCGGAACAAATTTCCATAAACTCCGGGTAGATAGCGAATGCCAAAAAAGTATAACCGCGCCTGCCAGCGCATATCGAACACCAGATGATGGGAAAATTCTACCTCGGCCCCTCGCAACACAAACGACTCGGCCAGGGCTCGGGCCGCAATATCGTGTCCGGTCCCGATGGGGAGACTGGCAATTAAAATTCGCATGTCATCACCCTAGTCATCTGTCAAACCTTCTGCGAGTAGCTGCTCAGCATGCAAAATCGCCACCGCGTCCTGCGAGCCGCTCAGCATACGCGCAACTTCCACGGACCGCGTTTCTCCCGCCAATGGTTCGACCAGTGCCATCACCCGGTCTTGATCGGTTCTCTTATACACCCGGAAGTGGTGATGTGCCCGCGCCGCCACCACCGCCTGATGACTGACGACCAACACTTGGTGGGTTTGGCCAAGTCGCTGAAGCAGTTCAGCCACGCGACCGGCGCTTGCCCCGCCTAGCCCCTGGTCTATTTCATCAAACACATAAAGCGCGTTGGCTTGGGTCGGACCACTGACCGCCAGAGCCAACGCCACCCGCGCCAACTCCCCTCCCGACGCCACTTTGCTCAGCGGTTTGGGCACTTGGCCTGCACCGGAAGTAAATAAGATGTCCAATATATCAATGCCAAACTCCGATGCCGGTCCTTCCTGCCGTTCAATCGTGATCTGACCGGTAGGCATTTCCATTTCGCGGATGCGCTGTGTCAGTTCCTCCCCCGCCTGCGCCAACAGGCGCTGCCGGGCTTGCGAAAGCCGGTCGCAACAATCCTGCAACCGCTCGCGCGCCGCGTCTTCTTGGTGCCGCAGTCGTCTTAATTCCCAGTCCCAGTTTTCTAGGCGCTCAATATCGCGCTCCAGCGCCTCAAGAAAACCGAGAACATCACTCAAGTCGGGACCAAAGCGTCGCTTGACTCGACTAAGTTGGTCGGCGCGCACTTCGAGGCGCTCGAGCGTTTGCGGATCCAAATCAAGCTGGTCCAACCAGCCCGACACCTCCCGCCGCACCTCTCCTAGACTTTGCGCCGCGATGCGGATCTCCTCCACGCTGTCTTCAAGCGACCGGTCATAACGCGCCAAAGCCTCGGCAAGTTTTAAGACCGCGTCAACATCCGCTAATAACCCATCGCCCGTCCCCAGCCCGTCCAAACGCGCATACAGTGCCTGTCCCGTTTCCAAAAGCGTTCGCCCGGCCCTCAGACGAGTTAACTCGGCCGTTAACGCCTCATCCTCACCGGGACTTAGCTTCAAGGCTTTGAGCTCATCGCGCAATGCCCGCTTTTCCTCTAAGTAAGGCAAGTCAGCGGCCCGTTCTTGCATCTGTTCCGCCTCTCGATGAATTTCCATGAAGTCTCGATACGCACACCGGGTCTCTTCCACTAATGGACTTAATGCCCCATAGTGATCAAACCAATCCCGAATAAACGCAGGGCTGAACGTCCGCAGCAACTGATTTTGTCCCACATACTGCAACACCCCCTCACCAAATTGCCGCACCACTTGCGTCGGAACCGGTTGTCCCTGCGCTCGATAGATAGTGTGCCCATCTCTTGCGGTCACACGTTCCACGATCAAAACCGAATCAGGTTCAACGCCCACCCCCAGCAGGGGTTGCCATAGCGGGTCCGCAGGATCAAGCTCTAAAACTGCCCGCAGGCGCACCCGATCTTGCCAAGCCCCAAACCGCTCCTGAGACAGCCTTCCGCCAAATAGGGCCACGATACTCTCCAAAGCCAAGGACTTCCCGGATCCCGATTCCCCACTTAATACGTTGAGGCCAGGCCCCAGTTGTACCCGGGCCTTGCGGAACAAGGCAAAATTTTCTAATGTGAGCTCGGTAATCATCATGATCGACTCCTAATGGCCCTTGCGCCATCCGCGCAACACGTGAAAGAAGCTCCAGCCAGGCCGACGGATCAATCGGATCACCGTAGGCGACGACACGACCACAACCTCATCCCCGTCCTCCAGAGGATTGACTTCTTGTCCGTCAATGGTTACCAGCGTATCACGATGCACCGTCCGAATGCGGATACGTACCTCCTGACGCCGACTGAGCACGATCGATCGATCAAAAAAGGAATGCGGGCAGATCGGAGTTAAAACCATCACATCCAGATCAGGGGTCAAAACGGGACCGCCTGCCGACAGAGAGTAGGCCGTCGATCCAGTGGGTGTTGCAATAATCAAACCGTCAGCAGGGTATGTCGTCACATAAGCATTGTCGACAAACGTCTCCAAATTGATGAGGCGCGCAAATGGTCCCTTCGCCACCACCACGTCGTTCATCGCCTCAAATTCAACCAGAACCTGACTGTCTCGCACCACCCGGGCGGTTAATAACTGACGCGAATCACAGACAAACTCGCCGCGCATCACCGCCGCTAACGCAGCATATAACTCCGGCACTTCAACTTCGGTCAAAAACCCGAGGTGTCCCAAATTGACGCCTAAAATGGGAGCCCGTAACGCCGCCAACTGCTTTGCAGCACGCAAAAGCGTGCCATCTCCCCCCAGTACCACCGTGCAGATAAAGTCCATAGACTGCAATTGGTCCCATGACCGACTGGCCTCAGGCAAGCCGACGGCTGGTCCTAAGTCATCCGGCATAATCAGCGTCATGCCTTGCGCAGTTAACCACTCATTCATCCGCACGACCAGGCCGCGAACTTGATCTTTCTCCGGGTTCGGCCAGACCAAAACATTAGCCATCCGTGTCCCCCCCCTTCCAGGCGTCGGCAACAACCGCGGGAATGTCAATAGGGGCCTGACATCCACTGTGGGCTACCAAGCACAGCAAGAATTCGACGTTGCCTTGCGCTCCTCGAATGGGCGACACCGTAATGCCTTGCACTCCATATCCGAGCTCTCGCGCCTCCCCTATCACTTTGTGCAAGACCTCTTCATGAATGTGGGGATGACGCACCACGCCACCCTTGCCGACCTTCTTCGGCCCCGCCTCAAATTGGGGTTTAACCAACGCGACGATTGTACCGCCCGGTCGCATAATTCCTAGGAGCGGTGTTAAAAGAAGTCGCAGACCGATAAAGGACGCATCAATCGAGGCACCATCCAACGCGCCCGCTCCACCCAATGCCTCAAGGGTTAAATAGCGGGCATTTGTCCGCTCCATGACGACGACCCGCTCGTCCTGGCGCAAACGCCAATGCAGTTGTCCGTATCCCACATCGACGGCGTAAACACGCTCAACCCCATGTTTCAACCAACAGTCAGTGAACCCGCCGGTGGACGCGCCGATGTCGACGACCGACCATCCTGAAACCTCTAATCCAAATTCCCGCAACGCAAAATCCAACTTGAGCCCGCCGCGGCTCACAAACGGCTGAGGTTGCACCAGACTCACGACGTCAGACGCCTTCACCGACCGTCCGCTCTTATTTTCCAATCGTCCATTGACCAACACGCGGCCCGCCATGATAGCCGCTTGGGCTCGGGTTCGCGTTTCTGCCATTCCCTCGCGCACCAGCCGCACGTCGAGGCGTTGACGCTCCTCGGTCACGATGGGGGTATCGTGGCAAGCTCCTTAAGCCACTGCAACGCTTTGCGACTCAAGGCTTCAGCGCTTAGCTCATACATATCCAGATAGTAGTCCGTCGGACCATGATCAATAAAGACATCGGGGAGTCCTTCGCACTGCAAAGGTATCCGTATACGGTGCGCCACCAACCATTCACCCACCGCAGACCCGAACCCACCCATCAACGCGTGCTCTTCCAGAGTCATCAGCGCAGTCGATTGCTGCGCCACCTCATTTAGCATATCTTCGTCCAACGGCTTGACAAACCGAGCATTCACCACCCCCACCCGGTAGCCTTCTGCCTGTAATCGGCGACGCACGTCCAGAGCTGTGTAGACCATAGGTCCCAGGGCCAGCAGGGTCAAGTCTCGGCCTTGATGAATATGCTCTGCCTTGCCCCAACGAATCTCCGCAATTGGTTCATCGACTGCCACCCCACGTCCCGGCCCTCGCGGATAGCGAATCGCAACCGGATTAGGCCGCTGCAACGCCGCCTTCAACAATTGCCGCATTTCCCCTTCGTCCTTACCCATGGCAATCTCGATGTGCGGGACGGTACGCAAAAAGGCAATGTCGTAGATCCCCTGGTGGGTGGCGCCATCCCCGCCGACTAGACCTGCGCGGTCAATGGCAAACAGGACTGGGAGATTTTGGTGACAAACGTCATGCACCACCTGATCGTATGCACGTTGCAAAAACGTGCTATACACCGCAAATACCGGGCGCAAGCCGGACATTGCCAACCCCGCCGCAAACGTGGCGGCATGCTGTTCAGCAATTCCAACATCAAAATACCGGTTAGGGAATTGCGCCTGAAAATAGTCTAATTTTGTGCCGTCCGGCATTGCCGCCGTAATCGCTACGATGTCTTCGCGCTCTTGCGCCAATTCCACCAGCGTCCGGCTAAAGACTTGGCTGTAGGTCAGCGCTTCTGGTTTCTTAATCATCCGTCCTGACGTAATTTCAAAAGGCCCGGGCCCGTGAAACTCGACGGGCTGTTCCTCTGCAGGTCGATAGCCTTTCCCTTTTTGGGTGATGACGTGAATCACTACCGGATCAGGCACGTCGCGGGCACTGCGCATCACGCCAATGAGGCTCCCCAAATCATGGCCATCGACCGGACCGAAATACTTAAAGCCCAACTCTTCAAACACGTTGCCCGGCAAAACCGCATGATGCAAAAGGTCTTGTAGACGTTCGCCAGTTCGTCGCAACGGCCCCCCTAACACGGGCAGCGAGTCCAGCAGGGCTTCAATCTCTTGCTTCATCCGCAGGTAACCCGGAGCCGTGCGCAAATCCGTCAAATAGCGCGAAAACGCACCCACATTAGGAGCAATCGACATCGAATTGTCGTTTACCACGACTACCATGCGCGTTTGCAAATGACCCAGTTGATTCATCGCTTCCCAAGCCATGCCCGCCGTTAACGCACCATCACCGATTACACACGCGACCTGATAGGGTTCGTGACGCAAGTCCCGCGCTACCGCCATGCCTAAAGCGCCGGATAGGGAGGTTGCCGCGTGCCCAGCTTCCCACACATCGTAAATGCTCTCGTGGCGTTTGAGAAATCCCGACAATCCCCGCAACTGGCGAATGGTCTCAAATTGATGAAGCCTTCCGGTCAAAATTTTATGGGCATAGGCCTGGTGACCAATGTCGAATACCACTTTGTCCTCAGGCGTGTTGTACACGTAGTGCAATGCAATAATCAACTCAACCGCCCCTAAACTCGCGCCAATGTGGCCTCCCGTTCGAGCAGTCGTCGAGATTATACGCGTTCGCACCTCTTCCGCGAGGTGCTGCAGCTGACTTAAATTAAAGTGACGGAAGTCTTCCGGGGACTGAATCCCCTCCAATAATGATGCTGCCATAATTCTCCCCTTTTACCAGGTCCGCTCTATGCTGTACTGCAACAGTTGGTGCAAAAGTTCCCCGCGCTCAGGATCGAGCGCACGGCCAGCCGCTTGTACTTGTTCAGCTAAGAGCGAGCGTGCGGCCCCCAAACCGATTAACCGCGGATAGGTCGCCTTACCCAAGCCCGCGTCGGTTCCCGCAGCTTTGCCCATTTTAGCGGGATCCCCGACCACATTCAAAATATCATCCACCATTTGAAAAGCCAAGCCAAAGCCTTGCCCGAATCCAGACAGCACCTCGACCGCCTCAGGGTCTTCGACTAAGTACGCTGGAACGGTCACGCAAGCCTCGAACAGTGCGGCCGTCTTGTGGCGGTGAATTTCGGCGAGCGCCTGCACGCCAATATCGACATGCTCGGCTGCAAGATCCTGGACTTGTCCACGCACCAATCCCTCCCGTCCCACACCAATGGCCAGCGCCCGCGTCGCGGCCACAACAGCACGAGGTCCAAACCCGGCCTCAAGCAGTCCGGTCATTTTGACAAACGCTTCCGTAAGTAACGCATCTCCTGCCAGGATCGCCATCGCTTCGCCAAACACCTTGTGGGAGGTGGGCTGGCCACGACGCAGGTCATCATTATCCATCGCGGGCAAATCGTCGTGAATCAGCGAGTAGGTATGGACATATTCCACCGCCAAGGCGGCCAACCGCAAGCGCTGAGGCTCGACGCCCAGGTATTCCCCACTAGCCAAGACCAACTGTGGCCGCAAGCGTTTGCCACCGGCCAAGAGCGAATATCGCATGGCCTCTTCCACACTGCCGGGTTTGGCTGCCATGGCTTCGAGATCCTGTACAATCCATGTCTCTATCGACTCGCGTGCCCTTGCCATCCACCTTGACAAATCCATGCTAGGCGTCTCCCGTCGGAAAAGCGGACGACGGCGGGCCAATCATAGCCTCCGCACGGCCCAATAACTGATTCGCCTGTTCACTCAACTCCTTGGCTTCTTGGTACAGGCGCAAACTTTCCCCCAACGGAGCTCGCCCCGCCTCCAGCCGTTTAACAATATCCTCAAGGCGTGCCATGATGGTCTCGTATTGGTCCAGTTCCAGTCCGTCATTCATTGAAGATCCTCCGTGTCTACGCGTACCATCCACAAACTCCCGTCAATCCAATGAACTTCATACGCCTGTCCCCATTGTACCGCATTACGCGTCACCAATTGAGCATCACGGTCGGTCACATAGGCGTAACCTCTCGCGAGGGGCAAATTAGGGTCTAATAACGGCAAGGCCGCAGCCAGCCCTCTCCAGTGCAAACGCGCCTGGCCCACCACCCGCTCGTACGCACGTTCAGCTCGCTCATCGATGCGATCCAACCCATGCCGATATTCGCGAAACAAAATTTTGGGATTCTTCAACAGTCCGTGATCGACCCATCCGCCCAGACGATCGCGTTCCCATCGCACCCTTTGCAGCAGGGCAGCATCTAAACGAGCCCGCAATGATTTCAAAACAATTAGCAATTGTTCCTTTTCCGGGACCGCCAATTCAGCGGCAGCCGAGGGCGTTGGCGCCCGCAAATCCGCCACGAGGTCGGTTAACGTCGTATCTATTTCATGCCCCACAGCGGAAATGACGGGGATGGGACATGTATAGACGGCCCGTACCACGGTCTCGTCGTTAAAGGCAGCCAGGTCCTCTTTGGCCCCACCACCACGGCCCAAAATCACCACATCTGCCGGCCCCGATTTCACTAACGCCAGTGCCCGCACTAAACTTGCAGCGGCGTCCCGGCCTTGTACTACGACAGGGTACAATAACACGGGCATGTTGGGATATCGGCGCTGGATCACTGTCTCAATGTCATGTCGTGCGGCTCCAGTTGGCGAGGTCACCACTGCAACCGCCCGTGGGATACGCGGCAAGCGGCGCTTGGGGCGCGAAAATAGCCCTTCCGCGAACAGTCGTTGCTTGAGCCGCTCCAGTTCCAAGTCCTGCGCTCCACGCCCCATATCGCGAACCGCGCTCACGTAGAGCTGGGTCTGGCCATCCCGTTCAAACACCCCCACCCGCGCCAGCACCATAACGGCCATGCCATCCGCCAGCGGCTGCTTGAGGTTGGCTGCATCTCTCCGAAACATCACCGCGCGCATCTGCGCCGACTCGTCCTTTAACGTGAAGTACCAGTGCCCCGAGGTGTGATGCTTCACTCCCACCAGTTCACCCGTTACCCAGATCTTTTGCCATTGGGTGACGCCTTCCACCAGTCGACGTATCTCAAAAACCAATTCACTGACCGAAATCGGGCTGTCCATTAATCACTGCCGCCCCCATCAAACGCTTGCCATGTATTGTGCATCAACTCGGCAATGGTCATGGGACCGACACCTCCCGGCACCGGCGTCACGGCCGCTGCATAGCCTTCCAGTTCCTTTGTGGCTACGTCACCGATAAGTCCCTGGCTGGTTCGATGAATTCCGACATCAACAACCACAGCCCCCTCTTTCACCCAGGAGCGGGTGACTAACCGGGGCTGACCCGCGGCCACGACCAATATGTCTGCCGTCGCCGTAACCGCTTGCGCCTGCACAGTTCGAGAATGCACTATTGTGATGGTGGCATCTTGTTGCTGCAACATAAGGGCCACCGGCAACCCCACCAGGCTACTGCGACCGACAATCACCGCACGTTGACCTGCAATCGGAATGTGATAGAAAGCCAGCAAATCGATGATGCCTAGGGGTGTGCAAGGACGCAGCCCAGGTCGATTTTGCATTAACGCCCCCTGACTGGCACGAGTCAATCCATCCACGTCTTTCTCGACCGCAATCGCTTGCAAGACTTGATCTCGATCAATATGTGGCGGTAAAGGCAGTTGCACGAGAATCCCATGGACTTTGGGATCGCGATTCAAGGCAGCCACCGTCTCGCACACCGCCTCGGTGGTAACCTCCGCGTTTAAATGGTGCTGGTACGACTCAATCCCCACGGATGTCGCAGCCTTATGCTTTTGACGAACGTAAATCTCGGAAGCGGGGTCATCCCCAACCAGCACCACCGCGAGACCCGGCTTTAATCCGGAGTCCTGTTGGCACTGTTCTACGGCCCTTCGAACACGTTGGCGAATTGCGTCGGCCACTATCTTACCTTCCAGACGAACTGTCATCGCTCCCCCATTCCCTGGCCGCGGCGCCGCTGCCAGGCATCCAATCCCAAGTAAGCCACACCAATCGCATTGTCTCGACTCCACCGAGGATCCGCAAACCACACCGTCCACCCAGCAGCACTTAGCCATAGCCCTAGCCGTCGACGCAAGTGAGCGTTAGCCGCTACACCCCCGACCACCAAGAGGTCAGTGGGCTTGTTGAATTTCAAAACCACCGCGGCCAGGCTCCGAGCAATCACCTCCATCACGCCACGCGCCAGGGCTGCCCTGTCCGCGCCTTGGGCAAAAGCGCGTCGGGCCGCCGATTCCGGACCCGCGAAACTGGTCCACCACAGATTATTTTTAAAACGAGGTCGACTCCACGGCAAATCCACCGCATTCAAACTCGACTCAGCCAGTTGGTCCATATCCGGCCCCGCGGGAAATGGTAAGCCCAACAACACCCCTATGCGGTCAACAAACTGGCCCGCATACAAGTCGTCACTGCCACCTTTCAACGTAATGGCGAATCCCCAAGAGGCGGGAGTTACCGCAAGCAGCTCCGTCGTCCCTCCTGAAACATGCCAAACAAGAAATTCGCGCTGCACCGTCAGACCTGAACCTGCAATCCCGGCCCGTATGTGCCCTTCCTGGTGAGTCGTGCTAAACACAGGTACACTGGCCAAAGCGGCAAGACTTCGACCGACAGCTTTTCCTGCCACAAAGCACGGCAGGTATGACTTCTCTATTGGCCGAGGCTTGGTGGAAACCGAGATCGCCACTAAGTCGGCACGATCCGTCTGCGTGACCACTTCTTCCACTAATCGCGGTAAGTGTTGATTATGGTAAAACACCGCATCGCTCGCCCTCAGTCCCCGTGCTCCAACAGGCACGGGCAGCAGACGCCGGGCTTCAAAATATCGGCCAGACTGAAAAACCGCCGCAACCGACGTGGTGTAAGCGCTAGTATCAATTCCAAGGACCCATGGGTCACGAATTCGGTCGATCGGGATCACCCTCCGGCCTCACGCGTTGAGCAATTGTTCCCAACACTCCATTAACAAACCGCTTCGCATCCACGGTGCTATAATCTTGCGCCAACTCCAGAGCTTCATCGATCACGACAGACAGCGGGACCTTGGCTTCGTGGGCCATCTCATAGCAGGCCAAGCGCAGAATGTTGCGGTCAATCGGCGGCATGCGTCCTACATGCCAATCACGCGAAGCGGCTTCAATCCAGGCGTCCAATTCGTCCTGATGGGACACCGTGCCCTCCACTAGAATGCGGGCGTACTCCCCATCAACCGGTGAAGCCTCATGCAGGGTTCGTTCCAAAACGCTGGCAAAAGACACCTTGGCCACATCATGTTCAAATAGAACCTGCAACGCTAATTCCCTCGCGTGATGCCTGGCCACCGCATTCCTCCATCTTCATTGGAGGGCCTCGCCAAATGATAGGCCCTGAATGTGAATGTCGACACTCTTCACCTTTAATCCAGTCGCTCGCTCGACCTGTTCTTTGACCTGCTCTTGCACGCACTGCGCCACCTCGGGAATGCGGACACCGTAGCGCACAATCAAATGCAGCGATACGTCAACTTCTCGCCCGTCCACGTCGATGCGCACTCCCCGCCACGTTGTCGCGCGTCCCAGTAGATGATTGAGGCCCGCACCGAGATTCCCGCCTACTTCGGCCACTCCGTCTGCCTGCGAAGCAGCGTACATGACGAGTTCGGCAATCGCATCGTGAGTGATCTGTATCGTCGGAACCGCCGGCACAAAGCCGCGCTCGGGTCTTTCCACCGGTCTGAGGCCTCCTTTAGGCGCCCTTAAATCGCTCCGCCAAGAAATTAATGTGGATATTGCCCGCCAGAAATTCTGGATCTTGCATGAGTTGTTGATGCATACCAATGGTCGTCTTGACGCCATCGACCTGAAATTCACTGAGCGCGCGCTCCATGCGATGAATTGCCTCTTTTCTATCGCGCCCCCAGATAATTACTTTGGCCAACAGCGAATCGTAATAGGGTTGTACCGTATAGCCAGGCTGAGCTGCCGCATCGACGCGCACCCAAGGACCGGCCGGCTCTTTCCAGACAGTCACAGTCCCAGGACTGGGACGAAATTGCATGTCGGGATCCTCCGCATTGATTCGGCACTCAATGCTCCAACCCCGAAACGCAACTTCCTCCTGGGTCACACTCAGTGGCAATCCTGCCGCCACTCGGATCTGCTCTTTCACAATGTCGATCCCCGTAATGGACTCCGTACAGGGATGTTCAACCTGCACCCGCGTGTTCATTTCCATAAAGTAAAAATTACCCGATTGGTCGAGCAGAAATTCCAAGGTGCCGGCACTGTCGTAATGCACCGCCTGCGCAGCCCGCGTCGCGGCTGAGCTCATGCGCGCGCGCAAGTCAGGTGTCACGGCCACCGAAGGCGCTTCTTCCAAAACCTTTTGGCGGCGGCGCTGCAATGAACTTTCGCGTTCGCCCAGCGTCACAACATTCCCCAGTTTATCCGCCAACACCTGAATTTCGATGTGTCGCGGATTGATGAGATACTTTTCTAAGTACACGTCACCCTGACCGAACGCTGCCGTAGCCTCCCGGCTGGCGCGCTCTAGTGCGTCCTGAAGGCCGTCCGGGCTTTCGACGATGCGAATACCACGACCACCGCCTCCGAATGACGCCTTGACTAAAATCGGATAGCCAATTTGATCAGCCACCGCTCGCGCGTCCTCCACCGAACTGACTGTCCCCTCCGTGCCAGGCACGACCGGCACGCCCGCGTCGGCCATCAGCTTGCGAGCACCCGCCTTGATGCCCATCTGGCGGATTGCTTGGGCAGGCGGGCCGATAAAGACAAGATTCCAGGTATCGCACACGCGGGCAAAGTGGTCATTTTCGGCCAAAAATCCATAGCCGGGGTGAATGGCCTCGGCTCCGGTGTGCACGGCAGCGTTAATGATGTTCGGAATATGTAGGTAACTCAGCGTTGACTGAGCCGGCCCGATGGGAAACGCTTCGTCCGCATACGCGACATGCGGTGCGTCTTTATCGGCGTCGGAATAGACCGCTACGGTCTTAATGCCTAGTTCGCGGGCCGCACGCATGACCCGAATAGCAATTTCTCCACGGTTCGCTACCAAAATTTTTTTAAACACGTAGAGTCTCCCTCCGTCTTCTCTTGATAATAGACCATAACCGCAAAGCGATGTCCAGAGTGAGGTCTTCGACAAATGCTGCTCCACGTTTGTCATCTGATTTTTGACGGTGCACGGAGTGCCCAAGGTCGGGTATGCCTTATAAAGGAAATCGCGTCGACACCCGGCATGCCCCTCTAATAGCCGTGACTCGGTTAAAAGTCGGCAATTTGCCCGTGCGTAGCCTTCATTATCGCTGAAAGCCACGGCTAAATTTATCTCTATCGTTGGATGCGCTTTAGGAAGGTCGTTTCGATTAAGCGGGCGGGGCATCACGTCGTGCGCAGCGCGGACCTCCCTGGCCGTGGACGAGGTAGTCCGGACGTGGCCGATGGCGCATTAGGCGATGGCAGAAAAGGTCAACCCGCCCGATCCCATCCCCTAAGGCTTCAGACAGACGTCATCGATTTCAGGGTGGCCGTGTGGGGCATCACAGTGGGCACACTGCCACCCGGTTTCTTTCCTTTGGCCGCCATTCCCGCACCTCGTACCTGCCGTGTGCCTTGCTGGCACTCGACTCCGGCCATCTCCGGATTCTTCATCTTGATAGGTATCACTGCGAGCATGCTCGGCACTGAGATCGGTCATCAGGGGCCCCCTTGCTTCAAATACGCGGATCGCACCATCTTATCCATTCGAGCGGCCATCGGCATCTCGGTGTTTTGCGAGCACGCCAACAACATCGACCGGGGCTAAATCGCCGATAGATTTTTGTACCCCATGTAAATCGCCATCAATATAATTACACCCGCAAATACATATGTCAGCAGACCCTTTTGCTGACTCAGTCGCGTCGCCAGCACCGCTCCGGCCCAACCGCCCGACACTCCGCCCATGAGAAAAATCAAGGCAATCACGGGGCTCACCAAGCCTGAGATTGCGTAATTCACGGCCGTCGTTAACCCAAAAGTTCCCACCGCAAACAAGGAACTCCCGACTGCTTCAATCATCGTCATGCCGGAAGAGAACAGAAGGCCGGGTACAATGAGAAACCCGCCACCAATCCCAAAAAATCCTGACAAGGCACCGACAAGAAAGCCGGTTCCGGCCTCTTCCTCCGCCAGCGTGGTTGGGGATCGCCCCCCGGGGTGCAATTGCTGGTTGTCGCCACGACTTGCTTGCGAATTCGGAGCTCGGCGAACATTGCGCACCATGACGATAGCCACCACCACCATGAGAATCGCAAATATAAACAGCAAGTCTTTCCCATTTAAGATTTTGCCCAGCGCCGAGCCCGCCGCTGCGCCAACAATGCCCGGCACCGCAAAAACAATGGCGGGACGCCACCGCACGTGATGCGCACGCCAATGCGGCAATAGGTTTAAAAATGAATTTAAAGACACCGCTAGCGCCGTCGTCCCAATCACAAGGTGCGCCTGGCGGATACCAACCAAGTACATCAACAGCGGAACCGCCATGATCGATCCGCCACCACCTAATAAGCCTAAGCTAAATCCGACGATGCCACCTGAAAAGATCGCGAGTATCCATTGAATGGCCGTTAAGTGCACATGCATACCAAAACCCACCTCGCAATGTATGCTGATCAGTCCATCTTGCATCGATCATTCCACTTGGCACTCCCCACCCGGCTAAAGCCGGACCGTCCGTGCGAAAAACCTGCCTAGGTCAGCTTTACTCGCACACGCCTTGGAAACACCGGCATCGGCGGTGACTTGTCCGCGCCATCTTCGCGGCCCCGTTCCCATCGCGATTGACAACGTGACCATTTTGCATCGTATACCGTTTTCGCCGCACGCGTCTCTACCAAACATCCCGTCGGCTGGCGTTTAACGACCCGCTACAGAGCCTGGGGCTGGAGAAGCACCCCCGGGTGTCTTGACCTCCCGGACGGCGTCCCCAACAGACTGAAGCAGGTCAACCTGAGAGCTCTTTCAAACTCCGGCCTTCAGGCTGGGGTAGTTAACCCGCAATTCCGCTTTATAGATTGCGCACTATCTTATCACGCGCAGACTCGGGTGCGGATTGTAGTGCCTGTTGCACAAAAGATTGGTCGCGGGCCGCGCCTCGATCTCCCAGATCCCGAGCTGCCTGCATGCGCAAGGCCAGGAATGGCTTTAGTTGTTCATCTGGCATCGAAGCGGCCAACTTTAAATTGGTCGAACATAGGGCTCAGCGCTCCCCGTGGTTTTCTCCCGTTCGTCTACGACCACGCACCGCACCACTTAATAGCGGGAATGGGTATCATTGCCTGTATCCCCGAATTCGGTACGAATGATAAAGATTCCTGCTTTCGTCCTCTAAGTTACCGAAACTCCCCAACGTCAGGAGCGGACAAAGGGACAATCCGCGAGAACTGCCGCCCGACGACGGCCCCGTGCGGTTGAGCCCGAGCCCAAAGGCAAAACCGCAGTAGGACGGCCGGTTGGTTAACACGAGGGGGTGTCATCGGGCAGAAACCGCCCCCTGAGGCGGTGTGCTTCCTTAAGCATTTTATGCCGCAGGAGACGGTCTTTGTTGATGCCATGCACGGTTTGCAATCGATTAGAGGTGAACCTTATCCGACATTTTGGGGCGCCAGCACCGGAAATCCAAATCCCAACAATCTCTGCTTCGTGCCCAAACCGGCTAGGTCGGGCCAGGCGAGTCGTCATTGGCCGTACTTCGCGCAAAAATGCGTGACTTAGGACTTTGGCAAGATGACAACGTCTTGGGGCGGTAATCCGGTTACCGTTGTGGCTGTATTGGCGATCTTTGCGACCTGTTGGCTTGTCAACTGCACCCCGCCGACAATCACGACAACCTCGTGGCTGGTGACGGTAGCCGCCGACAGGGGGAACCCGCGTCCCGCCAATAATCCCTCAATGCGCGTTTCATCTTTTAGCTCCTGGGCATCTTGTACCATTGTACTAGCAGCTTGATCTCGCGTTCCCTGGGATATTCCAGTGTTTTTGGTCAATGCTTCTAGCGTGGCGATTTCCTTTGACATAAGTTGGTCTCGGCGCAAGCGGAAGTTAGTGAAATAGTTTTCAAGATTGACCAATTTGTTCTCTGCCTTTTTGCCTACAGTACTCACCGTTGCCACGGATGCCTCCGAGCTGGTGCGGTGGTATACCACGTAGCCCAGCAGCACGGCCAGCACTGTTACGAACGCCGCAAACCGAATCACTTGTGGTCGCTGCATCTGTAAATCCTCCTTTTCTTCCCCTTGTTTGGATCAATTGGGCAGTATCAAAACCTGGTACGCCTGAATTTGCAGCAGCGTTTGAACGGCTTGTGACAACTCTGCACGAATAAAGGGGCGCACAGCCGCCTTTGCTACCACCACAACCCCACCAACCGACGGGCCAATTTGATCGAATGGCACGACCTCCTGACCATTATTGGTTGAGACCAGCACCGGCTGGGTGCCTTGACCACCTCCCGCACTATCCACGTATTGCGACTGGATACTGCGCGTTAGTGTCATCGACACAAAAACGTGACCCACGTCCGGAATTTTCGCGAGAATCTGAGCAACCTGATCGGCAATTTCACTCTCTTGCGTTTGCAGTGCGCTAGTTTGCACGGTGTCCCGATGCGATGCCGTACCGCTAGGAGGGGACGGGCGGGCAATGCCAAAACTGCCAAATCCCAACAACAGGAGTCCCAACCCGCCGATCGCAACCAAACGGATGAAGCTTTTGCGGTCGTGATGAATGAATTTCGACCACCACTCGCGATACCCGAACGCCATACCATATCGCTCCTTTGCAGTAGGCTCACAACTCCCCCGCACGCCTCAGTCACTGCAGACTCTTGTGTTCCTGCACCATCAACGCGACCGGCGGACTTTTCCCCATAGAGATCGTCAGTGCGTCGCGCACATACTGGCGAACACGTCTAGGAGTGACAGCTTGCGTCAGCGCCACCCGCGCTAGCACAGTGCCATCGCTAGCCTTGGTCAACTGGCAATGTTGCACTCCTGGCATGCTGAGAACAATTGCTGCAGCTTGATTAAGCTCTTCGGTTTGCACAACCTGGTCAAATCCATTGGTTGAATTGGTCCAGTTAGTGGGAGGCAACGTCACTTGACTGCCAAGCTGATGCATCCAGGTCCATAACGGACTGACAACCATCACCAGCACCACGAGGCCGACCACGAGACCGCCGTAGCGCTTCAAATCTCCCTGAGGCAGGATAAAATCGACCAGGTTTCCTAACACCACGACCACAATGAGCACTTTCAACCAATCGCCAATGGCAGCCATTACAACTGCACCCCATTGCTGGTTCCGACCACAACCGTAACCACCAAGAAAAACATGAGAGCCACTGCGCCAGCGATCGCCATGAGCCATCCCATGGCATTGGCCATAAGGTTGAGGGCGTCTCCGATGCCCGCAGCCCCAAGGGGTTCGGAAGCAGCCGCCCCGATCCGGTATAAAGCCATCATGGCGAACAACTTGACCAACGGAAACGTAACCAGCACAACGATGCCCAAAGCGCCGAAAATCGAAACCGCATTCTTGAGCAGCAGCGATGAACCCAAAACCGCCTCCATGGCATCGGAAAGCATTTTGCCAATCACCGGGATAAATGTATTCACGAGAAACTTTCCGGTCCTTAGCGTTACTCCATCGGCCACAGCGCCAGCCGCTCCCTCAACCGCCATAATGCCTAGAAAGAGCGTCATAAGTCCGCCTAACAGCGTTAATCCCGCCTGCCGCAACAAGAGTCCAAGGCTTTTCAACGAATACTTTGGAAGCCATAACGAGACTAGTTCCACTAAGGTAGCCATCAGCACCAGCGGCAACACCCATCGCTTGGT
The DNA here is from genome assembly GCA_003023745.1 of Sulfobacillus acidophilus. Classification (GTDB taxonomy): domain Bacteria; phylum Bacillota; class Sulfobacillia; order Sulfobacillales; family Sulfobacillaceae; genus Sulfobacillus_B; species Sulfobacillus_B acidophilus_A. Next base: position 112,548 of record PXYV01000001.1, on the reverse strand, counting down.
CAAAACCGCCACCAGGTTGGTCACCAATAGCATCAGGGGATGAAATATACCTGCTGATGCCAAGGCCCCGCTGCCTGCCATCAAGACTAGCAATAGCGGTATGAGCGACTCCATGAAGTGAACCAGGTTCGCAACGAGTCCCTCCACCATCTGCATGGCCACGGCAAAAGAATGCACAGCAACCAGCACAATCGCTGACAGGACCACCATACGCGAAATTGCGACTAAGCCTGTCTTGTCGCCACCCTCAAGGGTTTCCGACAAACGCTCCAGCACCGCTGCCAGGACCGTCAGCAGAAAGATAATCCCCAAAGTTCTGCCCTCAACAGCCAGGTCGCCCAACAACGCCTGACCCAGCCGTGCGACCAACGCAGACGGGTCAAACGGCATCTGGTGCTGCAGTACCCGGCGGACAATGGCGGAAATGCTAGGAAGAGCCGGGCCGCCTGCCGGACCCACCAGGTGATTGATTTCGTTCTCCAAAGCGCTCGTGTTCAAAGACTGGAGTTGTTGGTTGACTAGAGTCGAGACACTGACGGCGTAAACTCGCGTTGACGTCAGTACCACCCCCATTGTCACGGGCAACACGGCGAGGCGTTTCACGGCCACCCCTCCTTTCTGGCTAAGATGGAATCAGCTTTAATACTGTTTCCGTAATGCTTGCGATCAATGGAATGGCGAGGACCAAAATGGCCAGCTTGCCCGCCAGTTCCACCCGCATCCCGGTTCCCGCTTCTCCTGCATCTTGGGCCAGTTGAGCCACAAATACGGTTAAATACGAAATCCCAACAACCTTCAGCAAAAGTGCCAAATACAGCGATGGAATATGCGCTAACTCCGAGAGGTGAATGACGGCCGCCACCACGCGTGCGATATCTGGAACCAGCAGCAGCAAAATGACAACACCCGCGCCCAGCCGCAGGATCAGTCCAAGATCCCGCCGTTCTTCCCGGATGACCAACAGCAGAACGGTCGCCATTAGACCTACGCCAACCACACGCATGAGTGCCAGCACGCAAAGGCCCCCTTACAGGTTGAACATGGTCTTTACGGATTGAAACAACTGGACCACTTCTTGCAAGACCATGAGAAACCCGATGGCAATGCCCGCCAGCGCTACCAGTTGTCCCCATTCCTTACGGTCGAGCCGTTCTAGCACGCTGTAGGCTACTGTGACCAAGATGCCGATCCCGGCCAGCTTGAAGATCAAATCGACGCTTGCCATGCGACCACTCCTCATCACAGCATCAGAATGAGTATCATCACACCGAATGCACTAAAGAGCGCTGCCAACAGCCGTCCATCTTGGGCCCGTTCTACGCGCGCATCCCGCAACAGTCGCTCCAGCTCGGCCCGCGCTGCAGCCAAATGCGCGCGCTGATACTGTACGTCTGACATTCCCAAGGCTCGTCCCAGGTCCACTAACACCCGCTGGTCCTCTTCCCACAAACCCGGCAGTCGATTCAGCATGATTTGCCACGCTTGTTCAAATGCTATCTCTCGGCGGCCAAGCTCTTGGCCCAAGACTTCTAAGACCGGGGACAGCAGCCTTTGCCCCGAGGCGGCTTGCAGCAAGGCCTGTGGCAAGGGCATCCGCTTCCACTCGATCAACGGATGCAAGTGGCTTACGAACCGCAACCATTCTTCTAAGGTGTGCACCCGCAATTGGTATGGGCCGGTGGCCATTTTGCCCAAGCCAAACGTCGACGCCAGAATCAGAACACTGGCGGCCAGCTTAACCGCGATCACCGGATGCTAGGGGGAACCCAAACATGATCAACGGTACCGACCATGGGAAGAACAGTCAGAAAAATGACTGCGTCAAACACACGCTGTCGCAGTGCCCGACGCCAAGGCGGGCGCTGAAACAAATCCGATATCGTACGCGCGTGGACCGTCGCCAAGACCTCGACCCCGGCATACCGGGCTCGCAAGACCGCGTCCAAGTCGGTCCGCCCGCCAAGCTCATCGATCGCAATTATCTCGGGACCCAAGGTGCGCAGGGCAACTTCCACTCCTTCCACTTTAGGCCAACCATCCAGCACATCCGTGTGATATCCCAAATCGTGGCCGAAGACGCCGGCCCCCCCGAAGCCGGCAATCTCCGACCTCTCATCCACCACGACCACACGCTTGCCTTGATTGCTGCGATACCGTACCAGATCCCGCAGCAGGGTGGTTTTGCCTGCTCGCGGCGGTGAGACCAATAGCCATGACCCGCCTGCCGTCAGATCCTGTACACGTTCCGTTAATTGTTGACCTGGCCCTTCGATGGGCCTTCCGATGCGCAGGTTCAATCCCGATATTTCACGCATGGTTTCAATGCGGCCCTCTTTTAACACCGCTCTGCCGACAACGCCCACGCGATGCCCACCTGGCAATGTTATATAGCCCTGCCGCAGCTCCTCCATTCGTGCGTACAGCGAATGTTCAACCAGAGCACCCAGGATCCGGTCTAATTCACCAAATGACACCCGATCTGGAATTAATGCGTGCGAGAGCGGCCGTATCCAGTCGGCCCCGTAGAGAAATACCTGGCGCCCTACGCGAAAGCGAACTTCTTCCACAGTGGCCGAGAGGTCCCGTGGCAGCTCCCGTAAGGCTTGGCGCCATGGTTCGGGTAGATAGTGCCACGGTTCCATCTCGCACCTCCTGACCCCGGGATCTCGTCCCAGTTAGCTAATGTCTATGGGACAGGTCACCAACTTATTCCAGACGCGCAAAAAGAACGCCAGCGACATGGTTTCGCTGGCATAAAGATGCCGTCCCGCTAGGGGACGGCTCGCATCAATCTAGTCGAATAACTCCGCGTCATTCGGATCCCAGGCATCATCATCGTCGCCGTCAAGCACCAGACAGTCTTCGTCGGAATCAAACACCACGTTGCCACAGTGCGGACAGGTCAATTGAATGCCGTCTTGGTCAAATAAAATTTGATTATACGAGGATTCACGTTCACAGACGGGGCATTCAAGTTCGATATAGGATGCCGCATCGGGGTCATTACTCTCACCGTCAAGCCGTGTCATTTCGGCGTCATCGTCTAGGTAAACCTCTTCTTCTACCGACATCAAATCCGAGTCGATTTCCTCGAGATAGTCTTCTAACTCCAGTTGATTTTGGCTCACCTCCTCGACGTCCAAGGCTAATTCGCGAAGAACCTCCACCACGTCAGCCAGCATCTGCCCTTGTCGCCCACGCTCACGCAAAGCGAGACGCTCTGCGAGTTCGGCAAGCTGAGAAACCCGTCGCCGCAGTTCTGCCACACGCCCACCTCCTTAACCGTTACACCCCATAACCTAACCATTCCCGCTCCTTTCATGCACAAAAAGCGACGTCACTAAAACGACGCAGTTTCCCGCTTGCGGTTTTGACTAGGAACATGAAGTGTGGTGGGGCGGTCCAGATCTTACTCGCGGGTTCCTGTCTCATGACATCGTTATCGCCCGCAAATGGCCCCCATGATATAAAACTTGGAGAACCAGGCCGCTTTCAGCCCATAACGTTTGGCCCTACAGACAAAGTTTATGCCCGTCCCACGTATTGCCCGGTGCGGGTATCTACTGTAATCAGGGTTCCTTCTTCAATAAATAACGGCACCTTTATCACGGCACCAGTCTCCAGCTTGGCCGGCTTAGTTCCGCCTGTAGCGGTGTCACCCTTAAACCCCGGGTCTGTTTCAACCACCGTTAAGTCGACGCTGTTGGGAAGTTCAACTCCAATACTTGTCCCTTTAAACAACACCACGTGACACACCATATTTTCCTTCAAAAAGCGCACACCGTCACCAATATCCTCGCTTGACAGCGCGATTTGCTCAAATGTCTCCGTATCCATGAATGTGTACTCAGCGCCGCTTTGATACAGATATTGCATTTCTCGCTTTTCCACGCGGGCTTGGGGCACGCGCTCGCCCGCATTAAACGTGCGTTCCACTACCGCCCCGGTTTGCAAATTTCTAAGTTTCGTGCGCACGAAGGCCGATCCCTTGCCCGGCTTCACATGTTGGAATTCGATAACCTGAAACACCACGCCGTCCAGCTCTAACGTTACGCCATTACGAAAATCGTTGCTCGAGATCATGCACATGCTCCTCGGTCAGTATTTCTTGCAATAACCCCAACATATCATATTTGGTCCAGGTCAGTCATTTGCACAAGATACTGGACAGCTAAGTGATATCCTTGAATCCCCAACCCGCTAATTTGCCCTACCGCCACCGGGGCAATCAACGAATGGGCCCTAAACGGCTCGCGACGATAAATATTGCTAAGGTGGACCTCCACAACTGTTAATGCCAAGCTTTCAATGGCATCGCGCAAAGCAAAAGATTGGTGTGTCAAGGCGCCTGCGTTCAAGACCACCCGCTCCCAGCCCTGATCGCGCCAACTCTCCAACTGGTCAATGAGCTCGCCTTCGTGATTCGATTGAAAAAATTGAAACGCGACCGCGGGAAACGCGACTTTTAGCGCTTCATGCAGATCGTGCAACGTCGTCGACCCGTAAATTTGCGGCTGTCTCACACCTAATCGCCCCAAGTTGGGACCGTGCATTACCCCGATCTGCCTCATTGCTGCACTCCTGGCAGTGGATACATGTCGGTCAACTTCTTCACGCGCTGTTGATATGTCTGCAGATCTGACCCCGAATCCGCGCGAATGACGCCCGCAATAATGTCGGCCAATTCGTCCATATCCGATTCGTTCAAGCCCCGTGTGGTCACCTGCGGCGTCCCCAACCGCACGCCCGAGGTAACGGTTGGCTTTTCCCGGTCAAATGGAATCGCGTTCTTGTTAACGGTTATCCCCACTGCCGACAACCGGTCCTGCGCCTCTTTGCCCGTGATGCCGCTTGCCTTCACATCGACCAACATTAAATGATTGTCAGTGCCCCCGGAGACTAGTCTCAGGCCGCGTTCGCTTAACCCGCTGGCCAAGGCCTGAGCATTGGCTAAAACCTGTGCCTGGTAACTACGAAATGCGGGTTGCAGCGCTTCATGAAAAGCGACCGCCTTGCCGGCAATAACATGCATTAAGGGTCCTCCTTGAAGCCCCGGAAATACCGTCTTGTCGATAGCCTTGGCCCATTTCTGCGTCGTCAAAATAAACCCTCCGCGCGGTCCCCGCAGCGTCTTATGCGTGGTCGATGTGACGAAGTCGCTGTGCGGAACCGGATTGGGATGGAGATCCGCTGCCACCAGCCCAGCAAAATGCGCCATATCCACCATCAACAACGCGCCGACCTCGTCAGCAATCGAACGAAACGCAGCAAAATCCCAGGTCCGGGGATAAGCCGACGCACCGGCAATGATCATGGCCGGTCGTACTTGGCGGGCTCGTTCCCGCACCTGATCCATATTCAACCGCTCGGTATCCGGGTCCACCTGGTAATGCTGAGCATTATACAGCTGCCCCGACACGCTCACCGCACTGCCATGGGTCAAATGGCCACCGTGGCTTAACTCCAATCCTAAAATGGTGTCACCCGGCTTTAGCACTGTTAAATAGACGGCTAGGTTGGCTGGTGCCCCCGCATGCGGCTGGACGTTGGCATGCTCCGCTCCAAAAAGACTTTTCAGTCGGTCACGCGCCAAATCCTCCACCGTATCGACATTCTCGCACCCGCCATAATATCGATGGGCCGGATATCCCTCCGCATATTTATCGGTCATCACTGAACCGACCGCTTCCCGCACCGCTACCGATGTCCAGTTCTCCGACGCAATCAGCTCTAAATGCTGACTTTGCCGTCGTTCCTCGGCGCGAATGGCCTGGTAGACAGCCGCGTCTACTTCCCGCAAACTCATCAAAGAGTGCCCCCTTGCTGTAATTGTTGCCACGTCAGAATCGGATGCCGGGCTGCTGTCGCCTCATCAAACCGGCGCACCACGGTCTGATGCGGAGCCTGGTGCAACAGTTCCGGATCGGCATCGATTTCGGCATCGATAGCTCGCATGGCTTGTACAAACCGATCGAGTGTCTCTTTGGACTCCGTTTCCGTCGGCTCAACCATCAACGCCTCGTCAACCACCAACGGAAAGTAGACGGTCGGCGGGTAAAACCCATAATCAATTGTGCGCTTGGCCACGTCCAAGGCCCGTGCCCCTCGTTGCTTTTGCGACGTTAAAGATAATACAAACTCATGTTTGACAGGCCGATCGTGGGGCGTGTGCCACTGGGCTGACAGCTGCCGCAAAAGATAGTTGGCATTGAGTACCGCTGTTTCCGAAACCGACTTCAGTCCTTCGGCCCCATGAGCCCTGAGATATGCATAGGCTCGCACGAGCACTCCGACATTTCCGTAAAAAGATCTGACCTTGCCGATAGAGTGGTCACGCCCGTAATCCCACCGTAACCCCGTGTCATCCCGAATCAACCGCGGATAGGGCAGATAGGGCGCAAGCCGAGCCTTCACTCCGACCGGGCCTGCCCCCGGCCCCCCTCCCCCGTGCGGCGTAGAAAACGTCTTATGCAAATTTAAGTGCACAACATCAAATCCCATGTCGCCAGGCCGCACCCGCCCCATGATGGCATTGGCGTTGGCGCCATCATAGTAAACCAGGCCACCCGCGCGGTGCACAATTTCCGCAATTTCCAGGATGTCTTCTTCAAAGAGTCCGAGCGTATTCGGATTGGTCAGCATCAGGCCGGCAGTCTGGCTATCGACGAGCGCGCGCAAAGCGGCCACGTCGACGCCGCCTCGGCGATTACTTGGAACCACCTTAACCTGGTACCCGGCCATGGCAGCGGTCGCGGGATTTGTCCCGTGAGCCGAATCGGGTATGACAATCGTCGTCCGCGCTTCCCCTTGATCGCGCAGATACGCTCTGATCATCAAAACACCGGTGAGTTCCCCGTGAGCTCCTGCCGCCGGCTGCAAGGTCATCGCATCCATGCCCGCCAGTTCCTTGAGTCCTTCTTGCAGCGTATACAATAATTCCAGCAGCCCTTGGACCGTGTAATCAGGCTGCAAGGGATGAACATCGGCAAACCCGGGGAGTGAGGCGGCCCAATCATTGACCTTCGGGTTATACTTCATGGTACAGGAGCCCAGTGGATAAAAACCCGTGTCGACGCCGTAATTGAGCGTCGATAACCCGGTATAATGACGCACCACATCAATCTCCGACACCTCCGGCAAGTCTAATCGAGTGGTGCGAACCAATTCTGACGGCAATTCCCGAGTCACATCGAAAGCTGGTACTTCCGTGCGTTGACTCACGCGGATAGCGCGTCGGCCCGGCCGTGAACGCTCGAAGATTAACGGGACATCCATTTTGCCACCTCCTCCACCAGCCGATCGCAATCGGCTTTACTGCGGCGTTCAGTGACTGCCAACTGCCACAATCCTTGCCACTGATCTTCCCACAACCCTAGGTTCATTCCCCCCAACAGTCCCCGTTCCCACAAATGTCGATTCAATGCCGTTATATCTCCTGCAACCTCAACCGCAAATTCATAGAGAAAGGGCGCCGCCGCATCTGGACGCCGCACGCCAATCGCGGCCAACTGCCGCTCTAAGTAATGGGCCATTTGCGCCGACGCCAAAGCCACTTCTTTAAGCCCTTGCGGTCCCAACAACGCCATGTAGATGGTTGCTGCCAGCGCATTGAGCGAGTGATTCGAGCAAATGTTGGAGGTAGCCTTCTCCCGCCGAATATGCTGCTCACGCGCTTGCAACGTCAGCACGAACCCGCGCGCGCCGTTTGCATCCCGGGCGGCACCGACCAGCCGACCAGGCAATTTGCGCACCAGTGGCTCTTGCACCGCAAAAAACCCGAACGTCGGACCCCCATAACTAAGATGGTTGCCTAAGGGTTGACCCTCCCCCACCACGACATCAGCGCCCATCTCCCCCGGTGGCTTCAACACCGCCATAGCCACCGGATCCACCGCAACAATGGCTAACGCACCAACGTCGTGCGCCATTTGAACCGCACCCGCAGCATCCGTGAGAGACCCCAGCATATTCGGATACTGCGTCACGACTCCCGCCACGTCCGCATCCATCGCCGCCGGTAAGTCGCTAATGCTGTCAACCACCACCAGTTCCGCGCCCCGCGCCTGCAAATATGTCGCCATGACCTCACGACTGTCAGGATGGACGCCTCTCAGCGCCACAATCCGCCGACGCCCACGGGCATGCGCTAACGCCAAAAGTGATGCTTCACCCACCGCTGATGCTCCGTCATACATCGACGCTTGGGCCGCATACGTGCCCGTAAGCGACTGAATCATGCTTTGGAATTCGAAAATAGCAGCCAATGTGCCCTGCGATAGCTCGGCTTGATAAGGTGTATACGATGTGACAAATTCGCCACGACTCGCCAGCGCCCCTACCGCTGCGGGAATATAGCGGTCGTAGTACCCGCCACCAAGAAAACTCGGCATTTGGTTGACATCAATATTGCGTTCCGCTAAACGCCTTAAGTGCTGCGCCAAATCCATTTCGGAAAGAGGCGGGGGCAAGTTCAGGGGCCGATTTAGACGGGCCGCGGCCGGAATATCTTCAAACAGCGCATCGATCGACGCGAGCGACAAGCTTTCCAACATAGCCTTTTGGTCATCTGCAGTATGTGGTGTGTACAACCCTATTCCCCTTCAATCTTTTGCCGATACTCCTGGGCAGACATCACGTCACCCAATTCAGCATCTTCCAATTCGAAAATCCAGCCTTCCCCGTACGGATCCTGATTAATCAGTTCTGGTTTCTCAATAAGCGCCGAATTCACTTGCAGCACTCGTCCCGACGCGGGGCTGTACAAGTCCGACACGGACTTCACCGACTCAATCACGCCCACCGTATCTCCAGCTCGAATGATACTGCCGACCTCCGGCAACTCTACAAACACCACATCGCCCAATGAATCCTGCGCGTAATCGGTAATGCCCACTCTGCCATCGGCACTCACCCATTCGTGATCCGCTGTATAGTGCAGATGATCCGGATACTGCGCCATTATCATCCCTCTTTTCAAGAAGTTTCCGCGGCCGCGCGGGAGCGGCGATAAAACGGGGTCTTTACCACTGTAGCAAGAATATCACGCCCCCGGATGCGGACGTAAAGCGACGTACCTACCGACGCAAACGCGGTGTCAATCAACGCCAATGCAATAGGATACCCTAACGTCGGCGATTTCGTACCCGAGGTCACCCGACCAATCGGTTTCGCGCCCCGTTCCGCAACCACATCATAACCGGCGCGGGCAATGCCGCCTTCCAACCTCAAACCGACACTGCGTCGCTTCAGCCCGTTTGCTTTCTGCCTAGCCAAGGCCGCTTTGCCTACGAAATCCCCCTTATCCCACTTAATAAACGGGCTCAAGCCGGCTTCAAGCGGAGTAATTTCGGCCGTAAGCTCATGTTCATAGAGCGGCAACCGCGCTTCTAGCCTGAGCGTATCGCGAGCTCCCAAGCCCACAGGAAGCGCCCCCTGATCCAGTAGATGCTCCCACAGCGCCACAGTATCGCGTTGGGACACATATAGCTCAAATCCCGGTTCACCGGTATATCCTGTGCGCGAGACCAATCCCTCAAGTCCCGCAACTGTTGTCGGTACCGCATGATACGAGGGCAGACTGGCCAAATCCGCCTTCGTTAATGGCCTCAGCTTGCTTTCGGCGTCGGGGCCCTGAAGCGCAATCAAGCCTATCTCCTCACTGCGATCCTTCAGCGTTACCGCGCTCCAGCCATCGGCCAGACGATTAATCCAAACCCAATCTTTCTCAATGTTGCCGGCGTTTACCACCAACATGAAGCGATCAGACTTTAGGCGGTACACCAGCAGATCGTCCACGGTGCCCCCATTTTCGTAACACATGGGCGTATAGAGCGCCTGGCCCACCGACAGCGCGGAAGGTTGATTCGTCACCACGTAATCTAAAAACCGAGCCGCATCCGCCCCCGAAACCTCGAATTCTCCCATGTGACTAACATCAAATGCTCCCAGGTGCTCCCTCACGCTCATATGTTCGGCCAGGATGCCGCGATCGTACTCAACCGGCATCAAAAATCCGCCAAATTCCATCATCTTAGCCTGATGCTGGCGGTGCCACGATGTCAATGGTGTCTCGCGCATGTCACACCCCTTTTGGACTACTAATTCATCATAGCGTCTCGCTTCCATCGGCACAATGTTAGCGGTCGAAGACCTCGAGCACAGCCTCTCGCACGACAGCCTCGGGAACGTCCTTCACCAAACAAGGCGAACCCACACCATCGAGCAAAACCCAAGTAAGTCCGCTCACGCGCGCTTTCTTATCCCGATGCATTTGCTCCCACAATGGCGTAAATTGTATCGGCTCAAGACGCGTTGGCAAACCCCAGTGCCCCATCCAGGTCATCACCTGCTGCCGCACCTCTGTGGCTAACCCGCGCACCCGCTCGGACAAAACTAACGCCACCAGAGTCCCTAAGCCCACCGCCTCTCCATGGGTTAAAGTCCCATAGCCCAACAAATTCTCCAGGGCATGACCAACAGTGTGACCAAAATTCAAAAACATGCGGGGCCCCTCTTCGTATAAGTCTTGATTAACAATATCGACCTTAACCTTTACGGTCTGATAAATGGTCTCCCGCCATGCGGGGATGTCCTTTAGGCGAACCGAGTCCAAATGCTCGTAGAGCCATCCGCCTCGGATGAGAGCTGACTTGATGACTTCCCCTAAGCCTGCCCGCCACTGCCGCACGGGCAAGGTCGACAAAAAGTCGGGATCCACTACGACGAAGCGCGGCAGGTGAAATGCACCCACCAGATTCTTGCCCCACTCGGTGTTCACACCTACCTTTCCGCCAATCGCAGCATCCACCTGTGCCAACAAAGTGGTTGGAACCGCCGCCCATGACAACCCCCGCAGATAGGTCGCGGCCGCATAGCCGACCAAGTCCGTACAAACGCCCCCGCCCGCCGCCACAACCACCGCGTCACGCGTCGCATTAACCCGTCCGAGCCAGGCATAGACCTGACCGACCGTATTCAGGGTCTTGGCCTCTTCACTCATGTTCACCGTCAATTTTTGGTCTGCTTCGACCATGTCCGCTAAATGCTGCGCCTCAGCGCCCAACGCCTCATCGGCCACAATCAAGCGCCGCGTGCCAAACTCGCGCAGCCGACCTGGCCAATCTCCATCAAAAAGAATTTCTGACTGCGTCGTCGCCGACGATCTAATGTGCAGTGTGGCGCCTTCATGGTTCGCTTTCATAGCAATGTTCCTTCCACCAATGCCAAATCTGATCCGCGGCTTGCGCCGCGGAGATTTGCCCCACATCGACAGCCAACTGAGCCAGGGTGCGGTAGCATTCCGAACGCCTGCTGGCCAGCATGGAAAATGCCTCTTGTCCTCCAGCCGTCAACGGCCGCTTAGGATCAAATGCCCGCTCAAAGAGCGTCTGGTTGGGGGCGTGCAACCACGCCACGCAAAACCGCGCCGCCAATAGGTCAAAGCTGGCCCCATGCAAAGGTGTCCCTCCGCCCGTTGCCAGGACATAAGGATTGCGAACTGACCGTTCCAGTTCGGCTAAGGTGCGCGCCTCCGCATCCCTGAAGACTGTTTCCCCATCCTCTTGGAACACTGTGGCAATCGCACGTCCTAGCCGCTGTTCAATCAAGCAATCTAAATCATACCAGGCACAGCCGCAACGCTGTGCGATCAGTTCGGCCACCGTGCTCTTACCCGCACCCATCATCCCAATTAACGCCAGTGGTTTAATAGGTGCGAACGCGCTCGTGCCACCACTGCAGCCGTTGCCGAATTTCTTCAAGACTATCACCGCCGAACTTCTCCAACATGGCGTCTGCCAGCACATGCATAACCATTGCTTCGCCGATCACAACGGCCGCTGGTACCGCGGTGACGTCGGAGCGTTCCACCGTCGCTAGAAACGGTTCCTTGCTTTCGATATCGAACGATCCCAACGGTGATTGCAGCGTCGATAACGGCTTCATACCAACCCGTACTTTCAACGGCATGCCGGTGGTAATGCCTCCCTCCAGTCCTCCCGCACGGTTGCTGCGGCGGGAGAAACCCGCGTCAGGCTCCCACCAGATGGCATCATGCACGGCCGAACCTTGTTGGGCCGATTGGTCAAAGCCAGTTCCCACCTCGACCGCTTTCATCGCCGGGATGGACAAAAGTGCACGCCCTAAGCTGGCTTCAAGCCGACGATGCCATTGCACGTAACTACCCAAACCCACCGGCAAGCCAAAAGCCACGACTTCAAACGTGCCCCCAAGCGTATCGCCCGCCTCTTTCGCCGCATCAATGGCTCGCATCATCCGTTCCGCCACTGTCGCGTCGACCACGCGCACCGGTGATTCTTCCGCTTTACGTATTTGCTCCAGACTCCAGTCCGAAGCCTGAACCTGTTCCGGTCCAATGGAAATCACATGGCCATAGACTTCGATTCCGAGATTACGCAAGAACGCCCGCGCCACGGCCCCCGTCGCCACCCGCATGGTTGTCTCCCTGGCTGATGCCCGCTCCAACACGTTGCGCAGGTCACGATGCCCATATTTAATGCCCCCAACTAAATCCGCGTGCCCGGGTCGAGGGCGAGTCACGACCCGATCGGCCGTGCCCGGGTCAGGAGACATGGACTCCCGCCAGTTTTCAAAATCGCGATTCGCCACCGTCAACGCGACCGGACTTCCTAGTGTCACGCCATGGCGGACACCACCCCAAATTTGCACTTCATCGCGTTCGATCGACATGCGACCGCCCCGGCCATATCCCTTTTGGCGTCGCGCTAAATCCTCATTAATCGTCTGACGCGTCAACGGAATACCGGCCGGCACTCCTTCAATAATGGCCACCAACCCCGGCCCGTGAGATTCTCCGGCTGTGACAAATCTCCAATGTTCCATCCCAATGCCCCCCAACGTCCTTTAATGCAGCAAATCGAAGAGGCCCACAAAACCTCCCAAAGCCAAAAACGGTCCCAGCGCCATGAACTGTGCCCTGTTCCCGCGACTCTTCAATAGGAGCCAAACCGCATAAAAACCCGCGGCCCACATCCCCAGCACGAGGCTCACGACACCTGCCGGATAGCCTAGCGCCAATGCCAACACGGCCGCAAACTTGACGTCGCCCATTCCCAGTCCTCCGCGGGTCACGACGTTCACTATTAAATAAAACGCGAACGCCGCAACGGACACCAGCGCTGCGCTCGACCAATGGCCCTCATGCAGCCGCAACACAACCGCCCACAGCGCGGTAGCCAGTACCAGGCGATTGGGAATAATTTGGTGGCGGTAGTCCACTACTCCAACAATGGCCAAAAGTCCGATGAGGGGGACAAACCACGCCAGTTGGCCAGGATAACCAAGTGCAATCCCTAAGCCGACCACCGCCGCGAGTGAAAGGCCGGCCGCCACCACGCGATCCGTCTGTCGAGTCGGAGCACCCCACCACCAGGCCGTGCCCCACACCAAGGCTGCCGCCGCAATCGCCAGCACCCATGTCATTGCCATGCGCCGACCGCCTTCCACATCACCTGCCGTGGAGCTTCCATACCGAACCACGTCCGCCATCCCAGCGCCGCCTGCTCAACCAATAAGGTGAGTCCGTCAATCACTATCGCCTGATGCGCTTGAGCTTCTTGCAAAAAACGCGTCGCGCGCGGCCGGTAGACCCAATCGACCGCGATTCCTCCCGGTTCAGGCGTGGGCCACCGCTCTTCCTGCCCTTCGTCGTCCTGACCGAGCGGAGTCGCGTTCACGACCACCTGCCAGGGAGCGGGCTTCAAGCGGTCATCCCACACGATGGCCTCGTCCGCCCACCCACAGAGCGCGGGCCGACGGGCTGCACCCACCACACGATATCCATGTCGCTGCAAAACGGCGGCTGTGGCCCGCGCCACGCCTCCGCAACCCAATACCAGCGCGTCCCCCAAGCCGCTCTTCAATCCCTGCAGCAACCGGTATAACGCTTCACAATCGGTATTGTCACCGACCCATTCTTCTCCGTCTCGACGCAAAATGTTGGCGGCCAGCGCACTGTCCACCCATTCACTTTTCGCCGCCAACAATGGCAAAACCGTTTGCTTTAGAGGTCGTGTAAGGTTTACCCCGCACCCACCCAGAACCTCAAACGCGCGAAGCTTGTCCTGCAACTGCGAAGGACTGCACTCGACCGCAAAGTAATTCGCCGCAATCCCCTGGCTGCGAAAGGCCTCGTTGTGAATGACCGGTGATAGGGAGTGTGCAATGGGCTGACCAAAGACAGCATAAAGTTGCATCGATGCGGACAATGGCGTTAACTCCGATCGCTCAAACGAGCCGGCTCACGGCCGGGTAAAACCGCCCGCTCGAGCCGCCTCACCAATTGCGTGGTCCAAAACTCCTGTTCGTTCATGGGTCTGACAAGAATGGTAAATAGGTGCAGCCGATTACCCCCTAGAATGTCCGTAAAAATTTGGTCGCCGACCACGGCTGTGTCCTGGCGATTCGTACCCATGCGCTGCATGGCTTGACGAAAGGCCCGCCGCCGTGGCTTGGCTGCTTTCGCAATAGCCATCACCCCAACATGCTGGCTAAACTGTTCAACGCGGTCTCCCATATTGTTCGACACAATACAGGTTTGAAGTTCACGCAGCTTCACATCCTCCAGCCACTGCAGCAGTTCTTTCGACGCCCGCGGCTGGTTCCACCCAACCAATGTATTGTCCAGATCCAAAATAAGCCCGCGGACTCCTCGCTCCACCAAGCGATCAAGGTCAATGTCGTAAATTGATTGTACAAACAGTCCTGGCTGAAGGATTTGAATCATTAATGCTTATCCCCTTCGGACACTCTTCTCCGTGAGTATACCAGGTCATGGCTACCACCAGGAACCGTGTCCACCGAATATCGGTGGGATTGGAAGAAAACGACGACGGTTGACATTTTGGCTCAGAGAGCTACACTTGAGCTAGCAATACTGAGTAAACTACTCAGAAATGAACCGGAGCTGAGGAGGTTATTATGGCAGCACCCGTTTTAGAGATCGCGGATTTGCATATTCAGATTGATGACAAGCCCATTTTAGATGGTCTGACCTTAACGGTGCGCGGCGGCGAAGTTCACGCCATTATGGGGCCCAATGGAACAGGCAAAACATCCTTGGCGCAAACGCTGATGGGGCACCCCCGCTACGCGGTCACCGGGGGCGCCGTGCGGCTTGATGGCCAAGACTTGCTGGCGATGAAACCCGACCAAAGGGCGCGCCAGGGACTATTCTTAGCCATGCAATATCCAAGCGAAATTTCAGGCGTGACAACGGCGAACTTCCTGCGCGCCGCCCTTAATGCGTGCCGTGCGGACGGCAGCAATATTCCATTAAAGGAATTTCGGGATGAGTTGGATCGTGTCATGCAATTTTTAGAAATGGACCCTAAGTTCGCCAATCGATACTTAAACGAAGGATTTTCGGGCGGCGAAAAAAAGCGCAACGAAATTTTGCAAATGCTGATGCTAAAGCCGCGCATTGCCATTTTGGATGAGATCGATTCAGGGCTTGATATTGATGCTATCAAAGTCGTGGCCAAAGGCGTGAACTCCCTCAAGGGACCGGATTTTGGAGCCCTTGTGATCACGCATTATCAACGAATTTTAGATTACGTCGAGCCCGATTTTGTGCACATTATGGTAGACGGTCGCATTGTCAAATCAGGCAGGGCCGACTTGGCCGAAGAGCTCGACAAGAAGGGATACGAGTGGGTCCGATCGGAATTAGTTCGCACGGGCACAGTGGAGGAGAGTTAAGTGAACTCAACAGCGGCTATTAGCTCACAAACAGAGTTGCACGCACTCATCCGGGACCGATTCGGTCATGAGCCGGATTGGAGTCTTAGTCGCCGTCTCAGGGCGGCCACAAATTGGTTTGCCCTGGACTGGCCCCGCCTCGAGCGCACACCGCTCCAAAAGCGACGGTTAGATGCCATTGCCGTATATGACCAACCGCCGGCAGACGGAGAGACCCAATTCATCAACACGGGCGGCCTGGAGATGCATCTTCATAATAATGTTCCAGTGGTTCGCTCGATTCCCGAGCCGTGGATTCAGCGCGGTGTCATTTTTCAATCCTTGCGCGACGCGCTCGACAACTCGCTGGTCCGTCAATATTTGGGATCGCTGTTGGCGGAGGATAGCGACAAAATTGCGGCGCTTAATGCGGCGTTGTGGCAAAATGGCGTGTTTTTGTATGTGCCGCCTGGCATTTCCGAAACCGTCGAGGTCGTCATCCAAAATTACGCCACCAGTGAGGTCCAGGCGTTATTGTCCCGTAATGTCGTGGTCGTTGGTGCCCAAAGTCGCGTCGCCATTACGGAGCGCTGGTTCAACGCCGGTGCCGCCCACAAGATGTTGCTGGCCGCCAACACTGAAATTATTGTCGAGCACGGCGCCGAGGTGCAATATGGCGCCATTCAACAGTGCGAAAAAAATGCGGAGGCCTTTATCCACCGTGCTGCCTCGGTGGCTGGCGACGCTCGCTTAGATTGGCACATTGGGGAATTCGGCGCAGGCTTGATTGTCTCCAGCCACCAATCCCATCTCAATCAGGCCGGTGCCTCCACCAAGAGCATTACCGTGTTCTTTGGCTCCGGCCAACAACACCAAGATTACACTGGAAAAAGTGTACACCACGCTCCCCACACCACAAGTGACATGACGGCCCGCGGAGTAATGAAGGGCAAGGCTCGCAGCATCTTCACCGGGGTTACCCAAATCGATAAAGGCGCGCGAGGTTCAGACGGGAGGCAGCGAGAGCAGACCTTGATGCTGACAGACGATGCGCGAGCCGACGCCATTCCTTCGCTCGTGATTGATGAGCAAGACGTCTATGCAGCCCATGCAGCCAGTGCGGGGCCGGTGGACCGCACTGCCATTTTCTATCTGACGAGTCGGGGATTGACAGAGGAAGAGGCCACTCGACTCATTGTTCACGGGTTCCTAGCGCCCGTGATTGACGCGATATCCCAGTCAGCCTTGCGCGATGAAGTGTGGCAGGCGGTAGAAAGGAAGATCCGGGAATGATCGAGCCTCTAGTAGATGTCAGCCGCGATTTTCCAATTTTCAACCGACGCATTAACGGTTATCCCTTGGTCTACCTCGATTCGGCAGCGACATCACACAAGCCCGAACCGGTCCTGGCGGCCATGGATCAATTTTACCGACATTCCAATGCTAACGTTTTGCGTAGCGTGCATACTTTGGCTGAAGAGGCAACCACCGCCTATGCACGGGCGCGCGAAACCGTATCCACCTTTATCGCTGCCACCGATCCCAAAGAAGTCATCTTTACCCGCGGAACCACGGAAAGTCTCAACCTGGTGGCACGCAGCTTTGGCGATCAGTTCTTGCGCGCCGGTGACGAAATCGTGTTGTCACCCATGGAGCATCACTCCAATCTCGTCCCGTGGCAACAAGTTGCAAAGCGCACTGGAGCCGTCTTGCGCTACATCGATCTGGCCGACGATGGGACTATTAGCATCGACGCGGTACGCCGAGTGATCTCGCCCAAAACCCGCATCGCGGCGCTCTCCAAAATCTCCAATGTCTTGGGTAGCGTCAATCCCATCGTTGAAGTGGCCGATCTGGTGCATCAGGTAGGAGGCGTCATGGTCGTAGACGGAGCCCAATCGGTGCCGCACGAGCCCACTGATGTCATGGCCATGAACGCGGATTTCTTAGCATTTTCCGGTCATAAAATGTGCGGACCGACCGGCATCGGTGTGCTTTGGGGTCGTGCTGAGTGGCTAGCGCAAATGGAGCCCATCGCTTTCGGCGGGGAAATGATTAGCTATGTCGATCGCGAAATGGCAACTTGGGCAGAGGTTCCTGAAAAATTTGAGGGTGGCACCCCCAATATTGCGGGCGCCATTGGACTGGCCGCCGCCATTGACTATCTGACCGCCATCGGCATGGACAAAATTTGCCATCACAGTCAGGCGCTGGGGGAACACGCTTTCGACGCGCTCAGGGAAATTTCCGGTGTCAGCGTTTACGGTCCGCGGCGGCCTCACGCAGCAGCTGTCGCCTTTACCATTGACGGCATTCATCCGCACGATATCGCCCAGGTCTTCGATTCCAAAGCCATCGCGATTCGCGCCGGCCACCATTGCGCGCAACCGCTGATGCAATGGCTGGGAGTGGGGTCAACGGCGCGAGCCAGTTTCTACTTCTATAACAGTTCGAACGACATCGACCGCCTGCTCGATGCCATTTTAGAGACAAAGAGGTTTTTCCAGCGATGAGTCTAGACGATTTATATCGGGAAACAATTATGGATCACAACCAGTCTCCGCGCAATCGCCGCAGCCTGGAGCATCCGACCAAAACGGTCGGGTTGCTTAACCCAACCTGCGGCGATCAACTCAAGCTCGATCTGCGCGTTCAGGACGGTATGGTGGTGGATGTTGGATTTACGGGACACGGCTGTTCCATCAGCATGGCATCCGCTTCCATGCTAACCGAGGCGATTAAGGGAAAATCCACTGATGAGGCACTGGCGCTGGCCCGACATTTTAAAGCCTTTTTGACCGGCACACCCAGTCCTGTCAATTTAGGTGATCTAGAGGCCTTGCAAGGCGTTTCCCAGTTTCCAAGCCGCGTAAAGTGCGCAACCTTGGCGCACAATGCCTTGGAAAAGGCCCTAAGCCAAGATTAAGGAGGGAGAAAGACATGGCATCTAAACCGATTGTGAGCGACGAGTACCAATATGGATTTAACGATGGAGATGTCGGAGTACTTAAGTTTGCGCGCGGATTGCGGCGTGAAACGGTGCAGGAGATTTCGCGGATAAAAAAAGAACCGCGTTGGATGTTAGACTTTCGCCTGCATGCGCTCGATGTTTTTTGGAAAAAGCCGATGCCAACCTGGGGTGGCCGTCTCGACGAGCTGAACTTTGACGATATTGTCTATTACGTTCGGCCGTCAGAGAATCAGGGCAAAACCTGGGATGATGTGCCTCAAGCCATTAAAGATACGTTTGAACGCCTGGGCATCCCCGAAGCGGAGCGCAAGTTCTTAGCGGGCGTCTCCGCGCAATATGAGTCGGAAGTCGTTTATCACAGTATTCGCGACGATCTGAAAGAGAAAGGAATTATTTTCACGGACACCGATTCAGCCCTGCGAGAATATCCGGAATTGGTACGAGAGTACTTTGGCACCGTGATTCCACCGGAAGACAATAAATTTGCGGCCTTGAACTCGGCGGTGTGGTCGGGGGGCTCATTTGTCTACATTCCTCCGGGTGTGAAGGCAGACATTCCCTTGCAAGCATACTTTCGGATTAATTCGGAAAACATGGGCCAATTTGAACGCACGCTGATTATTGCAGACCAAGGGTCGTTCGGTCATTACGTCGAAGGCTGCACCGCCCCTATTTACTCCAGCGAATCCCTGCACTCGGCTGTTGTAGAAATTCTTGTAAAAGAGGGCGCGCGTTTGCGCTACACTACCGTCCAAAATTGGGCCCCCAACGTCTATAATCTCGTAACCAAGCGTGCCGTTGCCGAACGCGATGCGACCATGGAATGGGTAGACGGGAACTTTGGCTCCAAACTGACCATGAAGTATCCTTCGGTCTATCTGGTTGGCGAAGGCGCCAAGGGAATGGTCCTATCGATCGCGGTGGCAGGAAAGGCTCAGCACCAAGATACCGGAGCCAAGATGATTCATGTCGCGCCCCATACGACGTCCACGATTGTATCCAAATCCATTAGTCAGCATGGCGGGAAAACAACCTATCGCGGCTTAGTGCACTTTGCCCCGGATGCGCACGATGCCAAGTCCAACGTGAAGTGCGACACATTAATTTTAGACGAAGACTCGACTTCCGACACCATTCCCTATAGTGAAGTCGCCAACGCCAATGTAGAGATGGAACATGAGGCTACCGTCACCAAGGTCAGTGAAGAGGCACTCTTTTACCTGACCAGCCGCGGGCTGAGTGAGGAAGAAGCCACCCGCATGATTGTGCTTGGTTTTATCGAGCCTTTCACTCGGGAACTACCGATGGAGTTTGCGGTTGAGATGAATCGCTTGATTAAGTTTGAGATGGAAGGGGCCATAGGCTAGTGCCATTTGTCCGGGTCATCAATCTAAACGATGTTGTCGAAGGCCGACCCGTCTTAGCCGTTGTTGGAGAGACCGATGTTGCTCTGTTTCGTATCGGAAATGACGTGTTCGCCATCGACGATCTGTGCAGTCACGCCCAGGCCTCATTGTCCGAGGGCGAGCAGCATGGACATGTTATCGAGTGCCCGCGTCACGGTGGGCGCTTTGACATCCGCACCGGAAAGGCCAAACATTTTCCCGCCTTTTCCCCGGTACGGACGTTTCCCGTCAAAATTGAGGGGGACAGCGTATTCGTTGACGTCGGCGATGACTAAAACGTCACTGTCTGGGATTAATGGCGGAAGATGGAAAATCTTCCGCCATTGCTAATTCCCGCAGTATTTTGCGCACGGCCCGTTTTTCAATGCGTGACACGTAGCTGCGCGAGATCTTCAAGCGATTCGCAATATCTCGCTGGGTTAGCCGTTCATGCCCTTGTAGTCCGAAACGCAATTCGAGAACTAGACGCTCCTTGGCCGTAAGATCCTTCACGAACTGGCGCACCCACTCCATCACCACCTCCAGTTCAACCTGGTCGGCGACAATGTCCCCATCGGTGCCCAGTACGTCGAGCAAGGAGATTTCATTGCCCTCGCGGTCAACTCCAATCGGATCATATAAGCTCATTTCACGGTTACTCTTTTTGCGCGCTCTTAGATACATCAGCACTTCATTGTCTATGCAGCGGGCACAATATGTGGCCAAGCGCACGCCTTTATCGGCATCAAACGAATCAATGCCCTTGATTAGCCCGATTGTCCCAATGGAAATCAAATCATCGGAGTCCTCGCCCGTACTTTGATATTTCTTAATTACATGGGCAACCAAACGCAAATTATGTTCAATGAGCAAATGGCGCGCCGTCATGTCCCCGTGGCCCAGCGACTCGATCGCGTCGCGTTCCTCCTCTTCCGACAAGGGTTGGGGAAACGCGTTGCCTCCTATATATCCCGCTAAAAAAATGGCGCCGCGCACTGCCGCTGCTACCACCAACACCAGCGCACCGATACTGCCCAACATAATGTCCACTCCTTTGTCACTATGGATGGGCGCACTTTGTTCGGTTTATGGTATGCGGCAGCGGCACAAATGGTGTCTGTACACACGCATCACACCACAACGGCACACGCATGCATCAAATCGGGCCACGCCTTACATGAGTTCCCACCGGCCAGGCAATATCGGAGCCATTCGCGCTTTCGAGTCGGATTATCGCCCGACTTGGCGGTGTCCCAGACGCAGCCTATCGGCTTGGCAATTACCTACTAGGATATCAAAAACCAGCCCAATGGATTTCGGGGGAATATCAGGAGGCGCACCGCATGCTATCCCTTGCGATTCATCGTCTTGAGCGTACGCCGCACGCTCTCCCGATCCAGCCCTTGAATGCCGTCAAGTTCTAAGAGCGCTTCCGCCACGCTACAGGTCTGCACAATGCGGGCCACCTGCTGCAGCGCTCCTTCACACGCTGCAACTTGGGTAAGAATGGCCCGACAGGACTCCCGATTCTCGACCAATTGCTGCAGGCCGCGCACCTGCCCTTCAATTCTCCGCAAACGATTGAGAACTTCTCGCTCGTCCCAATACACCTGGCGTTGCATCCGCTGTCGCTCCTTCTAATAATCTTCCAACCGCAAAGGCACGAACCAAATACACTTGCCATAATACCCCTTATGGTATATTCTATTATATAGTAAGGACGGTGACTGCACCAGTCGCTAGACCAATTTCATCAAGTCTGGAGGATCTACCATGGTCGTCGTATATACAACCCCGACATGCCCGCACTGTAAGTCGGCGAAACGCTACCTTAAGGAACGGCGGATTCCGTTTAGAGAAATTGACGTCACTCGCTCGGCGGATGGAGCGGCCAGCCTTAAGCGCAAGTCTGGCCAAACCGGTGTGCCCGTCATTGATGTCAACGGGCAGGTGATCGTCGGATTTAACCGACCGAAACTCGATCGTGCGCTAGGTATTCGCTCAGCGGATTAGGGTACGTTATCACTATCCTCGGGCTCGTGCGCAGCCATGGCGGCGATATCCGAAGATTACCTCATAGAGGAGGTTAGGCAGTGGCGATTATTACGGAGAACATTCGCTCTGATGTGCAAGACTTTCTGAAGGATCTGCGCGATCCGGTCACAGTGGATTTCTATCCGCAACCGGAAAGCCCGGCTAGTGAACCAATGAAGCAATTGTTGCAAGAACTACACGAGTTAGCTCCTCTTATTCAGGTCGTCGAGCACCCACAATCGGCTGCGCCGATTGCACCGGAAACGGCAGAGGACATTGAAGGTCCGGTTACAACATTTTCTGTCCGCGATGCCTTCACCGGCATCCGCTACTTAGGATTCCCGGGGGGACAGGAGTTCGGAACTTTTTTGCAAGATTTAGTCGATCTCTCGGTAGGCCAAGAGGTGTCTCTCAGCACGGCGACACAGCAATGGCTTAAGACGCTTGAAGCGCCTTTGCACTTAGAAGTTTTTGTCACACCCACCTGACCATATTGTCCCCGGGCAGTTCGCCTGGCACACGAAATGGCACGTGTCAACCCGCAGTACGTCGTCGCGGACATGGTGGATGCGGCAACCTTCCCCTCCCTCTCGGATCGCTACGGCGTGTCAAGCGTGCCGGTAACAATCGTCAACGGCAATGCGCAACAAGTAGGCGCGGTGCCGGAAGCGCAATTAACGGCTGTTATTCGGCGCGAACTCGGGCAGTAATCACGCCGTGATCTTTATTGCATAAAAGGTGGGCGGTCGCATACTCCTGTCACGGGAGGCGATGCTGGGTGCGACCGCTAGCTTTCCTCTTTCGGGTGGAGGCTTATTGGGCGCAGCCCACCTGGGCGTGTTGCATTTTCTTCAGACACGAGGGGTGCGCGCATCTGCCATTGCCGGCACTTCCGCTGGGGGACTAATCGCCTCGCTGTACGCGCTAGACGTCCCCATGCCCTCCATCATTACCCTGGGGAGCAAAGTGAGTCGTCACCCCGCCGATTATTTTCATCTGAATGTGAGCGGATTGTTCCACGAAATATGGCGCTCGACGGGACGACCGGCTACGGGTCTGCTTACCTCGGCCCACTTCGTGAACGCCTTGCTACGGTTGTCCCCCCAGGCCAAAACTACTGCCCAGTGGCTTTTGCCGACAGTCCTCACCAGTGTCGATTTGATCAAGATGGTGCCCGTCGCGTTCACCAATGTGCCCCAGGCAACCGTCGGGTCTGGCCGCTGGCACGTGATGGTGCAACAACCCTTGTCGTTAGCCATGCAAGCAACCATGGCGCTTCCCGGACTCTTCGCGGCGCCACGCCACCAAAACCAGGTTCTGGTGGATGGCGGCACTGCCGACACCCTTCCAATTGATTGGGCCGAGGCCCTCGATCCATCAGCCTTCGTCGTGGCAGTCGATGTGGCAACGCCGGTCCCTGTGCAGGCCAATTCCGTCGGGTTAGTCGACGTGATGAGCCGCGCCGAAGCATTCGCGACCGATGCGCTCTCTCGTCTGCGCGCTGGACCGACCCCGCATCTCACCATTAGGCCCGACACCGCGAACACTCCATTTTTCGGATTTGCCGACTACATGCGCCTGGTCCGATCAGGGTGGGTCGCCATGGAAAAGGCCTGGCCCACAATCGAGCGACACCTGGCTGCTACGGGTCCGCCCGTGTCCGGATAGTATAGGCGCTGACCTCTTCTGCCGCGGCCTCAGGTACCCCCTCGCCCACCGTTACGCACTGGTCGACGACGGGGCAGATAGTGCAGGCGGGGTGCCGTGCCGTACATACCATCGCTCCGAAATCCATCAGGGCCTGATTAAAATGAAACGCCTCGCCTTTCGGCACGATGGCTTCAGCCAGTGCCCATAGCCGATGTACCACCTCGGCTCGCGTTTCCCGGTAGGCAATCCCAAAGTATCGGCCTAAGACCCGGCGGACGTTGGTATCCAATATTGCCGCATCCTGTTCAAACGCAAACGAGAGGACGGCCCCCGCCGTATACCGCCCGACGCCTGGCAGAGCCATCCATCCCTCCAGGGTCTTTGGCCACTCACCTTCATGCTCGGTCACGATGACCTCCGCAATGTTTTTTAGCCACTGGCCCCGCACCTTGTATCCCAGCGGATCCGTGATATGCTTAACCTCTTCTAGCGGCGCGCTGGCCAAATCAAAGACGGTGGGAAACTTCTCCATAAATCGCAGATACACGGGGACCACGGTATTGACCGTGGTCTGATGCAACATGATCTCGGAAACAATCACGGCGTAAGGATCGCGCGTCTGGCGCCAGGGCAACTCCCGCCCATACTGTCTGTACCACCCTAGCATCCCCGCTTGCAAAGTCTCAAGAGTCTGGGAGTCGATATCCGCTTGGTATTTAATGCGTTTCACATTCTGTCACCCAACACCAACTTCGCCCACGTCATACGGGCGCGATGGACATTCCACCACTGTGCCACCTTGGCCCCTAAGGCAAACCATAGTCCGACCACCAATGCCGCCCCAAACCCCAAGAACGCAGCCAGCGCTACTGCAAAAGTCCCAGCCTCCGCTCCAAATGTACCGGCTGGGATATGGTGCGCTAAAATGACGAGAAGAACACCAACCAGACCACCGATGACAATAATCCCCGTTACGAACCAGAGGAATGTTAATAATGTGACGTCGCAAAACAGTGATTGCGGGCGCAGATAGGTGAGGACTCGCTCCGTCTCATCAAATCCCCACGACTCTGTCTCGATCATCAAAGGATCCCACCAGGGGACGACGACGTGGTTGTAAAATGCCACAGAACCCAGTGCATAAATCCATGCTGCCAGCGCTAACAGGCCAGGAAAAAACACCCAGCGCCCAGGGATAACCACGGTCCATCCCCAAACATCGGCTAGTAAGCCTACGACGATCCCGAACGGAAGGGCCATCGCAGCTAGGGGCAAGGCGTTCGTCCAGCCAGGAACACCCACAATACGATTTCGTCGCACCAGCACCACCAGCGGATGCGCGGGCACGACCCAGCGATTGTAGGCCTGCACGGCTAGCCATCGCACGCACACAATGGCTAGCCATGTGGTGATTGCTTCAATTATTGCCAACCGCCATCCCAGGCGAGTTTGCGTACCAGTCCAGACCATCACAAATATGATAGCTGGCGTCCAAATCCAGATCCCGGTCAATGCCCAATTTAAAGGCGCAATCCAAATCAGCCGTTGTCTTTCCTGCACCGCCGCCCTCCTCTTGAATTTATGGCGAAACCCTTGGCCCCTCGGCCATTAGCTGCATCACCGAAACTGTTGCATCGACCCATCCCCCCTCTAATATAGCAATCTGTCGCTCATTGGGGGCGATCACGACGGCATAATTCCCCATCGGACGCCAAACGCGAAAGCGCATCCCCTCCAGCGTAATCGATGGCAACTGCTGCACCACGCGCACAAACGCACCCTTAACAGTATGTCCCCGAGGATGACGCGCCGGGTCGACAAATGCCGGCACCATCTGCCCCCCAGACACGAATGGCAAGTAGCTTTGGGCAAGCTGCAACGGGGTTGCCGCCAAATAGGACCCCTGGGAAAATGCGGCTCGCATCGTCTTAGTTGATGGATGAACCTCGGTTTTCGGGAGGGCTACACGGACCCCTAATGTTTGCAGCCCCTGCCACACGCCCTGCGCCCCCCACGCCTGGGCTATTTGGGACCAGGTGGGATGCGGTTTCTCTAACGCCTTGCGCACCGCTGGCACTTCGGTGGCCAACGCCAGCATGGGCGGCAACACAGCACGGCCCAGCGCGTGCTGCTCCCACAAACTTTGACCCGATTGGGTTGCTAACGCTAACACAGCGCCGTGGTTATTCACGATCACGACACTGCCCGACCCGCTAAACAGCGCGCCTAGATCCGAGGTCAGCGCACGATTCAACGAGCTCTCAACATCCGGCCGACGTCGCCACACTTGGTATTGTCCTTGACTCCAATTCCAAGAGCCCCGCGTCCAGTCGTGGGCAGCTCGCGCCAATGCCTCCAGTGCACCTGGTGAGATCCCTTTGGCCGGCACCAACACCCGGACTGACACCACTGCGATTCCGGCTGTATTTGTCAGGTGTCGACGATTGGAACGCGAGGCGATCCACAAGACAGGCCGATCCCCTAGATGAAACCCGTTCATCTTTTGCTCGATCCCGCCCAGTGCCTGGACAGGCACTCGTCCAGGATTGACCAAGAGTGCCTGGCGATCGGCCCACCGCGTCAAAGGTTGACCATTGCCTGCCATCAGCGGTGCGGCGATGACCGGAGCCACTGCGGAAATATGGTCGGGCCATTGGGTGGGGCCTGCATATAATCTGACCATTGCGGCTGTCGTTGCGATAGTGCCGACCAGTGCTGCTACGCTAAGCAACATCAGCCGTCGTGGGCGCATCATGAAAAGACCTCCTTTTATTAGAAAGTCTTTCCAATACCAATAATTTCAAACCTACGCGTTGGGATGCTTTTTAGCATACGCAATGTCCGCATCGTGCTGGGCCAACGTCGTGGCAAATAGTAGGCGTCCACTGCGCAAAGAGACGAAATATAGATAGGGTACCGACGCCGGATGCAGCGCTGCCTTGAGCATTGCCAGTCCTGGGTTCGCAATCGGCCCCGGTGGGAATCCCTTATGAATATAGGTGTTATAGGGAGAAGCCACGGTCAGGTCCTTTAACGTTAACCCGTTGGGCACGGACTTCCCCAAAGCGTAACGCACGGTGGCGTCCGATTGAAAGGGCATGCCCAGTTTTAAACGATTTAAAAAAACTGCGGCAACTTTGGGACCTTGGCTGGATTCCTTTGCTTCTTGCTGAACGATGGAGGCCAAGGTGACCCATTGCACTAACGTAAGGGGAGTATGGCTTCGATCGTACAGATCCACCACCACCCGTTGATGAAACGTCTGCCACATGGTGACCACAGCCTGTCGGGCCGTAGTTCCCGGTGCAAACGCGTACGTTGCCGGGAACAGATAGCCTTCCCAGGGATCGCGAACGCCCGGCCGGGGGGATGGCATGCCTTTTAAGGGGTGCTGCTGCAAGCGGCGATATTGGGCCCAGGTGCCAATGTGGTCGTGTATCAGGCGCTCGACGATCTGGTGCACGGTAAACCCTTCCGGGACGGCCACTTTGATGGTGACAACGTCACCCGCGCGCATTGCCGTTAAGATGCTGCTCAACGACTGCGCTGGCGATAGGCGGTAGACGCCGGCAGTCAGGTGAGTAGCAACCCCGTCGTATCGGCTCAACAATTCAAAAGCCCAGGCGCTGCGGATAATCCCCCGTCGCTGAAGATTGGCGGCTACGTCGGAAGCAGTCTGTCCCACGCTCACGCGCACCTCTTTAGTGGCCCGAGCGTGCGAATTCGCCGGCTGAAACAACCAGATGACGTATGCTACCACAAATAGGGCGGTCCCCAACGCGACCGCCCCCCTCCACAGCCATCTGCGTTTCCACCATGCCGGCTCAGAATGCACAGATGGCACAATCACGTCGTTGGAGTCCTCAGATGTGCTTTACTCTTCTCCTTCATCATCGAGCAGATCTTCATAGGCCTGGGCCACTTGCTCCCATTCCTCTTCTGACTCAATATCGACCAACACGTCGTCGCCGTCCGCATCCTTCTCTAACCGCAAAATGACCGCTTCCGCTTCTTCGTCTTCAGACGTGTCAATCGGCAATAAAATCGCATATTCCTTCTCGGTCACTTCAATCACGTCCACGACGACAAACTCGTGTTCTTTACCATCATCGTCCGTCAACGTGATGATTTCGTCTTCCTCTTCTACAAATCCCGTTTCAAACTCTTTGTCGTCAGCCATCTGAGTCTCCTCTCTCGACCCTATCAAGCGCTCATGGTCCAGATATCCCTGTAAAATTAACGCGGCGGCGACACCATCAATCACCGCTTTCCGACGTTCGCGCCGCACCTCTTGTCCAATTAACAAGCGCTCGGCTTCCCGCGTTGTCAACCGCTCATCCCATGTCACTATCGACACACCACAGTGCTCCTTCATCGATCCCACAAACCGCAACGTGCGTTCGGCCTGCGGCCCAACCGTTGCATTCATGTTCAAAGGCAATCCTACCACAATTTTGCCGGCCTGCCATCTCTCGACGAGGCGATTAATTGCGTCAAGATCTTGGGACGGCGTATGACGTTGAATCGGCGACAACACCTGGGCAATGAGGCCCGTCTCGTCACTGATCGCAACCCCAATCCATTTATCCCCGACGTCCAGCCCGATTATGCGTTTAGCCATCTGATGCGGTTAAATCAAGATGTCGCACATATTGCTTAAGCAACTCCTCCAACAGCTCGTCCCGTTCGAAGCGGCGGATGAGATTGCGTGCGCCCAAATGGCTCGTAATGTAGGCTGGGTCCCCCGACAACAAATACCCGACCAGTTGGCTGATAGGGTTGTATCCTTTGTCTTTGAGCGCCGTGTAGACCTCTTGCAACACCATGGCTGCTTCCTTTTCCTGGTCGTGGTAATCTCCGAGACGTCGGGTTTCATCCGACATGCTCATAGTCCACATCCTTTCTGGGTGGCCTTCTTCGCTGTTGTCATGAGATTATCCTGCTATGCCAAAGTTTTTTTCGATCCATTCTTGCGCCTGTGCTAGAAGCGTCGGCACCTCTTCCGGGGCGCGACCGCCGGCTTGTGCCAAGTCGTCGCGGCCGCCCCCGCCCCCATCGATCACCCGACTAAGCGGCTTTACAACCTCCTTGGCTAAAAACCCACGCCGCCGTATCTCGTCACCAAAGTACACGATCAATGACGCGCGGTCACCATGACGGGCGGCTAAAATAGCGCCATCCACCGTTGGCTTTACCCCATCCAGGACCTCTCGCAACGCCTCGGACGACTCTGCCGGCACTTCTGCCACAACAAACCGCAAACTGCCCACCTCCCGGGCAGTCAATGCCAAATCACGCCCTAGACGCGCACGCCGCAATCGTGCTTCATCTTGTTGCCGTTGCTCATAGGTTTTCACAGTGGTGACCCAGCCTTCAATACGCTCCGGCCACTGCTCGGGAGCAAGGCCCGCAAACCACTTCCCTATTTCTTGCATAAGAGTGCGCTGTTCATCAAAGCGTTTCCATGAATTAAGTCCCGTCACCGCCTCAATACGACGCGATCCTCCACCCACACTGGACTCATCGACAATGGCGAACAATCCAATTTGCCCTGTGCGGGTGCAATGCGTTCCCCCACATAGTTCTTGACTGGCGCCGGGAACTGTAATCACCCGGACGACCTCACCGTACTTCTCGCCAAAAAACGCCAAGGCCCCCCCGCGCAAAGCCTCGTCACGCGACACATAGTCAATCTCCACAGCAATATCGTCCAGAATCCAACCATTAACCAATTTCTCGATCGAATGAATTTGTTCCCGTGTCAACGCTTTAGGATAGGAAAAGTCAAACCGCAATCGGTCCCAAGCGACCAACGACCCAGTTTGTCGCACACCCGCCCCTAACACCGCGCGCAAAGCCGCATGCAGCAAGTGGGTTCCGGTATGATTACGCATCGCGCCCGCCCGTCGGTCTCGATCCACCACCCAGTGGGCCTCCTGCCCACTCATGAGATGCCCTTCTCGCACAACCACAGCGTGCCAAATCGCACCTTGGACCTTCACCGTATCCTCAACTTCAGCCCATCCCGTTGCCGTCATAACACGCCCGCTATCTCCTACCTGACCACCACCTTCCGGATAAAACGGTGTCCGGCGGGCGTGAAGCCATCCACTCTCGCCTTCTTGCAACCGCGTAACCCGATCCTGGTCAACATAAATCCCTAAAATTGTCTCGTGTTGTAATTCCAACTGGCTATATCCAACAAATTCGGAGGATTCCACGGCCGGCAACAAGTTCACCACACGTGTTCGATTGACGCGAGCCCGCCGCCGTTGGTCTTCCATTAACGCCTCAAAGGCTTCTTCATCAATGCCGACACCCCGCTCAAGCGCGGCATCGCGTGTCAGATCGAGGGGAAAGCCAAACGTATCAGCCAGCAAAAAAGCATCCGTCCCCGACATGCGTTGTCCCGGCTGTAATCCCGCCAACTTCTGCTCGAGCACCTTCATGCCTGCATTCAGCGTCACCAAGAATCGTTCTTCTTCCTGGAAAACTAATTCCTCGATCATCGACTGCCCCGTGCGCAATTCCGGATAGGCGTCGCCCATAATCCTGACAACCTCAGGAACTAACCGATGCAGAAATGGTGACTCTAATCCAAGTTCCAAACCGTAGCGCATAGCCCGCCGCAAAATACGGCGCATCACGTACCCTCGTCCCTCGTTGCTGAACGAGACTCCCTCGGCTACCAAAAAGGCAATTGACCGCACGTGGTCGGCAATGACCCGAAACGCCATGCCTTCAGGGCCGGGGCTATAGGGTCTTTGGGCCAGCACTTCAACCGCGTTAATCAACGGTCGCAAGAGGTCGGTATCAAAATTGGAATCGACGCCTTGTAAATAAGCGGCAATCCGCTCCAACCCCATACCGGTATCGATGCTCGGTCGCGGCAACGGGGTCAGGGTGCCATCGGATGCGCGGTCGTACTGCATAAACACCAGATTCCAGATCTCTTGTAAACGGTCGCACTCACATTGGCCCAGTCCGCAGTCCGGTCCGCAAGCATACTCCAACCCACGGTCAACAAAAATCTCGCTGCAGGGTCCACATGGTCCTGTGTCTCCCATCGCCCAAAAATTGTCCTTGGCCCCCAGGCGTACAATGCGATCGGCTGAAACTCCGGCGACTTCCTGCCATAAAGCAAACGCCTCATCGTCATTTTCGAACACCGTAATCCATAAAACGTCAGCTGATAGTTGCAATTCCTCCGTTAAAAAGGTCCAGGCATAGCGGATGGCATCTCGTTTAAAATAATCCCCAAACGAAAAATTCCCTAGCATTTCAAAAAATGTTTGATGGCGCGCCGTCCGCCCCACCTGGTCGAGGTCGTTATGCTTGCCTCCGGCCCGCATGCATTTTTGTACGGTCACTGCCCGCCTATAGGAACGTTGTTCGACTCCCAAAAACACATCTTTAAATTGCACCATGCCCGCATTCGTAAACAATAATGTGGGGTCCCCGGCCGGCACCAAGGGCGAGCTTGGTACTCGTTGATGCCCACGCTCCTCAAAAAATCGCAAAAACTTTTGCCGAATGACCCGAGCTTCCACCCAAGGCCCTCCCTTACCATATGATGTCTCATTGTACCGATGGGGTTGAATCATGGTCAAGCGAAACTGCCAAGCGACGGTACAAATGTGTGACAACAACCTTGGCCACCGCCGCTGTCGGCACAGCCAGCAAAAGGCCGAGGAATCCGGCAATCTCTCCGCCCGCCAAGATCGCAAAAATGATCACAAGCGGGTGCAGTCCCACCGAATTGCCTATAACCTTGGGCGAAATGACAGTGCCTTCCAACTGATGAATCACGATAAATCCGATCACGGCGTACAGAGAGATCCAGGGCGAACGCAAAAGTCCCAATATCACGGCGGGAATCGCTCCCGCGATGGGTCCGACGTAGGGTATGATGTCGGTGATGGCCGCCACTGCCCCGATTAACAGTGCAAACGGGATGTGCAATGCCATCATCCATACACTCGAGAGGATCCCGACCATAAGCGCCACCATGATCTGACCTCGAATATAACCGTTTAACGCGCGATCTAAATCGAATCCCAGCTTGTACACGCTGGCCCGCCAGTCAACCGGCACAAACTCCCAAAAGCGGTCGCGCATGCGAGGCAAATCCTTGAGCACGTAAAACGCTAAGATGGGTGCGACCACAAAACTTAGGACGCCCGGCACCAGCCTGAAGATTGCGCCGACTAGGCTTTTCAATGCGTGCAACAATTGAGATTTCACATGGAGACCCGTTCCAATGACGGCGGAACGGATCGCGTTCGGCATGGGCTGTTGATGAAACCGGGCCAGCCAGTAGTTCCACCCCTGCTGCAAAACGAGTGCCAAATGGGGAACGTATTGAATAAAGCGAACACTCTCCCGCACCAGGACCGGTACTATGTAGATTACACCCGCACTCATGATTACTACAAACAGTGCATAGATGCCTAAAATGGCCACACCGCGATGAATGCGGCCATGCCAAGACGCCAACTCGATTAATGGGGCCAAAAGATACGCGAGAACAAATGATAAAAAGAAAGGCAAGAAGGCTCCTCGGGCCATGATTAAAAGCCAGAGGCCCACCGCCGACGTAAACGCCAGAAGCCCCCAACGGAACCAGCGCCGAGGGCTTTGTGTCTCAATTTTGGCCGACCGCATGAGGATCCTTAACTGAGTCGGCGCTTGGCGAGGTGCACGAGACGTGTCCCGCCATACCGTGCAACCTTATAGGCGACGGGGGCCAGACGGCGAGCCTGACGCACGGTACGCCCATAAAATCTGCGTTGGGGCCGCCGCAGAATCCAAAACCCTGCCACGACGGCGCCCACCAGAGTACCCGTCAGCATACCTGTCATATATCGTTTCACGACACGACCCCCTCCGGTTCAATCCGAGACAATTCCCCGTCGGGTTCCACCCGAAACATGCGGGTGCCTTTATGACTGACAGAAAACTCAATGAAACAGTCCCAACAATAATATTGGCCTGTGCCTACCCGGCCGACATTTCGGCCCTGGCAGCCCGGGCAAAACGGATCCTTTTCCATGCGGAATCCCTCCTATCGGTCATCTCATCTCATAGAAAAGGGTGCCCGGGATGGTTGAATTTTAATCTCGCCGCGCGCTACATCCAGTACATCCTGAGCGCGTACGACCATGGCGCCTTCCATTAAATCACCCAACACGCCGCGTGACACGATCAGATGCGTTACATGCAACGTGCGTTCATCGAACAACACATCTTTCAAACGCCCGTAAAAGCGACCGGTTAAGTCCACCACCGGCAATCCCCAGTACGCCTTTTGCAAACCCAGCATATCCCGGCGCCAACGGCGCGACTTCAATTGCGTTTCACCGAAACTTCGAATCTCCAAACCTACTCCTGTCAACTTAAACGCAGCCTGCACCGGCACAAACGGAATCTGAAACGGCCGGGACGTGAGCAGAAAGCCTAAAATCCGCAGATCAGGCCACGATACCAACACCTGGTCCACCATTTGACGAACCCGTTTGTCTCCCGCGACCCGAACTGGCAGATGCGCAACATGCCACCCGCTAACCATACAGCCTCCTATTGGGAAGGTTTGGCAATCCGCCCGCCCCCGACCACGCGGTCTTGCTGGTACAACACTGCGACTTGCCCGGGACTAATCGCCCACTGGTGTTGTTCAAATTCTAAAATGGCACCATCACCTTGGGGGATCCACCGTGCAGGCTCCGGTTTCATATTGTAGCGAATCTTAGCCTCACCCGACAGCGCTGTCTTTGGGGGCGATCCCGATACATAGTGCACATCGTCCACATGCGCCCTGTGCGCCCACACGTCCTCGCGGCTACCCACAACCACCCGATTGCGGGTCGCATCTAATGACACCACATAATGGGGTGTGGTGGCCGCAAGATTTAAGCCCCGGCGCTGTCCAATCGTGTAGAAAGCAATGCCTTGATGCCTTCCCAACACCTGACCTGACCGATCAACAATCTCGCCCACCCGCAAGGCCTCTGGCCGATGCTCCAGCAGGTATCCCTGATAGTCGTTTTTTGGGACAAAACACAGCTCTTGACTGTCCGGCTTATGCGCAGTGACGAGTTGGTGCTCTTGTGCAATGGCACGACTTTGAGCCTTTGTCAAGTCGCCCAACGGGAACAACAGATGAGCCAGATCCTCCTGATTAAGCGAATACAGGAGATAGCTTTGGTCTTTGCTTTTGTCGCGCGCCCGCAGCAACCAATATTGCCCTTGCATTTGCTGGACCCTCACATAATGTCCGGTCGCCAAAAAGTCTGCCCCTTGTGATCGTGCCCACTCCCACATCGCACCAAACTTAATGTGGCGATTGCATAAGGCGCATGGATTGGGCGTCGTTCCCCCGAGATAAGCCGATTCAAACGGCGCAATCACTTTTTCAGAAAAAGGCTCTTCGACATCGACTAAAAAATGGGCGATCCCCAATTTTTTGGCCACTCGGCGCGCATCCACGATGGCATCTAGGCCACAGCAACTGTTGGTGGTTTCTGCGGGCAAGTGCCGCATGGTCACCCCGATCACGTCAAAACCTTGCTCTAACAATAAAACGGCGGCTGTCGAGGAGTCGACGCCGCCGCTGAGGCCTACGACCACGGTTCTCCCCATCCCTATCCTCCTTTTGCCAATGTCGTCCCCGCCAATCCGGCTTCGTTAAACTTCTGGCGAATAAACAACCGTTGCTGATGCACTAGGCGGTCCATTGTCATCTGGCTCATGGCATCGTCTACCGCCTCTTGCACCCGCATCCAGACATCAGGCCCGATGCACCAATCCATCTCGGAACAGCCCGACCCGTCCTCGCTTGCACATTCCGCCACAATAATGGGGCCTTCCACCGCTGCCACCACGTCGCGTACCGAGACCTCTTCGGGACTCGCCGCTAACTGATACCCGCCTTGAGCTCCCCGCATGCCGGTCACAATCCCTGCCCTTCGCAATAACGGCATCAATTGTTCCAAATATTGCTCGGGAATGTTTTGCGAATGTGCAATATGCGCAACCGTTAAGGGCCCTGCGCCGACATGCAGCGAAAGTTCGTACACCGCCTTAACTGCGTACCGTCCCTTGCTTGAGACTTTGAACATCAGGCACACTCCTGCAAACGCTTTTCTTAAGGGTATCACCCCCAAGCGCGACGGTCAACTCAGTCTGCCTAACGCCATCTCTTATAGTCTTCCCTTTACCCTTATCACCTAGCCAAGCCCCTTAATTATCGCCAGCGCAATAAAGCATCAGTCCGAAAGCTGCGTCATCGTGCGTCGCAAGCTTTCGGACCCATCCAGTATTTACTTCATTAGGTTACCGCGTGCGTCTTAGGCTCAGACACGTCGTCCTTTTTTCCGCCTAAACGGCGCAGTAGAATCTTGATCGGATCGTAATAGCGATCGGCCACGCGTTCTTTAAGCGGAATGATCGCATTGTCGGTGATGCGAATATGCTGAGGGCAGACCTCGGTACAACACTTGGTCACATTGCACATCCCGACTCCTCCCTCATGGGCCAGGAGCGGCACCCTATCAACACCGTCCATAGGATGCATTTCAAACTCCGCAATCTTGATCATATAACGAGGCCCAAAATACTTGTTTTGTCCAGCGTGATCGCGCAGCACGTGACAGGTGTCCTGACACAAGAAACACTCAATGCAGCGGTGGAACTCCTGGATTCGGTCGACATCGATTTGTTGCATGTTAAAGGGCGCAGGAGCGGTCGGAGCGAGAAGCGGGACCTCCTTCGCAACCTTATAATTCCAGGAAACGTCTGTAACCAAATCCTTGATAATGGGAAAGGTTTTCATCGGCCGCACAGTCACAGTTTGTCCCACGTACTGGTCCATGCGCGTTTTGCACAGCAACTTAGGTTCTCCGTTGACCTCGGCGCTGCACGAGCCACAGTGCGCCGCCTTGCAATTCCATCGCACCGCCAGGTCAGGCGCCAGATTATGTTCGATATAGTGCAAGGCATCCAATACCACCATGCCCGTCTCCGCCGGAACATGGTATTCCACTTCCGCCCCGCCAGAGGCGTCGCCCCGCCAGACCATCAACTTAAATTCGTCGCTCATACTTGAGACTCCTTTCCCGCTTCCGACTTGGCCAATCCCGGAGCCTTTCCATAGGTGAACAATTGCGCCAAGTAATCAGGCATGGGGTTGACCGGCTCGCGCCGCAATCGGATCGTTTGTCCGTCGAAACTCTCGACAAAGTTGACCGTCTGCCATTCGGGCAGTTCATCGGGAAAGTCCGTGCGCCAGTGTGCACCTCGGCTTTCCTTCCGTTCCAGCGCGCTACGAATAATTCCCTCCGATAAAAGCAGCATATTTTCCACGTCAAACACCGCATGCCACCCCGGGTTATAGACCCGCGACCCGCCAATCGACATGCTTCGCGCCTCGTCCTTAAGTTCCAGCAATTTGTCAAGCCCCTCTTGCAAGGTGTCTCCCGACCGCATAATACCCGCATAGTTCGTCATCAATTCTTGCAACCGCTCGTGCACGTGATATGGATTGACACTGCCTTGACGATGAAACGGCTCCAAGACCCGATCCATTTCCTGCCGTAATTCACTCTCGTCAATCGCGGCGTGCTGGCCGGTCGCTTTGGCATAGTCGCGCGCCCCCATGCCGGCCCGCCGTCCAAAAACCAACAGATCAGACAGTGAATTACCCCCGAGCCGATTGGCCCCGTGCAAACCACAGGCTACCTCGCCGGCCGCAAAAAGCCCGGCAATATTGGTGGCACAGGTCTCCGCGTCGACCCGCAAGCCCCCCATGGTGTAATGACAAGTCGGCGCCACTTCAAACGGCTGTTTCGTAATGTCGAGGTCTGCCAGCGTTAAAAACTGCTCGTACATTCCAGGCAATTTCTTCTTCACATAATCGGCGCCCTTGTGGCTAATATCGAGCCAGGCGCCGCCGTGCGGCGTGCCGCGACCTGCTTGCACTTCCCGGAAAATTGACCGCGCCACGACATCGCGGGACGATAGCTCCATGCGTTCCGGATCATACGTCTTCATAAACCGTTCGCCCTCGGAGTTTCGCAAAAGACCACCTTCGCCCCGAACACCTTCCGTAACCAACAGACCGCGCACCCCGGGTGGCCAAACCATGCCCGTCGGGTGAAACTGGACCATCTCCATATCCATTAAATCCGCGCCCGCCCGAAACGCCAAGGCCGCGCCGTCGCCGGTACTCTCCCAGCTATTCGACGTCACCTTATAAATGCGGCCCCATCCACCCGTAGCCAGCACAATAGCACGGGCACGAAATAGTACAAAGCGGCCGTCCGCCCGAAAATACCCAAACGCTCCAACCACTCGGCCGTTTTGCACTAACATCTTCGTCATCGTAACTTCTTGAAAGACGTCAATGTTGGTGTGGATAGCTTTATACTGCATGGTGCGGATCAATTCCAATCCCGTATGATCGCCAATGTGACACAGGCGGCGAAAAGTATGGGCACCAAACGGGCGCTGCATGATCCGTCCTTCGGGCGTCCGGTCGAAGACAGCCCCCCATGATTCCAGTTCCAACACGCGATCCGGCGCTTCCTTGGCAAAAATCTCCACGGTGCGGTAGTTGTTGATAAAATGGCCACTGCGCATGGTGTCATAAAAGTGCGTTTCCCACCCATCGGGTGCGTCAAGATTGCCAAACGACGCCGCCGCGCCGCCTTCCGCCATCACCGTGTGCGCCTTACCCAAAAGAGACTTCGTGACGACGCCCACTTTGAGTCCGGTTCCTTCGGACGCTTCCACGGCCGCCCGCAATCCGGCGCCGCCCGCCCCAATAATTAAGACGTCGTAGTCTAACGTCTCGTACATTTCCTGCGCCATTAAAATAACCTCACATCATGAATGACTCCCATGATCAAGAGTCGAATATACAAATCGGCGGCCCACACCGATGCTAACGACGCCCACGCCCAGGTTCCGTGCAAGGTATTCCACTGCGAAACCCGATTCCACAGTTTGTAGCTGGTTGTCGGCTTTCCATCACACGAATAACAGTCCTTCTTTCCACCTACCATGTGCCGAAAGGCGTGACACGAAAAGGTGTAAAAGGTCAGCAAGATGGCGTTCACCAACAAGATCAAACTGCCTACCCCAACCCCAAAGCCATTTTTGAAGAAAAACGCTTCGACGGCATCCTTCCACAAGAAAATCAACACAATGAGCGCTAAGTACCAGGCGTAGCGATGCAGGTTGTTAAACGCCAGCGGCCATTTGGTCTCACCACTATAACGAGGACGGGGTTTGTCCACGGCATAGCAGGCGGGTGGATCCCAAAAAAATCCACGATAGTATTCCTTGCGATAATAGTAACAGGAGAATCGAAAGAGCAACGGCACCCACGCCACATATAATGCATCCAAGACATGCCAGCCAAACCAATCGCCCACACCCGGAGAAAAATAGGGCGAGACATAATTGTGATATGTTCCGGTATTATGAAACAAAACCTCCCATAAAGAGTAGAGCACCCAAACACCCAAAATCACCATGGTGATCACGGGTTCTACCCAATATGGCTTCGACTTGGCGGCGTTATGCCCGTCCGACCTTGCTGTGGGTTCCAGCGGTTGAGCCACATGATTTCCCTCCTACACTGCATCCACAAAAGTGCCATGCCTCTTACGGCTGGCCTAAGGTGAGTATACATCACCCGCTTCTACCATCTCCAGCTATCAGGGAAGCGGGAAGATTCGTATTTCTTTTCACCCCCCCTACATCACCAAACCACGCTGGTCGTAGCATATCCCCTGTTTTACGCGCCCAATCCTCACCCGCCCACCGTCAGCCACCAAAGCCACCCCATGCGTGACCGCCCTCATCTTCCCTCATCCGTTATCCGTCATCCCTGGCGCCGCTTCTCGGCGCCTGCGGCGCCACTTTTGCAAGCGATCGGCGCTGGTCGCCTCTTGACCCTGATTGCTGGGGTGGTACAGCTCCAGTCCCAACAACGCAAGAGGCAGATGGGCATCGGGCAAAAAATGATCGGGCGCCGTGTGAGGATAACGGTAAGGCGCGGTGATACGCGGATTATAGTGGCGATCGCGCAATTCTTGCGGCACGGGCTCATCAGGCCAGCGTTTGAGAGCCTCGTCCAGTGCCTCAAGCGCCTGCACCACGCTATTGGATTTCGGCGCCATGGACAGGTAAAGGACGGCCTGCGCCATCGGAATGCGCGCTTCCGGCAGACCTACCGTCTCCAAAGCCCAGGAGGCCGCGTGCGCCACGACTAACGCCATTGGATCCGCTAAGCCAACATCCTCGGCCGCATGAATCAACAGGCGTCGCACGATAAAGCGCGGATCCTCTCCCCCTTTTAACATGCGTCCCATCCAATACAACGCGGCATCGGGATCACTACCGCGAATCGATTTAATGAATGCGGACGCGAAATCGTAGTGCAAATCCCCCTGAGCATCGTAATAGTGGGCAAAATCCTGCCAGACCGCTTGCAACATCTCCTCCGTAATCTGTGTGGCCTGCCGACCATCGGCCAGCACGGTCAAACGTTCCACCACCGTTAAGGCTAAGCGCGCATCACCCGCCACCCGATGCGCAATCGCTGCAAATACCGACGGTTGCACCGAAGCCTCATGCCACCACGCGGTGCGACGGTCCCACACCCGATTGAGCAGTTTTTCTATGCTCGCGGGCGTCAGTGCGCGAAATTCAATCAACAGGCATCGCGACAACAGGGCATTGTTGAGAGAAACCCAAGGATTCTCCGTCGTCGCTCCCAGCAAGACAAACAGGCCATCTTCCACGTAAGGCAGGAGAACATCTTGCTGACTCTTGGAAAACCGGTGAATTTCATCAAGAAAGAGCACGGTTCCACGCCCGAGCAAATCCCACCGCTCGTGCGCCTGATCTGCCACCTTGCGTATCTCGGCTATCCCGCTGGCCACAGCCGAAAGGGCAACATAGGCCAGATTCTGCTGACGGCTCAAGATCTGGGCGACGGTGGTTTTACCTGTTCCGGGCGGGCCGTAAAAGATAGAGGAGCGCAAAGGACCACGGGCCATCGCCGTCAAGATGCCCTCGTCGCCCGTCAAATGCTCTTGTCCCACCACCTCGTCCAAGGTCGTCGGACGTAACCGGGACGGTAAAGGCGCCGCCTCACGGCGGCGCTCATCGCCCCAATCGCTAAATAAGTCACCCGGCATCTTGACTTGCACCCTGCCACTTGGCAAATGCGCTCAATGCCCTTTCAACTCCCACGTCGTCAATATCCAAATGAGTAACCAAGCGAATCCGCTGCGGTCCCATGGTTCCCATCAAAATGCCTTCACTGGCCATTTCCTGGACCAGTGGTTGGGCCGGACCCGGGGTATCAATCATCACCATATTGGTCGGAATGCTCGGACCCCAGGCCTGATATCCCAATTCTCGCAAGCCCGCCAAAAGTTGCCTGGCGCGCCGATGATCTTCGGCGAGACGATGGCGGTTTTCCAATGCCAAAAGGCCCGCCGCCGCCAAAATGCCTGCCTGACGCATCCCGCCGCCTAACCACTTGCGATACCGCCGTGCTCGATGCACAAATTCGGTGTCGCCCACCAGCACCGACCCCACGGGAGCACCCAGACCTTTGGATAGACAAATCGACACGGAATCTGCGTCTTGCACCAACTGGTCGGCGGAAACGTTTAAGGCCGTGGCAGCATTAAACAAACGCGCACCGTCAATATGGACCATCAATCCTAAATCGTGTGCTGTCTTAATCACCGGATGCAGGCGGCTCATCTCAAGCGCTGCCCCTCCGGCGCGATTATGCGTGTTTTCTAAACACACCAGACGGGGTCGCGGATGATGAATGTTGGCGGGCCGTACCGCGCTAATCAAATCCTCAGGCGAAAATAACCCTTCCGAACCATCCATCAGCGTTAACATCGCCCCCGCCCATAAGGCGGGAGCCGCTCCTTCGTAGTAGTACGCATGGCTATCGCGGTGAATGAATAACTCATCCCCCCGCTCGGTATGACTTAAAATCGCAACCTGATTAGCCATGGTTCCACTGGGCACGAAAAGCCCCGCTTCTTTACCTAAAAGCTCAGCCACTCGAGCCTCCAGGCGATTTACCGTCGGATCCTCGCCATACACATCGTCTCCCACGTCAGCGGTCGCCATCGCTTGGCGCATCGCCGATGACGGTCGCGTTACCGTATCCGAGCGCAGATCAACAACCGCTGGCATGGCCATGTTACAGTCCAAGCCTTCGCGCCATCTCGGCTTTCGGCAACGCACCGACCACGCGCGCAATTTCCTGCCCGTGCTCAAAGCGGATAATGGTTGGGATGCTCATGACACCATACTGAGCGGCCACACCTGGGTTCTCGTCCACATTAAGCTTAGCCACCGTCACCGCTCCCTGCCGCTCCTCGGCAATCTCATCTAAAATCGGGGACACCATACGGCACGGCATGCACCACGCTGCCCAAAAATCAACCAGCACCGGCCGATCACCGCTAATCACCGTCGCAAAATTCTTTTCATCAGCCGCCACGACAAATTCTGCCACTGCCATCGCCTCCAGTACCTCTTATCTTACCTGGAATTTCCGCCATTGCAAACAAAGGGACAGAGCAACAGCTCTATCCCACCGTTATGACCCCGCCATGCCGCAACATCCGACGTTTTGAACCTGCCGCTGGCAGGTGGGCGCCTCCCGTTGACTTTCGCAGTCCCCATACCTTCGGGGCAGGACGGCCGTCAACTAGGATCAGGCTCCCTATGTTTTGGTGTTGGCTCAAAACATATCGGTCTCGTCCCGAACACAGCAGGGCTCTGTGTACTCCCTCATTATAGAAGGGCCCCATCCAATCCGCAACGTCAAAAGCGGCCCAGCTGAGGGCGATTCTTCCACCCTCAGCTGGCACCAATCACTCTTACTGGAGATCAGAGTCTTTTTTCGCCATGTCGGAGACCATACCGGCCAGCTTCTTCTTATCGGAAGGGCTTGCCGATTGCCAGACGTTCTTCGCCAGACGATCCTGCGCGTTTTTAGGCTCAACTCCCCCTTGCAGCATAGAGTCGCCCATTTCGACAATATCCGATTCAACGTCCGGGTCACCTTGCTGTATCCGCTTGGCCGCCCGTTTCTTCAACTCTTGAAAGGACGACGGTACTCCCTTTGCCAAAGCGATCCCCTCCTCCGTATGAGTGATGGGCCGATCGGCCCACAATCATGGTTGCCCGGACGGCGCAAAACTATCAAGAGAATATTGCGCGGCGCTCCCAGACACACTACCAGTACGGTGAACAGAGGAGGTGACGCATTGAACTGGATGGGTACGATTGTTCGTTTTGTTGTTGCCGCTATCGTATTGATGCTGCTGGGCTACGTGGTTCCAGGTTTCTCGCACTTGACGTTTTGGTCGGCTTTGTTGGCGGCCTTGGTCATTGCATTGGCTGGTTACCTGATTGAGGCCATGTTTGGCAAATCAGTCTCGCCGTATGGTCGCGGGGTCGTCGGATTTTTAGTGTCGGCCGCGGTGATCTACGCGGCGCAATTGGTCGTGCCGGGTATGCACGTCACCATTGTGGGCGCACTGATAGCCGCTTTTATCATTGGGATCGTCGATCTCTTCATTCCTATGGCGGTCCGTTAAGGGGAGGGTGCGGGTCACTACCCCGCGCCCCTTCCAGTCTGGTGCATCAGCCTATTCGCATTGCGCGGTCCTTGGGTGGACCGGCCATGTTTTTGCGGTCCGTTTCGGGTAACCACGGCGGCTTACGTTCTTACCAACTGCAAACCAGCAGACTTCCGGCTTGCTAGACTCCATTCCAATGCGTATAGTCTCAACACCCGGCTGAGACCCGTCAACTCACTTGGTTACTTTCGAATTTCTAGATGCACGTCACGCAATTGTGACGGATCCACTGTACTCGGTGCATCCATTAGCGGATCCGTTCCACGTGCCGTCTTCGGAAAGGCAATCACGTCGCGAATGCTGTCGGCGCCCGCCATCAACATCAAAAGCCGGTCCAGTCCAAAGGCAATGCCCCCGTGCGGCGGTGCTCCGTATTGAAACGCTTCCAACAAAAATCCAAATTTAGCTTGAGCCTCATCCCTAGACAATCCCAGTACGTCAAATACCCGTGCTTGCAGCTCTGGCTGGTAAATCCGAAGCGACCCTGAAGCTAACTCGATTCCATTCAAGACCACATCATAAGCCTGAGAACGAACTTGGGCGGGATTACTTTCCAATAACACCTCGTCCTCCGACACCGGCCGCGTAAAGGGATGATGGGCTGACACAAACCGACCTTCTTCTTCTGACCATTCAAACAGCGGAAACTCGGTTACCCAAAGAAATCGCCAGCCGGGTTCAACGCGCCCTGCTTGCCGGGCAAATGACAGGCGCAATTGCCCGGCAACCTCATACGGATGCCAGCCTTGGCCCGCCACGATCAAGACCGCATCACCCGGCTCTGAACCCGCTGCATCAGCCAGTCGCGCTAAATCCTGACTGGATAAGAACTTGCTG
The DNA here is from genome assembly GCA_003023745.1 of Sulfobacillus acidophilus. GTDB lineage: Bacteria > Bacillota > Sulfobacillia > Sulfobacillales > Sulfobacillaceae > Sulfobacillus_B > Sulfobacillus_B acidophilus_A. Next base: position 69,265 of record PXYV01000001.1, on the reverse strand, counting down.
GCGGAAGTGCGCAACCCGTCTGTCTCATGAACCAACCATAAGAGTCCGTTTGCCCCCAGTTCCCGCGCTTGTTGCCCCCACTGATCCAATTCCCGCCGCGATGGCCGATAGTTTCTGAGAGTGAACCCGACCACGGCTTGCGCTTCGCGCAACACCGGCCAATCTAGCGTTCGTGCCACATCAGTCAGTGTGCACAGCGGGGGCCCCGACCTCAAATCCGGCTTGTCTGACCCGTAAAGGCGCATGGCATCGTGCCAAGTCATGCGTTCAAATCGTTCTAAACGTTCCCCCAACACAGCCTTAAACAAATCGTGCAACATGCTCTCCATGAGATCCAGTACTTGCTCTTGGTCTACGAACGACATTTCTACGTCAATCTGAGTAAATTCGGGTTGTCGGTCGGCGCGCAGATCCTCGTCCCGAAATACTTTTGCAATCTGGTAATATCGGTCTAATCCGCCGACCATCAGCAACTGCTTAAAAATTTGTGGACTTTGCGGCAAGGCATAAAAATGCCCAGGCTTGATTCGCGTCGGCACCAAAAAATCCCGCGCCCCCTCGGGGGTTGAGCGCGCCAAAGCCGGGGTCTCAACATCCAGAAACCCATGGCGATGAAAGAACTGCCGGATAGCCATGAGACTACGGTCGCGTAAAATCAAGTTGGCCGTCAATTCTGGCCTCCTCAAGTCAAGGTAGCGGTACTTTAGGCGCAGTGTCTCATCAACCAATTTCGCATCCGTGACATTAAACGGCGGGGTTTTAGCCGTCGCATACAGAATCACTTCCGACGGCACCACTTCCACCTGCCCCGATGCCAGCTCCGCGTTAACCATGCCTTCAGGACGCGCCCGTACTACGCCTGTCACTCCCAAGACATATTCGGATCGAACCCGATACGCCACATCAAATCCAGCGTTGTCGGGCTCGCAAACAATTTGAATCAGTCCGGTGCGGTCGCGCAGATCAATAAAAATGAGTCCGCCGTGGTCGCGCCGATGATGCACCCATCCCGCCAGCCTCACCTGCTGCCCTATCATTGTGTCGTTAACCTCTGCTGCGTAATGGGTACGCCCCGACGAAATCATAGTTCGCCCTCCTGCAATCGTGTTTTCATATACTCGACAACCTCTTCCAACGCTACCACATCCTGCGAACCCTGGGTTAAATCCCGCACAGCCACGTTACCCTGACTCCACTCCGTCCCCCCCACAATCAACGCCAAGCGCGCCCGTCGTCCTGCCTCCTTCAACTGTGCCTTGAGCGATCGTTCCAGCATGTCGGCATCCACCGCAATCCCTTCATCCCGCAGTTTAAGTGCCCATAGATACGCTTGACGCTCAAATCCGGGCAGATGTGCGACATACGCGCGATCAGGTACTAAGGTCGGCAGCGCAGTCGGCAACGCAGACAATAGTCGCTCAATACCCATGCCAAACCCCACAGAGGGCACGGATTCACCCCCCAGGTTGGCGGTCAGGCCATCGTACCGCCCCCCCCCAAACAATGCCACCTGATCCCCGAGACCCGGATGCCCCACTTCAAATACTGTCCGTGTATAGTAGTCCAGCCCACGAACCAGGTGACGATCACGGCGAATGATTTGCCCTGACGCCGCGACAATCTCAATCACCGTGGTAATATGCGCGCGGCAGTCATCGCACCAATAGTTTTCCAGGTCGGGCGCTTCTTGCCGCACGGCGACATCTACCTTACAGTCCAATAATCTCAGCGGATTTTGCTCCAGCCGCGTCTGACAATCCTGGCACAACTCTTCTCGCCGAGCCGTAAAAAAGTCTACGAGAGCGCGACGATATTGCGGTCGACAGCGATCACAACCAAGCGAATTCACACGAATCTCGGGATTTCTCAACCCCGCTGCATCAACAATGCGGCATCCAAGCAACATCACCTCCGCATCTGCTAAGGGAGACCGGGAGCCGAACAACTCCACCCCAAATTGGGTGTGTTGGCGAAACCTTCCGGCTTGGGGTCGCTCTCGACGAAACATCGGTCCATAGTAACACAGCTTGACCGGTTGCACGGCGCTAGCCAAGCCGTGTTGCACATAGGCGCGAGCCACCGCCGCAGTTCCTTCGGGTCGAAGCGTCAAATCGTCGCCACCTGCATCGACAAACTGGTAACGCTCGTGCTGAACAATATCCGTCGATGCACCCACTCGTAAAAATACGGGACTCTTTTCAAAAATCGGGGTTTCGATGAGCTCATACCCGTATCGCACTGCCCACCGCAATGCCAGCCGCCGCATCGCCTCAAACTGCCAGGTCTCTGGGCTGAGGACGTCGCGCGTACCGCGTGCGGTTTGAAACTCTTCAGACCCCACGGAACTTCACCTCATCTGTGTCTATGTATATCGTCACCGGGCCATTGTTCACGAGCTGTACATCCATGTGCGCCCCAAACACCCCCATGCGTACGCGATGACCCGACAACCGGAGCTGGTCACAAAAGCACCGATACAAGCGCTCCGCTTGGGGTGCGGGCGCTGCTCGCCCAAAATCCGGACGTAGTCCGTGCCGAACATCCCCGAACAGCGTAAACTGGGAAACAACCAAGTATTCTCCGCCAACGTCGCCTGCCGCTAAGCTCATCTTGCCTCGGGTATCCGAGAACACCCGTAATCCCGCCACTTTGTGCGCCAACCAGGAGGCATCGTCCTCAGTGTCGGTGCAAGCCACCCCGACTAATACCAACAGGCCCAATCCAATGCTTCCCACGATCTCGTCTTGCACGGTTACGCAGGCTTCCGTGACCCTTTGCACGACAACCCTCACGCTACGCGCGCTCCCGGCTGACGCGGTCAACTCGCTGAACATAGGGCAACGTTTCAAGCCGCATAATTAGGTGTGTCAAATGCGTGAGGTTTCTCACCTCAAGATGTACTTCCACCACGGCCGTCCGATCACGGTAGCCCCGCGCCTTCGCCGAAATGATATTGGCATCGGCCACAACGTTGGCCACATCCGCCAAAAGGCCGGGCCGATCCCAGGCGTAAACCCGCAATTCCACCGGATGCGGCGCAATCTCAGCCTCTTTTACGTCCCAACTGACTTCGATCAGACGCTCAGGATCCTTGGCCAGTTCCTTTTCGTTAGGACAACCGAGACGGTGCACCGAAACCCCACGACCCCGCGTTAGATAGCCGATGATCGGATCTCCCGGGACCGGCTGGCAACAACGCGCTAGTCGCGTCAACATCCGTCCTTGTCCGCGCACTAAAACTTCTGAACCACCGCTGGCCACCAAATTGCGGTCACGCACAGGCGACACTGGGACAACCGGCTGAGCCGCTTTGGCCTCGTGCTCAATTTCTTCCCGAATGCGAGCCATCAAGAGCGGCGGGGTGGTATTGCCTTCACTGAGCCCAATCGCCACCTCATCCAAGGACCCGTATCCCAGCTTGCGTATCAGCTCCGCTAATCGCTCTGTTGATAAATTAAGGCCTTGACGCTTAACCTCGCGTTCCAACAGTTCCTGTCCCCGTTGCAGGTGCTCCTGGCGACGTTCTTTCCGCATCCATTGGCGAATGCGAGTTTTAGCCTGCGAGGTCCGCACAATGCCTAACCAGTCAATACTAGGCCCAGGCGATTTGCGATTGACTAAAATTTCCACAATATCTCCGCTTTCGAGCGTCGTCGCCAGCGGTACGATACGACCATTAACTTTGGCCCCCACGCAGTGGTTGCCCACATCCGTGTGAATGCGATAGGCGAAATCGATCGGCGTCGCCCCGGCCGGCAAGTCAATCACGTCGCCCTTAGGCGTAAACAAGAACACCTCGTCGCTAAACAGATCGACTTTCAACGTCTCCATGAACTCCGAGGCGTCCCGCATGTCGCGCTGCCACTCTAAAAGCTGCCGCAGCCACGACAGTTTTTGCTCAAATTCCCGATCCCCCTTGCCGCCCTCTTTGTACCGCCAATGCGCCGCAATGCCATACTCTGCGGTATGATGCATTTCAAACGTCCGAATCTGCACCTCCAGCGGCTCCCCTTGGGGTCCAATCACCGTCGTGTGCAAACTTTGATAAAGATTTGACTTGGGCATCGCAATGTAATCTTTAAACCGCCCCGGCACCGGCTTCCACAATGAATGCACCAATCCCAGAACGGCATAACAGTCTTTCACCGATTCCACTAACACCCGGACTGCCACCAAGTCGTAGATTTCCGCAAAGTCCTTCCCTTGCCGATACATCTTAAGGTAAATGCTGTATAGGTGCTTTGCCCGACCCGACACCTCGCTGAGCATTCCGACCATGTCCAGTCGATCCTTTAACTCGCGAATCACTTCATCGACAGCCGCTTCACGAACTTGCCGCTTTGTGGCTACCAATTCCTTCATTTCCCGAAACGCGTCCGGATCAAGATGTTGAAAGGCTAAATCCTCCAATTCCCACTTGATGCGAAATATGCCCAGCCGGTGCGCCAACGGTGCATAGATCTCCATTGTCTCTTTGGCAATGCGCTGCACCCGGTCAGCCGTAAGATGCTTGAGTGTTCGCATATTGTGCAGGCGATCAGCCAATTTAATTAAGATCACGCGAATATCCTTAGCCATCGCTAAAAACATCTTGCGTAAGTTCTCCGCCTGCTCCTCCTCGCGGGTTCGCTCCTCCAGACGGTCGAGCTTCGTGACGCCGTCGACCAGTTGGGCCACTTCGTTGCCAAACCGCTCTTCGATGTCGGCTAACGTATAATCCGTGTCCTCGACCACGTCGTGCAGCAGGGCGGCTACAATGGTCGGTGCATCCATTTTCAATTCCGCCAATATGGTCGCCACTGCCACCGGGTGGTCAACGTACGGATCCCCCGAGGCTCGAATTTGTCCCCGGTGGGCCTGCTCCGCAAACATCCAGGCCCGCATGATCTGATCTGCTTCTGGAGAATGACTGCGAAAACCAAACTGCTCGGCTAGATCTAAACCAGTCATGCGGCACCTCCTTTGACTACACCGTCATCAGGGATACGATCGGCACCTGGTGGTACTCAGTAAGCTGCTTAGTGCCTAAGAGTGCTTGGAGTTCAATCAAAAAAGCAAATCCCACAACGTCGGCGTGAAGTTTGGCGGCCAACCGTGCGCAGGCACGTACCGTTCCGCCGGTTGCTAGAACATCATCCACGATGACAACGCGCCGACCCCGCAAGCGTTCAGTGGCTTCCACTTCCAACTGATTTTCCCCATATTCTAACGTATACTGCTCCTTAAATACAGGGTCAGGCAATTTTCCCGGCTTGCGCACCGCCACCACACCGGCCCGCAGGCGATCAGCCAGTGGCGCCGCCAAGAGAAACCCGCGCGCTTCTGGAGCCATGATCACCTCGGCCCCCAACGGCTGCACCAGCGTTTGCAGGCCATCTAAAACTTCCAAAAAGGCCCCGGGTTCCGCTATCACCGGTAATACATCGCGGAACAAAACGCCCGGTTCCGGAAAATCTGGAATTTCCCGAACATAATCACTCCATGCCATTCAGCTCTTCCCTCCCCAGCAACGCCATGTCAAACGGCCGATCGGCGTCTTGTCTTGCCTCCCATAAAGCCATTTGGTAGAGATGGCTGCGGGCGACAGTCCGCCGCTCTCCCTGCTTCGCTAAGGCCGGCGTCAATTCAAGTTCGCTAAACACCGCGCGCCCGGGGGAGAACCCACCGTTGTGCCGCTCCCAACCCCGCCAATGCTGGCCTAGACGATCCCGCGAAAGATGAAGATGATGGGCCTTGCGGTGTGGCAGCACAGTGGATGCTATCGGTGTTAGCCACAATTGGCCATCGTGCTTAAGCAACGAAGCCGACTCTTCCCACTTCGAGCGACTGCGCGGAGTACACGTCCAGATCACCGCATCAGCCCAATTCAGCAACTGCGGCCATGGCCGCCACTGCGACGCCACCACCCTTGTAATTAACCCGCGTCGCGCCTGCTCCTCCAACGCCACCAATTCTCCCACAGACAGCGCCAACACGTAAGGCCAAGCGACCTCTCGTTGAGCCGTGCGCCACACGGCCCGATCGCTTTCCACCACCCACAGCACCCGCTGTGGCAACGGGTTGGGACAACCTCGGGCCCATTTGCGGGTCGTCCGGGGCCAAGGCCCGTCAAGCAGCATCACTCGCCACTGCGGCATCGCCTCGTCGCGATACCAGTTGGTTTCCAACGTCGCCACGAGCCGCACCGGATCCCCCACCTGCAACCCTCGCGCACGCTCTCCCAACTGAAATCCCACCGCAGGCACTGCATCTTCTTGCAACGTCATCTGAACATGTTGCCCCTGGTCTCCTACCCGGCGAATCGTTCGTAAACTCCCTTTGACCAAAAACCGAGGCGCTTCAAACCCGTGCCCAAATGGCTCGAATTTTTGCAAGTCCGTCCATATGCTGCTGCTCGGAAGACTTGGCTGCGCGATCAAATCAAACTGACCCATTTCAAACTGCTGTTCAACCACCGCCGCCGGCAACCCTTCTGACAATAGTTCACTCATGGCGGACACCTCCTGGCGCCGCAAACTGAAGCCAGCCGCTCCCGGGTGCCCACCTAACCGACTAAACAGATCCTCAGACCGCCGAAGATGATTGATGAGGTTCAGCGACGGTACACTCCGAGCCGATCCCTTGCCCACATCCCCCTCCCAGGTAATCACGGCCACGGGTCGCCTCAGCCATTCCCGAAATCGCGAGGCGACAATTCCGATAACACCCGGATGCCACCCATCCCCGGCAATAACCGTAAACGGAAAGAGCCGCCCCCTGTGGTCACGCACAAGATTCTCCCAAGCCTTCTCGATGATTTGCTGTTCAATCGTACGCCGCGCTCGATTTAACTCCGTCAATTCCTGAGCCAAACTGGCGATGCGCTGAGGATCGCGCTCCAAAAACAACTGCACCGCAGCATCAGCTGTTCCAAGCCGTCCAGCCGCATTGAGACAAGGCCCCACATGAAATCCGAGATCTTGAGCGGTGACATGACCGATCGCCCCTAGCCCCAGCAATGCTGTCAGGCCGGGCACGTTGCCGTCACCAATGGCTTTTAGTCCTCGTTGCGTCAACGTCCGATTCATGCCCACCAGCGACACCACATCGGCCACGGTGCCGACTGCGGCAATTCCGTATAACTCCTCCGCCACCTCGCCGCCGTTAAGCGCTCTAGCTAATTGCAAAGCCACACCGGCCCCGGAAAGCTTGTCCGCTTCAACATCCTGCTGCGGATTAACCAAGGCACTGACTTTGGGCACCTCGACCGGCAACGCATGGTGGTCTGTCACGACCAGTGCCAACCCTAGCGAATTCGCCAATCGAGCGGCCTCAGGCGAACTTGAGCCACAATCGACGGTAATCATGAGGTCAACGCCATCACGCACGGCGTCCACGACTGCCTCTTCATGCAACCCATATCCCTCATCAAAGCGATTCGGAATGTAGTAGTCGACTTGCGCTGCATATCCCATCCGTTTTAGCGCGCCCACCAATAGAGCGGTCGCCGTCACGCCGTCAGCATCGTAATCCCCATACACACGAACCCGCTTGCCCTGGCTGAGATACTGGCGAATGATATCGCACGCTCGCTCCATATCCCGCAAAACAAAGGGGCTTTGCATTGGCGTGTTCGCCTCTAGTGCCTCAAGCGGCATTCGGCGCCGCAGCAGAAACTCTGCCGCATAATCCGGCAAATCCCATGCCTTAGCCGCCCGTTGAATAACCGCTGGATCCAAAGGGTCGCGCCAAAACACCCGATTCTTTATAATTTTTCATCCTCTCGCGCCGGATTTACATGCACCGTGGCGCCCCTCACTCGCTCAAGCTGGGTCACGGCATCCTCCACAGCGTGCGCAATGTCATGCGCTGCCACCAAACTCAGGTCGCGGTCCACCTCAACTTCGAGGTCTACCAAGACACCGGCGCCGTTAACACGCGTCCGCAGAGATGATACGGACCGCACCCCCTGAACCGCTGCCGCCACAGAATGAATCGATGCTTCCGTCGCATTGTCGGCAGCCGGATCCATCAAATCATTGGCTGCAGTGCGAAAGACCTCAACGCCACCCCACATCACCAACAAGGCCACGACCAAGGCAGCAATGCTGTCCCCGGACACAAACCCCATTCGCGACGCCAAGATCCCAGACGCCGCAATCAACGAGGAAGCGGCGTCCACTCGGTTATCGACAGACGCCGCCAACACCGCATGCGATCCAGTTCGCCGCGCTAACCGCCGTTGGCTAATAGCCATAAAAGCCTTAGGCAACATGGCGGCTAGCGCCACTGCTAGCGCCAACCAAGAAGGCTTGGAACTCGCACGAGCTATTCCGCTAATAGCCGTATTCGCGACCTCCATGCCAGCCAGCAGCAACAGCACGGCTACCACATTTTGGCTAATGGCTTCGGCTTTGGCGTGTCCGTAGTGATGACCAGCGTCAGGTGGACGACCCGCTCCCGCTAGACCAATGACCACGGCAATCGAAGAAAGCACATCGGCTCCACTGTGTACTCCGTCTGCAATCAACGCTTCGGACCGGCCCATTACTCCGGCAACCAATTTCACCACAGTCAACAGCAGATTAAACAGAAGATTATGGGTAGCAGCTTGATGATTGCGACGGTCTAATTCGGTCGACAGCACCTAACGCATGGCACCTCCGTCTTATTGTACCAAACCATCGCCTGCTGAGCCTGTTCAGTGTGCCAAGAATCGTCCCGCTCCAGCCTGCCGCCTTAGCGCACCGCAACCACCAAAACCGCTGCTAGAACCCTAATCGTGCGCACCACCAATCGCCGCCTCATATCCGTCAAGAGGCGCTGCGCCCGCCGCGACGCATCCACTCCAAACGCAAGCTGCCACAAAAAAATCCCGCCAATCGCGCCCCCCAACAGTGCAAAGCCAGCCAGAGCAGCTCCTTCCCAACCCAAATCCACTGCGAGTGATGCGGTTCTGGCTTTCGGTAACAATCGCGCCAGCATACTCTCCAGCAGGAGCGCTGCGATCAGTTCGCCGACAAATATCGCGGGCCGCAGCCGATTACCCGATCCCCAGGCAACACCGACAACCAACAACAGCCACGGCCAATCATTCGTCCAGCCCAAACCCGCCAGGGCATACAACCAAAGAGCACTCACCGCAACAATCCTACCAGACGTCGATGGCCATCCGGTCCGACACTACGCCATCCACGTGTTTTGCCGCGTCCCATCCTGTGCACATTTGCTCTCCTCCCGCCCTATCTTGCCAGTCGGAGAGAAAATTTAATCGGCCCGCACCGGGCGGACGGAGGCACGGCGCCTCGCATCGTCCCGTTTTCTCCACAGCATCCACACCGGACTTGCAATAAAGAGTGAGGTAAAAGTGCCTAAAAACACGCCTACCAGCATCGTCAAAGAAAAATCGCGAATCGATGCCCCGCCTAGAACCAAAAGTGCCGCCAATGCCAACATGACGGTGCTCGATGTGTTAATCGAACGCATCAGCACTTGATTGAGGCTTTTATTGACAACGTCCTCCAACGGCTCATTCTTTCGCTGCTTATGCAGATTTTCACGAATGCGGTCAAACACGATAATCCGATCGTTCATGGAGTATCCGAAAATAGTCAAGACCGCCATAATAAAGTAGGTGGTCAGTACGATATGAATTAATGCGATGATGCCGACGGTCATAATGACGTCGAGCAACAGAGCAATAATGCCCGCCAACGCAAAGCGCATTTCAAACCGAATCGCGATGTAGACGATAATTGCCGCCGTAGCAATTAACACCGCCAAGAGCGCCGTTCGTTCCGTTTGTTTGCCAATAATGGACGATACCCGGTTCGTCGAAATTTCCTGGTACGGTCCCACACTGTGCATCTTCGCCAATAGCGTATCTCGTTGCCCTTCACTAATCGTGGGGGTCGTAATCTGCACTTCCCGATGTCCCGACCCAATATAGACAACCGTGCTCTGGCTCAGATGCTGCCGGTCCAGCACCGCATCGATCGCAGTCGTGCTTACCGCACGCGTAAACCGTAACTGCAACTGCGTACCGCCCGTGAAATCAATTCCATAATTGAGCCCACGCACAAAAATCCCGAACAACCCCACCAGACATAACGCTGCAGCCAGGGCAAACCATAACTTCCAGTGTTTTACGAAGTCGAGATGAAATGTCATGACGCCCTCCTAGCCTAGCCTACAAACACTGCGCGCACACGGGCCCAGCCGGCATCGGCCACCAAACGGATGAACTGCCGTGTTAGCACAACCGCCGTCACCAGCGACAACACAATTCCAATCATCAAGGTTAACGCGAAGCCCTTCACATCGCCACTGCCCAAAAAGAACAGGATGATGGCGGATATGAGTGTCGTCGCATTGGAGTCCATAATGGCGCGGATGGCGTTCCGAAATCCAATCTCGATGGCGGCGCGCGGCGTTTTACCAGCCACCATCTCTTCTCGCACGCGCGAAAAAATGATGACGTTGGCGTCTACCGCCATCCCCATCGACAAAATGATGCCCGCAATACCGGGAATGGTAATGGTCGCATGCACCGCCCACAATGCGCCCACCAGCAAAAATGCGTAGACCCCAAGCGCAATGTCAGCAAACAATCCCGCCAGACGGTACCAAAAGATCATGGCTAGCGCAATCAGGGCAATCGCTATCACTGCCGCACGCTTTGAGGCGACAATCGACTGATGCCCCAATGTGGCACTAATCGTTTCCACACTCAACACCTTCAACTTAACTGGCAGGGCACCCGACTGAAGCAACAATGCAGTATTTTGAGCCTGTTTGAGCGTCGCAAAGCCTCCGGAAAGCTCTGCCTGTCCATTGGGGATAACGCTATCGACGGTCGGCGCCTCCACTAACTTCCCGTTCAAATAAATGGGCAACTGCTGATGCAAATATTTGGTTGTCGCGGCCTTAAATAGTTGCGACCCTTTACTGTTAAAAGAAAGGTCAACGACATATTGTCCATTTGCGATGGCCCCCACCGCGCTGGACAGATCGGCGCCCGTCACTAACACCTTGCCTTTGGGACTCTTGATTTGCAACAATGCTGTTTCACCCAGGTAATGCAAGGCCTGTTCCGGATTCTTAACCCCCGCCAGGTCAACCGTGATGCGCGTTGGTCCCACCTGCTGGATGACTGGCTCACTCACCCCTAGCTTATTCACCCGAAATGACAAAATTTCGATAGCCTTGGCCATGGCGTTGGCATTGACTGGCGCTCCCGGCGTTGGTTCCGCCTGGTAAGTGGCCGTTATTCCGCCCCGCAAATCGAGACCGTACTGCAAATGCCTGGTAATTGGATTAATAACGGAAAAATAGCCCCCAGCTGCGACTAATACCGCTACCAGCGCCACCAGCGCAAGAATACTGCGTTGGCGCATCGGCTCGCCCCCTGTCAGAAAATCGACTCATTATAAACCTCGTCAAAAAAGCCTGTCAAACGCGCACCAGTCGCCACACGCGACCGCTGGCCCACATTAGGCGCGATAGCCTGCCCGAATCACCGCCTTTTCCCTTTGTGTAATTGACGCATCTAAAGACCACAGTCGCTCAAAGCCAAATTGCCGGTCAAACCACGTTGTGACTCGATCCGCGACCTGGGACGGATTCAACCAATCGGTGTGGATAATCAAAGCCGCCGCTTGGCGAGCATCCCCAATCCGATCCCATTCGGTCCGGTAAAACGCCAGATCCCAACTCAACTGACGCCGTCGATGAACCGTGTTCCAGTCGGCCACCAAGACAATCACCCACTGTCCCGAGCGATGGTACAAATCCATAACCCGCGAGTGCTCTTGCGCCACGGCTCGCGCCGCCACACCACGCATTTCCAACTGCTGAGCCAGCGTGCTCTTCCCCGCAGCGCACACACCAACCAGTACCAGAGGACTAATAGGGTATGCTGGCGTGAAGTTGCCGCAATGCAGAGTCATCATCTCCTTGCAGAGCTAGTGCCATGATGCTCACGTCATCGCTAGGGCGTCCCCGCTCCAAGTCCAGCGCGTGCTCCATCAAGTCCTGGACAAATTCCTGCAGTTGAGAAGCCGCCGCCAGGCAAAGTCGCTCGTCCCAAATAGGCCAGTCGATCGTCGTACCATAGCGACGTCCGGCATTCATAAGTCCGTCCGAATAGGTCAACAGCAAACTGCCTGGGTCTGCCGGCAACTCTGTTACCGCAGGTCGGGTTTTGCGATAGGTGCCAATCACCTCGGCGCCACCTTCCAAGCGAAACACACGACTGTCCTGGCGGACAATGACCGGAGCCGGAGCATTGCGGGACACGACCAACGTCCGTGTATGAAAATCCACCGTCAACAACGCCAAGGTTGCCGTAACCCGGCCTTCCCGGGCCGTATACAGCATATCCTGCACGGCACGCGCCACGGCACCATCACGCGATCCATCCGAAATCAATTGTACCGCCTTCATGGCCACCATTCGGCTAATCCGGCGTGCCGCCGGGCCCGAGCCCTGGCCATCGGCCAAGATAAGTGTCAATCCCCCCAGGGGGCGCTCAACCAACTCAATGCTGTCGCCGCTTTGACCCAAGGCGCCTTTAGGCATCTTACTCCACGCCACCTCGACGCGCTGCATTACGGCACCAACTCCCGCTTATCGCCACTGCGACGCGTCACCCGCTGCCGATCGAGCAATTCCAGAAATAAGACCGCCAGGCGACGATTGACTTGTAACGCCTCTTTCAGTTCAGCGGTGCTCTTCGGTCCGTCCCGGCGAATTGCCTGCGCCACCAGCTCCTTGCCCTGTTCGTACGCCTCGCGGGACATTGCCAAACCATCTTCCAATCGCAGCAGACACCCTTGGAGAAATAAATACTCAACAATGTCCTCAAAGCGTTTTTCATCTAAGGTCAAACGGCGCTTAATCTCGTCAAATCGCGAGGGGTTGAGCTCGCCGGTCCGCACCGCTTCATAGACCGATTGAATGGCCGCTAAATCTTGCCCACTGATCGGTGCGGGTTCGACCGTCAAACGCACCCACTCGCGGTCGAAAAACCATCCTTGATGCTGAAGCGCCGCACGAAAAATACGAGGCGGCCAGTCGTGGGCCATCCGACTTTTCAGCTCATCAATAGGCATACCGGGTTTGATCGGTCGATCCTGCACGTATTGCAGCAAAATCGCCCGCGCCTTTTGATCCCACGGCAAGAGTTGCGACTCTACCCAAAGATAACGTCCTTCCAGCGCAATCACATCGGCTTGTGACTGGCCCATTTCCATGACCTGCGCTGGCGTTAATCCAAGACGCGCCGCAACCTCCTCTGCCGCCACCGGCATTGGGCTTCGAGCAATGAGATCGTACATCGCCTGGGCGTCATCACCCGCGAACAGCCGCTCCAAGCGCTTCATGAGGCCAGGCTCACGACGGCGGTGGTGGATTCCTACTTCCAAGGCCACGCCACCCCCAATGGTGACAACCGGACTGTAGGAGCGGATGAGAAACCGATCCCGCCGGGCTAGCGCAAGCGCTGACTCTAGTCGTATTTCGACAAAACCTGTGTCTTGCGGTCGCAGTTCCTGACTATCAATCAGATAAATGCGTCCCAGCGCTTGCGCCGTGCCCGAATGGACGTGAACCCGCACATTATCGTTCACGACCGGACTCGTCGCCAATAGTTCCAACGCCGCCGTGAAGACATTCACGCCCCGCAGCGTTCCTTTAGACGCCAGCACTGATCCGCGCTTGACATCTTCGTAGCTAACGCCCGCTATATTTAACGCCACCCGCTGCCCTGATAGCGCTTCCGTTTCTGCGCGGTTATGCACCTGTACCCCCCTCACCCGGACCATGAGACCATCGGGAACGACTTCGAGTGAGTCCTCGATTTGGATGCGACCCGACACTAAGGTGCCGGTGACAACCGTGCCAAAGCCCTTCACGGTAAATACGCGGTCGATGGGAAGGCGCACTGGTCCCACAACAGATTGGCGCTTTACCCCGGCCACCAGTTCGTGCAGAGCCATTTTCAGTTCATTGATGCCTCGGCCCGTAATGGCGTCAACGGTGACCACGGGCGCATTCTCCAAAAATGTTCCCTGAATCGCGTCAACTACGAGTTCGTGCACCAGTGCCCGCATTTCGGCGTCAACCAAATCGGCTTTGGTAATGACCGTAAGGCCCCGCTGAACACCTAATAATCGCAAAATCGCCAGATGCTCTTCGGTCTGCGGCATAATTCCTTCGTCAGCCGCCACGACCAAAAGCACCGCATCCATCCCGTGAACGCCCGCGACCATGTTGCGGACAAACCGCTCATGACCAGGCACGTCAATGAAGGCAACCCGCTGCCCGGAAGCAAGGCGCATGTGGGCAAATCCTAAATCAATAGTAATTCCCCGCGCCTTTTCCTCTGGTAATCGGTCTGCATCTTGACCTGTCAGCGCTTTGACCAAGGTGGTCTTGCCATGATCGATATGGCCGGCTGTTCCCACGATAACCGGATATAGGTTTGCCACTAGCGTCACCCCTCCCGGAAGTGCCGCACCAACCCGCGTTGGCTTAATAACTGCCGCACTTCCAACATCGCCGTATAAGTTGGCAACACGTAAAGGGTATCCGTGCCAACATCCTTAAGCGCCCTGTCTAAACTAATCGCTATTGACTCCTCGACACGAGCGCTGCCGTCAAGAAGGCCCGCATATTTAAGGCGAACTGCCATGTCGTGCGCTCTAAGGCCGCTAATGTACCAGTGCTGCGGCGACAGCCGCGGCATCCAGTGCTCGAAATCCACATCCCACAGCCAAGAAACGTCGCGCCCGTCAGCATACCGATCGTTAATTACCACCATCATTGCGTAGGACTCATCGGCGTCCTCCGCCACAGCCGCCAACACCTGATTAAATCCTACCGGGTTTTTCACCAACGCCAGCCACAGCCGCTTGCGACCAGCCATGACCATCTCCATACGCCCAAAAGCCGGGCGGAACTTCGCCAAACTAGCCTGCGCCACCTCAAGGGGGATGTCGAGTGCGCAAGCTGTCGCAACGGCAGCCACCTCGTTATACAAATTGTATAGACCCGGTGCCAGCCAAGCAAAGGCTCGCACTTCACCGCGCACCCTAATCCAGACTTTTTGCTGGGCTCGATCCCACCGCTGCACGGCAATATCCGGTTTAGGTCGGGACCAGCTACAGCGAGGGCAACGATAATGGCCGAGGTGGGCGTAGTAACGCGTTTCGTAAATAAGCGGGGCATTACATTGCGGACAAGCCCGTGCGTCAACCGTATCGTAGCCCTGCGGGGACATCGCTCCTTCGGCCTCAACCCCGTAATACAATGCCGGCCGGCCCGTTGCACCCAAACTTGCAACTTGTGGATCATCCGCATTCAATACCAGCATTCCGTCCGGTCGCAGGAAGGCGATACCTTCGGTGACCAGTCTCACCGTCGTTGACAGCTCCCCATAGCGATCGAGTTGGTCGCGAAAAAAGTTCGTCACAGTAATCACCCGCGGCTTCAGTTCGCGGCTGGCTTTCGGCATCGTCGCCTCATCCGTCTCTAGAAGGGCCCGCCTGGGACGATCTTGACGCCGTCCCCCGCGTCGCTGCACGAACGCCGCAGTCAAGCCGACAATGAGATTTGCTCCGGCCGGATTGCTTAGCGTGACCTCCCCAAGACTCTCTAGCATCTGCCGTACCATGGCTGCGGTGGTGGTTTTGCCGTTGGTGCCGGTCATCAACACGCTGCCCCAGTCTAACTCCTGTCCTAGGCGGGTTAGGATCAAGGGATCAATCCGCCGCGCGACCAATCCAGGCAATGAACTGGCCCCGCGTCCGCTCAAACGGCTCAACCATGCTGTTGCACGTGCCGCCAAGATTGCACTAGCCGCCCTAGGATTCATGCGGCGCGTCTCCCAACCTTCCGTATTGACGTTGGTAAAATTGGAGATATTCACCGGACTTAATGGTTTGCCACCACTTTGGGTGCGTTTCATACCATCGTACCGTCTCACGCATTCCTTCAGTCCAGTCGTGGCGCGGGAAAAAGCCCAATTCACGCATGGCTTTTGACGGGTCAATGGCATACCGCCGATCATGACCTGGCCGATCCGGGACAGAAACCACAATATCCGGAGAAAGACCCATAATGTCCAGTAAGGTGAGGGCGACCTGTCTGTTGGTACGCTCGTTATGCCCGCCGATATTGTAGATTTCGCCGGCCTGCCCGCGGCTCAGCGCCAACCATAAGGCGTCCACGTGATCTTCCACATGTAGCCAATCGCGCACATTGAGACCATCCCCATACAGGGGCCAGGGCTTACCTTCGATGCCGTTGGTGATATAAAGCGGAATGAGTTTTTCCGGAAACTGGTACGGTCCGTAGTTGTTGGAACAGCGTGTCACCACAACATTCTGCCCGTAAGTTCGGTATGCCGCTAACACGAGTAAATCAGCCGATGCCTTGCTTGCTGAGTATGGACTATTGGGTTGAAGTGGCGACAACTCCGTGAAGTATCCGTGTTCACCTAGGCTCCCATACACCTCATCCGTGGAGACCTGCACAAACCGGCCCACCTGATGGCGACGCGCCGCTTCCAATAACACCTGAGTTCCTACAACATTTGTCTTAACAAATGGCAGGCCATCGCTAATACTACGGTCGACATGCGATTCTGCCGCTAAATTTATAATCGCGTCGTACTGCGTTTCGCGCAGAATGCGGTCGACCGCAACTTCGTCCGTAATTGACGATTGTTCCCAAACGTATCGATCGGATCCAGCCACATCGGCCACATTCGCTAAATTGCCGGCATAAGTGAGAACATCTAAATTTGTGACCAAGACCTCTGGCTCACGCAAAAGGCGCCGGACCAGGTGCGACCCAATGAATCCGAGGCCACCCGTAACTAAAATGCGCATGGCGCTTCCCCCCAGATGGTTCATCGGTTGTGCGTCGACCAGTCAAACCCAATCTCCGGATCATCCCAGGCGAGGCGGTGCTCGTCCGGATCGCTTGCCACATACGATTCAGTCGTAAAGTATACGATCATTAATGGCTTGGGCCCCAGCACGCGGTACCCGTGCGCCACACCCACCGGCACCACAATTAAAATAGGGTGATCTTCGCCAGCATAAAGCACCTGGGTGACACCATGCGTGGTTGAGTCTGGCCGCCGATCATAGAGAACGACCTGCGCCGATCCGACCGGAAAAAACCACAGATCGTCTTGGCGTTTGTGATAGTGAAAGGCTTTGATGACCCCGGGATACGTCATCGACAAAGAAGCCTGCCCAAATCGGCGCAACAACCCATCGTCATCGCGCAAGATCTCTGTGAAAAACCCGCGATCATCGGGATGGCGTACCAGCTCCTTGACCTGCACCCCCTCAATCGCTCCTATCCGACTCATCCTCATACCCCCGTCTCTACCGTTCTCGCGCTGTGCGCAATTGCAATAAGACTAGCACACTGATGCCAACATACTGCTGACTTGACAACCCTGGCACTTCGTGTCATATTCGATCGGCCTTGCCCCCGACTGTCTGGGCACACCCGCAATGATTATAGAATAAGGCGCGGCGGCCGCCGAATGCTCCGACCCAGTGTCTCGGGCCTCGCAACCCGACACCTTGCGTTGGAAGCCTTCAGACGTCAATGCGACTATGGTCTCCCAAAACCAGTCTGAGCCCTTGGGGCCGACGCTTTGTTCCGCGCACCGTAACTCCCCGCCCAATCAAACTTTGGTCGATGCGCACAGGTATGTCTTCAATGACGCTCTCCGCCAGCACCACGCTATTTTCAATTTCGGTACGGGATATGCGCACTTGCGGCCCGATTGACGTGTATGGGCCAACATAGCTGTCTTCAATAACCGTGCTCGCCGCAATAATCACGGGTCCACGCACGACCGAGCGCAGCACCTGCGCATTCTCTTCCACCACCACGCGTCCAGAAATTTGGCTCTCCGAATCAACCACGCCCGCCACCCGTGTGGCCAAATCCTCGAGGATGAGGCGGTTGGCTTCCAATACATCCTCCGGGCGGCCCGTATCTTTCCACCACCCCTCCACCCGCGCTGCATCGACCGCCATGCCCCAATCAATCAGTTGTTGGATTGCATCTGTAATTTCATATTCTCCCCGCCACGATGGCTTTAACGTATCAACCGCCTCATGAATCACCGGAGAAAAGCAGTAGGCCCCTACGAGCGCCCAGTGTGAAGGCGGGTTGGCTGGCTTTTCCACCAGACGCACCACTCGATCATTCTCCAACACCGCTACGCCAAATTGGCTGGGATCGTCGACCTCGGTCAATAAAATTGATGCGGCATAATTGCCACCGCGATAACGGTCGGCCAAGCCGGTCAATCCTCCCCGCAGCAAATTGTCGCCCAGAAACATTAAAAATGGCTCATTCTCTAAAAAATCACGTGCCACCCGGACCGCGTGGGCCAGTCCCAACGGAGCCGATTGCGGTAAATACGTGACTTTCGCCCCAAATTGGGACCCATCACCTACGGCGCGGCGCACTTCATCCCCAGTTTCGCCGATAATTACACCGATGTCGTAAATGCCTGCCTCGACCAAGGCATCCAGCGCATAAAACAAAATAGGGCGGTTGCCCACCGGAATAAGCTGCTTGGCCCCCGTGTACGTTAAGGGGCGCAATCGGCTTCCGGTACCGCCAGCCAGCACCAATCCTTTCATAAACCCGCGTCCTTCCTTGTATCAAATCATTCGCAGTTTGACGTCAGAGGCTATCAGACATATAATAACTCAGGGTTGTCGGGGAGTAGCGCAGTTTGGTAGCGCGCCTGCTTCGGGAGCAGGAGGTCGCAGGTTCAAATCCTGTCTCTCCGACCATTTTTATTGCCTACAAGTGACGTTCAAAGTATTCTAGCATTTTCCGCTTTTGATAGAGATTGGTCTGCGTATCGCTCACCATGTGCCGTGATTCCGGTAGGACTAAGAGGTCGAAGTCGCGTCCAGCATCGATCAACGCCTGAATCAAGGCAGCCGAATGACGAAAGTGCACATTTTCGTCGACCAGTCCGTGTATCAAGAGCAGTTTGCCTTGCAGTCGTTTAGCCTTGTCCAGCAGCGCCGTGGCGTCATATCCAGCGCGATTGGTAGAATCCGTCCCCAAAAATCGTTCGGTATAGGCCGTATCATACCAGCGAAAGTCAGTCACGGGAGCTCCAGCTACTCCGACCCGAAAGATTTCAGGCGCCATAAAGAGCGCACGAAGCGTCATATAACCTCCATAGCTCCACCCATAAATTCCTATACGCCGCAAGTCAACGGGCCACCGCTGGGCAACGTAGCGCACTCCGGCAATTTGATCGGCAAGCTCCACCTCACCAAATCGCTCAAAAACAGGCCGGACAAACTGGTGGCCGCGATTGGCGCTGCCACGATTATCCAGTTTCATGACGGCAAATCCCCGCTCGGTCAAATATTGTGCCTCGAAATCGACCGTTTCTCCCCAGTCTAACGCAACCCGTTGGGCGTGCGGACCTCCATAGACAAACACCACCAAGGGCCACCCCCGTGCGGGCGCCTCTCCTAACGGACAATACATCAACCCGTTTAATGGGACCGCGTCGCCCACAACCACGGAAAAAAGCTCCGGCACGTTTAAATTCAAATCCTCATTGGAGTGCGTACTGTCCATTAAAAGCGCCGTCTCACTTGCTTGATCCCGCACCAACCGGACTTGCGGCGATTTTTCGAGCGTGGACCACTGATCAACCCAAGCCTTCCCCCCCGGAGCCACAACCACTTCATGCCAGCCCGGCTCAGGCGTCAGTTCAATCCAGTGCCCAGTAACCCAGTTCAGCTTGACCAACATGCGTTCCAGCGCTTGATTGCGCGTGGCCCACAGCCAAGCCTCGTGACTTTCTTCATTTATGGCTAAAACCTCAAGAATCACCCGATCTCCAAACTGGTTGGGCCACAAATGAAATGCACCGTCTCCGTCCACGACCAATAGACGCCGTAACCCGTTCCTCTCCGTCGTCGACACCAGCACGTTGTCAGCCGTCACAAAACTGCGTCCCGGCCGCTCAATCCAGTCGCCCGACACTTCCTCGTAGAGACGCCCCAAATAGGTGCCTTCCACACTGTAGGCATCCCAGGCCAGATGTCGTTGCCGGCGCGACAAGGTCAGCACCAAAATACGCCGATCACGGGTCCACAAGACATCTATCAGGTAACGCTCTTCCTCGCTGCGGCTCTCGCGGTTGAAGTCTGCGCCTGCCGCGGAATCCAAGACCCGGCTTGAACCGCCTAAATCCAGCCAGCGCACGACCGCATCATTTTCGGACAATGACTTCACACCCAGTCTAACCCGTGCATTGGGACTGCCCACAAACGGATAGCGATGCCATTCGGGCCAGACTCCCCGGGCCCCTTGATGGATAATCGGAAACTCGGGAATGTGACGCTCGTCCACTTCCGTCAAGGCCACAAACGCACCATCCGGGCTTAACCAATATCCCTGATGGCGATCAAGCTCTTCCTGAGCGACATATTCAGCCACGCCATAACTGATGCCAGGTTGCGCCTGGCGTGTTAACCAGCGGCGCGTGCCCCCATCCAGTGATATCTGACACAGATCGCCTTCCATCACGCACAAGAAACTCTTGCCGTCTGGCGCCAGGGACGCCGCAATCGCTCCGTTGGTCTCCGGCACTGCCCTCAAGGGTCCATTGGCCCGGCTGATGTAGACACGATCCCTGTACGAGATCAGCACCACGTCTTTTTTCGTGTCGTAGTTCGCAATGCCGTCCCACCGCAAGCGAGCCCGTTGCCTGAGCATCTCTTCATGATAGGTGTCGGTGGTAGATAGCGCCGGTGGCTCTGCCAGCAATTGGTGCTTCGCCCGCCGCAACTCGTAGGCCCACAGTGAACGGGACGTGCCTTTGTCGGCAAATAAGTAGTATAGCGTTGTGCCATCCTCGGAAAAGGACAAACTTCCCGGAATACGCATCCCTGGTCGTGGAAACGCCGTGACGTCTTGAATGGTAATCAAACTCCACACCTCCGGTTTTAGTCTTGGGTTTGATCGAACATCTTACGGCCATGAATAAAAGACACCGCCCGGAGGCATCGTAGGTCGGAGGAGAATGCCCCCATGCCACGAAAAAAACTGTTGGTCGAAGACGCCCGGGTCGGATTAGATATGTTGCGTCAGCACGTATTAAAAGAGCTGAACGCCACACCCGCCTCTTCATATCGCGACCAATTCCGCATGCTCGCGCGCAAGCGGGTCAATGCGATGCTTGATTCGGCGGATCAGCGTGAACCTGCAACACCTCACCCAGATCCGTGATGAGGCCATCCACCTGATGTACGCGGCGAATAGCCGCGAGGACGCCATCGACGTAGGCAGAGCGGTCATGCACATCGTGGCGTATGGTGAGCATTTGCCCGGGCGACCCAAACACCACCGCTTGGTGCGCAACCATACCCGGTAACCGCAAGGAGTGAACGGGAATGGTGTCCGTTGGACGTCCCAAGGACGCGCCCAGGATCTCTGTCATCGCCCGCGCCGTACCCGAAGGTCGATCGCGTTTTGTCGGGTGATGTCCTTCGATCACCTCCACCGCCGAGAAATATCGACTGGCTTCTTGGGCAAGACGCTGGGCCACCCACGCTCCTAAAGAAAAATTGGCGATTACTGCCGCGCCCACACCAGCCTGTTCCACTCGCTTGCTCAACAGCTCAAACCCATCACGCGAAAAGCCCGTCGTTCCCACCACGAGATCCCAATGCCAGTCAATTGCTTGGAGGATTCGCTGCAACGCCGATTGCGGCTCGGTGAAGTCCACCAGCACAGCATAGGACTCCTGGATGTCTTGCAAATTTCGCACCAACGGTAAATGCAGTGAGTTTTCTCCCCAAATCGACCCCAGATCAACACCCGCATAGCGCGAGGACAAGGCTCCCAGCAACTTCATATCTGTCGCCTGGTGGATCGCCTGGCCCACAGCCCTTCCGGTCTTCCCTGTCGCTCCTGCCAGCACCACCGGAATCATGTTGTGATCTTTCATACGGCACCCTCTCAAATATTGTCGAGATCGTATTCTTTGAGCAATTGCGAGGCAATAACCCACCGCATAATTTCGGAGGTGCCTTCATAAATCTCAGTAATTTTGGCATCGCGCAGCAGTCGCTCGACCCCATACTCAGTCATATAGCCATATCCGCCAAATATTTGAATTGCGGCGGCCGCGTGCAAAACTGCGTGCTCTGATGCGAACAGCTTGGCCATGGCAAAAAGCGGACGCTGCGTCGGCCCCTCGTCCCGATGGCGAGCGGCCTCGTACGTCATCAAGCGAGCGGCATGCAAATCTGTCGCCATGTTGGCCAGTTTCCACTGCACCCCTTCGAAGCGACCGATGGAGCGGCCAAATTGATGCCGTTCCCGCGCATAACGCAACGATCGTGCCAGTGCGGCCGCGATAATGCCAACACCTTGGGCGGCAATGCCAATCCGACCTCCATCAAGAAGATACAGCGCCAGCTCATAGCCTTCGCCCTCCGCCCCCAAGCGATCTTGTGCAGATACGTGCACGTCCTCTAAAATTACCTCTGACGTACGTGCAGCGCGAATTCCCATTTTATTCATAGCAGGTCCAAAACTAAGCCCTGGAGAGTTTTTGTCGACGACAAAAGCGGTAATGCCGTGCGTTTTGAGTGCGGGATCGAGTGTGGCAAACACTAAGTAGCGGTCGGCCTCGCCCCCACCTGTAATAAACATCTTGCGCCCCGTTAACCGATATCCTGACCCTGCCGCCCGGGCCCGGGTCGCAATAGCGGCCGCGTTAGACCCGGCATCCGCTTCAGACAGCGCAAATGCGCCAATCGCCGATCCATCGCATAAACTCGGTAGCCAACGCTGCCGTTGTTCGCGCGTGCCAAAGCGCCAGACTGCTTCGGTGTGCAGCGAATTGTGGACTTCGTACACGACCGCCGTGGCCGGATCGACTTCGGCGAGCGCCTCCACCACCAGCGTCTGAGCTAGATAGCTGGTGCCCGCCCCGCCGAACTCCGAGTCAACAATCATGCCTAAATACCCGTGCTGTCCCAAAATCGTCAGATTGTCACGCGGAAAGATTGCCTTTTGGTCTAGGTCGGCGGAGTGCGGGGCCACTTCTCGTTGCACCAAAGTGCGCACGGCATCGCGAATAGCATTTTCCTCCGCGCTTAAGAGGCTTAGTCCCATGCCAGTCTCCTTCGAACAACTTCGGTGGCGACATGCGCGGCGTCGCGCCGGCCTGTCAGCACGTCTTCATGCCACTTATCCCAATTCGCGTCGCTCCGTGCCGCCCTCAGTGCCTCCTCGGCCCAGTCTCGCACCGCCAGTTCAATGATGTGGGTCGTCTGGTCCGCCCGCATACGAGCCCACTGGCCCGATTCCTGTAAATAGGCGCGATGGTCTTGCAACGCCCGAATGACTGCGTCAGTTCCTTCGTCGCGCTCAGCGACAGTCTTTAGGATAGGAGGAAACCAGTCTAAATGTTCCAGCCCTAACGTCAACATACCGCGGATGGCCCGTACCGTATGGTCTGCACCCTCGTGGTCCGCCTTATTCACAACAAAAATTTGCCCTATTTCAAGAATCCCTGCTTTAATTGCCTGTATGTCGTCACCAAGTCCGGGGGCTTGCACCACCACGGTCGAATGCGCCAATTGCATGACTTCCACTTCAGATTGTCCCGCGCCCACCGTTTCAATTAAAACGCTGTCAAATCCGGCTGCATCCAGTAACGTGACCGCACCAAACGTCGCCCGCGAGAGCCCGCCTAAATGTCCCCGAGTGGCTAAGCTGCGCATGAAGACACCCTCGTCCATAACGGAATCCTGCATCCGAATGCGATCCCCCAATATGGCCCCGCCGCTAAACGGGCTGGACGGATCGACCGCGAGTATGCCGATGCGCTGCCCCTGACTGCGCAACGCCAACGCCAAGCGGTTGACCAAGGTGGACTTCCCGACCCCTGGCGCTCCGGTAATACCGATAACGTGGGCGTGCCCTGCTAACGGAAATAGTGTCCGCACTAGATCCTTGCCCAACTGCTGGTCCCGTTCAATCCAACTTAATCCGCGCGCAATGGCACGTTTTTGCTGGTGCTGAATGCCTTGTGCCAGACTATCCACATCAGTCATGGTCTCTCACATGTTCCCGGATATAGTCGACAATATCTTTGGTATCCGTGCCCGGACCAAAAACTCGCGCGACCCCCGTTTGCAGCATAGGCTCGACATCGTCATCCGGAATAATGCCCCCCAGCAGGACGAGCATGTCATCCATATGATTTTGCTTCACCAATTCCATAATCCGCGGCACCAGCGTCGGGTGAGCCCCCGAAAGAATGGACAATGCCAGCACATCCACATCCTCCTGCAGCGCCGCATCAACAATTTGCTCAGGAGTCTGATGAAGTCCCGTGTAGACGACTTCCATGCCACCGTCCCGCAGAGCCCGGGCAATCACCTTAGCTCCCCGGTCGTGGCCATCCAATCCCGGTTTGGCCACCAACACACGAATCACCGTAGTCCCTCCTCGCGTAATATCATATGGCAAGCGGGGCAGACCTGTCAGCAATCCAAACAACCACCGTTGTAAAACAAAAGAGCGTCCCCGCCCCTTAAAGCGGGCACGCTGCCGTCCTCTCGTGCGTTCGGCGGCCCCACGTTCCCCGCCGGCGCCCGACTAACATGGTCTCAGCATCGCCAACACTGTCCGCTGTCCTCCAACCCGCCCCGACTTTTATGGGTGCACGGTCGCCCAAGAAACAGCATATCACTTCCCCAAGCGTTTTTACACGCTGGGTCCCGGCCACGTTTGGTCCCGGGAGGATGACCAGGTTGTCGGGTCAGACTCGGTCAACGCCTGTTGGAGAACGGACAAGTCCCGTGTTAAGCGGCGTGTGCGCCGGTCCATGCGTACCAGGAAAGTGCACATCATCACCCATGCCGCACTATATCCGTAAAACAGATATTGCAAGTCTACGTGTTCCCACGAACTCATCGGCCGTCTCTCCTTCGTATGTTCAGATTCCCCGGTTTTGCCAAACCGCCTTCGCTTCTTCAATACCTAGCTCCACGGCCATTAAGCGCATCCTTAGGGCCAGCCACACTCCATACACACCTAACATCGCCGCCATCGACATGAACATCGCGACCGCCATACTGGGCGCCACGGCGAGGCCATGGTTCGTAATCACCAGCGGATGCACCGAATTCCACCAACGGATCGTCATATAGTCGAGCGGCACGTCAACGTAAGCAACCAGCGCCAATACCGCAGATATTCGCGCGCGACGGTCGCTGTTGTCCACAGCGTCTCGGACAATGAGATAGCCCCCATACAAGGCCCACAGCATGAGCGTAGTGGTCAGACGCGGATCCCAGGTCCACCACACTCCCCAGGCAACCCGTCCCCACAGTATTCCCGTCACGAGCACCATCGCCGTAAAAACGATCCCCACTTCGGCCGATGCCGCCGCCAATACATCCCACCGTTGCCGCCTTGTGGCGAGATACGCAAGGCTGGCCGCGAATGTGACTGTGAACGCTACAGCCGCCGTCACTGCAGCACCCATGTGAATGTAGAAGATTCGCTGACTGGGGCCCAAAACCGCGTCGTCTGGGGCACCGAGAAAGTTTAGATATAAAGCTAGTATCATCACCGGACAAACTATCGCTACAGCCCAACCTGCTGCCTTTTGCACGCTTACACCTCCCAGACAAATTCGTGTAACGCCATCGGCAACACAAGAAAGACCACATCGTATCCAATCAGTCCTTGAAGCCAAAGCCCCAGGTGTTTCCCCAACCACAGATCGGCAGTCGACTGTGCAGCGCAAATCAAAACGGGTAGCGGCAAAAGCGCAGCCAGCAAGGGAGTGACAACATCATCGCCGGCCACATTGAACCCAACCGCGGACACGAATGTTCCGACTAAAGCGATCCCCAATCCGCCAAGGAGCAGTATCAGTTCAAACCAGACCGCTCGGTTCAGCGCTTGCAACAGCAATCCGTGTCCGATCAACGTCAGCACCAGTATCTGATTGCATTGCAAAAACATGAGGGCTAAGAAAACTTTTGCTAAAAAAATGGCAATGCGCCCTCCAGGCATGAGACCCAGCCCAAGCATGGCATTTTCAGGAACTTCACGTGCATAGATGCGAGTGATCGTTATTATGCCCACGTATGCGCAATCTATCCAAAGCATGGCCGACGCCAAGGCGGGCCCTAACCGGGTCGTCGCCCCTAGGGTGACTCGAAACACCACCACGGCCATGATCCCCAGCCCTACCGTTGCAGCCCCAAAGTCCTTGCGCCGCCATTCAATCTGTAAGTCTTTCACGACCACCAGCACCCATTTTCGCATCGACGCCATCTAAAGAGTGACCTCGTTCTTCAAAATCGCAGGCCCGTCTACACGCCACCAGCGGGCAAAACGACCACCCTTCAACTCCGCCACCGCATCAACAATTCCTTGTACTTCCGGCAGTTGATGGCTGGTAAGCACGATCGTCTTCCCTTGGCGCTTTGCCTCCAGCATCATTTCAGTCACGATCTGTTGACCGCCGCAGTCCAATCCAGTAAAGGGTTCATCCATCACCCAAAGCTCAGCCGGTGACATGAATAAACGGGCTAAAGCCGCCCGCTGCAGGGTCCCCCGCGAGTACGAACCCACCACGTCATGCGCGTAGCAGGTTAACTGCAGTTGGGAGATAACTTGATTGAGGCGCTGCCCCAAGTCAGGCAGCTTCAGCAAACGACCATAGAGGGCGAGGTTCTCATAAAGCGTCAACGATGGATACAACAGCGACTGATGCCCCACATAACCGATGCGTACGTCTGGTTCGCCGCTCACCGCGACCACCTGGCCAAAGCGTTCTAGAACGCCGCCGGACCGCCCCCACGCGCTCGCGATCACACGCAAAAGCGTCGACTTCCCGACCCCATTGCCGCCCGTGACCGCCAGGGCCGTTCCACGATGCAGAACCAGATTGAGACTCGCCAGAATTCGCCGAGAACCTAGCCGTTTTTCTAGGTTTCGGCAAACCACTATTACCTCGTTACCCATCGCTAATCTCACCGTGACTTCGCAACCGTTGCACAATGCTATCCCGGCGGAGACGATACTGTTCCGCGCTTATCTCTCCCTGGGTCCACCGCGTTACTAACGCTGCCAGTTCGTACCACTCCTCACTGAGCCCATCGTTGTCCACCATCTCATCTCCTTTTGTAAACAAAGCCACTGCAATAGTGATCGCCAACACGAGCAAAGTCAGCACCTCGAGGATCCGTCCTGTCAACGCGTGCTTCAATCCACTCGAAACGGCGGGCGGTGGGCCAAAAACCAACGGCACAGTTTGGCCGCTTTGCAGATCATGCGTCGCGTACTCGTCAAAGATGGGGCTGTTTGGCATCCCCGGAATTCTTCCCAATCCAACGCGAGACATGATCGGATTGTCGGATTGTGACAACGAAACGGTAGGCGGAACCAAAACCAGCATGGTTGCAACGGATTGGGGATTTATAATACTGAGCGTTTGTCGTCGTCCCCGACGCGTCACTACATATTGAAAACCCAGGTATTGTGCACGCGTCATGACTTTCACCGCCGTCGACGTCTGACCCAGTCGACGGGCGCCGTCCACCACCAGCCGCTGGGCGTGTGCAAGAACACCAACGGCAAGACGATCGGGGTGATGGTGTGTCAGTACCGCTTGCTCAAAGACTGCCCAGCAGTGCTGTCGGGGAATAATGATCAGCATTTCCACCCGAACCGTCGGCCGACTCCCAACCCTCACCTGCATGGCCCGAGCAGGACAACTCAGGGTTAGCGCTAGTATCACGACGGCGAGCTTCACAACACGCCTCATCGTTCGCTCCTGCTGTCCGGATCACGCCAGCCGCACTGGGAGCACTCGGCACGCTCGGCCCGGCGCCGTGCTCCACAGTACATACAAAAATGTGCGCGCACGAAATCATCAATCTGGTCGAGGTCCACCGCGACTTTCCGGGTCTGAGGAGGAGAGCCGTGAATCCTCCCCTTCCAGGGAGCGCCAACTAATGCCAACACCGCGGCTGTTAAGAGGCCCGTCATGGTCAGCATCATAATCCGTCACTTCCTATTGGGGTATCGTGCGTGGTCGGCCCCAAGGCGTGATCATGCACAATAGAAAGCCGTGCTGACCGTCGGCCGCTCAAAGCTAATCCAGCGCCTGCCACCAAAAGCGGCAAGCCAGACCAAATCCACAATACGCATGGATTAATCATTACGTGAAGTAAAACCGCCTGGTGAGCGCTGATGGCGTCCACAACAACATACAAGTCTTGCATAAACCCCTCGTGAATACTGGGATCCGCCACAGGCGCAGCCGAACCGGCATAAAACGCGAGCCCAGGCCGCGAAATCCAACTGCGTCCGTGATACGAAACAACCAGAACAGCTTGAGTGCTTAACCCCGAAAACCTAGGCCGACTCGCTATTCCGCGATAGTACAAGCGATAGCCAGCGACCGTAATGAATTGTCCGGGCCTCAACGTTCGGGTCAGCGCCAGCGCGTTGGTATGAGAGCCCAGCACGCCTAGAGCCACCAGCAAAAAAGCCAGATGTGCCATATAGCCCCCATAACGGCGGCGATGGGCCACGAAGGCAGACCAAAGTCCTTGCCAGAATCCGAGCCCGACCGATCGTGCCCGACCCGCTCGGTAAAATTCGCGCAACATCGAGGCCAGGGCTGTCGTGATGACAAACACGCCCACTAAGGAAAGCGGCGTGCGATCCCCTCCTAAGAAGGCCACAGCCACACCGACCAGCCCCGACGCGGCCAGCGATCCCGTTTGAGCTGTCAGCACGGGCCAAGAATTCTGCTGCCACGACATGATCGGGGCTATTCCCATGAGCCCGATGATGAGTAAAAACAGAGGGCTTACCGATTGATTAAAAAAGCCTTGCCGCAAAATTATCGTTTGATGCGACAGCGTTTGGGTAATGACGGGATAGAAGGTCCCCGCCAGCACCAGGGCAGCCATGATCACAATCGTGGTTTCCAGCAATCGATAGACTGATTCTTTGGCCATGCCGTCAACTTGGGCGGGACCGCGGTCGTCAAGCATATCCCGGCGCATGACAAAGATCACTGCGATTGTAACGAGGCTGACCAAAAAGAGCCCCGCAAAATACGATCCGATGCCCGTGCCCGTAAATGCGTGCACTGAATTCTTCAGCACCCCACTGCGGGTGATGTAGGTGCCAATTAATGTCAAGAGAAATGTCGCCGCCGCCAATAGTGCGGTCCACCACCGATGTTGTCCGCGACGCTCCTCCACTTGCAGTGCATGCAAGCACGCCGTCGCCGTCAGCCACGGCAACAGCGCCGCATTTTCTACCGGATCCCACTCCCAGTAGCCTCCCCATCCCAATTCCAAGTACGCCCACATGCCTCCCAAAATGAGTGCAGCGCTCAGCCATAGCCACGAAAACAGCATCCAGACACGAACCGCCCCAATCCACTGCGGCCAAGGCAGTCGGCGCAACAACCCCGATAGCAAATACGCGAGCGGAATCACCATTCCTATCAGACCCGTGTACATGGCGGGGGGGTGAACAAGCATGACCGGGTTTCGCAGCAAGGGGTCTAATCCCGCACCGTTTACGGCATGCGGCCAAACGGTAGCAAATGGATTCACCACCCATATCAAGAGTCCGGTAAAGAAGATCTCCAAAGGTGTCGCCACGGCCAGCACAGTCGAGGTCAATAATCGCGGTGCAACTGTCGCACGCGCCGCGATAAAGGCCAGGTAAAGCGACAAAATCCAAGCCCAAAACAACACAGAGCCACAGTCCCCACCCCATAGGGCCGCCATTTTATAGAGGAGCGGCAAGGTTCTGTCAGTGTGGTCGTAAACCGCGCGAACAGCGTAATCTCCAGCCACGAAAAGATGTTCCAAAATCAAAACCGCTGTGCTCAAACTCACGGCGAGTGCTATAATCGCCCCCCGCACACTCTGCTGTAAGCGCAGCGACGATCGGCGCTGACAAGCCCAAAGGCCCGCCATCGACGCGTAAATAGCCATAAGAAATGCCCATTTGAAGGCGAAGTCGCCGACCATCGGAGCTGTCATGAGTCTCTCCGCGGGGAGGGCGCATAATGGTCGGGACACTGTATTTCCAGCTTCTGTGCGTAAAAGAAACCGTTCGCACCCATTTTCCCTTTAACGATGGCATGAGCATCGCGAAACCGTTCATCGGGCATCATTCCCCGGTACAGAACGTTCAGTTGTTCTGATCCCGATGTCAGCGTAAAACGCAATGAGCCGTCCTCGGGGTTGTATCGCACGGAGCGCGCCAACACTGTCCCTTCGACTCGTACGTTTTGAGTCCTGAGTTGGCCGAGATGGGCGCGATAGGTTCGCACCGTCACAAAATAACTGGAAAAATTATGGACCCCTTGAATCATCATGTATACCAGCACCGCGACGATCACGACCACACTAAGTTGGAGGCGGGTTATTTTGGGCACCGGGTTCCCTCACCTTGGTTACAATCTCTAGACAGTCTAGTCGTGCCCATTATCGTAGGCATTATCCACCACAACTAAAGAACCTGGGGAGTGGTTGATAAAAGTCGTCAAAGCTGATAGACTGAACACGATCTTCCACGATGTGCCGAAGTGGTGGAATAGGCAGACACGCGGTGTTCAGGGCGCCGTGAGCAATAGCTCGTGTGGGTTCAAGTCCCACCTTCGGCACCATAAGACTGGTGACCATGTCGAACTTAGAATCGGGCAAGACCGTTTGTTTCTATGTTGACTGATCACCGCGCGTTATTTGTACCCGGCTCGGTAAGGGCGGGGGGCTTCGTTGTTTTTGCGGTTCTTTAGCGACACGTCTTCACTTCTAGCTTGTGTAATTTCGTTTCGCCGTCTTTCCAAGATCGCCAGAAGCCTCCGTCCGATCAACCGTCATCGGATCCGCGAGCCAAAATTGCAATGTATTGCCCAAGCGTCGCAAAAGTTGCAGAGCCATCTCAGGGCTGATACTCCGACGCTTGTCGAGCCGCGCGTTGATGGCCCGCCTCGATACCCCGATCAGGTCAGACAGACCCGCCACGCTGACTTTAGACTCCCGCACCAAATCCGCGCCCGCACGTCTTCCGCATTTGTAGGTCAGATGCTCTGACCAGCCTGTTTCGCAACATTACTTGCCACATCGCCACTCATGGTCATCCGCAATCTGCATGGGGCCTGCCGCGCCTAAATCTTCGCGGACTTCAACGCTCGCGCTAATGTGGCGTTTGACTCCAGCACCGAGGGAGTCTATCCAGGCACTATTCGCTTACCCCTGCCGGGGCCCTTGTGGCGACGCACATCGCCACAAGAGCGCCTACAAAACCAGTGCTCCCTTGCGATGACCCTGGCCGACGCTACTTGGTAGATGACCGTGTACTGCTCCATTGGGCGATAAGATCCACGACCTCGACCAAGTTCAATCTCGAGGGTCTTAGTCTTCTCGGCTAAGCACACGGAGAGCCTAGAAAATTTACAGTGAGACGCTATGTGGTTATCGATTGTGTGTTATACTAACGATGTGTTGTCGGGATGGCGGAACAGGCAGACGCTTACGTTTGAGGGGCGTATGGGGAAACCCGTGGGGGTTCGAGTCCCCCTCCCGACACCAACGTTCAAAATGTCGCCAACCCAGTATGGTTGTAATTGTTATCCTAAACCGTCGGCGACGATCGCGCCCTACCAATCGTTCCTAAAGAGCTCGCCACGCAACCCCGCACACTTTATATGAAGAAGTTTTATGCATAAAGAAATGGCTTCTTTTTGATGTAAAGGCCAGACTGGACTAAGCAGCCAGAAAAGCTTTTGTCTCAATTTACTTTGCGCGGTTGGTCTCAGGCCGGGTAGAAACCAGACAGAATGTCGCTTTTCTTGCTACCTCCCCCTGTATTCTTCGACTACGTACGGTTACCATAGCAGTGAGGGACTACAACAACAGGATTGCGTTCATCAGATATCGCGGCGTGGAAACCCCGGCGCTTTAGGCCGGGAAGGAACGCCGCCCTCTTCCTTTCTGGTATCATTTGATCAGGAGAAAACCGTTGATCAAGGCACTCCACTCTGCACTTTGACAACTGTATCTGCGGGGTTGCAGAAAATAGTGCTTTTCTGTGTAAAAGATCAAGCCGCCTCACGATGTCTGCCGACTTTGGAAATCAAGGACGAGCGGCAGAAGCTATGCGGGCATATCCCGTATGGTTGGGTGGTTGTCAACCCGCCCACGATGTTACACCACGTCCGCGAGAGCTGACGACAAAAGACAGGAGCATCCAACGATGCGCTCGGACTATTGGGTCGTGACAAGCTCCCGCTTTCAGGCGGGGGTAGTTGACTATCGAAGCCTTTTGGTTGGCCTTGATTTTGAGTGCCATAGCACATAAATTACTAATCGTTACGGAAGGAAGGACGTTATGACCCGCTACACCATTGATTTTCGGGCGGTACCCGGAAAAAGTTCAGAAGCGATGCAGCTATTTTCCGAGATGAAAGAGTATTTTCATAAAACTCACCAAAAGACCTTAGATGTGTATTACCAAGCCTTTGGTGCTCCTGGGGCTTTCCAAGCCACTATGGATTTCGAGACCCTGAGTGAGTTAGAGACACTCGCCCAATCTATCCGGCGTGACCCGCAATACAAGTCGCTATCGGACCGAGCTCGGTCCATCTTTACCAGCGACTCGTTTACAACAACCGTCTATTATCGACTCTAGGCAACCGGCGTCGCATCAGGGCGAGCCGCAAGAAGGCATCGACAGCAATGTGGTTTTGCAATGAAGCCTGCAACACAATGCGCACACTGCATCAGACCACGGCCCACCTCTTGACTCGAGGTGGGCCGTAGGCCTACGCACGCCCTCTTACTTAGATACGGACCAGTACTGCATTAGCGGCACATCCGTCACAGGGTTCAACGTTGCGGTAGTCACATCGTGGACATCCTTTTGCACCGCTTCGATGGTCCCAGCGTTGTTGATAAACAAGAGGGGAAGTTGCTGACTAGTATAGTACTCGTACTGGTCAAAGATCTTTAAAGTCTGAGATTCGCTCGGCGTCGGTTTAGTCGTCGCAGCAATGAGCTTGTCTTCTTCGGAGCTATTATATCCGTAGAAATTCAATCCCCCATCCGTCGCAAATTCTGTTTGGCCAGTTGGGTATGTGCCCCCATAACTAATCCCGATTCCTGATGCCGCGTCCCATTGGCCTTCATCGGCCGAATTGGTAATTGTTCCGACTAACGTGGCAAAAGGTTGCGGGTCAAGGGTAATCTTGATGCCGACCTTCGCCAAATCCGACTGAATCACGACCATCATATCCGTAATCGACTGACTGCCACTGGTATAAAGAACGGTAAACTTGAGGGCTTGGCTACCCTTCGTCATCACCCCATTGACGTCTTTCCAGCCGTGGGAGGTCAGAAGCTTTTTCGCGGCTGATGGATTGTACGAATACAGTGGCTTTTTCAGTGCCGGGTCCAAATACTGCGTTGAAGGAATGGAAGGAATGGGCCCATATTGGTCCGGCGCATAGCCATGATAGACGTCCTGATTAATGGCATTCTGATCGATCGCATCTTCCATGGCTTGCCGGATGTAGAGCTGATTAAAGACCGGGCCCAATCCGTTCTCGGCATTTGAATGCAAGTTTAGAGCCAAGAAAAAGTTGCCAAAGTTGTATCCAGCCCAGATGTTGTCAATCGGTTTCAGTTCTCCAATGGCGCCATACTCCGACAGGTCTACGTATCCGACCTGAATGCTGCCCGTCTTTAACGCAGCAAATTCGGAGGCATTTGAACCCTCATACTCCATGATAATTTTCGAGTCGGCCAGTGGTCCTCCCGTATACTTCGCATTAGGAACCAAGGTCCAGTACTGGCTCGACACCACCTTGCCGAGACGATAAGGTCCGTCAACTACCGAATCAAACGCCGGATTGGTCGCTTGTGCCCCCAGATACTGGATTTCCTTTAAGGTGTTGTTAGGATATTTGTTCCATACCTGCATGGGCAACGGTTGCAACTGATTCAACCCGTTGTACATGAACCACTGCTGGTTCGCAGGGCTCTTCAGTGTCACGGTAAATTCGTACGGTCCATTAGGCACAACGCTTTTGACTCCGGTGGGAATATCGCCGGTCCCAGCTCCTTCGTACGGCCAAGGCGCAGGCGCATTCTTCGCCGAAGTCGCTTGAATCATCTTCCAATCCCAGAGCACGTCGGCACTCGTCACAGGCCGACCATCGGACCACTTCAGCTTTTTGTTCATAAATACGTGATAGATGGTTCCCTGACTATTGTACGTCACCCGAGTGGCATCAGAATTTTTCCAGTCGATGCCTAAGTCGTGATTGATATAGAGAAGGGGCATATATAGCTGATCAATAAGCTGAAAATTATAGACCGTGTCGTTCGACGAATTCACCAACGGGAAATACCATGTTAGGTTGGTTGCCGGTGGAAGGGCATAGTCAATCGTGCCTCCTGCCACTGCCTTGCTGGTCGCGTTGACATTGCTCGTTTTGGCGGCCCCCATCAACGCGATTAAACTAAGCGCCAATCCGCCCGCCATAGCGACGCGGCGTGCCTTCATGAACGTCTCTCCTTTCGAGAACTGACTCACAACGTCGAGGGTTCGACGTATGGTAGGTGAAATCCTGCTCTTGGACAGCATTTGCACAAGTTACCGAAAAATTTTCCGCGACCACATCGCTCGACGTGCCGAGGGATGCATGTCCGCTCTTCGCAAACATCCCCAGGCCAAACCCCTCATTCGTTTATAATAATAGGCATACAACCGCAAGGGGTGGTGATGGCATGACGGTTCTAGCCAATACCGAGTGGAAGTCAATCTCCCCGGACAGCCCCTGGTGGGCTCTATTAATTCGCTTAGTGCCGAACGCCTATGCGCTGCCCGGATCCTGGTCCGTGCGAGGGGCGGATCCTAACGAGGAACCAGGTTTGGATTGGTACTCGTTCGATTCGGAACAGATCAGTCAATTACGGCAAGAGTTAGCGCGAACTCAGCGCCCGGTGATTGTGCGCCTGGGAAACGCCGAACTTCAATATCAGCCCTCGGCTACACCCAATGGCAACGGCCTCAAAGGGCGGTTGCGACGATTTTGGACGATTGCACTAGGAATCTTGGTCAAGTTTAAATTGGTTTTGGTGTTTGCATCCATTCTCGTTAGTATGTTAGCTTACGGACTTGCGTTCGGTTGGGCCTACGGTATTGGCTTGGTTTGTCTAATCGCGATTCACGAGTCAGGCCACTTGTTTGCGAATCGACGCAAGGGCATTCCCGGCAGCCTGCCCATATTTATTCCATTTTTAGGAGCCTTTATTCAGCTAAAAAAGTTTCCTCAAAGCGCGGCGGACGAAGCCTATATTGGTGTCATGGGCCCGATATTCGGCTTAGCCGCCACTCTCATCTCCCTGATTATCGGGATCGCCACTCACAACGCCCTTTTCCTTGCGGTCGCAGAGATGGGATTTCTGTTGCACGTGTTTAACCTGATGCCAGTTTTGCCTCTGGACGGTGGGCGCACGGTCGGCTTTTGGCGCTGGAAGGCATGGGTTCCAGGCATCATCGGTGTGCTGGTGGTTTTGTTCTATAATCCCCTAACGAACCAATTCACGCTCGACCCGATCACTTTAATCATCGTCGCACTAATTTTCTTTTCGTTACTGCGGGAACCGCGCATGCATAATTCCCAGTATGTCAACATTCCTCGTTTCAGCCGTTGGCTTTATACGAGCATATGGGGACTGGCCCTAGGCGTCAGCATCGTTGGATATTGGCTTGTGGGGACGCTGCACGTCTTGTGACAACGTCCCTGCCACGTTGGTGATGCAATTTTTGTCTGATGGCACTGTTGGTGGCTAACACTTAATAACAATCTGTTCATACTGACGCAGCGCTCGCACGAGAGAGCTGCGTTGACCCGGCGCCGCCGTGCCATCGGAACGAATAACCCGGTGCGTGGGTACTAAGTACGCAATTTGCACTTTGCTCATTGCCCGCCCAGCCGCTCGGGCTCTTCCCGGGTAACCTGCCCAATGGGCCAACGTTGCGTAACTGCAGGTATGACCGAAGGGAATTTGGGTGGCCGTCGATATGAGCGCTCGCTCCAACTTGGTTAGCCCCAGGTCCAGCGCGTACCATGTCCCTTGAATTCCTTGCATAAATGCCTGATCAAACAATGTCTGCACCCAGGGCGCAAGCGCCGTCGAACACAGCGTGCGACCATCAAATCGCGTCGGGCACTGTTCACCAAATTCTGCCGCAACCAGCCCTGAATCGCTATGAATCGCCCACAACGGACCAATCGGAGTTTCCATCGTTCCTACCATCCATGGCTCATCCGTCAAAGCCAGCCATTTAAGCATCATTATCACCATGCGTATGAAACGTACCCACCTACATCATCCTACCCACATGAAACTCACGCTTGTTACCTTACCAATCTCCTTGCTCACATGGCTCGGCGCAGTCACTAACATCGCAGCGCCAGGGCAGACTAGTCCTCAGCGCACTGCCCAAGAATCCGTGCAACAACTAGTTCAAACCCAGATGTCAGACATGGTGCATGGCCGTCTCGGCCATTTGTCGACACTATATCAATCCACCCCCCTCGCACAACAGGCCCTACAGGCTGCTGAAGTGCGCTCGCGCTATCTCACAAATTGGGCAGCCTTGCGACGCATCCGCTGGACAGGCGTGAGCGTAATGGTTCGAACGCCAGTAATCCGTTACGTCACCCCTCAACGCATTTACGTGCGAGCGATTGAACGGGAAGCCTATCATTACCACTACATCAATCAGCCGCACATACCGCTTTCATTTGGCATCGCCTCGCGTCATCATCTCACAATTGTGTACGAGTACCGGCAGTGGCGCTTTGCCGCGGATGACTTTGTCAATCCCGTGTCGCCAGGCAACATGGCCGGCCAAGCAGTGCCTAATCGCTATGGAGGGACGCCTAACCCTCACCAACTCTCTCCCAACCGCAAACTCGCCCTAGAATACGCCAACGTGTATTGCGGAAATGCTCCAGGGTGCGGAAATGATGGCCTGTACAATCCCCAATACCCGGACTACAACGACAACGGAGGAGATTGCACCAATTGGATTTCACAGGTTCTATTGGCCGGCGGGTTTCCTATGACACGCGTTTGGTATTTCGATCAGGCCACTCATGAGGGTAGCGCCGCCTGGGCAAACGCCGGATCGCTTGCACAATTTTTGCGAAGTAGCGGGCGCGCGACGGAGTTTGCCGGCGGCACCTACGCGGACATCACGCGCCCTGCGGACCGATGGCCGGACGGAGCCATTGAATCGTTGCGACCGGGTGACTTAATCAGTTACGAGCAATACGGGCGCATCCAACATACCGCAGTGGTCATCGGTTACGACCTACACGGGGTACCCTTGACCAACACCCATAGCAATGACCGCTATCATGTCCCCTGGGATTTTGGCTGGAATACCCATACACGCTTTTACCTTTGGCACGTTCATTACCCGCCTACCCAACTTACCCGGACTTCAGCACCAAACGCACAATGGCCAGTTTGGGAGCGGGGCACACGGCATGACCATAATCTTCCACGCCGCCCAACAAAACCGGATAGCCGGGCACCCCGTAGACAGTAAATTGCACCAAGCTGCGTCGAGGCAGCAAACCCTTGTGGGAATTCCACACCGTGGTCTTTAGAATTTTCGCAACCACTAGTGGGCCCGCGGGACGGCGACAGGCTGGATTACTATGTTTGGCTCCCTTTACTGCTGCAATGGTCACCCAATCCCCCCGTAATCGCACCACCCGCCCATAGGCGTTGCGATAAGTCAAGACGCCCACGACAGTATGGTGTTGCACCACCAGGTTGACAGGCATGTTGCGGAAAGTTTGACTGCCCAAAAAGGTCCATCCGCCCTGCCATGTCACAGTTCCCGAAGACAAAGCAAAGCTCTCCGTCGATGGGTGCAAAGGCGTGCCGGTCCTGACCCAAAGTTCCGTCGGTGATCGACGCAAAACAACACCCGCCACCATGTGCCCTTTGGCAACCGACTTCATTACCTGGTTGCCTAATGCCTGCGCACTCGTGCTGTCACTCACCACTGGGCCAGGTAATATTAAGGGGCGCACAATCCGGACTTTCTGTGCCTGCACCGGATCCGCCGTCGTCTTTGTGGCTGAGGCATGCGTTGCAATAGCGGACCCTCCCACGACGACCGCTGCCAACGTTGCCAACAGACCACGAACAATCATCTTCCCGCCTTCCTCCGTTCACCCCGTCTTCCCCACAACGAATTCAACAGCAACTGTATTACATTGCGATCACTATGCACTATGCCACAATCTCAGTCTATCACCTGCACACACATCGCAACAGTAAAAATCTTCATCAAAGGTCACGGGCGCCTCGCCTGCCCCGCATCTGTGACTAGGGCAGACGTGCTGCTTGTAGGGTCCGACGCGGATCCCACTTCTCCTTCACGATTGACGCCTGCGTCGATGGACAGTGGCGGCACATTCACGCGGGAACCTGTAACCACACCAAAACTCAGAAAAGCAAGCACGCTGGCAACCATCATCAACCCGACGGGCTATGATAGAGGTTGTTGGACGACTCACAGTGGTGTGTCCATATCTCCTGCAGGCACAATCTACGCGAGTCAAAGCGAACGCCGGCAGCAAAGATGCCGCGGAGATCTGAGCTAAAAGCCCGCGCAGTACCCTCCCCAAGTAAATTCCAACGGTCACGGCGCTTAAGTCCGCCGGGGCTAGGCAACCAAAAACCTTTGTTCTATCATAGGAAGATAGGATCGGAACTATCCGAATCGGCACCTAGGAAGGTCGGACATCAGGCGAAGGGTGCTTAACGGGTCGGCGCACAGGCCGGAAAACCCAGAAGATCTGGCGGTTACGGCATTCCGGCGACAGACCATGCGGCCGTAACCAGTGCGCTCGCATCTCCGAGGCCATCCTAGAACCAACATGCGGATGCATGGTTAAAGCCACTACCTTGGCAGGAGGTTGGATTGGTGAACCCACTCCCCGTAATTCTTGATGTTGACACTGGCATTGACGATGCTTGGGCTTTAGTTTATGCCCTGCGCTCACCCGCGCTCAATGTAATCGGTATAACCACTGGATTTGGAAATGCAGACGTAGCGTCTACGACCCGAAACACCTTGCTCCTGACGCAACTATTGGATACGCCGGTTCCCGTCTATCGCGGTGCCGACCGACCGCTTTGGCGTACCTGGTCTGGTCCAGTAATCCGCTATCATGGCCACAATGGCCTAGGTGACGCCATCTTGCCCCCGGTGCACCACACAGCCCAGCGCCAAGAAGCGGTGCCGTTCATCGTAGATGCCGTGCACCAAGCGCCCGGGCAAGTGACCATCATCACTTTGGCGCGGTTGACCAATCTCGCCCGCGCGCTCCTTTTCGATTCGACGATGGTCGAACTAATCAAAGGTGTGGTGATGATGGGCGGTTCAGCCTTTGTGCCGGGCAATGTTACCCCGGTGGCGGAAGCAAACGTCTGGGGAGATCCTGAAGCCGCAGACATCGTTTTCAAGAGCGGTCTAGACATCACGATGGTGGGCCTGGATGTCACCATGCAAGCGCGCTTGTACCGGGAGCACCTGGCAAGGCTAAACCCAACACTTTCCTATGCGCAATTATTGCAACAGGCTACGACCTTTTACATATCCGCTTACGAACAAGATAACCCGGACATCGTGGGATGGTGTCCCATTCACGATCCGTTGGCAGTGGCCGTGGTCGAAGATCCAGATCTGGTGACAGTCGAGCGACTGCCGGTTCAGGTCGAAACCCGCGGACAGCACACAGACGGGATGACTGTCGTCGATGGCCGCACCCGCCATTATTCCAACGGGATTCAGGTTGCACTCAGTCTCAATCGGGACCGATTCCTTCAGAGGTTGGGCGAGAGGGTCGGAATTTCCTGACACGCTACGGCATTTAAAGCGTGCCACCCATTACGTTCAAGCACCGCGCGCTTATGCTTCCATGTCGTCGGGCGCGGTTAAGCGCTTGAGGTGCGTTTTGCCCGACCACCAATAGATACCCCAGCCGACGGCGAACAAAACCGCCACTAATCCCACCAACTCGCCCCAGTGCGCATGCAGAGCGGTGCGGTACAATAGCGCCATCACGAAGCTGGTGACTAATTCACCGATCGCCGTTGTCCAGGCAAACCGCACCACCGGAACCTGGCAGGCTCCAAAGGCCATATTCAGCACATCAAACGGAATAAACGACACCCAGCGCAACAAAATTAACGCAAACGGATTTAGCTGGCCAACCACGCGCACGAGTGCGCGAACCCGCGCATTCGAGGTCCACCGCTGAAGAACCGGAGGCCCCAAAAGACGGCCTAGCATAAACGAGATGGCAGCCGTCAACATGGATCCGGTCCATACCACCGCGACGCCACCGAAGGGCCCATACAGCGCAAACGCCACCAACGTAGGTATTTCCATGGGAAACACAATTAAGATGCTGTGAACTGCCAGTGCGATAATGAGAAGAAACGGCCCCCATGGACCTAATGCTCCGGCAAAATTTCGTAGGGCCAAGGAGACTACATGAAACGCCTGACGAATTCCCACTGTGCTGGCGACCACGTCCCAGGCCCACCAAATGGCACCCACTAAAGCAATTGCGGCCACGACAGCCCAAATCCACCGATGCGCCTGAATCCAACGGAAACCGCGCTTGACGAGTTCGGATTTCATCCGTCCAACCTCCTCAGGGCGGTGTCCGCTCATACGCTACACTATTGCAATTATACCATATGTTGGTCACGGCTCATCGCATGACCCCCACCTCCAAAGTGGTCTGCACCGGTTTGTGCACACCCCTATGGGGAGTAAGGCGCAAACCTCGATTGATCATTTTCACCGGCCACGCCGTGAGGGTAAGGTCGAACGCCGTGCCAGGGCTTGTGGTCCCCATCTCCCTCGCGCCTATTCGCATCATAGGACTGACCTGCACGATGCGCGTCGGTCCTAAATGACGCGGCACCACGACCATTACTGCCATCAGGACGACAATTCCAAGTGACTTTTTTACCACCCGTCAGCCCCCCTGACCTTCAGTATCTTCTGTATCAGCGCCACCTATGTGCCAACCGACGATGCGGCCAGTGCCACAGGCGCCTTTGGGGGATGAGCGTGCCCGCCACCTAACCCTGACCATGGAAAATCGCCGACAGTACTAGCGGGCTAAGATGCGACCACCCCCACACCATGACAACTACACCAATTACTCGCAGACACCGACGGCCTACGACGATGCGCAATCCACGCATAGCATTGCACCCTCTTCATGCCGGCTTCGCCCCTAACGCGTCTTTTGCTCCTGTTTTTGTATATCATCGCGCCGCGCCCGATATGCGCCCCAAAATCCGCCAAAGGTCAAAACCACAGCTCCGCCTTGGCCGCCTAGGGCCATCCACGCCGCCAGCTTGCCTTGTACCCCAAGCCATAACAACACATACGCCAGAACAACCATCACCAGGGTCAACGTCGCGGCGGTCCAAAACCATCGAATACTGCGCCGACTCCACGGAGCAGTATTTCCCAAAAACTCCTTCAATCCGTTCACAGCCAACCTCCTTTGAACATTGTACTCGTGTTCAGGCCAAATCCCATCGCTGCGGGAAAAATACGAACGGTCACAGCGATTGGTAATCCAGCTGCGTGGGGGTATACTAAAGAAAATGCCCTAAGGGGTATTTCTTGTTGGATCATAGACGTGAGCCGTTGGCGCGACCCAGATAGGATATAAGGAGACGAATCAACCATGAGCGAACATGTGATCATTATTGGTACCGGACCCGCCGGCTATACGGCGGCCATTTACGCCGCTCGGGCTAACTTGAACCCCCTGGTCATCGAGGGTGATGAACCGGGTGGACAGTTAATGCTCACGACGGAAGTTGAAAATTTTCCGGGATTCCCCGATGCCATCTTAGGCCCTGACCTCATGGAGGCAATGAAGAAACAGGCGCAACGCTTTGGGGCCCGTTTCGTATACGGACAGGCCGAGTCCGTCGACCTCAGTCAACGCCCCTTCCGTGTCTTTATCGCCGACGGCACCCAATATCAGGCGGATTCCCTCATTATCTCGACGGGTGCGTCCGCCAAATTGCTGGAAATCCCCGGCGAAGCCGATCTGATCGGCCATGGCGTGTCAACCTGCGCCACATGCGACGGGTTCTTTTTTACCAACAAACGCATCATCGTCGTTGGCGGTGGAGACTCGGCCATGGAGGAGGCTACGTTCTTGACTCGCTATGCCTCCGAAGTCACGATTGTTCATCGGCGTGATACCCTGAGGGCCTCCAAAGTCATGCAAGACCGTGCCCGCAACAATCCCAAGATCAAGTGGGTCATGGACGCTACGCCATTGGAAGTGCTCGGCAGCAATCATCGCGTCACCGGGCTCAAGATCCGGCACAATCAATCCGCCCAAGTCGAGGTCTTATCCACCGA
This sequence comes from Sulfobacillus acidophilus, assembly GCA_003023745.1. Lineage (GTDB taxonomy): Bacteria > Bacillota > Sulfobacillia > Sulfobacillales > Sulfobacillaceae > Sulfobacillus_B > Sulfobacillus_B acidophilus_A. The sequence goes on along the minus strand of PXYV01000001.1, from coordinate 26,689 downwards.
GGGACTTTTTGTATCGATTGGCCATCGCCCCAATACCGACTTCTTAAAAGGCCAGGTACAAACCACGGCCATCGGCTATCTTGTCACCAATCCAGAAACCACGGAAACAAATATTCCTGGTGTTTTTGCCTGCGGTGATGTAGCCGATTCTCGCTATCGTCAGGCTATCACCGCAGCAGGTACAGGATGTCGCGCCGCCATGGACGTTGAACGTTGGCTTGAGTCACAAAAACACGTGGAAAATCCTGTATAATAAAACAGGAGGTGTCCTATGCAATTAGATCGGCAGTGGATTGAAGGTAGTTACCGCACGCACAGCATGCGCAGTTATCGTGTGCGTCCGGCGGCGGCTGGTACCCGGGTATTGCCTACCGTTATTGTCATTCAAGAAGTCTGGGGAGTCGACGAACATATTCAAGACATGGCCGACCGCTTTGCCATGTCTGGATATCAGGCATTTGCCCCAGACTTGTATTCACTCGGCAGTGTCCCCGAGGCGCTTAGCGCTCCGAGGATCCAAGCCGTGAAGCGCTTTCTCGATACCGTTCCGCCGCAGGCCTGGGGTGACCCCTCAGTGCGTGACCAGTATCTCGAGAGATTGCCCGCGACGCAAGCGCAAGAGCTACGCGACACCCTAGGCCGACTCTTCGCGCCTAAAGATAACGAATCTCTGGTAGGCCAGTTGCGTGCTTGGGTCGACTATGCGGAACAGCTGGGCGGGCCCGTCGTGAGCATCGGTTATTGCATGGGAGGCGCGCTATCGTTTTTGCTTGCCACCGAGGACAGTCGTATCAAGGCTGCTGTCTGCAATTACGGCACCGCCCCCGCAGCCGAAGCGTTAACGCGTATTGAAGCGCCGGTTTACGGGTTCTACGGTGGTACGGATCACCGCATTACCGATGCGGTCCCCGAAGTATCAGAGCGCATGACACAGTTGGGCAAGACCTTTCATTACAAAATTTACCCCCAGGCGGGCCATGCCTTTTTTAATGACAGTCGGTCCTCGTACGATGTCGACGCAGCCCGCGACGCCTGGGCCGAAACCTTAGGTTTTTTTAACCGCGAGCTCAAAGCATAACGCTGTGGACAGGCATAAAAAGGCCGGGATTTCCGGCCTTTTCTTCTAGCGGGTGCGTCCAGCCATTTGCTGTTCAGCCATCTCGATCATTTTTCGAACCATGTGACCGCCCACGGCACCGCACTGACGTGCCGGAATTTCGCCCCAGTATCCATCTTCGATGCCCTGGAGTCCAATTTCACGAGCGACTTCATACTTGAATTGATCCAGTGCGCGCCCCGCTCCTTGAACCAGCGGTCGATTTCCGGTGCTGCTGCCTCGAGCCATTCATCTCACCTCCATCTCGGGTAGTGCGGTTATTATCACCCACCCTTAACGGATTTACCCTAGTTGCCCAATCCAATTTCTGCCGCGCTTCGTTTAACTTTCTGAAAGCACCTGCCTCCGGCCTACCACCTTCACATCCGGCACCAGCACAAACACACCAACCCCAACTAACGAAGCCAGCATCACGGTGCCAAACATCCCACCAAAGCCATGGCCTGCCTCAACCGCGGTTAAGATAATAGGGCCGGCTGCCAATCCCATCCCACGAAACACCGCCGCCACGGATAGGGCTTCCCCGGACTGATTTTCGCGGTACAAGGCTAACACCATGCGATTCAACGGGGCACCCATGGTAAACGCTGTGCCCAATCCAAAACACAGCATGGCCACCACAAACCGGCCCAAGCCCAGTCCGGGCAGAGCCAGCAACAGCCCGCCGGCTGCCCCCGCCACAAGCCCGACCATTAAAACCTTGCGCGGCCCCACACGGTCCACCAGGACGCCTCCCGCCCCTGCCAGCACCGCACCGCTGAATGCCGCCGGGAGTAGCGCCAGACCTGAGTCCAAAACACTAAAATGCAGTTCCCGTTGAACCAGAGTGGGCACGAATACAGCGGCCGACATGTCCAGACCAATCAACGCCGCTCCTATCATCATGGCCACACCGGAGCGATTGCGAAGGGGCACCGGATCAAGAAATGGTACGACCGCACGACGCTCCCGCCACACAAAGAGGGCTAATGCCAGCAAAGCCACTACAGCAAACACGCCCCGCAAAATCAGGCCCGGCACCATCACCACCAGCAAGACACTGGCCAATAACGCCGAAAACGCGGCCCCTCCCTGCCAATCCGGCATAGCCCGATCATGGGATTGAGACGGGGCAATGCGTCCGCTCTGCACCAAAACCAACAGCGCGATAGGTACATTGACCCAAAACACCGCGGGCCATCCTAAATATTGCCCCAAAACGCCACCCAACGTGGGTCCCAGAACACTCGCCAACCCAAAAACAGCCCCAAATAATCCCAAAGCCAGGCCGCGTCGTTCTGCGGGAAACTGCTGCACACCTTCGGCCTGGGCATTGGGATAGACGGCACCCGCTCCCGCCCCTTGAATCACCCGGGCCACCATGAACATCCAAAAGCTGAAAGACACGGCTGCCAGCGCCGATGCCAACATGAACGCCGCTACGCCCCACAAAAATAACTGTTTGTGGCCGAGGCGGTCTCCCCAGGCCCCAGCCAAGACCGTCGAGGCGATGTATGCCACGGTATAGGCTGTTACGGTCCAGGCAACCCACTCCAACCGAACGTGAAATGTCCGCATAATCAGTGGAAAGACGGGCGAAATAATACTGGTATCTAGCGCGCCAATAAAAATTCCAATCAAATAGATCGACAGAATGCGAAAATTAGGTCGCATGAATCCCCTCCGCTATACTCGCCACCACTAGCCTGACGCAACCTAGTTTAACCAGAATCTTTCATCTTACCCGGCATGTCCCAACGTAATCGCGCGGAAAAGGTTAGTCGTCGGCCCGGGCGCGTACACGACAAAGAGCAAAAGGAACACCACGAGCCCTGAGGCGGCGGTGACCAGCCAAATGGTCGCGGTCCAGGGAGCGATGCGCCGATGGAGCGAAAAGCGTTGTAATAGAGCCCGCCTGAGGGTAATGATACCTATAATGGCTGCAACTGTCGCTAGTGTCGCATGTGCCTGTAAGAAAATTTGATAGGTCAAGCGATATTTGGCAGGTCCCCCGAACGTGGTGTCGCCGACGAACAGCGTTGCCAGGACATAGCTAATAAAAAAAGCCGTGGCAAAGGCCGCTCCCGTAAGCATCAGTTTCCGGTGAGTTTCCCGCTGGCCACGACGGATAAACACCCACCCCAATGCAATGAGAACCGCGCTAATGATCATAAACGCTTCGTTGATGCTCGCCCATAGCTGCATGTCATCACCCCTTTTTCAAAAGCTGACCGGCACTCGTTACACACTTCACAAAATACCACAATTCGACCCCAAATAGTTGACCTCGCCCCGCCATCGACGTCGCCATGATTATGGTTTAAACGCTTCAAAGGGATTACGACACTGACGACAGTAATACAAACTGCGGCAGGAGGTCGAGCCAAATAAGTTGTGCAATACCGGTTTCGTATCATGACAGACCGGACATGCCACATCACCGAATGCACGCCCAGGTGGTGCAATTCCGCAAGCTTGGAGCGCCTGCCGCCCCGCCTCGGTAATCCGGGCCGAAGTCCACGCGACAGTCAGCGCAAAGCGCACCTCAATCGCATAATCGGCGTACTGCGCTGCCAGCGTTTGGCGGACGTCACGGGCAATGATAGGTTGCGCTGGACACCCAACGAATGTCGGGATGAGCACGACAACGATTTGTCGGTCCGTCACCGTAACCTTCTCAACCATGCCCAAATCGACGATGCTTACCGTGGGGATCTCCGGATCACACACGTGCGATATGCACTCGTACACACTCTCTACCGTAGCACGCCCGTCTGACTTCTGCATCAGGCCCATCTCTCCCCTCACCAGCGCGCCCCCGGATCCAAGCGATAAACCTCAGAAAGCGTCGTCAACGCGCCACCGAGCGCCGCCGTATGCTGACCCTGGCGGCCATTTAAGCCCGGCTGAAAGATTGGCAAGTCAATGCTCATTTCCTTGAATGCGTCCGTCACCTCGTCAGCAAACTGCTTGGGCAATAACGGCGCATCTGGCAACACCCCAGATTGCTGCAAATCTATCGCCATCGGTCCGAAATCAGCCAAATCAGCACCCCACTGCGACGCCAGGGCCAATCCATCCTGCAGTTGTTGTGGGTTATGGGCCGCCAGTAAGCGCAACCACAATTCCTGGTGCGCGCGATGATAGCGCTTTTCTCCCAAAATTTTTGTGCCCGCTTGGGCCAACTCCTCAACCACACTGCCTGTCATGGCTGTCAACACCGTCATTTCCCAAACGTCGTGCAAATAATGCCGCACAATCGTAAAAGCCCAATTAAAATGGGGATCATGAAGGTAGTCTCCCGCCCCGTTAGGCTGTTCCAAAAGGACAGCATTTCGCCGGGCTGACGTCTCCCGCAACAGTGCCAAATCGTCCGCCCGGTCGCCTGTCAACGCTTCAATCAACCCGTAGTAATGAACCGCATGTCCCAATTCCTCTTGTCCAATGGACCCAAACGCCACATCCTCCTCGATATGAGGCGCCAGCCCCAGCCACTCCTGATCGCGAAACCCGATCATAAGGTCGTCGTCGGCTACCTGCCACAGTAATTCGATAACCAGGTGCCGTAGGGCAGGGGTGCGTTTGACCCGGTCAATCGCGAGTGAAGTCGTGTTCATGCCCTCCTTGTGTGGACGTCCGATCCGCGTCAGGATTCATCGGATGTTCGCGATAATAGCGCCACTTATCCCGTAAATACTTGTAGTCGTCCGTCGTGCGATACGGCTTGGCCGTTTTTTTAAATCCGTCTCGATCGCCAAATCCTAGGTGATGGATGTGGTCTCGGCGCACCACCCACAAACTCACGAACTCGGCACGGCGAAAAAAATTTTCCTCCGCTAACACCAAGGCCATCTCAGGTGACGACGCTTGGACGTTAAACACATGCACGTGGGGGCTCAGCGAGTCCGACTGGGCAAACACTTCGTACACTTCACTATCTAGATTGCGCATGGGGCGCTAACCTCCTACACACTGCTAGCTTGGGCAGCCATGCGCCGCACCCACGCACCTTCCTCATACGTCGTGCGACGCAGTCCCAACCGTTCTTGAGAACGTGGGCCGTGATTATTCACAATTTGGCGGAACAAATCCCAATCGGGCTGCTGATAGTGCCACTCTTTCGTGACCGCATCTTGCGCTAGGGTTCTATCGGGAATCTGCAATCCCAACGAGCGTATCCGATGCACATACTTGCTAAAGAAGCGCTGGCGCAATTCTTCATTGGTCTTCGACCGAATCCGATATCGTAAATTACGCAGTTGGTTAGTCGACAGCTCACTTTTCTCCGGGGGTCCAAAGAACATCAATAATGCCGGCCACCAGCGCGTGAGTGCGTCCTGCAGCATCGCCCGTTGCATCGGTGTGCCTTCCGCCAACGCAAGACAAATGCTCTCGCCATGCTGGATATGAAACCCTTCTTCTTCGACGATACGTTGCAAAGCTCGCGCATAGGGCGCATACGAGCAACTGAGTGACATTCCCTGCGTAATCACGGCGGCCCCGTCCACTAACCATCCAATAATGCCCGCGTCCGCCCACGTCGGTGTCGCCATGTGGAAAACGTTATGATATTTAAGGCGACCAGCAAAAAGATCCTCCATAATATCATCCCGGGTCTTCCCCCAGGGGCGCATAAGATCCTCAGCCACGCGAATCAGTAACTGCCCATGGCCCACTTCATCCTGTACCTTGGCCGTAATCGCGAGCTTTCGGTACAGCGTCGGAGCGCGCGGCACCCATTCCTTTTCAGGCAATGCCCCCATAATCTCACTCACCGCGTGGATGGAGATTAATCGCACCAATTGACGACGATACTCCTCTGGCATCCAATCGTCGGCCTCAATGCGATCGCCGCGGTCCAAACGCTCTAAAAAATAGGCCTCGCGGTCCGAGATTAGCGGTTGCTGAGACATGACAGGCCTCCTTAACCAAGCAATTGTTTTTTGTTACATTATCTTATCCCCTCCCGCGCCTGTCAACGAGCAATTCCGCTCACTGCGACGGCAGCGCGGTGACGCCTAAAACTCGCAGGACTAGCGGCGCAAATGCCTGCGCCACTTGCTTGGAGGACAGGCGTCCGTCTGGCCGATACCAGCGAATCACGCCATTAAGCGCAGAAAGAATGAAGAGTCGAGCTAAGCTCTCGTCCTCCACCCGAAATAGTCCCTGGTCAATCCCGTCTTGTAAGACTGTGTCCCAAAGCCTTTCGTAATCGCGCCGCAGCTTGCGCGCTTCTTCGCGCGTCGCCTGGCTCAAATCGTTATCGTCATCTAAATACACGCGCGCCCAGGCCCGCGATTGTTCGATAACCAAAAGATGGGCCGCGATCATCCTGCCGAGTTTTACATCAGCCGCATTCGGTTCTTGCACAATCGGTGCCAGCGCCGATCTAAAATCATAAGCAGCCCGCCGTACAATCTCCAAATAGAGATCTTCTTTGGTGGCGATATGAGCATACAGGCTCCCTGACAACACCCCTGCTACATCCGCGATATCCCGCACCGTGGTGGCGCGAAACCCCTTCTCTGCAAATAATTCGGCAGCCGCTTCAATAATGATGTCTCGCCGACTCCTACGCGCCATCGTTACACCTACCACCAAGAATCTGCCGGACCGCTTCAGCCGTCTCCTTCAGTCGCGGAACGCAATCACCCACAATCGTCACATGACCCACCTTACGCCCCGGTCGCATGTCCTTTTTCCCATACCAGTGCAATTGCACACCCTCCAATTCCATGACGCGCGGCAACATCTCAAACCCGTCGACAAATCCGTCTCCTAAGAGGTTCATCATCAGCGTGGGCGAAAGAAAGCGCGGAGTCGCCACGGACCAGCCCGCGATCGCGCGCATATGCTGGGTAAATTGAGAAGGCCAGGCCCCCTCAATTGTCCAATGGCCGGAATTATGGGGGCGAGGCGCCATCTCATTAAACAATACCCGGCCATCCGCCGTCACAAAGAACTCGAGCGCCATCACGCCCACCAAATTTAATCCCTCGGCCACGTCACGCGCCTGCTCGGTCATCAACCGCTCATGATCACTGGAAACTTCCGCGGGTGTCACACTCCAGTCCAAAATCCCGCGACGGTGATGGTTTTCGGTGACAGGATAAGTCACGACTTTCCCGTATCGGTCGCGTGCCACGACCACCGATACTTCCGTCTGAAACTCGACCCACCGCTCATACATGAGATCTCCATGACCCTGCAAGGATTGGTACGCAGCCCCCACCGCGTTGACGCTCTCCACCAAGGCTTGGCCTTTGCCGTCATATCCACCGCTCACCGTTTTGAAAAGACCGGGCACTCCCAGACGTCTAACAGCGTTCAGCGCCTCATCAGGCGAAGTGGCCGGCCCGTACAGTGTGGTGGCCAAGCCTAGCGCACGTGCAGAGTCCTTTTCAACAAGGCGGTGCTGGCTTACCTGCAATAGTTCTGGAGGCGGGTACACGGAGCACAATTGGCTCAGTTGTTGCGCCGTCTCAGAGTGCACGTTCTCAAATTCATAAGTCGCACACTTGATGCGCGCAGCAAACTCCGACAGCGCCGATATGCTATCGTAAGGCGCAACGATGTGGTCATCAGCCGCCTGCGCGGCAGGGGCAAGCGGATCGGGGTCCCAGATCAGCGTGTGTAGGCCCATAGCCCGCCCCGCCAACGCCATCATACGGCCTAATTGACCCCCGCCTAGAATGCCCACTGTCCCTCCAACCGGAACTATTCCTTCATCCATGATTTCACCGTCCGATCTTGATCCAGCACCGTCTCGCGCATCTTTTGCCGGTATTGATCCAACCGCGCCTTGAGTGTCGGGTCAGTGGATGCCAGAATGCGCGCTGCGTAGAGGGCTGCGTTGACTGCACCGGCCTTACCGATGGCCATGGTGGCGACAGGCACGCCGCCAGGCATTTGCACGATCGATAACAGGGAGTCAAGCCCGTGCAGAGCGGCGCTTTGCACAGGAACGCCGATGACCGGCAACAGAGTGGCACTGGCAATCATTCCCGGAAGGTGGGCAGCGCCGCCTGCGCCGGCGATAATCAAACGATAGCCCGCCTCTTCAGCGTGCTCCGCAAATTGCAGCATCCGTTCCGGGGTGCGATGAGCGGATAAGACGTGTACATCATGCAATATCTGCAGATCGAACAACATGTTACTGGCGTGTCGGAGTGTCTCCCAATCCGACTCACTGCCCATGACCACGGCGATCAACGCTAGTGACCTCCTTCGCCGGTTCCCGTGGAAGATGTTGTATTTCAGACCACTAATCCCCTGGCATCACGTTGGACCCGGCATTCTCTCTAAGCATAGAGTATTTTGCTAGCGGAACCAACCCACGAGGAGGTTGCATCATGTGCGGCATTGCCGGATGGATTGACTATCGTCGCAACATTGTCCAGTCACAGGAACAATTGGAAGCTATGGCTCGAGTAATGACGTGCCGTGGTCCTGATGGCAGCGGGACCTGGGTTACGCCAGCCGCAGGGTTGGCGCACCGCCGCCTCATCGTCATTGACCCCGAAGGGGGCATGCAGCCCATGTCGCGACGACATCAAGGGGCGGTCTTTACCATCGTTTACAATGGGGAGTTGTATAACTTTCAAGAACTGCGGGAAGAACTGCAAAGTCTTGGCTATCCGTTTCAAACGCGATCGGACACAGAAGTCTTGTTAACCGCCTACATGGCGTGGGGAGATCAGGCTGTTCGGCGCCTGAACGGAATCTTTTCCTTCGCCATCTGGAATAGTCAATCAAAGACATTGTATGTCGCCCGCGATCGGATGGGCGTCAAGCCGCTATTTTTTGCAGAAAAAGAGGGAGCCTTCCTGTTTGCGTCAGAGATCAAGGGGCTCTTGGCTCACCCCCTCATTACTCGACATGTGCGGGCGGACGGGCTGGCCGAAGTATTCGCCTTGGGACCAGCGCGCACCCCGGGGCACGGAGTCTTCCACGACATTCAAGAGCTCCGCGCGGGGTGGCATTTAACCCACAGCCCCATGGGAACTCACTTGGCACCCTATTGGAGTCTTGAAGCGCGACCACATCGAGACGACGCCAATGGTACCGCGTTAAAGATTCGCGAATTATTGCGCGATATTGTCACGCGCCAACTGGTCGCCGATGTGCCCGTGGTATCTCTGTTGTCAGGAGGACTCGACTCCAGCATCGTCACCGCACTCGCCCAAAGCGCCTTTCGTAGTCAAGGGCGAGACCGTCTGAAAACCTATTCCGTCGACTTCAAAGACATGCGCCGATACTTTCGTGATAACGGCTTTCAAACCAATATTGATGCTCCTTGGGTAATCCAGGTATCGGAATACCTCAAGACCGACCACACCCGAGTAGAGCTGGACACGCCGGATCTGGACCAGCATCTAATAACCGCACTAAGGGCACGGGACCTCCCTGGACATGCAGACGTCGACACGTCACTATTGGTATTTGCCGGGTACATCAAGCAACAAGCCACCGTGGGCTTGTCCGGTGAAGCCGCCGACGAAATCTTTGGCGGCTACCCCTGGTTTCACCGCCACGATGCATTGCACGCCGAAACCTTTCCTTGGGCACTGCGCCTAAGCGATCGGTTGAGCGTTCTGAATCCCGACTTCCTCGCCTATCTCAACCCGACCGAGTACGTGGAGAAGCGCTACCGTGAAGCGCTGCAGGAAGTGCCGCATCTACCGGGCGAGAGTTTGTTGGAACGTCGTATTCGCGACATCTCGTATCTGAGCATCACACGATTTTTACCGACACTCTTAGACCGCAAGGACCGGATGACCATGGCCCATGGCCTTGAAGTGCGTGTGCCTTTTTGTGATCATCGTCTGGTCGAGTACGCCTTTAACATTCCATGGTCTATAAAAAACTTTGGCAACACCACCAAAGGCATTCTGCGGCAGGCAGCGCAAGGCTGGCTACCCCCGGAAATTCTCTTGCGACGCAAATCCCCCTATCCCTCCACACCTAATCCCACGTACTTTGATGCGATGGCAGTGCGTCTCAACGAGATTTTGCACGATGTATCGGCTCCGCTGAACCCTCTTCTAAACCGTACCCGTCTTTTGCGATTAGTCGAGTTAGGGCCTCAAGCGGACCAAATTCCTTGGTTCGGTCAGCTCATGGGCAACGCACAGCTCTTCGCCTTTCTCATTCAAGCCAACGCCTGGCTACAGGAGTACCAGGTGGAGATGCAGTAATCCGGATGACTCTACTAATTGCCTCACCAACCGTCAGCGATTTCCGTCACCCCGCCGTTAATCGAGCGGCCTTTGGCAGTGCAAAGGCGCCAACTTTCCTTAAACGCTTGACCTCGTGTCAGGGGTAGAGTACAACGTATAGGATGATTGATGGCTTCGTCTGATGGATGAAGGAAGGGTTACAATGACAGTCGAGGCACGGTTTGTGCAGCTATCTCGCACCGCTCCGCCAAGTCAATTGCGTTTGTCTCCGGTCCTCGCCGAAACCATCGCGCGTTGGAGCGCCGATCGGCAATCCTCGGCCGTGGTCGTGCGTCATCAAAATCCCTATGTTTTATTGGGACCCAAGGACCGTCGCTTGCCACATTTAAGCGATGCTGTGCGCTGGCTCAACCGCCGGGGATATCCGGTTTTTATGCGCATTGGCGGAGGGTCAGCCGTCGTTTTGGATGAACAGTGCTTGAGCTTTGCCGTAAGTCAGCCGTGTCGGGATTTTACCATCTGGGAGGCCAACTTCCGCCGATTGGCGCAAGGGGTAATCGATGGTCTGATGGATCTTGGCATTGCCAGCGGGTTCGGTCGGGCAGTAGGGTCATATTGCGAAGGCCCTTATGATTTGGTGGCTAACGGACGCAAGATTGCAGGAATTGCGCAAGCCATTCGCGGCGGATTTGCACTAGTCAGTGGCATGCTCTTGATTCGTCAAGATCCGGTCGCCACCACCGCCCTGTTACAGGAATTCTATCAACGGGCGGGCAGCGATCTGGTTCTTGATCCGAATGCGGTAACCGCATTGACCCGTCTTCCCGGCATGTCCACGCTCACGATTGAATCGGTGGAAACCGCATTGCGCGACGGGTTTTCGCAACACTTCCGATTGCAACAGCAACCATTGACGCCTGAAGAACTCGCTTTAGCGGAGCAGTTGCTGAGTGAACGCAGACTGACGGCGTAATCCAACCGAGCAGGAGGCATACAATGCAAGCGATCATTGAGACCGACAAAGGCCGGATGGTGCTCGACTTATATCCCCATGAAGCACCCGGTACGGTGGCTAACTTCTCCAAACTAGCCCGGGCACAGTTTTACGACGGGCTCACCTTCCACCGGGTTATTCCCAACTTTGTGATTCAAGGCGGGTGTCCCCGTGGTGACGGCACCGGCGGACCCGGCTATACCATCAAGTGCGAAACAGACGGAAACCCTCATAAACATGTCCGGGGTTCCTTGTCCATGGCTCATGCCGGCAAAGATACCGGTGGCAGCCAGTTTTTCATCTGTCACACCCCTCAACCCCACTTGGACGGCAAGCATACCGTTTTCGGCCAACTTGTAGAGGGGTTTGACGTCCTCGACCAAGTGCGCGCCGGCGATCACATGACGGCAATTAAGATTGTCGACTAAACGCTAGCATTCCCATCACCCAGGTAGCGGTTAAACCATCGGATAATGCTCCTCAACCGATAGACACGGTGCCAGGGTTTGCCGGTGCGGCTCATACCATGGGACTCATTGGGATACATGATCATTTCAACGGGCCGACCTAAATATTTCAAGGCTGCGTACAGTTGTTCGCCTTGCTCAATCGGCAATCGAAAGTCATGCTCTTGATGCTCGATCAATAAGGGCGTGTGAATAGCGGAGGCGTACTTTAATGGAGACTGTTCCCAGTACGGTGCAGGATCGTCCCACCACGGTCGATCCCCGTACTGTGGAACGCGCAACCACCCCAGGTCGCTCGAGCCCATAGCGCTGAAGCGATTCACCACCGACCGCATGGTGACACCCGCCATGAATCGATCGGTATGCGAGACAATCCAGTTGACCATAAATCCGCCGTAACTTCCTCCCGCCACCCCAAGTTTTGTCCCATCAATGTCAGGCCAAACCGTTAACGCCTGTTCCAGTCCAGCCATCACGTCCCGATAGTCCTTCTCACCCCACTGCCCCATAATCGTTTGGCAAAACTGGGCACCATAGCCTTGCGACCCGCGTGGGTTCGTGTAAATTACGGCATATCCCTGCGAGGCCAGGCACTGAAATTCGTGCATGTAGCGATAGCCATACATCGACATGGGGCCTCCATGAATTTCAAGAACGCCGGGGCATGGGCCGGGACCATCTGGTACAATCGCCCACGTATGAACTCGCGTGCCATCGGCTTGCACCGCCCACGTTTCACGAGGCATCACCGGGCCGTGCTCAGCCGGCCACGGTGTGTTCGCCCAAAATGTCTGTTCGCGTCCATCGCGATGCACAAGCACGATGCCCGACGGGTGGACCGGGTCTGACACGGCCAAGGCCATCACGTCCCCACCCAAGGCAAAATCGTACACAACACACTGTCGGTCCCACAATCGCTCGACACCTTCGGCTGTCAAGCGAACCGGTATGACCCTGGCTGCATCCGACAACAGCGTAATAACGCTCTGTCCTTGCCAGGCGGGGCGAGCCGTAGACAATGCCGGCATATCGCTCGTGCTCTCGTCCCCAACCGATCGATCCAAGTGGCCAGACCAATCACGGAGCTGATCATCTTTGAGATCCCACACGTACAGTCTGGTCAGGCCATACCCCTGATCCTCCAACCGCGTCGCCTGAAACGCTAAATAACGGTGGTCCGCTGACACCGCAAGCGTCGAGACCGCCAAGCCGCCTAAAGGCAAAGTCGCAACCGTACCGGTAGCCCAATCCAATTGTTCAATGTCTGTTTGCGCAGGATGGCCGGATTCCGGATCGTACGCCCGACGAAGATAGTACAAAACCGACCCCTCAGGGGAGAATTGCGGCTGTGCATAATGATGAAATCCGCTGGTCAATAGTCGCATGCTGCGATCCAGCGAAACCCACACCAACTGGTCGCGGCCGTCGTCAAAATACCCAGAGCCGTCTAGCTTGTAGTACTGATGCGTGATGTGTCGCACATCTCGGTTAAAATATTGCTCCCGTTGCTGATCTGATGCCGCGTGCCCCGGGGCCTTCGAGGCCGCCTGCTCGTGCTCCAACAAACCATGCGCGATATGGGCCACCACCACAAGCCCCTGCGAATTCGGTGCCCAGCAGAGATCCTTGACTCCGCCTTCAATCGCACTCATCTGCCAGGGTTCCCCACCGCTCAAAGGCAACACCCACACTTGTCGGCTGCCGGACCGGCTCGACAAGAAAGCTAGGTGCTGTCCGTCAGGTGACGGCGTCGGGCGAGAATCGTCGGGGCCGCTAGTGATGAAGTCTACCGTTAAGGTATCGACCCGAAGTCGGCCCAACCGACTTTGGGTCCGGTTCTCCCCTTTATCTGCCCGTGTATCCGTAAAATAGAGGTACGGGCGAACCGGATCAAAAACCAGTTCACCCCTCAACCCAATCGCGAAAAGATCCTCCGGCTTCATGCCCTTACACCCCTTTGGCCACCTACGGCCTATGCCTCGCCTGGACTTATGTCACAAGCTCACACGTCAATCACCGTGCACGCTCAACTGACCATGGCACGAATCATGGCCGGTGTCACCGGTAAGGTGTCCACCATGGCCCCAAACGGTGCTAAGGCATCGGAAATTGCGTTCGCCACGGCGGCTGGAGACGCAATCAGCGATCCTTCGCCCATCCCCTTAATCCCCCCCTCGCCTGAAGACGGCGTCTCGATATGCTTGATCACCATACGCGGCACGTCGGTACTTTCAGGCAACAAGTAATCCATCAACGAGGTTGTCGTCAGTTGTCCGTCCCTATCGTAATGCAAAGCTTCGAACAACGTGGCACCGATGCCTTGTGCCACCCCGCCATGGATTTGTCCTTCCACAATCGTGGGGTTGATCAGCCGGCCGCAGTCGTTCACCACCACATAGCGAGTTACTCGCACAATGCCTGTTTGAATGTCCACCTCAACCTCGGCAATATGCGTACCGTTGGAAAAAGACACAGGGCGTTTGGGTAAATAGCGCTCGGTCAATTCCAACCCGATCGGAAGCCCAGGCGGAATCTTTTTCACATCTGTGTATGCCGTCTGCGCAATGGTTCGAATACTTATCGAACGATCCGGAACCCCGGCCACCCAGGCTTCGCCATGACCCAATTCAATGTCATCTTCTCCGGCCTCCAACAGATGTGCCGCATACTTAATTAACCGCTGGCGCATTTGTCGGCCCGCGACTAGCGCCGCCCCACCGCCAATCGGCCCAGAACGGCTGCCGCCGGTTCCGCCTCCATACGGCGCACTATCTGTATCGCCATGGAGTACCACAATATCCTCAAAACGCACACCCAACTGGTCCGCCAAAATTTGGGCCATGGTCGTTTCGTGCCCCTGACCGGTCGGCCCCAATCCCAACGCAGCCGTCACACGGCCGGAGGGCTCGATCCGAATCGTGCACGACTCGTAGCCAACCGACCCGGCTTCCGACGACGCCATCGCGGTCGGTTCCACAAACGCTGAGATCCCCAATCCCAAGTAGCGTCCTTGGGTACGGAGTTCCTGTTGGCGGCGACGAAAACCGTCATAGTCGATCAATTTCAACGCATCCTCAAGAGATGCCAGGTAAGAACCTTCGTCGTACGGCATGCCGGCTGCATTACGATAGGGGAACTGATCCGGACGAATCATATTGCGACGACGCACTTGTGCCGGATCCAACGACAAGTAGCGCGCCACGCGTTCCACCAGGCCTTCCTGAATAAAGGAGGCAATCGGCCCCCACACTCCGCGATATGCGCCTAACGGCACCTTATTGGAGTACGTGCAGTCGATCACGGTGGCCAGATGAGCGATATCATATGGACCTGTCAACACACGGGCGGCCAAGCTGGTCTCGCCCACAGCCCCCGAGAACGGGTAGGCTGGATAGGCCCCTCCATCCGCCATCAGATGATCGCGAATCGCTATGATTTTTCCATCATCTGCAAATGCCACTTCAACGTCGTGAATGTCGTCGCGACCATGGACATCGCTTAGCAACGATTCCGTGCGGTCCGACACCCACTTCACGGGCTTGCGATACGCTAAGGCCGCTTTGGCGACAACAATGTCTTCAGGATAACAGTTGGCCTTCATGCCAAATCCTCCGCCCACTTCAGGGACAATGACGCGCACCAGCTGTTCTGGAATATCCAGCAAGTTGCTGATGTCTTCGCGCATCCGATGAGGAGACTGGGTAGAGGCATACACCGTCAACCGCCCACTCGCAGCGTCAATCATCGCTGCAGTCCCCCGCGCTTCTAAAGACACCGCCGTTTGCCGATTGGTGCGAAACGTGGCGCTCAAGCGGTGCGGAGCGCGGTCAAACGCCTCAGAAAAACCCTCCGTCGCATACTCCTCGTGAAAAAATACATTGCTGGTTTCCGCGTGCACCCGTCGTGGCCGCTCTAAGATCGCCTCGCGCATGTCAAGCACAGGAGTGCGCGGTCGGTATTCAATTTCCACAAGCTCAGCCGCGTCTTCAGCAACATAGCGATTCTCGGCGATAATTGCCACCACCGCCTGACCCACATACGTTACTTCACCGTGCGCCAGACATGGCTGGCCAATATCGTACTCGGCACGATCCCACAGCATTACCGGACAATCGTCATACGTCATCACGGCAAACACACCGGGATGTTGGCGCGCCTTATCTAGGCGCATCGCCACAATTTCCGCCGCTGCATGGGGAGAACGTACGAACGCCACTTCCAACATGCCCGGAACGTCCACATCATCCAAATAGCGGGCCTGACCACTCAAAAGCCGCGGATCCTCAACCCGCGATACCCGAGCTCCCATCATTTGCGGCCGCATTGCCTGGTCCACTACGCATCCCTCCCTGCATCACGTGCCGCCAAAACGGCGTCAACGATAAATTGATAACCGGTGCAACGACACAGATTACCGCTCAAAGCCGCGCGAATCTCGCCTTCCTCGGCCTTGGGATTGCGATCCAACAGCGCTTGGGCCGTGAGGAGCATGCCTGGAGTGCAAAAACCGCACTGCAAAGCATGATGTTCTTGAAATGCTGTCTGCAAGGGGCTCAAGCCGGTGCTAGGGGTAATTCCCTCGACCGTTGTCACCTGGTGTCCTTGCGCTTGCACACCGAACATAAGGCAACTACGTACCGGCAGACCGTCGAGCCACACCGTGCAGGCCCCGCACACGCCTTGCTCGCACCCCACGTGGGTGCCGGTCAATCCGAGCTGGTGTCGCAGTACGTCCGCCAAGGACCAGCGCGGAGACACATCAAGGCGATGAGTGATACCGTTCACGTTCAATTCAATCGCAGTCCGGGCTTCTTCTGTTGGCATCCCTACTTGCCCTCCTTAATTTGCCGATATGCACGCATAGCTGCGTTCACTGCGATATCCCGTTTGTACTCTTCATCTTCGGCCAACATCATGCGCGTGGCCAATTCGCCAAGCATGGCGTGCCGCTCCCCGTCGTCCTGGCCCCAATGAGAAACCGAAAAGCGCTCAGGGCGCGATCCCAACCCGAACCAAGTCACCCAACCAGCAGCGCCACTTTGCGCCACGATAGCTCCCGCCAGCGCAAAGTCCCCGGGCCGACGCACCACTTCGCTAAAACCCATGCGGCCGGTCGGTGCGGGAATCTCACACTGCACAATGATCTCGGTCGGTTCCAGCGCTGTGGTAAAGTACCCTAGAAAGAATTCGTCCGCAGTCAGACGGCGCACTCCCCGATGCGAACGCACGACTAACGTCCCGTTTAGGGCGATCATGAGGGCCACCAGTTCTGCAGCCGGATCCGCATGGGCCAAGCTACCGCCAATGGTACCGCGATTGCGAATGGCCCAATGGCCGATATGGCTGGCGGCCTGAGCAAGAATGGGCAGGCGGTCGCCAATCAAGGCATCCTCCACTAACCGTTGATGTCTTACTAATGAGCCGATCGCGAGTCCCGCGTCCTTTACCGCAATGGTCGCGAGATCATCAATATTGTTTACGTCTACCAGCATTCCGGGACGATTTAACCGGAAATTCATCAAAGGCACCAAACTTTGGCCGCCTGCCAAAATCTTTGCCTGTGGATGATCCGCTAAGGCTTGGATCGCCTCTTCCACGGAAGCCGCTTGGATATATTCAAATGCCGCCGGTTTCATTGCATCCCCCTCGTTTTTGCTGCACGGCCTAGACCTCTAACCCCCACCGCCAGGTCAAGCGCCGCAGATCATCGATGGTAGCGCCCGCAGTCATCAACCGAGTATATCGTAACGCAATCTTAAGAGCACGAGTCCTCGGTTCAAACCCGGGAGTTACCATTAGCGGATTAATCCAGTAGATCTCCCGCGCGCGTTGTGCCATGCGCAACATGACTTGTTCCAGATATTCAGGCGGGCCTGCATCCCATCCGTCGCTAATCACCACGATGCGCGCCGCAGGGTCCAAGAGCTGGTCTGCATACGCTTTATGCCATTGGCTAAACACTTGACCAATGGCAGTTCCGCCCCCCCACAGATGGATTTGCGCATAAACTGCCGCTACCGCCTGCTGGTACGACCCCAGAAAATATGGCGTCAATTCGACCGACTCCGTTCCAAACGCAAACACTCGCACATCCTTGCGTTGACGCGCCACCTGAAACAGCCACGGAAAATACCAGTCGACGTAGCTAGCCATTGACCCCGAGACGTCCCACAGTATGGCGATCGCACCCGGCCCCTGGTACGTCTTGCGCCACACCAAGGATGCATCCGAATGGCCGCGACGGGACCACCGTTTCAAGGTCTTGCTCCAATCCACAGCCACAGCGGCACCACGGCGCTGACCGCGCCGGACTACTCGTTCAAACGGGCCCGAATTTGCATGAATTGCGAGAAGCCATGCAGGAAAGGACTCAGGCAATCCGGAATTGATGTCATGTCCCAACGCCCAACCAGCCCGAATGCGACCTTCCTGCCGAACGGCCGTCTCATCATCGGATTGGCCGTCTAAAAGTCCCGCCGGCGGCTCCGAGTCGGCTGCAGGAGCACCCGATGGCTGCACCGGGGGGAGTCACGTATTGGGGTCCACGACCAATTCATCGATCCGTTCCTGCACGCGCTCTAAGTCCAGAGCGTCTTTGATCACAAGTCCCAGTGTCTTTTCCACCCACGAGCGTTCCCAATCCGTCACACCGCGCAGTGCTGTTGCACGTGCCCAATCGATGGTCTCAGACAATCCGGGAGGTTTAAGCAACCCCCAACTCCTGAGTATGTGCACTGTCTGCACCAAGGCCCGCCTCACCTGAGTGTTGATGTCAGGAACGTGAAACTCGACGATGGTTTCTTCGCGCTGGTGATTGGGCCAGTCGACAAATAGATACAGACATCGGCGCCGCAAGGCGTCGGACAAGGCACGCTGTCGATTGGACGTCAAAAGGGTAATGGGCGGATGTTCCGCTTTGACAGTGCCACGTTCGGGAATGGAAATCTGGAATTCGCTCAGATATTCCAACAGCAGTGCCTCAAATGCCTCATCGGCCCGGTCCACCTCATCAATCAGCAAGATGGATCGCGGCTCTTGGACTGCTTGCAGTAACGGCCGCGGCAACAAAAATTCGTCGGCAAAAGGATTACTTGATCCATTTTGTGTCAGGCTTGCCCATTGCGCGTGATAATTCCAGTCGTACAAGGCCTCACTCGCACCAAGTCCCTCGTAGCAGGAAAGCCGCACTAACGGCTGCACCAATCCTCTCGCCAGAGCCTCGGCTAGCGCGGTCTTACCGCTACCTGAGGGGCCTTCCAACAAAAGTGGTCTTCCCATCTCGACCGCCAAGCTCAGCATTAATATCGTGTTGTCGTCTGCCAAGTATCGACCATTTTCCAATATTGCGGACCAAGCCCGTTGGTGTGAAATAACGGAACCCTGCCTTTCCACTACTGATAGATCCCCTGATAAGCGCAAACGTAATGCAGACCATTGCCGATGCGCCAACCACGCGAATACTCGGTTCTTCCAGCGCTAGCTAGCAATCGGGCTCACCCGCCGCACATGCACGCACGGCCCCACTGAAAATGCTCGGACCTAAGGCCCCCGTGTTACACCATCATGCAGGGGTAGCGCCGCTACGCACCTTAACGGCTCAACCGTCTTGGCCCAAAGCTAACCCCGCTCGGTCACCTCGGCGTACACCGACCCCTTTCCAAGACAGTCACAGCCTATTCATCGCCTGCCAAGAGCTTCTGGGTGACACGTCCAAATTATAGGACAAATCGACCGCAGTCGGAAAACCATTTTATAATCGAGCGGGTTACGACCGTCTTTTCCGGACCGGTGTAAAGCTTGTATAATCGCAAATCAAGACGGACGGCCGACCCTTGAACTTGCCGAATCGGCCGCCTTATGTACGCCGTACTGTGCCTGCTCTACAGGCCTAGGCGGCGCCGCACGCGCCGACGTCCCTGCGCCCGCGCCCGGCGCTCAGGTGTGAGATAGCGAACACCGGGAGGATAGAGTTTCACCAGAAGTAACTGCGGCACGGTAATCTCAAGGTTTCCACAAAGTATGCACTGTCGCGCTGAATCGACCCGCACCACCGCCTTTTGGCCATGCACGGTTAAGGGCCCCGTATCGACTACATCTTGGGATCCGCACGCGAAGCATCTGCGTTCAATCATTGTCAGTCCTCCTTTACCCTGCTCTCTCCCCTTTCTCGGCGTAGGTACTCATTTCCTTCCACTGCTTAGAAGTTATCTACAGTTTTTACACACTGTTATCCCCATGATATCCACAATTCTCGACACGTGTTGTCGAATTCACCCGTTGAAAATTCCTCCACACAGGGTCCGGTATACCTGCACCACGATGCGGCCGTCGTGATCGCGAAGCGGTTATCAAAAAGCCTTTTTCCGGAGAACCGCCGACCAAGCCTCAAAAAACCACGCACATTTTTCGGAAACGAGGGCCGGAGCGGTCCGAAGTAACGCCCGGGGAAATCGCACAAGACCTGGGAGATCCACAGCTTCTTACGCAACGGTCAACGAACCATGAATTTCTGGGAACGAATCCAGAAACCCCCGCCGCGCCTGGTAGAGGCCAACCGGCAGGAGAGGTTCATTGCCCAACGATGCGATGGGAGCCCTCGGACTTCTGAAAATACCGCATGCACATTGCTCCTCGGGAAGGAATAATGAACCTGAGCGGCACCAATGAGATCAGGCTCGGCGAGTCATTTTGCAAGTCTTCTGACCTATGGCGCGGTCGCCGCGGTTGTCCAGCGCCTAGACCGCTGGCACTGGGCTTTCTTTAAAGAACGGTGCGCCCACCAACGATGGTGCCCACCACTTCTAGCCGCTCCGGCTCTTGCTCCATCAACGCCTTACGGGGATCTTCGCTCCATACCGTAAAATCTCCCCAATACCCAGGCGCAATCACGCCCGATGGCCGATGATCGGCAAGAGCAGGGCCTCGCGTATAACACCAAATCGCCTCGTCCGGCGTCAAACATTGGGCTGGAAACCACGGTGACCGGCCGGGATTGGCGCGATGTACCGCCGCCCATAATCCCGTTACCGGATCGGGATCAGCAACGGGCGCGTCTGACCCAAAAATCAACGGAATACCGGCGTCGAGAATGTCACGAAACCGAAAGGCGCGTCGGCTGCGCGGACCCCAATGTTCATCCGCAATATCTCGATCAAACAATAAATGCGCCGGCTGCATCGAAAGGGCAATGTTCCCCGTTTTCAGCCTGTCGAGGTCCGCATCGTCAAGCAGTTGGGCATGTTCAATGCGACTGCTGGCGCTCGCTTTCCAGTCAACTGCACACAAAGCCTGCGCCGTCTCGCGCACGGCGCGATCGCCAATGGCGTGCACAGCCGCCAACAAACCACCTGCTCCCAGACGCCGCGCCCAGGTCGCCAGCTGTGCTGGATCGATGGTACTCATTCCACGGTTGTCATCACTCCCCTCGTAGGGATCCAGCATCCACGCGGTGTGCGACCCCAAGGCACCATCTGCAAACAACTTCACCCCCAGCACGCGCAGAAAATCGTTGCCAAACCCACTATGAAACCCTGCGCTCAACAATCCCTCTCCGGCCGCTTCCCGCATGAAAATCTGCACGCGCAATGGCGGTGTCACGTCTTGCAACGCCGCAAATCCTGCTGGCTCCTCAATAGTTGTCACACCTACCAATCCACGACGATGAAGCGCTTCAACTGCGCTCCTCACGGCGCGGGTCCGGTCTGCAACGGTTTCTGCCACCACTTGTTCGTGCACAGCAAAAGCGATACGTTCCCGCAAAATTCCCTGCATCGGTGACGTCAAATCCCGATCGCGAACGTGCACTCGGGCCAAACCTCGCTGATTCATCCACACCGTGTGGTGATCCAAACTCAACAACAGCGCCGGATGCGCACCGGCAGCAGCATCCAACGCAGCCCGTGTCGGAATCGCCCCGAGCGCCTGCAGATTCCAACCTTGTCCTACCAGCCAAGCATCGTCGGGAAGTTGGGCAGCCGCGCTTCGCACTTTTTCTAAGACCACCTCCAGGCTGTCGTGGGAGTCAAACTGTATTCGCGCAAAACTTATCCCATAATCGACCAGATGGATATGGCTGTCCCAAAAACCAGCAGTAACAAACCGCCCCTCCAAAGAGTGAAGACGGTCACTCGCACGTCGAGACGATAACAAAGCCTGGCCACCCGTCGCCAAGATTGTGCCGTTCTGATCCGCGTCGGTGACTATCACGGTGATAGCGGGGTTACTCGTTACCACATCGGTCCAAAAGGTTGCCAAAAAGACTCCTCCTCGGGTGGACCTCGATCAGGGCCACCATTGCGTCGATGGAAACGTCAAGCCCATCTCACCGATCAAGACCGGGACTGCCACGACGCGACGCTCGTCGGTCGGATCTTGCTTCTTGACGGCAGCGCTCTGCCGTTCATATCCAGCAAAACGCGACGCCTTTGACAAGGGTCACGCGAATTCCTAAAACACCGGACGTTCGCGCCAACCCCCAAATACCGCCTTCATTGCTCGCACAATTTCGCCTTCAGTCGCACCGGCTCTGACACACTCGATAATTTTCGGCATGAGCGCAGCTTGGTTGTCCGCGCACGCTTCTTGCAATTGCCCTAACCGATCGTCAAGCGCCTGGCGATCAATCTGGGCGCGCCAACGTCGCGTTGCTTGCTGCTGCTCCGTCTCCACCGCCGGATCAATCTTCAAAATGGGGATACGCTCATCCCTATCGTCTTCAATAAAAGCATTGACACCCACCATAATCTGTTCGTGATTCTCAATTTCCTTTTGATAGCGGTACGAGGCCTCCGCGATCTCGCGCTGAAAAAATCCATTTTCAATTCCGTTGAGCACCCCGCCCATCTCACCAATGCGTGCAAAATACGCTTCGGCCTGACGCTCCATTTCGTCCGTCAGCGACTCAACAAAATACGATCCCGCCAAAGGATCAACAGTATTTGCGACCCCGCTCTCAAATGCGATGATCTGCTGGGTGCGCAGAGCAATTTTGACGGCCTTTTCAGTAGGTAGGGAAAGGACTTCATCCATGGAATTGGTATGCAGCGACTGGGTGCCACCCAACACCGCCGCCAAGCCCTCGAGGGTAGTGCGCACAATATTGTTTTCCGGCTGCTGGGCCGTTAACGAACAGCCAGCCGTCTGGGTGTGAAAGCGCATCATCCACGCCTTCGGATTTGTGGCCTTAAACTGTTCTTTCATGTGTCGGGCCCAAATCCGGCGGGCGGCACGAAATTTGGCAATCTCTTCAAAAAAGTCAATGTGGGAATTGAAAAAGAAAGAAAGTCG
The DNA here is from genome assembly GCA_003023745.1 of Sulfobacillus acidophilus. Classification (GTDB taxonomy): domain Bacteria; phylum Bacillota; class Sulfobacillia; order Sulfobacillales; family Sulfobacillaceae; genus Sulfobacillus_B; species Sulfobacillus_B acidophilus_A. The sequence continues at coordinate 3,667 of PXYV01000001.1, read as the reverse complement.
CGGTGCAAACGCGTTGACATCTAAACCGGCCTCAATGCCTGCCTGAACATACGCAAATCCATCCGCCAGAGTAAATGCGAGTTCTTGCACCGCGGTGGACCCAGCCTCGCGAATATGATATCCGCTAATACTGATGGAGTTCCAGCGCGGCACATGCTCTGTAGCAAAAGCCATCATATCGACAATAACGCGCATCGATGGTCGCGGCGGAAAAAGCCACTCCTTCTGAGCGATATACTCCTTCAAGATATCGGCCTGCAACGTACCCCGCAATTGGTCCCAAGGGACCCCTTGCCGCTCTGCAGCCACCAAATACATAGCCCAAATAATTGGCGCTGGCCCGTTAATCGTCATCGACGTCGATACTTGGCCCAACGGAATCTCTTCAAATAGGCGCTCCATGTCCTGAATGGAGTCAATGGCAACCCCCTCGCGTCCGACTTCGCCCAGGCTTTGCGGATCATCTGAGTCATATCCCATGAGGGTCGGCATATCAAATGCGACCGAAAGACCGGTTTGACCCTGCGCGAGCAAATACCGAAACCGTTGATTGGTTTCACGAGCCGTTCCAAAGCCTGCAAACTGGCGCATCGTCCACAGACGACCGCGGTACATGGTGTCGTGTATTCCTCGCACGTACGGAAATTGCCCCGGTTCTCCAATACTTTCCGCGGGCGGCCGATCGTCTGCCTTATAGACAGCTCGAATGGGTAATCCCGACACGGTGCGATATTGCCGATGTCCACGATATGGATCTGAGGCCTCTGATTGCGACGAATCAAATGGCTTCCCCACATCTATTGCCACTACACATCCCCCCTGGCAGCATTCTCAACATGTCAACAACTTAGGTTGGTCATACCCGCCTCCTATGCCGGCTCATCCAATATCAGCCCGCCGCTTTAACCGTGGCGACTATGACGTGCGAATACGGCGAATATCGTGCACCAGCACAAGCCGCTGACGCACGTGCTTCATGGCCACGGTCATCGTAGATTGATGGGTGCGTTCAGCTTCCTCAAATATCGCCAACAGCAAATCATAAATGGACTCGATCTGATGTTTCACGCGTTCCGGATTATACCCTTGAATTTCATTCGCAACCTGAATTAAGCCGCCTGCGTTGGCAATAAAGTCAGGAGCGTAGAGAATGTTCTTTTCCCGCAAAGTGTCCGCCAAGCTGTCGTCTTCTAATTGATTGTTGGCCGAGCCTGCCACAATTTGGCACTCCAACTTATTCACCGTCTCTGCGTTAATAACATTGCCTAACGCGCACGGGGAAAACACGTCGCACGATGTCTCTACGACCGCCCACGGATCCATGGGTTCTAATCCCAACTCTGACGCGACGCGTCCGACAACGTGGGGATTGATATCCGCCGCAATGACGTCGGCTCCTTCTTCGACGGAGCGTCGCGCCACGTGATAGCCAACCTTCCCCAACCCTTGAACGACTACTCGTCGCCCTTTCAGGGAGGTGGTTCCGAAGCGGTGCATCAATCCCGCCCGGATAGCCTGCATGACACCTAATGCCGTATTGTCTCCAGTATCGCCGGACCCGCCGTAAGCCTGGGGTAAGCCCACTAAAAACCGCGTTTCTCGAAGAGAATGGACAAAATCGTTTTCCGACGTACCCACATCCTCGCCCGTGCGGTAACGTCCATTCAGAGTGTCGATAAACCGCCCCAGCGCGCGAAACAAAGCTTCTGACTTGTCCGTGGCGGGGTCGCCAAGCACCACCGTTTTCCCGCCACCATAATCTAATCCGGCGGCGGCAGCCTTGTAGGTCATTCCCTCGGACAATCGCAATACGTCGGTCAACGCCGCCTCCTCGGTGGCGTAAGGCAACATCCGACATCCGCCCAAGGCCGGGCCGAGCGTCGTATCGTGAATCGCAATAATCGCCTTAAGACCTGACGTGCGATCGTAATTAAAAATGACTTGCTCGTGACCTCGCCGAGCCATCTCTTCAAATATATCCATCATCCTAGCGACCGAAGGTCGTCCCTTCACCGCCTTTACCTGGAATATGACGACCGCCTAGGACGGCCGTGCACCGCTAATATCATTGTGCCACTCATTGGGCGTGTTCGCCAGGTATTCTCGCGTAAGCCGCCCTACGTCAAGCACTCTCATAGCGATTTGACCAGGACCCAATAGGTGACGCATTCGAACGTGCCGATCCGCGTTTAGCCAAAGTGAGTTCAAGGCTCAACGACTAGGGACGACCTAATACTACCGGCCATCAGATTCTTCTTTCGTCTGAAAGCACCTGCCATTGCCCACACCAGCGTCCTGCCCGGCACCGTTTCACCGGCGTTACACCGTCCGTCGCCATCTTTTGCGCACGTCCACTGCTTCGAGACCAGCAAAAAAGATCTTATGCTAAAAACACCGCTCTAGAATTACACCAAACGCACGATGCGTCCCATGGATGACATGCGCCTTAAAGCCAGGTTTTTCAACGACAGCCTGTGAATCCAAGCTGGTTCACGATTCGATTATTTCTTCCTGGATATTATGCCAACGCGATAGCCCTGTACATACCGACTGCGCGACGGATGACACTGGTTAACCTCGTCGAGGGCACGTTACCCCCCTTTTTGGGACCGCCACGACCCAACCCCCACGCAGGCTGTGGTCTCATCCCGCATGCGCCATCGACGCCCGACCAAGCGCAATCGTTGTTGGAGACGATGGAGCGGTTCAACGCCGCCTGCAATGCCATTGCCGCCGTCGCGTTTCGGGAACGCACGGCGAACAAGGGCCACCTGCAAAAGCTGGTCTATGCCGACATTCGGGCGACCTTTAGCTTGTCGGCCCAAATGACGGTGCGGGCGATTAGCAAAGTGGCGGAAGCCTACAAAAGGGATAAAGCGGTGCAACCGACGTTTCGCCCGCATGGGACCATCGTGTACGATCCCCGAATCCTGTCGTGCAAAGGATTGGATCGGGTCTCGATCCTGACCCTGAACGGTCTGCAAATCATCCCCGTCGTCATGGATGGGTACCATCGGGCGCGGATGGATCGCATCCGGGGCCAAGCCGATCTACTGTATCGGGACGGCCGGTTTTTTCTTGGAGGTCGTCGTCGATGTCCCCGAACCGCCCCCGCCTGCGCCCGACGACTGGTTGGGCGTGGACCTCGGGATCGTGAACCTCGCCTCCGATTCGGATGGCCAGACGTACTCGGGAGGGCAAGTGAACGGTCTGTGGAAGCGCCAGGCCACGTTGCGCCAACGGTGGCAAAAGAAGGGCACGAAATCGGCCAAACGTCTGCTCAAAAAACGCCGTCGCAAGGAACAACGCTTTGCGACGAACGAGAACCACCGCATTGCCAAACAACTGGTGACGACAGCCCAAGACACGAGGCGCGGGATTGCTTTGGAAGACTTGACGGGCATCCGCGACCGGATCACGGTTCAAAAGGCACAGCGGCGTCGCCAACACAGTTGGGCGTTTGATCAATTGCGGGCGTTTATCGTCTATAAAGCAGCGTTGGCGGGCGTCCCCGTGGTCTTGGTGGACCCGCGCAATACCTCGCGCACGTGCCCTCAATGTGGTTTGATCGATAGACTCACATTTCGCACCCCTGGATTTTGCCCGTGGAGGAGACATCCTGAAGGGCTTTCCATGATTGTCGGACTATTCCGCAAAGGAATCGATT